>NZBZ01000001.1 GCA_002686365.1 bacterium
TAGGTAGCAGTTTTTTAGTTCTCCACAGTGATTGCAGTAGTCGCTATTTATACATTTTCCATTAAAGATTGCTGGAAGCGGTACGCGTTCCATAAGCTCGGAAAACTGTTCAAAAAAAGTACGTGAGAAGTCGTATTCCTGTCCGTGTTCGAGTGGGTCCCAATCATCAGACCACCACGCTTCTCTGGAATATATGGTATATGGAGCTTCTTTTGAAAAGATTGAGATGATGTCTTTTTTTGTTGCGTCACATGGGCGTTTGTATAGTGTGCGTTCATTTCTCCACATAAAGCGGCGCAGCATTCTGCACCAAGGGCACCATGTTGGAGGCGGTACTTGTATTTTCTGGTAAAAAGAGAAGTCATCCGGTTCTATGATGAAGTCGGAGTTACAGTTTTGACATTGTTTAGTTTCTTTTGTCATGGATTTGTCATGCCCCCATTCGCGCGAATGGGGGCATGGGCTCATGCTGTTTCGTTTTGATAACACTGTTCACAGTACACTATTTCTTCCCTATCTGGCGTATATGTTGTTTTAAACTCATTGGGACAGTGATTTTCATCGTGAAAGTGGGATGTTTGGTTTTTATATGTTTTGTTTTCGGACTGGGTTCCTGCACACTGGCATTTTCTGTGATGGAGTTTGAATGGGTTTCTATATTTTAGTCTTGCATAGTGTCTGCAGTTTGAGCATATTCGAGGGAGCGGGATGTTCAAGACTCGATAGAACTCAAGTTCTGATTTTATGATTTTGAATGCTCCTGTGCACTGTTCGTTGCACTCTTCTTTGTGTTCGCACTCGATTATTTCTTTTAGGATGTCATCGTTCGCATCTTGTATGTTGTTTGGCAGGTCTTTAGCTTTTTTTGTGGGCTGGTGTTCTTTTTTTGTCTGATCTTTCCACTCAAGTCCCTGCTCTTTCGTTTTTTCTTTTGTTAATGGAAAGTACTCGCCTGCAATACTTTCATTGTATGCAAATGGTGAGAGTTCAGCAGGAAAGAACTCGCCGTACTTATATACTTTTCCTTTTTTGTCAATGTAGGGCATTTCATCCATGTGTTTTCTGATTTTTGGAATTAGTTCCTCGTACTCTTCTTTGGAATACTGCTTATTGAGGATGCAGTGTTCTTTGCTGTTTAGCGCAACACACCCAAGAATATTTGATGAGCTTCTGCACGCGTATGAGTATTTACATGAGGCTCCTGACCAAAGCATAACGCATGCTATGATATTTTGCGCGTGGTCTCCTGTGCTTACAATCTCGTACGCCTGCTCGATGAAGACTCCTATGGCATAGGCGTCGTGTACATCTTTTATGTCTGTTACGCCATAGGTAACGTATGTTGAGTCTTCAAGTGGTCCTTCGCTATCAAAGCACTCCTTACAGTTTTTTGCATTTACAATGAGATCTCCTGTTACATTTGTTGAGTGTATGATATGGGCGAATCGTTTTGGGTACTGTATGACAAGCTCCCAGAATTCGTTTTTTAGTTTTTCTAATTTGTCGCGTTCCCCTGAGGCATACTCTTGTATTTTTCTTTCGTACTCTTCTTTCGAGTATTTTTTGTTGAGGATGTGATGTTTTGCGTTTTTTAGATTAACGCATGCAAAGCAGTCTGTGCAATTCTGGCAGTTGTAGAGGAGTTTTGAATCCATGCACTCATTTGAGAAGTATGTATAGGCGCATCTGTTGCAGTTGTGAATGTATACTCCTTCATAGCAGGACTCATTTCCGCTGCTTCCTAAAAGGTCAAAGGAGTTTTTGTTTTGCATGGAGTGAGATAAATATGCGCTGTCTTCGTTCATGTCAGCTGCAAATGCTAGATAACAGTTTTTTCCCTGGTAGGTATAGTTGCAGTACTCAGCTCCTACTGTTTGTATGTTTGAAAGGTTTGGAAGCGGAGCAGAGTCTAAAAGATCTTTGAATTGTACAAAGAAGGGCTTTGAAAAATCATAGTCTCTTCCAACGTCAGTCCCGTCCCACTCATCCTTCCACCAGTACTTCTGGTCATAGATTGGAGATTTAATATGTGGTCCGTAGTTTGAGATAATTTCTTCTGAATGCCCCGGAGCATTGCATTTTCGTTTGTAGAGTATACGTTCGTTTCTCCACGACATTCTCCGTTGGGAGCGGCAGTCAGGACACCATGTGGGAGGCGGCACCTGCATTTTTTCGTAAAAGGCGAAGACGTCTAACTCAATAATAAAGTCAATTTTGCAGTTAGCGCATGTTTTGGTTTCGGTTTTCATGCGGTTTCGTTTTGATAACACTCTTCGCAGTATATTATTTCTTTCCTGTCTGGCGCATAGCTTGTCTCAAACTCATTCGGACACTGTCCTTCAGGGTGGTGTGAGTGTTTTTGAGTATTTTTGAATACTTTGTAGTCGCACATACATTTTCGGTGATTGAGTTTTATTGGGTTGCGTTCTTTCATTCTTCTGTAGTGTCGGCAGTTTGGACATAGGATTGGTATGGGTAGATTCATTCTTTTGTAAAAGGCGAGCTCTTGAGGAAGTATTTTGAAGGCAGTTGAGCATTGGTCGTTGCACTCGCCCTTGTGCTTACAGCCCACCACTTCTTTTGTTACTGAGTCGGGGATTTCTTCTCCTCTTTTCTGGGCATTTTCTGGTTGGATAGAGATTGTGTATTCTTTTGTGTTAGGCTTGCGCCAGGCGAGGCCATATGACTTTGCGTCTTCTTTACTTAGGGTGAAGTATTCCTGGGCTACGGTTTCGTTATAGGCAAATGGTGAGATTTCGATTGGGAAGAACTCTCCGTACTGGTGTCCCCTGTCTTTTGAGTCTTTGTACGGCATCTCGTCCATGTGCGCGATAATTTTTGGGAGGAGTTCTTTGTATTCTTCTTTTGAATACTGTTTGTTTAGGATGCAGTAGTTCTTTTTTCTGAGGCCTGCGCAGCCAAAGAGGTCTCCAGAGTCTGTGCAGGAGTCTGAGTATTGTACGTCGTGTGAGTACCAGCATGCGACTCCAAACATGGCGTGAGCGTTTGTCTGCCCGCTCATAATTTCATATTCGAGTTCTGATTCGTCATCAAGTGATACGTCGATGGATTTTTTCATCTTTCCGCAGGATAGTAGATTTTTTGAGTCTTCTGCTTCGTTTGTAAAGAAGCAGTTTGTGCAGTTTTTTGAGTTTGTGATGTTGTCTCCTGTTGCGTTTTGCGATTTTATAATTCGTGCGTAGCGGTGAGGAAATGAGAGGAGTAATTTTTTGTATTCTTCATTAGCTTTCTCCCACTCTTCTTCGTTTTGTATGATAGATTGGAGTTTTTGCTCGTACTCCTCTTTTTTTAAAGGCTGATTTAGCCAGTAGTAGCTTTGGTTTCGTATTCCAACACAGCCAAAGCAGTTTGTGAGGCCTTTGCAGTCGTAACATAGGTGACAGTCAACGAGGGACTCTGAATATTCACAGAATGTGGATCGTGAGCAGTCTCTACAATGAATGCACTCGTAGCAAAGCTCGGATTTTTGTGTGTCAAGGCAGTCGAAACATTCTTTGCAGTGCAGGATTCTGCTTCCGTATGCACAGTCTTCACTGTATAGTATGGAGAATCCGAGGTAACAGTTTTTGTTTGCTACTGCGTAGTTTGTGTATTCGGAGTTTAAGCTTTTTATGTTGTTTAGGGCTCGGCGCGGCACTTCTTTTAGGAGCGATTGGAATTGCTTTAGGAATGGTTCGGAGAAGTTGTAGTTTTTCCCAAACGTGATTGGGTCCCACTTGTCTCCGTACCAGCATGTTGTACAGAATACTCTGTATGGAGAGTCTGGCGAGTATACTGAGATAATGTCTTTACTACATAGGTCGCACTTTCTTTTGTGGAAGGAGCGTTCGTTTCTGAAAGTGAGACGTCTTTGGGTTCTGCAGTCAGGACACCATGTGGGCGGAGGCACTTTTATCTTTCCATAAAAGGCAAAGTCATCTGGCTCGATGACGAAATCCTGCTTGCAGTTTTTACATTGTTTTGCAGTAGATTCCATAGGTTTATTCAAGCTGATTTTGTGGCGTTTGTAAATTAAGCAGCCCCGCCTAGGCGGGGCTGCTTATATCGAGATGTCGAGATTTTGATGTATTGAACCGTTTAAATTAACGGCTCTTCCATTTCGTGTTCTTCTGCGGCTTGGGCTTCTCCTCCTGCTCCTTCTGGGGCCTCTGCTTTTGTTTCTCCTTCTGATTCTGTTTTTTCTTCTGCTCCGGAGATTGCAGCGCGTTCTTGAGAGGATCGAAGAATTCCCTTCTCTTCTTCTTCCATCAGCTTTTTAGCATCCTCTAAACTTGTGGCGTATTTTTTTCTGGATGCTTCTATAATTTCTTTTTTTAGAGATTTATATGGAGGAGCAGCAACTTTTAAAGTTTCTGCGGAGAAGGGGTCATAGGTATCTCCATCTATTGTCATTTTTACGTAGAACTCCCGCATGCCGAGGTTTATCATGTCTTTTTGGTCAAAAACCGGTACCATTTCCGGCTTGAGCTGCAGGGCGTCTTCCCCGCCCACACGGAAGACGATGATTGATCCTACGTTTCCAAGCACTGCGGCAAGGACTGATGGGATAAGCTGTTGGGTGAACTGGTGAGCCATGTTTAGACAGATGCCGTATTTTCGTGCTTCAGATAGTAAGTTTTCAAATGTTTCAGTTACTACATTGTGAAACTCGTCTACGTACAGGTAGAAGTCATGCCGTTTGCTTTCTTCCATTGCAGCTCTCGCCATACCCGCCTGCTTAATTTTTGTTACAAACATAGAGCCGAAGAAGCTTGAGTTTTCTTCTCCTATTTTTCCTTTTGCAAGATTAATTAGTACGATTTTTTTATTGTTCATTAAGTCTTCAAGGTCAACTTTATTTTCTTTCTGGCCGAAGATATTTCGAAGCATTGGGTCTGATAAGAACTGTCCTAATTTGTTTACGAGCGGAATGATAGCGTCTGTGTCGAACTTTTCTGACCAATCAGCGAACTCAATTGCCCAGAAGCGTTTTACCATGTCGTCCTCAATGTACTCCACTACTTTTTGTCGGTAGTTTCTGTCTGTGAGCATGGATATCATTCCGCGCATGGTTCCGTGCGGATAGTCGAGGAGGGCGAGCGCGGTGAAGCGGAATACATGTTCGAGGCGTGGGGTCCAGTTCGCGCCGAACTGCTTTTCGAGTACTTCTATGAGGCCTTGGGTTAGCTGATGTTTGAATTCCGGGTCTACATTTGCGAGCGGGTTGAATGCTACTGGGTAGTCCATGTCTGATGGGTCTATGATGCAGACGTCATTCATTCTTTCTTTTGGCACAAAATCCAGGGCAGCGTCAATAAGGTCTCCGTGCGGATCCATGACGCATAGGCCGTGACCATAGGCAATATCTTGACGTATCAAAAGCTCGAGGAGTTTTGATTTCCCTACTCCGCTTTTTCCAATGATGTAGAGGTGGCGGCGGCGGTCTGACCGTTTCATCCCGAAGACGAATTTTTTCTCTTCAAGCGCTGCAACGTAGTTCGTGCGTCCAATGAAAGATACGTCCTTTGGATCTACTCTTCCATACATAGGAAGCTCTGGCGGCGGTGGAGCGTATTTTATGCGCTGGACTTTTGAGCGTTGTCCTTGTTGTTGGTCTACTGGCGGCATATGTGTGTATTATAGGGCTCCAATTTCTTTTAGAAATGTTTCGTAGTCTCCTAATACGTTTCGCGCTTCAGTATCTGTAATTTCGAATGCAGAGATGTGTATGAGGTTGTTTTTTATTCTGTGTGCTCCCCAAAGCCGTTCCAGGGATTTTATATTTTCAGGATTAAGTCCATCAAGGCGATCTGCCATGTGTTCTCCTGGAATTCGCATTTGTTTTAGGACGTTATCTGTGAGCTCGTCTGCTTCTATGATTGCCGAGGATAGAGACTCTGGCGGAGAGAGTTCCGCGTTTTTCATTAAATCTTGCCATTTTTGTTGTACTGCTTCTGTTTGTATTTCCGGAGTTACCTCGCCTGGCTTATTTTTGTATTTGAATCTTATGTTGTACTTTCGTTTCCACTTCCATAAATATGGGACGAGTACGATAAATGCTGCAAAGATAATAATGCTCGCTCCGATAAAGAGGTATTTTATGATGAGGTAGGCATTTATCCACGGGAAGTTTTTGATTGTGTCCCAAAGAGTGTTTAAGAATTCCATTTATTGGTATTTTTCTATATCTTCTTCTTCGCCAAAGACTGGGAGTCCGGCCTGCGGTCCTGCGCGTCGAGATTCCTGTCTTGGGATGTGAGGTGTGGTTAGAACGATGTCTGTTGGCGGATGGAAGATGGAAGCGATTGCTTCGGTGTTTAGGATAGATGTTTTTGATAGGAAGTTTAAATTAAAAAAGTGAGAAGTGAGAAGCCTTCCCATAAAGGTTTCTTTTGGAATCTCTCTGGTGAAGTAATTGTGGAGAAGCCGCTGCTTGCGAAATTCTACTCGAAGTCTAGGGAAGATGAATGGGAAATGGAAGAGTTTTGCTCTCGTGCTCATGGGTTCATTTAGCATAAATCCGTTTCTTCCGGGACGAGTTCCTGAATACTGGTTGAAGGCCGCTCTGATTCCTCTTCTTGGGTAGGAGTCGTAGAATCCTTCTTGAGGCGAGATGTAGACGAAGCGGATGAGGGTATTGAATCCGTGTTTTCCAATATTATCTTCCATTTCTTTTAGTTTTTCTGTTTCGCCGGGTGTTCTGATTGAGATGTTTGTTTGAGTTTCGTCTTCTGTCGCGATTGTTTGTCGTTTACCCGTTTCATCTTTAAATTCTTCGATTTTTTCTTTTGCTTTGTCTGCCCAGTCGTCAAATGCGGGCTGGATGAGTATCTGAACTCCTACAAGTTCTGTTGGTTTTATTTTTGTGAATACTTCAAGGAAGGCGCCCATTGGGTCTGTTCTTTTTTCTTCCGCGGGCTCATTCATGAAGTGCTTATAGGTCTTAAGAGGAATTGATGGATCTTTTTCCAGTATTATTTCTGATCCCCAGATATTTTTTTCTTCTGCGTATATTTCCTGGAGATTCTGAGGGAATCTTGAGATGTAGTCGTCTATTTCTACAAGTTCGAGGTCTGGATAGTGAGCATAGAAGCCAGCCTCTGTCAGGTCGCGCTGTTTTCTGTATGCGCGAAGGTAGAAGTGGAGTTCTCCTCCGAAACTTACCATTTCAAGGGCAAACCATCTGGTCACTTCTCCGTCCCAGTATTCTTCCCTTGGATCTGCTGCGGCGTTTAATTGGCCATGGAAGCTTACGAGGACAAGTTCCATTGCTTCTGCCCCCCTCTCTGTTGTTCTTGGAATTCGTATTTCGTAGTAAATCCATGTGATGTCTTCGTTTATGAAAACTTCCTGTCTCCAAAACATCCAGGTTGATAAGAATAGCCACCATACAAAAAGGAATACCCAGAGCCACCAAGTATAGTTCCAAAAAATTGAAATTCCTTCCCCTAAGTTGAATGGCAGGAAGACGGCGATGCCTGCAAATCCAACAAGAAATAGAATGAACCAGACTTCTCCTTTCTTGAAAAGATCCGTGATTATGATTACTAGGTGTGTAAAGAAGTTTGATACCATGCGCTTACGTTTAAATAACCAGTAATGAGTAACTGCTTGTCTTTTAACATGCAGTGTGACTGGTAATTGATATTATTGTATCACAAAACCCCCCGCTTAGCGGGGGGTTTTGTTCTTTTAGTTTAGGCTTGATGGATGTCGTACTTTCCGTCTCCCAGTCTCTTGAAGCTTTTTCTGTTTTGGAGATTTAGAAGAATAGTATTTTCCTTAAGGAATCTTTTCTGATTTACGAGTTCTACAACTTGTTTTGAGTGAAGAGGTCCTTTTTGCTTGATTAGAGTTGAGATTACTTCTTTTACTGTTCCTGCTTCATATCCTTGTTCTTTTAGGGCGTACATTCCTCTTCCAACCAGTACGAATCTGCTGTCTTTAATGAGTTCATTGTGAACGGTTTGGATGTTTACTGGACGTGCACTAATTTTCTGTTCGTGGATGAGACTCGCAATCTCTTCAAAGTGGAGAGGTTTGCCGCATTTCTTTACTGCGAGGTATGCCTTGTCTCGTACATTCTTTGGATTAATTTCAGGCCAGCTTGTAAGACCAAAATCTCCGAATGCATTCCATGCGAATTTTTTTGAGATAGTAAGGAAGTGTGCTTCAGCGAGGCTTCCAATTTTTTCTGTGAACTCTGTGTTTTCGATTATTTTTTGCCTGTCTGTGTTTTTGCAGGTATTTAGGATTTGGTTTGTGAAATCCGCGAGTTTTGCTTTCGCCTTTCCGCCCAAATACCAGTAGCTTCTCGTGGAAGGAGTTTCTCTTGCGTAGAGTGGTTCTCCCGCGGCAAAGAAGAAGAACCTGATTTTGTTTTCAAGGTTTTCTACATTTCCCGCGCTCATAATTCTTTGAACTTCTTTCACGAAGAGCGTATCTTCTCGAACTCCTCCTGCGCTCTCAAGATGTTTGGTAGCTTTTTGTATGAGGTCTACGAGGTGTTCTCGCGCTTCCTTTCTGATTTTTGTAATGCTTTGATTTTCGATCTGGCGGACTCTTTCTCTTGTAATACCAAGAAGATTCCCTATTTCCTGTAGGGTTTCTCTTTTGCCTTGAAGTCCATATCTTCGTGAGATTACCTTTTTCTGTTTAGGGTTTAGCACGGAGAGAAGGTTTTCTATGAAGTTGTCGATATTTTTTGGCATATATAGTGTACGTTATTTATATCATATTTGTCGATTTTCGTCAATAGTTTTGGGCAGGCACCTTATTTTCAGGCCTTTTTTGGGCTATTTTCCTCATTTTAAGGGGATTTTCCGCCCCATAGGTATATGAGGGGGCTTGCTATAAAAATAGATGAATATGTCCCTACTATTGTTCCTATGAGGATGGTTAGAATGAAGTAAAAGATGGTTCCAGGACCCCAGATTAGAAGGGTTATTAGGACAAATATGAGTGTAAGGGATGTGTTTATCGACCTTGCTATTGTTTCTTTTATACTCTTATTAATGACGTCTTTAAGGGGTAATTTTTTGAGTTCCGGGTCAAGTAAATTTTCTCTTATTCTATCAAAAACTACGATTGTGTCATGTACTGAGAAGCCCATAACAACAAGTAGGGCCACAATGAAATTTGTATCTATTTCTATACCCTTTGTGATTCCGAGGACTACGAGTAGGCCGGCAGGGATGCTTACATCATGAAAAAGTGTTATTAGGGCTGTCAGGCCATATTTCCAAGATCGAACTGGTCGGGAAACTTTTCTGAATGCCCATGCAATGTAGAGAGAGATTCCCAAGATTACAAAGATGCCTGCGCGTATTGCCTGGCTCTTTAATTCTTCTCCAATGCTTGGGCCTATACTTGAGAAACTCTTTTCTTCTACGTTTTCAAAATTTTTCTTAAGCTCGGTGAGGTAGGCTTGATGTTCTTCTTCGGTTGTATCACGGAGTCGGATAATAAAAGTATTAGAGCCTGCGGTTTTTACTGAGGCGTTTGGGTCTCCTGCCTCTTCTCGTATCGTGTCTTTAATTATTTCTTCGGTTACCTTTTGGTCTTCTATCTGTATGTGCCACTCTGTTCCGCCCTTAAGGTCTATTCCCTCTTTGAATCCAATGGTTGATATGAGAATAACGCTCGTAATGACAATCAGTGCAGAGATTATGAGGAAGATATATTTTTTGGAAATGATATCCATAGATGAGGCTTTAGGATTTAAGAGTTAGGCTTTAGTTCATTAGGTTCCGCAGTTCTTTCTTTTGAAATGAACACCCTAAGGAGCGTTCGTGTAATTGTGATTGCGGAAAACATGCTGATTAGGACACCAACAAGAAGCGCGAGAGCAAATCCTTTTACAAAGCTTGAGGTGAAGTAGTATAGGACTATTGTGGTAATGATAGTTGTTATGTTTGAGTCTCGAATCGAGGTCCATGCGCGCCTAAAGCCTTCCTCGATTGCTTCGCGCTTTTTAAGGCCGCGTTTGAGCTCTTCTTTTGTTCGTTCGAAAATCAAAATGTTTGCATCAACTGCTATTCCGATTGAGAGAATGAGTCCTGCGATTCCTGCGAGTGTGAGAGTAATTGGTATGACTTTGAATACTGCAAGCGTGAGTACGATATACATGACGAGAGCGATGGATGCGAATATCCCCAGCTTTCGGTAATAGGCAATCATGAAGATGATGATGATGATTGTTCCTAGAGCGCCTGCGCGGACTGCTTTGTCAAGAGAGTCTTTTCCAAGCTCTGGGCTTATGGTTTGCTGGTTTATGAGTGTTATCGGAGCTGGGAGGGCGCCTGCGTTGAATCGTTCAGCAAGGGTTCGTGCCTCTTCTATTGTAAAGTTTCCTGTGATCTGTGCTCTTCCTCCGTCTATTTTTTGCTGGACAATTGGCATGGTAATAATTTCATTATCTAGAAAGACTGCAAGCGGGCGGCCAACATTTTTTTCTGTGAGCTCTTCGAAGATTTTTGCTCCTTCTTTATCGAACTCGAGGCTTACCATTGGTCCTAGGTCTCCTCCTTGGCCTGGTTGATTGAAGACAATCTGAGCGCTTTTTACGTATCGGCCGGTAAGGTCAGTTGGGATGAATTCAGCTTTATTAGTTTTAGGAGATCCCTCCTCTGTCGGGATACTTGATTCCGTATCTTCTTCGCCAGCTGGCGAATCGGACGGAATTAGCACCTCTCTGAAGTCGAGGAAGGGAGTTGTGCCGATTTGATTAATTGCTTCGTTTATGTCGCGTACACCGGCAAGCTCTACTACAAGGCGGGAAGTTTCATCTCCATCTTGAATAAGGACACGCGGCTCGCTTACTCCAAATAGATTCACTCTTCGTTCTATGACATCCCGAAGGCCGTTTAGGACCAGATTTTTTTCTGTTGGATTTATGAGTGTTGTATCGATGTCATATATAAGATACGAGCCCCCCGCGATATCCAGGCCGAGTGACCATGGTCGTGAGGGGCTTATTTTTTGCCAGAGAGGGTGGTACGAAAAAATGCCGGCTACAAGCGAGACGGCGATTATGAGGACGAGTATAGTCCGAGGGTTTTTCACAATGGAACGTATTATGCCATATCCTGTGAAAAGAGCAAGCTCTTATTAGATTATTTTCTGAAGATGGATTTTCCTATTTCTACTCCTACGATGTTCAAAAGTGTAAAGCCTATGACGCCAATGAACCAGATTGGCGGGAGCGGGATGGTGCCTAGAATTTTTTGCAGTGGGGGCAGATAGATCGCTGCCAGCATTAGGAGGATTCCGATTCCTACTCCTCCGGTAAGATATGGATTAGAGAATGGGTTGTATTTTAGGATGCTTGTGTTGAGGCGTCGGAGGGCAAAGGCTAGGAGAAGTGAGTATAGCGCGAACGTGGTAAAGGTGAAGGTTCGAACGAGCGCTTCGTCAAATCCTTTACGCAGAAGGATGGTGTACATTACAAAGAGAAGTGCACTTGTGATTGTTCCTATGACGAGTATTAGAAACTTCGCCTCTTTGTCGAGAAGTTTTCCGTCTGTTTTCGCTGGTCTTGTTAAATGGTCTCCTCCGTCTTCAAATGCGAATGCGATTGCCGGGAAGGAGTCAGAGAAAAAGTTTACCCAAAGAATTTGAAGTGCGTTTAAAGGAAGCGGTAGTCCAAAAAGGATGGCTCCTCCTATAAGGAAGAGTTCGTTTAGAGAGTCAGAGAGGAGGTAGATGATTGTTTTTTTAACGTTTCCTAGAATGCGTCTTCCCTCTCCAACGGCAGTTACTAAGGTTTCAAAGTTATTATCGAGAAGTACGAGATCAGAGGCGCCGCGCGCTACGTCTGTGCCAGAGCCTACTGCTACGCCAATGTTTGCCGCCTGTAGTGCTGGGGCGTCATTTACTCCATCTCCTGTCATTGCAACGATTTTTCCCGTTTTTTTGTAGAGTTCTACTATTCGAAGTTTATCTTCCGGAGAGATTCGCGCAAAGATTTTTATTTTATATAATTTGCTCTCCAGTTCTACGTCTTTCATATTTTGGAGTTCTTCTCCTGTTACTACTTCTCCTTCTGCTTCATTTACTTCGAGTCCGATTTCATGCGCCACTGAGAGGGCTGTTCCTTTGTGATCACCTGTGAGAATTACTGTTCGTATTCCCGCGGCCTTTGTTTTTTGGAGCGTTTCTTTTATTTTGGGTCGTACTGGATCTTTGAAGACTAGGTATCCGAGGAAGCTGTGTGCTTCGGCAACTCCCAGCACTCTCCATCCTTGTCGTGCCAGTCGATTTGTTTCTTTTTGGATTTCTTCTTTTTTTTCTTTCGTTGTTTGAATTTCCCGCGCGAGCGCTTCCGGAGCTCCTGTGTATATCCATACTGTTTTTCCATCTTTTTTTATTTGCGCTGCGCTGAACTTATTTTTTGAGTTGAATGGCCGGTAGTCTGTTACCTCCATTTTTTTCTTTGTATCTTCAAGAAAGACCCTATAGTCTGCGGAGGCTTTTGCTACTGCAGCGTGCAGCGGTCCTTTTGTGACGCGCCATTCCTCTGGCGGACTCTCAGGATTTTCTACTGTGACATCGAGCGCTATAATTGCAAGCTCTAGAAGTTTTTCTTTTGTGAGCGTGTTTCCCTTCGTTTGTATGGGAATGATATCAGAGAGCTTCATTTTGGCTTCTGTGAGTGTTCCGGTTTTGTCAGTGAGGATAAGGTTTGTTCTTCCCAGAGTTTCTGCTGCTAGGAGTTTGCGGACAACACCTTTTTTTCGCGCGAGTTTTTCAACGCCGATTGCAAGTATTACAGTAAGAGCTATTGGGAGTCCTTCGGGTACAGCAGATACTGCAATGGCCACAGAGGTGACGAACATTTCAAGGTGGTCGAATCCTTTTAGCGTTCCTATTGCAAAGAGTCCTGCTACAAATACAAAAAGGATTGCCATTGCTTTTAAAGAGAATCGCTTGATTGCTTTTTGGAGCGGAGTTTTTTCGCGCGTTTTCCTCACGAGCTCTGCAATTTTTCCGAGTTCTGTATGGTTTCCAGTAGCTACTACTATTCCTCGGCCAATTCCTTCTTCTACAAAGGTACCTCCGAAGGCCATGCATGTTTTGTCTGCGGTAACGCTTTTTTCTTTTATTTCTTTTGTGTTTTTTTCAACTGACAGGGATTCTCCTGTGAGAATTGACTCATCTATTTGAAGCGTATTTGTATTTATTAAGCGGAGATCTGCAGGGATACGATTTCCTGGTATAAGAGAAATAATATCTCCCGGGACGATTTCTTCAGCGTCTATTTCTAGTTCTTTGTTTTCCCGAATTACCCGCGTTCTCTGTTTGATGTATGTTTTTAGGCTTTCGAGCGCGGTTTCAGCTTTATTCTCCTGATAGAAGCCCAGACTCGCGTTTACTAAGACTGCTGCGAAAATAAAGATGCTGTCTGTGTAGTCTTTTAAGAAGAGTGTAATTCCCCCTGCCACGATAAGTATGAGAATGAGTGGGCTTTTGAATTGGTTTAGGAGTATAGAGAATTTGCCTGCTCCCTTTTTGTCTCGAATTGTGTTTCTTCCAAGTACTTTGAGGCGTTCTTTTGCTTCTTCAAAAGAGAGTCCTTCTTTTGCGGTTGATAGGAGGCCTAGTACTTTTTCCTGCGGGAGTGCGTGGAAGGAGTGTTTGAGATTTTGAAGATTTAACATTGATGAGGACTTATGATTTAAGACTTAAGATTTAGGAACTTTTGTTTTAGTTTGTCGAATGTATTGTTTTGTATTGAGTCTCGGATCTGTTCCATTAAGTTATTGAAGAAGAATATGTTGTGGATTGTTGCAAGGCGCGCAGCATCTTTATCTTTTGATTTGAATCGTTCTCTGAGTTCTTTTTTTGTTAAGGTTTTGCACGTTTCGCAGTCGCAGGTTTTGTCGAGCGGCGAGGAGTTATTTGTGAACTTGCCTTTTATAATATCAAAGTGTCCTCTTGCCGTCCAAAGCCGGCCGTGTCTTGCCTCGCGTGTGGGAATGACACAGTCGAACATATCTATTCCGCGTTCGACTCCGTCAAATAAATCTTTTATCTGACCGATTCCAAGGAGATGGCGCGGTTTTTCTTCTGGGAGGAGCGGGATAGTCCAGTTTACAACCTGCCACATATCCTTTTTTGATTTACCAAGGGAGCCGCCAATTGCCAGTCCATCAAAGGGCAGTCCTCCAATATATTTTGCGCTTTCTTTTCGCAAATCTTGATACTCTCCGCCTTGGACAATGCCAAAGAGAAGCTGGTCTTTTCGAGCCTTTGCTTTTAGGCACTTTTTCTCCCATGCGTGCGTACGCTTCAGAGCTTCTTTTGTGTACTTGTAGTTATTTAAGGGTGAGGTGCACTCATCAAAGGCAAGGATAATATCTGCTCCTAACTGCTCTTGTATCTTGATGGATTCTTTTGGGCCTAGGAATTCTTCGCCTTTTTCTGTTTTGAATCGCACTCCGTTTTTTTCAATATGTACTAGATTTTTTTCCGGAGAGAGGTTTGCGGCGTGTTCCTGTTCTTCTTCGTCTGGAAAGATATTCGCGATTTTTCCAACGCGATGTTCGCGGGCAAAGCCCAGACTAAAGACTTGGAATCCTCCAGAGTCAGTTATGATTGGGCCATTCCAGTCCATTTTCTTATGCAGGCCCTCGAAATCATTTAGTTTATCCCCTAGCGTTTGCCACAAATGGTATGTGTTTGCGATTACAACCTGCGTTTTTGTTTTTTTCAGGTCTTTTGGTTTTAGTGCGCGGACTTTGGCATGAGTTCCTACAATGATGTAGGCGGGTGTTTTTATTTCGCCATGAGGGGTTTTTAAAATTCCCGTGCGGGCGCGGGAGGAGCTATCTTTGGAGGTAATTTTGAACATTTATCCGGTTAAAGAGGAGATGTCTTTGATGGTAATGAGGATAAGAAGGAGTATGAGTGCGGCAAAGCCAGCAGTATTTGTTATTGCCTGAACTTTAAATGGTACTGGTCGGCGGATGATTTTTTCTATGATGAGAAAGACGAAGCGGCCGCCGTCAAGAGCTGGAAATGGTATGAGATTTAGTATTGCGAGGTTTAAAGATATGAGGGCCATGAGCTGGATTAAGTATGGGATGCCGAGATTTGTGGCTTGTGTTGCAATGCCTATGATGCCGACTGGGCCGGATACGCTCTCAAGAATTTCCGGCTGGGTAAAGATTCCGGTTATCAGAGTGTAGAAACTTATGGCGATTATGACTAGATTATCTATTGTTGCGATCGTGCCGCTTATTACATTTTGCGGGAAGGGTTCTGGGTCAGTGCCGATTTCCAGTACTTGTGCTCCTAATGCTCCCTCCTCTTCTTTAATTTCTGTTTTTAGGATGGTTTGAACTTCTATGGCTTCCTTATCCCTTTGGAGCGTGAGGGATATTTCTTTTCCTTTGTTGCTCTTTGTTAGGGCAACGAAGCTTTCTGTGGCAATTGGATCTGAAAGGATTGTTTCTCCTATAGCTGCTTCAATGATAATGTCTCCTCCTTGGATTCCTGCAGTTTCTGCAGGCGAGTTTTTAATAATGTCAGTAATGAGAAGATGTTTTGGAACTCCTGTGAAGAAGAGAAGGTTTAGCGCAACCCATGCAATTACAATGTTGAAGACGATGCCTGCAAGGACGATGGTGGAGCGTTTCCAGATGGGTTGTCGTGAGAATGAGTCTGGTTCTTTTGTTGCAAGGTCTTCCGCGTTTTCTCCAAATATTTTTACAAATCCTCCGAATGGCAGGAGGTTTAGGCTGTAGGTGGTCTCTCCCACCTTCTTTTTTAAGAGGCGCGGAGGGAAGCCAATACCAAACTCTTCTACAGGAACTTTAAATAGTTTTGCAAATAAAAAATGGCCTAATTCGTGTACGAAAATTAGGATTGATAAGCTTATGATTACAAGAAGGATGGTCATGAGACTTCACGAATATCGAATATAGCACGAATATACGAATGTGTTTATTTGTATATTCGTGTGGTTCTACTCATTAATTTCTGCTAATTTGCGTTCGAGGATTTCGTCGACTTCTTTGTTTATCTCTTCAGTCTCTTTTTGGATTTCTTCTTTTTGCTGGAACTTGTCGTCTTCTGTGAGCTCGCCTTGTTTTTCCGCAGAATCTATTTCTTTGTTTGTTTCTTCTCTTGCAGTACGGATTTGAATACGGTGTTCTTCTACAATTTTTTTGATGTGTTTCGAAAGCTCTTCCCTTCGTTCTGTGCTAAGTTCCGGAAGGAAGACTCTAACTAGTTGTCCTTCTGCAGTTGCTGAGCTATGTGAGGATTTCTTGGCTGTTTCGTCGAGCGCTTTTGCAATTGCTGTTGCTCCTTCTTTATCCCATGCCTGAATCTGAATTTCTCGCGGAGGTTTTATGCTGATAGATCCTACCTGCTTCAAGGGCATTTTTTCACCGTAATACTCTACCGCTATGTTTTCTACTAGCGCGGGAGTAGGTCGGCTTGTGCGTATAGTTATTAGCTCCTCTTTGAGTTTTTCTAAAATTCTTGTTGTGCGGTCTTTAAGATTGTTTGGCATATGATTATAAGTTAAGTGTGTGTTCAATAGCTTTTCTTTGAAGCTTGGGATTTAGATTAAATCGTTTTGATGCTTCTTCTTTGCAAAGAAGAAAGGCGATTTTTTTAGCGTTCTTTTTCGGATCTTTTAAGTATAGATTAATAATACCTTTCTCGATTTCTTGCGCAAGCGGGATTTCTTCGCTCTTTTGGTTTTTTGTTTCAGTGTTGTCGAGTTTTGCCAGTTTGAGAGCCCTGTTAATGCGTCCAAAGGATTCTTTTGAGATTTTTTCCGCTTTTTCTTTTGAGACCTTATGTTCTTTCATGAGGACTTCTTTGATCTTGTTTTTTGAAATAGTTGGAAAATAGATTTTTGTGAGTCGGGAGAGAAGCGCTGGATGAAGTGTTTGCGGGTCGTGTGTAACAAGAATCATGAGTGCGTGTTTTGGAGGCTCTTCAACAATTTTCAAGAGCGCAGGCGCTGCCTGCCAAGTGATATTTTCTGCATTGTCTATAACTACTGTGCGTCTTTTTGATATGAGAGGGCCTTGAGAGAGGAATTTTTTTATATGCCGTATTTCTTTGATTCCAATGTTTAGGGGCTCGACCTCCAAGTTGGGATTTGGGATTTGGAGAGTGTCAGTAAGGGGGCGGTGAGAGGGCTTTGTTTTTTGACTTGTATTGTGTTCTAGGCAACGGGCCAGAGAGAGCGCAAAGGCGTGTTTTCCTGTTTGAGGCGGACCAAAGAATAGGTAGGCGTGAGAGAGCCTGTCTTTGTCTGCAAGATGAGTTAGCGTGTCTTGTATGTTTTTTTGGCTTTGCATTTTCTTTTGTTTTTATTATAGAGTAAGTATGTGTAGGGATGCCATTTCTGCGTTGTGCGTTGGAGGGCGTTTCATGGGTCATGCAGTTGAGCCTGATTTCGATGATGTCTTCATGTGCGGAGACAGTAGGTTCGTTGTCTTTGACACGTCTGAGGACGGAGTGGCTATCGTTGACTCCTCTGGAAACGAGAGATTCGTCTCTTGGGATGATGCGGAGTACATTGATGAATCTGATGGGCGGAGATTCTTCTCCTGCGCAGGAGGTTCTTCTGAGGAGGAGTCGTAGGGGTGATGGCTGCGGCGTGTTCGTGTGGGACTGGGCTAGCAATGGCTTCAGTCCCCTTTTATTTTTTGTTTTATAGTATTAAGTATTTCATTATCCTCATTCATTCGATAAAATGCAAAATATTTGTTTTTCTTGACTTTTTAGCTGATCTGGTGAATCCTTTTTGCAGCTTGCTCGTCTTTGCGCTGGGTCCCCACGAGTCGTTTACAGCACTCGTCCTCTGGAAGGAAGGCTGAACATATGGTGAAGGCTGAGAATATCGGCGCTGGAAGTCGCGTGATGATTCCTCGTTCAGGGTTCGACAGCTACTCCGTCGTGTGTGTTTCTGCGGGGTATGTTGTGATCATGGGCGGAGTCGAGGTGATAGTCTTGAAGAGGGTTTCTCTCGTGGATATGGTGAAGGTTCCGTGGTCCGGACCTCTCTTCGGCTATACCGGCGGCAAGGGCTTTTACGATCTTGGGGTCGTCGGTCTGCGTGAGGCCACTCGTATCTCCGAGTCATTATGAGACCCATTGGGTCTCTTTTTTTATCTTCGGGTGGAGAGAAGGGTACGTTTGTATACGTCTATGTGTGAGAGAACAGTTGCTGTTCCTTTTGCAACGCAGAATAGCGGGCCTTCTGCTACAAATGCTTCTACGCCAAGAGAGCGTTTTATAAACTCGTCCCAGTAGCGAAGTTGGGATGAGCCTCCTGATAGAATAATTCCTTTTTCCATAATGTCTGCGGCAAGTTCAGGAGGAGTTACATTAAATACTGACTGGATAGAGTTTACGATATCTACAAGATGGGGGTTTATTGCTTCTGCAACTTCATTTGAGACAATAGTTAGGTTTTTTGGAAGTCCGGACATGAGGTCGCGTCCTCTAATTTTTATCTCAGCCTTTTCTTTATTTGGAAGGGTGGAGCCCACTTGTATCTTAATATTTTCTGCAGTGCTGTCTCCAATTGCCAGTCCGTATTTTTTGCGGATGTATTCTGCTATTGCCTGATCAAATCTGTTTCCTGCAACGCGAAGGGATGACCATGCTACGATGCCACCTAAGGATATTACCGCAACTTCTGTTGTTCCTCCGCCGATATTTACTATCATATTTCCCTCTGATGAGTGGATGGGGATGCCGGCGCCGAGGCATGCAAGCAGAGGCTCTTTTACCAGAAAGACGTCTTTTGCTCCTGCTTCTTTTGCCGCATTTATGACAGCGCGTTCTTCAGTTGATGTGATTCCTGCAGGAACAGATATTACGACTTCTGGTTTGAAGATATTAAAGCTTCCTATGCTTTTTCCAATGAAGTATTTTAGCATTGCCTGAGTTACATAGTACTCGGCAATTACTCCTTCTTTTAGCGGACGGTATGTGACTATATTTTCTGGTGTTCGTCCTACCATTTCTTTGGCTTCTGCTCCTACAGCTAAGACCGAGTTTTCGGGCTTTTTTAAAGCAACGACAGTTGGTTCGTTTATGACAATTCCTTTATCCGGTAGAAAGACGAGGGTATTTGTGGTTCCAAGGTCGATGCCTATTTTTCTTATGAACATATAATTAGCTTATAGCTTTTAGCTTCATTAGCTTCGTTAGCTTTCTATTCGTTGGATTTGGGCGCCAAGTTTTATTAGGCGTTCTTCAATGTGTTCGTATCCTCTGTCAATCTGGTAAATATTATTTACTCGGGATTCTCCTTTCGCAATCATGGCGCCTATTAGAAATGCAAGTCCTGCTCTTATGTCTGTACTTTCAATCTCTCGCGCCCGAAGGCGGGTTGGGCCATGGATAAGTGCTCTATGTGGGTCGCACATTGTAATGCGCGCTCCCATGCGGTTTAGTTCTTCAATATAGTTTAGTCGTCCTTCAAATACTGTTTCGTGTACCATGCTTTGTCCTTCGGCCTGTGTCATAAGTATTACGAAAAGAGACTGAAGATCTGTTGGCAATCCTGGGTATTCTCTTGTTTTTAAATCAAGGCTTTTTAGTTTACGCGACTTGGAAACTTGAATCCAGTCCTTCCCTTTTCTAATGGGTACGCCGGCTTCCTGAAGAATTTGTAAGGGTACGGATAAATGTTCTGGGTCGCATCCGGTGACTTTTAGCGGTCTTCCTAATAGGGCGCCTAGAGCGAGGAAACTTCCTGCTTCTATGCGATCTGGAATGGTTTTTATCGCCTTTCTTCTTGTCTGAAGTAGTTTTCCTCCAGTTCCTGTAATTTTTATAGTGTGTGTTCCTGCTCCTTCTATGTGCGCTCCGCATCGATTTAGAAATTCGGCAAGAGCTGTAATTTCCGGTTCGCAGGCTGCATTTCTTAGGGTTGTTGTCCCTTCAGCAAGGACTGCTGTCATCATAAGAGTTTCTGTCCCTGTTACGCTTATGTTTCTGAAGATGAATTCGCATCCTTTGAGTTTTTTTGCTTTTAGTGTGTATCCTCGTTTGGTTTCGCGACACTCTGCCCCCATACATTTCCATCCTTCAAGGAAGAGGTTTATTGGTCTTTTTCCTATGACACAGCCGCCTGGATGCGGAAAGAACGCTTTCTTTTCTCTTGCTAGAATAGGTCCAATCATGACAATTGATGCTCGGAGTGATCTTGCTATGTTGATGTCGAGATTAGTTTTATGTAGATTTTTTGTTTTTATTTTTATTGTTCGGTTCTTTCTTTCAACTTCTATGCCGAGGTCTTCAAGAAGTTCGACTGCCCGGAATACATCTTCGATAAGTGGTACGTTTTCAATACGTACTGTGTCTTCAAAAAGTATTGTTGCTGCGAGGGATTTTAATACGGCGTTTTTTGCGCCGTTTACGTGGATGGTGCCTTTAAGAGATTTTCCTCCCTGTACAATGAAGTGGGCTCCCATGATTTTTAACTGTAGCAGAGGGATGAGGGATAGTAAAGAAAGGAGCGACCGTGTCTTGGTCGCTCTTTTGCGTCGGGTCCTGCTTGGGGATTCTTGCCTATTCCGTGTTGACCCTGGTCACCTCTGCGGATGAACTTATGTTTAGTTGTCGTTGGAGTTCACTCATGATTGCGTCAAGGCTTGCGGAGTTTTCTCCTGTTGTTACCTGGGAGCCGTCCATGATCGTGATGCCTCGTTGGATCTCTACCTGTAGGCTGGCGGTGTGGACTCGTATGTAGAGCCTGTCGTTTCCTATGGTGATGTGGTTTCTTGTGAACTGGAGGTAGCTTGCTGTTCCTCCCAGTGAGAGCACTGTCTTTGCAAGGTCTTCAGCTCTCCCATTGGAAGTAATCACGAGTATGTGTGCCCCTGCTTCTTCTGCCTGCAGGAAGCTTGCAGCGGCCTCTGTAAGGTTCGCTGGAACCCCTTCCTCTTTGTGCGTGTTGATCTCATGAATCTCGATGCGTCGAGGAATCGGCAGCCATCTCTTGCGTGTTTCGTGCAGTGCCTCCTCCCTTTTTTTCACATCAGCGAACGGGGAGGAGGTGATGGTCTGTTCGCCGCACAAGATGATTCGGAAGAGGTGTTGTTCTTCTTCCGTTTTCGTTCCCCTTGTGATTCTGGAGATGTGTTCCAGATCCACGAACGCAGCTCTCCCTAGGAATGGTTTGAGGCTGCGAATCCAAGAGCACTTCTTGCCTGTGGCCTGCTTGGTGAGCTTTTCCCATCTCCGAAGGAGTTTTGCATGAGCATTCCACCTTCCTTTGGCTTTCAGTGAGGTGGTGTCTATGTGTATGATGCGTCCGTCGGAAGTGAATATCTCGAGAAAGTACTTCGCTCGGATTCCCTCGGAGATGTTCGGTTCTCGTGTTGCTGGTACGAGTGCCGAGATCTGCGTTGCATCGACGGTGAGATCAGATGCAGCTTTCCCGAAGATTTCTCTGAGGTTGATGTCTGTAGTAGGCCGCATTCTTGCGCTTCCTTATGGTTTGTCCCAGTAACCCATGCGGGACAATTGTGAATGATCGTTCTTTGGGCTCACGAGGAGTATAAAATGTTTTATCTCCCTTGTGAGACCAAATAAAAACACCGCCTTTAGAAGGCGGTGTTTTTATTTTTGTAGTTTTATTTATATACAAAACACTGCCTTCCAGAGGGTTGTCTTCTTCATCTTCTTTATGGTTTTTGTGCAATGCATGATTATTTTTATTGTAGGGCGTGAGTTTTTTGTGTCAAGCGTTTTATTTTAACGTTTACGCCACTGTTGAGGACGTCGCGCTTTTCTAAGTCCTGGTTTTTTGCGCTCCACTTTTCTTGAGTCGCGTTTTAGAAAGCCGGCAGCTTTTAGCGGTGCGCGCCATTTTTCGTTTAGTGTGTTTAGGGCTCTTGCAAAACCAAGGCGAATTGCTTCTGCTTGGGCAGCTTCACCTCCGCCTTGTATTTTTATGCTTGCCTTGAAAGTTACATTTAGTGTGGTAAATGGTGAGATGGCAATTTGGCACAGTTTGTTTTTTCTAAAATATACTGCTATTTGTTTTTCGTTTACTGTGATATCTAGTTTTTCCGCAGGAAGAATATGCGGAAAGTCTTTATCTTTCTTCACGGCATCTTTTAGAGGTTTATTTGTGCTTGGATAGATTCTTACTCGAGCTATTGCTCTTTTTCTTCTGCCAATTCCTTCAATATAGCGATTTTTGTCTTTTGCCGGCGCTTTTTCTTTCGTTAATTTCACAGAAGTTTTCTTTGCTGTTTTTTTCGTAGGTTTTTCTTTCGCAGTTGTTTTCTTTTTCACAGCAGTTTTTTTAGTTGTTGTTTTTTTTGGCATAGACTTCACGAATATCGAATTTAGCACGAATATACGAATTTTTCTACTAGTTTTGTTCTATAATGAGGCGTTTCATTCTTGGCTTTTGGAGTCGATTTTTAGGAAGCATGAGGCGGACAGCGTGTTCAAGCACCCACGCAGGTTTTTTTTCAAATTTCTGCTTATACGTTTTTTCTTTTAAATGTCCGAGTGGGCCAGTGTGTTTGTAGTATAGTTTGTCTTCAAATTTTTTCCCGGTGATTTCTATTTTTTCTATATTTTTTACGATTACTTTGTCGCTTCCTGCGAGACGGCGTTCATAATGCGGACTTTTTTTCCCTTGCAAAATAATCGCGATTTCTGATGCGAGTCTTCCAAGACGTTTTCCTTTAGCGTCAATCGTATGTTCTTTTGCTGCTTGCTTTTCTTTCATGATTATACGAGTTCTATTGTTGCTCTTTTAGCCGCATCGCCCTGACGGACTTTTGTGTGTTTTGTGATGCGGGTATATCCGCCTTTTCGGTCTTTGTATTTTGGCGCGATTTCGTGATGCAGTTTGTATGCTTCGGCTTTTGGAAGTTTTTGCATGAGGCGTCTTAGTGAGGCAAGGTCTTGTTTCTTCCCGTGTGTGATGAGTCGTTCCACTATTCTTCGAACTTCTTTTGCCCGAGCTTCGGTCGTTGTAATTTTTCCGTGTCTAATAAGACTTACTGCTAAGTTTTTCTTGAATGCTTTTCTTTGCCCTCTTTTTCTTCCAAATTTTTTACCTTTTTTTAGGTGTCTCATTTACTAGCTTATAGCTTCGTTAGCTTTTAGGCCTTACTCTTTTTTCTTTTTTGTTGTTTTCTTTTTCGCTGTATCTTTTGGCGCAATAGCGTCTGCTTCGTAGAGCTTTTCAAAGTGGTGTTTCAGAATGCTTGTTGTTTTGTGGAATGCTTCTGATGGAGTGATTGATCCGTCGGTTTCGATTTCGAGCTTTATCCTGTTGTAGTCAGTTCTTTCTCCTACGCGAGTGTTCTCTACATCGAAGTCAACTCGTACTATTGGAGAAAATATTGAGTCGAGTATAATCGTTCCAATTGGAAGACGTTCTCCTTTCCTATCTTCAGCTGAGGCGTACCCCAGTCCTTTTTCCACTACGATTTCCATATCGAGCTCCGCGTTCTTTTTCGAGAGCGTTGCGAGATGGAGGTCTGGATTTACTATTTCTACGAAGGTTGTGGTTTTAATGTCTCCCGCTGTTATTTTTTTATTTCCTTTTATCTTAAGTGAGAGTGTTTGCGGTTCGTCTGCGAAGAATTTGAATCGGACGCGCTTGAGATTTAATGTGAATTCTACAATGTCTTCAGACATTCCCGGAAGTGTAGAGAATTCATGGTTAACTCCCTTTACTTTTATCTGGGTTATTGCTGCTCCTGGAAGGGATGAGAGGAGCGCTCTTCGGAGGGAGTTTCCTATTGTTGGACCGTATCCTGTGTAGAGTCCTTCAATAACGAAGTTTCCTATGTTTTCTTTTTCCGAAATCTTTTTTATATGAACTGAATCTGTAAGGAGTGGGTAATCCATGATTTAGCTTATAGCTTTTAGCTTCATTAGCTTTTAGGGCTATCTCCTAAAAAATTTGAGTAAAAGCTACGTATATATTTTTATTGTCTTGCATAGAACTCACCGACGAGGTCTATATCAAATGGTGATGACTTTAAATCGATTTGCGGTTCTGCAGTCATTTCTCCCTTAAAGATGTCTTTGTCGTTTTTGAGCCATGCGGGAGGCGCACTCTGTTTTAATTGATTCTCTAAGTCTTCAAATGTTTTGTTTTTTCGCGACTCCTCTCGTATTTCTATCGTGTCTCCGACCTTTATCTCTCGCGAAGGAATAGTTACTTTTCTTTTGTTGACGAGAATGTGCCCGTGAGAGACAAGTTGGCGGGCGATCCGTGGAGACTTTGCGATGCCGAGAAGAAAAACTGTTCTGTCGAGTCGTTTTTCCAGCTTAGCGACAATGGCTTCTTTTGTTTTTTTGTGTTTAAAAAGATTTGATGTTTGTTTATTCGTGAGGCCGTATATTATTTGTAGCTTTTGTTTTTCTTGAAGCTGTGTTCCGTATTCAGAAACGGAGTGGTGTTTTGCTCCATGTGCTCCCGGGCGCTGCGGATGACGAATCATCGCGCATTTTGGTGAATTACAACGGTCCGCTTTTATGAAAAGCTTTGTGCCCAGTGCGCGTTCTTTTTTTTCTGTTATTTTTTTCATGGACTACACGAATATCGAATATAGCACGAATATATGAATTACACACGTCGTGGTTTCTTTGCTCTAGGACCGTTGTGTGGGATTGGGGTGATATCTTTTAGTGAACGTATGTTAAATCCTCTGCTTGCAAGAGATCGTACTGCAGAGTCTCTTCCGCTCCCCACTCCTTTTACGAATACGTCTACTGTTAGGGGGCCTGATTTTTGGATTTTTTCCGAAACTGCTTCCGCGACTTTTGACGCGGCAAATGGTGTTGCTTTTTTTGGACCTGAAAATCCAAGTGAGCCCGCGGACATCCAGGTAATTACTTCTCCGTTATCATCTGTAACTGTCATTAGGGTATTGTTATAGGATGCCTGAATGTATACCCTTCCGCTTTCGTGTTTCTTTTTTGAGGACTGCTTCTTTTTCTCGGTTAGAGTTTCATTGACGGCCTTGCTTTCTTTTATGAGCTCCTCTTCCGTTTTTTGTGCTACTCGTTTTTTTCCCATAGAATTATTTTAATTCAACTTTTCTTTTTCCGCTGCCGGCTGTTTTTCGAACATTTCCTCTAACAGTTCTAGAATTGCTTTTTGTTCGTTGTCCTCGCGCAGGCAGGCCTCTTGTGTGTCGAGTTCCTTTGTAGGTCTTGATGCTTTTTATTCGGTCTATATTGCTTCTTTTTTTCTGGCGTAATTCTCCTTCGATTTCCTGTCCTTCTTCGAGGGCTTTTTGAATTTTCATGACTTCATCTCTTGAGAGCTCCTTTGCCTTCTTTTCTTTGTCGATTTTTGTTTTTTCTAGAATTTTTTCCGCAGACGTCCCTCCAACCCCATATATATATGTGAGGGCGATCCTTGTCTTTTTTTCATCTGGGATGTTTACTCCTGAAATTCTCATAATAGTTATCCTTGTCTTTGTTTATGTCTTGGATTTTTTTTGCAGATTACGAATACGCGTCCTTTCCTTCGGACTGTTTTGCAGTCTTTACATATTTTTTTAACCGATGCTTGGACCTTCATGATTAGAGGCGGCGGATTATTCGGCCGCGTTCGTCTGTAATGCTTGGCATTTCAACAGTAACTCTGTCGCCCGGCACAACTCGGATTCTGTACTTTTTCATTTTTCCTCCCATGTATGCCAGGATTTGTCTGGGCTTTTCTTCTGCGTCTTCTGTTTTTTCTTTTAGCAGATTTACCCGAAAAAGAAGCCCTGGTAGAGCTTCTTCAACCACTCCTTCCACTTTAACTACTGATGCATCTCTCATGTATTATGTTGTGGGAGTATTTTAATGGTATTTATGTGTCGCGTCAATCCCCTGCCTGAATCTTGCTATATTTAGGCATTAGACGGTGGGATTTGTTCTTTGCGGTGAATTGGGAGCTTGGCAAGCTCTTCTTCTATGACTTTTGGCTCTATTTTGCGGAAGAGCGGTGTGATTTTTCCAATAGATACCTTATTTACTGATTTTTTGAGTACGTCAGGGCTTGGCCATATTTTGAAGTCTACTTTTGTGAGCGTTTTTAGCTTTTCATAGGTTTCCGGAAGTAGGGGCTTTATAAGGGCTTGTAGAGCAAGGGTTATATAGAGGCATCCTGACATAACTGTGTGAAATGAGCCGGTTCTATTATGATCCATGTCTTTCCAGGGTTCTGCATTTGAGAAATATTTATTTCCAAAGTCAGAGAGAGCTAGGAAGCTTTCTGTGTATTTCTTGAACTCTGTGTTTTCCAGGGCCTCTGCTGCCTCTTTCATTTGCTCTTCAACTTCTTTCTCTACCTTTCGTTCAACGTATTTTCCTTTGAGTGTTGTTTCTTTTGCCAGAGTGAGTGTTCGGTTTATGAAGTTTCCTAAGTTTGCTATAAGGACGTGATTGTGTTTGTGCACGAACTCGGACCAGCTAAAGTCCGTGTCCCCTGCTTCCGGCATTATGGTTGCAAGGTAGAATCGTACAGTATCTGTTCCGTAGGTTCGTGTAATATATGAGGAGTCGATTATAATCCCCCTGCTTTTTGAGAACTTGTGGCCTTCAAGGTTTAGGAACTGATTAATTGCGAGTATGTCGGGGAGGTGTAGGTCAGTGTTATATAAATGGAGTTGTCCCGGCCAGAACAGTGTGTGGAAGACAAGATTATCTTTCCCCATGAAGTAATAGTGTTCAGCTCTTTTATCATACCAGAAGTCTTCAAGGGTTGGTTCTTCTTCTTTTCTTTTTTCTTCCGCCCATTCGACAGAGGCGGAGAGATAGCCGATTACTGCTTCGAACCAGACATAGATTCTTTTGTTTTCTATATTTTCTATTCTTTGGTCTTTTGGAATTTGGTCTATGGGTAGTTTTACTCCCCAGTCAAGGTCGCGAGTGATTGCTCGCGGCTTTAGTCCCTGCTTTAGCCACCCTTCGGTTTCTTTTTGTACCCATCTTCTCCAGAGTTTCCCCCGGTCTTTTACATATTTTTTTAGGAATGGCTCTATCTTTGGCCAGTCGAGGAAGTAGTGCTCAGTATCTTTTAGACTTAGTGGCTTGCCGGTTAGTTTGTTTTTTGGTTCTTTTAGCTCTCCCTGCTCAAGAATTTTTCCGCACTGATCACACTGGTCGCTTCGAGCGTGTTTTTCTTCACAATATGGACAAATTCCTTCCACATATCTGTCTGGAAGGAATTTTTGTTCTTGTTCTGAGTAGTACTGCTTTGTCCAATTTTTTGTAAGATATTTTTTTTCTAGAAGCTGAAGAAAGAAGTTTTGAACAAGTACTTTGTGGTTTTCTGTTGTGGTGGTCGTGTAATTATCAAAGGATATCCCGAGCCCGCGAAATAGGCGAGTATTTTTTGGGTGGTACTCATCTACTATGTCTTCAGGACGTACTCCTTTTTTGTCAGCCTCTAGAGTGATTGGAGTTCCATAGCAGTCAGATCCAGAAACCATAAGAACGTCATTTCCAAGGAAGCGATGGAAGCGCGCAAAAATATCGGCTGGCAGGAGATAGCCGGCAATGTGTCCAACGTGCAGGTCACCATTTACATATGGCCAGGCAACGCCTATGAAGATTCTTCTGAACATATTTGCATTATGACTCGTTTTTTGCCATATTCCAAGCTTTTCTACCAAAAAACTCGTCATTATAGACGAATTTTTTGAAGCCCCACTTGNTAGATNTTCCCGGCCAATGAGCCAGGTGGGTTCCNNCAGTACNTACTTCCNGAACGAATCAGTAAAGTAAGACTATATTAGGATCCCTTGTGTAACTATTTGATCCGAAA
The DNA here is from genome assembly GCA_002686365.1 of bacterium. GTDB lineage: Bacteria > Patescibacteriota > Minisyncoccia > UBA6257 > GWB1-50-10. Next base: position 27,785 of record NZBZ01000001.1, read on the forward strand.
ATCTATGCAAGTGAGGCTATGTATATTATAGCACGGCTGCGAGTGAGGCAATAAAGAAGCTCTTCTCGTTCATATACCTCCGCGCATTTAACTGTGTTCCTCGCTCATCAGAGAAAGCTTTACGGAAAAGAGCGAACTCGCTTCGCTCAGACAACGCTCTTTTCCTACTTTCTCCTCTTTACTCGGACAGTTGTGATGCGCTTCGGCAAATATTTTCTCCGAAGAGTTTCTTTATTTGGAGAGTGCGCCGCGCTATTTTGTTGTTGGTGGGAGGGTGTAAAAAAAGAAGCTCCGGCAGTGCCAGAGCTATATGGATTGATGAGAGTCGCTTCCACTACTTCAGGAGGTCCTTTTTCTGTGCTCCTGAATCGCGAGCTTTCTGGGACGGAATCCCAATTCTTTCTTGCGCTTTCTTCCCCTCTTTGTTCTCGGCGGTTTTTCCCATTCGAAAAATATAGAGGTTCTAGTTAGCTGCCGTACTTCTTGGGCTGATATTCCTAGTGATTTCGCTACGGCGCCACATGTGAACCAGTGTCCTCCGTGTGTTGCTTCAGTCTCTTCAAGCGTGGTCGAGATGATCTCGCTTAGGAGACCCATTAAGTCCTGCGACGAGGTTAATTTCTTTTCGGCCATTGGTTTTCCCCTTCGCCATATTTATTTCAAGAGGGCCCTTACGTACCAAAAATACCGTAGTAGATTTACGGTATTTTGTCAAGTGTTTGTGTTTTATTTAAAATTAAAGTTCTAGTACATCCACCATCTGTTTCATGAGAGAGAGTACAATTGCAGATGGCAGGAGGCTGTAGGAATCTATGCCTTCATCGTCTTTTACAATCCATGGCTCCTGAATGGTCTTCACCTCCCCTGTTTCTTTGTTTACTTCATATCTGTAGCAGGAAGTAATTTCATAGTCATCTATTTTTTCTTTTGCCTTTCTTACTGGAATTGCGTTTCTAAGATAGATTTTTGGAACGCCTTCCAGCTTTAGGAGCGTCTGCATAACTTTTTTATCTGCTTCTATTCTGTCTCGTACTGCTTCGATACCAAGTTCGTCTCCTTCTTTTGTTATATATTTTGCTCCTTTACATTTTGGATCATCGCATACTAGGCATACCTCGTCTCTTTCTTTGTCATAGCATATTTCTTTTGTTTTTAGGAATTTTACACTTCTTGGAGTTTTGCATTCCGGGCATATGACACGATTTTTCATTCGTTCGTCTATTATTGTTTCAGGTACGTTGATGAATGCGAAAAAGTCAGGGTCGTCACGATAACCCATGAGTGCCCGGAAATAGATGGAGTATGAGATCTGGTCCAGGCTTCTTGGGAAGCCGTCAATGAAGATTGCTTTTTTCTTTGACTCGGTTATTTCTCTTTCTACGAGAGTTAGAATGAGTTCTGTTGGAAGGAGTGTTGTTGTGCTTCTTCCGAGGAATGCGTCTATTGCGTCTTTTAGCGGGATGGAACTTCTATAGTTTTTTTCGAGAAAGTCCATGATTTCTTTTCCTTCTTCCCCGTTTTCAAGGGCCTTGTGCGCGTCACGGACTATGTCTCCTACAGAGATGTGGCGGATATATTTTTCTCCCACTGCTTCTGCAAAGAGTTTTGAGTAGGTCCCTTTTCCGGAGTTTTTTGGGCCAAGAAGAAAGCCTACAAATGTGTTTCGTTTTAGGAACTTTCGAATCTTTTTGATTTCCTCGCTTGCTTTTGCCTCAAAGTACTTCTTCCTTTCTTCAGGGTCGTCAAGAGAGAAGGATTCTATTACTCCCTCTGTTTTTGTTTTGAAAATTGGAAAAGAAAATCCATCCATACGTTTTTTGTACTTATTCGTACTATTATGCAGATTTTTTGGAGTGAGTCAATCTTGTTAGGAGTGGACAACTTTATGCAATTTCTGCGTCGTAGCATTCTTTGCAGTAGATGGTGTTTTCTTTTTCGGGCGCAAATGAGGTTTCAAACTCATTAGCACAGTGGTTTTCTTTGTGAGTGTCGTGGGCTTTGGTGTTTGTGTATATATTTTCTTGCCCTGAGTTTTTCGCCCCTCGACTTTTCTCGGGGTGACCCTGAGCATGTGTCGAATGGGTCGAAGGGTCAGACTTTATTCCAGCGCACTGACATGTTCTGTTCCAGAGCTTAAGAGGGTTTCTTTGTGCTAGGCGGGCATAGTGTCTGCAGTTTGGGCAGAGGTGTGGAAGCGGGATATTCATCTTTTTATAGAATTGGAATTCGGGCGGAGTGATTTTGAAGGCAGTTGTACATCCTTCATTGCACTCTCCTTTGTGTTCACAGCCAATTATTTCTTCTGTAATGGAGTCGGAGAGATCTTTTATATTATCCGGAAGGTCTTGTGGGTCTCGCGTGGTTTTGTAGTCGCGTTTTTCTTCTTCTTGCCATCTGTATCCTTCTTTTTCTACCTGTTCTTTGGTTAAAGGGAATCGTTCTTTAGCAAGCGAGTTGTTATATGCAAATGGAGAGATTTCTATTGGAAAGAATTCTCCATACTTGTATTCTCTACCTCTTGCGTCTTTATATGGCATTTCACTCATCTGCCTTTTTATTTTTTCTATAAGTGTTTCGTATTTTTCTTTTGGATACTGCTTGTTTAGAATACTATATTCTTTGTTGCGGAGTCCTATACAGCCAAAGATATTTGAGGAGGAGAAGCAGAGATCTATAAATTCAGCATGGTGCGCTATGTGTCCTACGATTCCGAACTTAATGTTCTGAACTTCTTCTATGGAGATGCATTCATAAAGAAATTCGCTGTCCCCTACGCCGTATATATCTGAAACTTCTTTATTGCGGAAGACCCATGTGCTGTGACGAACATTGTCTAACTCGAAGCCGTCAAAGGTGTTTGCGCAGTTTTTCGCGTTTATAAGGTGGTCTCCTGTGGAATTTGTACAGTTTACGAGCTTTGCATATCGAAATATTGTTTTTCTTTTTAAGTCTTCGAATTTTTGTTTTAATTCCTGTTGAGTTTTGTAACTTCCAAGATTTAGCCTGCTTATCTTTTTCTCATATTCCTCCTTGCTTAGTTTTTCTCCAAAGAAGACATGTTCTGCTCCGCGCAGGTTTATGCCTCCAAAACAGTTCTGGCAGTTTCTACAGTTATATAGAAAGGCAGAATCAACACATGCTTCGCATTCCTGCAGGAACTTTCCTCTGTAGGATTTTTCTGTGTTTATACATGAGTAGAGAGACTCAGAGTTATTAACAAATGCGCTATCAAGGGTATCTTTAGCTTCTACTGCATAGTTTACGTATGCGGAATCTTCGCAGTCTTTAAGGCCGAATGAGAAGTAGACGTTTTTGTTGTTGTAGGACTGGTTTGTGTAGTCGGAGTTTATGCATTTTGAGTTCCATACTGCCAGACGCGGAACTTTATCTTGGAGCTCTTTATATTGCGTAAAGAATGGTTTTTCAAAGTCGTAATTTTTCTCATACTTTATTGGATCCCATTTATCAGAGTACCAGCATTTCCGGCAGTAGACTGGAAAAGGTGTTTCTTGCGGATAGATAGAAATAACTGATTTTTTGCACAAATCGCAGTCTCTTTTGTGTAGGGAGCGTTCATTACGCCATGCCATACGGCGCTGTGCTCTGCAAGCTGGACAAAAGGTCGGGGCAGGGACTGCCATTTGTTTATAAAACACAGTGTCTTCAGGCGTTATCTGAAATTCTGTGGAGCAGGACTGGCATTTTTTGGTTTGAGTGTCCATTTATTCGGTTTTAATGGCTACTTACCCTTTGTAGCCGTTGAAGTTATGCGATTTCTGCGTCGTAGCATTCCTTACAGTAGATTATTTCTTCTCTTTCTGGGGCAAACGATGTTTCGAACTTATTTGCGCAGTTGTCTTTGCCATGGTGGTGAGTTTTGGTGTTTGTGTATATATTTTCTTGTCCTGAGTTTTTCGAAGGGTCAGATTTTGTTCCTGTACACTGACATCCACTGTGCCAAAGCTTAAGAGGATTTCTTTGTGTTAGGCGGGCATAGTGTCTACAGTTTGAACAGAGTCTCGGTAGGGGTATTTTCATCTTTTTGTAGAACTGGAATTCTAGTGGTGTGATTTTGAAGGCAGTGGTGCACTGTTCGTTGCATTCTCCTTTGTGTTCGCATCCAATTATTTCTTTGGTTATGCTTTCATCTACTTCATTTATGTTGTCAGATAGTTTGTCTGGTGTAACGCTGATGTTGTAGTCACGTTGTTCTTCTTCTTTCCATCTATAGTCTTGTTTTTTTGCTTCTTCTTTAGATAGGGGGAAGTATTCTTGGGCAATTGTTTCGTTATACGCGAATGGAGATAATTCGGCAGGAAAGAATTCGCCGTATGCGTATTTCTTGTCTCTTTGATCCGTGTATGGCATTTCGTTCATGTGCTCGATGATTTTTGGGACGATCTCTTCGTATTCTTCTTTGGAGTACTGTTTGTTTAGGATGCAGTACTGTTTACTTTTGAGTCCCACACAGCCGAAACAATCTTCAGAGTTTACGCACGAATCGCAATATTCCATCCGTCTTGAGTTGGTGGTTACGTTTGAGAATTGTACGTCGTAGACTTCCTCGTTTCCTATGGTTTCGTAGATGAGCTCAGCTTTTCCTAATCCATAGCTGTCGTGGGTGTCTTTACAGCTGTACATTCTTGCAATATAGGCACAATCTTCAAGGTCGTAGGAGCCGAAACCAGATCTCGTGTTTTTGCAATCCCGGAGCGTATCTCCTGTGCAGGATATGCAGTTTTTGAATCTCTGCGCTTTTCTTGGAAATTGTAGGATGAGTTTCGCGAATTTTTCTTTAGCTTCTTTTGTGGTTTTATAACTTCCTAGATCGAACTCTTTTTTCTTTTTCTCGAATTCTTCTTTTGTGAGTTGTTCTCCCCAGAATATGTAACTTTGATTTCGTAGGCCGACGCCGCCAATGCAATTTTGACAGTTTTTGCAGTCGAAGAGGAAGACGGAGTCAATGCAGCCTTCGCAGTTTATGAGAAATGAGGAACGCGAAGATGCTTCCGAATCAATGAGCTCGTAGCAGAATTCTGATTTAAACGTATATAGACAGTCAAGTGAGTGTCTCATGTCTCCTACGCTTGTGAGGTAGGTAGAGTCTTCAGAGGTGGTGATACTAAAGCAGAGATAGCAGTTTTTGTTTTCGTATGACTGGTTTGTGTATTCGGAGTTTGTGCACTGGAAATTAAAGATGGCAAGGCGGGGTACCTTTTTTTGTAGTTCATGAAATTGCTCAAAGAATGTTTTTGAAAAGTTATACTCCTGTCCCCAGTTTGTTCCGTCCCACGCATCGCTCCACCACTCTTTTTGGCTGTATACCTTGAATGGCTTGTCTTCTGAATAAAGTGTGATGATGTCTTTTCCTGATAAATCGCTTTTTCTTTTGTAGAGTGAGCGTTCGTTTCTCCACGCAAAGCGGCGCTGCATTCTACATGGCGCGCAAAAGGTTGGGGGCGGAACCTTTATTTTTTCGTAGAAGGACTGGTCATCTGGCGTTATCTGAAATTCTGTGGAGCAGGACTTACAAGTTCTTGTCTCTTGCTCTGTCATCTTATTTTTATTTTTTTTCGTCTTCTTCGATTTTTATGTGGAGTTCTTTGAGTTGTTTTTTGGAAACTTCTGATGGAGCATCCATCATTAAGTCTCTGCCGTCTCCTGTCTTTGGGAAGGCAATAACTTCACGGATGTTTGGTTCTCCTTGGAGGACTGCAATGAGTCGGTCGAGGCCTGATGCAATGCCGCCGTGCGGCGGGACTCCGTATTTGAATGCTTTAAATATGTGGCCGAATTTGTTTTCGATTTCCTCTGACTTATTTCCCATAACTTCAAATACACGCTTTAGAAGTTCTGGATCGTGTATACGAATTGAGCCTCCTGCAACTTCAAATCCGTTCAGTACTAAATCATACTGACATGCATTTATGGCTGCGGGGTCCTTTTCGAACTGTTTGTTGAAGTCTTTCAAGCTTTTTGTCTGCGGCATAGTGAATGGATGGTGGACTGCGTCCCATCTTTTTTCTTCTTCGCTCCAGATGAATGCTGGGAAGTCTATTACGAATGCGAATGCAAGTTCATTCGGGTCGTTTTTATCTTTGCGAAGATCTGGGCGGTCAGTTTTGTGTTCTTTTATAACATCTTTGTATTTGAGTCGCGGGATTTTCCCCTTTTCATCCAAAGTTGAGATATGTTTTTTTGGATAGAGTTCTTTTACGAGTCCTAGGAATAGTTTTTCAATGAGTTTTAGAACTTCTTCTTGTTTTGTGAAGCTCATTTCAATATCAAGCTGCGAAAACTCCGGCTGTCTGTCTCCTCTTGTGTCTTCGTCTCTAAAGCATCGGACTATTTGGAAGTATTTTTCGATTCCCGCAACCATAAGAAGTTGCTTGTATTGCTGTGGGGATTGCGGGAGCGCGTAGAATTTGCCGGGTTGTGTGCGGGATGGAACTAGATAGTCTCTTGCTCCCTCTGGTGTGGATTTAGAAATGTATGGAGTTTCGATTTCCGTAAAGCCCTTTTTTATCATCTGTATTCTTAGGTGCTGGATGATTTTTGCCCGCATCTCCATATTTTTTTTCATGCGGTCGCGTCTTAGGTCTAGATAGCGGTATTTCATGCGATTATCTTCGCCTATTTCTTTTCCGTCAGATGTTACGTCAAATTGAGGAGTTTCTGCCTCGGTTAGGACTTTTAGCTTTTTTGCCTGTACTTCGTGTGTGCCGCTTGAGATTTCTTTATTTACCATGCTGTCTGGGCGTTTTGCTACATCCCCAGATATTTCAACAACCCACTCTGGGCGGAGTGTGTCTGCTGTTTTTAGAAGCTTATCGTCGCCTGGGGCAAATACAACTTGAGTTAAGCCTTCTTTGTCGCGGAGGTCTATAAAAATGAGTTTGCCGTGATCACGACGCGTGTTAACCCAGCCTTTTAGAGTTATAGATTTTCCTTCACGTTTGGGTATTTCACTAGAATAAACACGCATAGATGAGCTTTATTAGTTTCGTGAGCCCTGATAGTATATGCTTCGCATAACTACTGGGTAAACTTCCAGAGCTTTACGAACTTTAATTAGATTTTATTGTAGCGTGGGGGAAGTGGTTTGTACAGATGAATACACACATTGATATTCTTTTATGTACACTCACGATGCGACCGCATCACAAGTGTACATAGATTAGAAGAGATTTGAGGCTTCACTTTTTTGTCTGGGTGTGGTATTTGTGAGTTCAGAACCTGTGTCGTAATACTAGGCAGCGGGGATTGGGATAAGGATTGGGGTCATGTTCAATGGTGATGGTTCGCGCGTATCAGGTGGTCCGTCAATCGGCTGTTTCATTCTTGCTCTGCTCTTCTTGATCTTAGCGGTAGTGGCGTTCTTCGCCCTTCCCGATCTTCCGAATATCTTAATTAAATTGGGACTGAAGGCTCTAGTTTTCTTATTGTGGATTACTGGGCCGTAACACTCTGAAAGGAAGTGTGTGATGAAGACCACAAGGAATGGGCCTCTCAAGAAAATGGGCGCGTTTCTTCTGGTAGTCGTTTTCTTCAGTGCGATCTTCTGCGCGGGGTCAGCCCTTCCCCTTGTCCCGCGTTTGGTTGTGCTTCTGATAGGAGGACTGGCGGCTTGTGCGGTATCGTACGTTCTTGTCGATAATAAGTGTAAGATCTGGATTCCCTTCTTCCTCGGCTCCCTTTCTGGAGTCGTGGGAGGCGTTGTCCTTGCCCGGATCTTTTTTGAGGGGAGCATCGGATTCTGGGGCTGTATTCTCGCCCTAGTGATAGTTGTTCTGTGTCTTCTCTTTAGCGGCCACTGGGCACTTCCGTGGTCTTCAAATTACAGGGGTGAGGAGTATCCGTCTAGTAATTGAAGGCCATTCGTCTGTATCAGGACAGCGTTCATCGTTGTCCTGTTTTATTTGTATATTTTTAGACTTTTCCCATTGCTTGTGATTTTTATGGTTCCTTGAGTGTTGGTGTTATAAATTTTTGTTCTAAGCGCTTCCAGATTTTTTAGTGTTACTGATGCCGGGTGTCCGTAGGAGTTCTTTCCTACTTCAATAACTGCAATTTTGGGACTGGTTTGCTTTAGAAAGGTTTTATCAGATGAGTTTTTGGAGCCATGGTGGGCGATTTTTAAAATATCAATTTCATTTACAAGGCCGAACCTCGTAAGATTTTTTTCAATTGATTTACTAATGTCGCCGGTAAAGAGCGTAGTTGTCGAGGCAGATTCGAGCAAGAGAACAAGGGATGATTCGTTTACATCTTTTTCTACTGTTTTATGTGTTGGATGGACCACTGTAATTCTGCTGTCTTTGTATTTTATTTTGTCTCCTTGTGCGAGTGTGATGTTTTGGAGTTTATGTTTTTCCGTTGTTTCATTGAGCGCTTTGTATGCGCCAATAGTGTTCTCTACTCCGTTTGAGATGAGTGCGCTTGTTTTGAATCGTTCAATTATTTCCGGGAGGCCGCCAATGTGGTCTTGTTGAGGATGGGATGTGGATATAAGGTCTATTTTTCTGTCGAATGGTGAGAGGATTTTTGAAAGCTCTTGAAGAACTTTTTTGTTTGATGGGCCTCCGTCAATGAGAATTTTTGCTCCGCCCGGGAGGATGATGAGTTCACTGTCGCCCTGACCGACACTTAAAAAATAGATTTGGAGCAGGTTTTTGTCCTGCTTGAGCTGAATGATGTGTGCGATGAGAAGGATGTTGAGGATTATGAGGGATATAACAAATATGCCGGTCTCAGTTTTTCTCTTTTTTAGTTTTTTAAAGATTGTTTGAATAATAATTGTCATGTTTGTATTGGTTTGAATTTGGTGAGGCGATAGATTATGCCAGCGAGGAAAAGATAGTATATGGTGATTGTAATTGCGGTGAGGTTTGTTGATATTGGAATTGTGATAATTGAGAATAGTTTTATAATTCCGAGTTCCACTTTTAGCGGTATGAGGGTTATCCAGGCAATTATAAGTGAGAGATTATAGGATATGAGGTGTACTGCAGCGAGAATAAATCCGAGGAACATGGTAAATGGAATAAGTTCAAGTATGAGGAGATTTGATATAAGAGAAGCTGCAGATACAGAGCCAAAGGTTGTGATAAGAAGCGGGGTTACCATAATCTGCGCGGATGCTGTGGTTGTGAGGTTTTCTTTCCAGGCGAGTAGGCCGGCGTTTTTTATTCTGAATAGTTTTTCTATTGCGGGCTTTAGATAGACAATGCCGATTAGCGCAAGGAATGAAAGTTGGAATCCTACGTCGTGAGCAAGGATATTTGGGTTCCAGAGAGCCATTAGTAGGGCGGCAAGTATTATAGAATTTCTTGGCGCGTAGATGCGTCCCACGAATGGAGCGATAGATGCGAGTATTCCCATTATAGCTGCTCGTACTACAGAGGCCTCGGCGCCTGTCATTGCAACAAATCCTATGATTGCAATTATTGTTCCAAATAGCGCTTTTTTTCGAGAGAGGACGAGGGCGAGTATTGTTGCTGTGACTTTAACTAGGATGGTGATGTTGTATCCGGATAGGGCAACAAGGTGTGTTGTGCCGCTTTTTGACATTGCGTCTTTGAATTCATCGGTAAACTCTTCCCTGCTTCCGATTGTTATTCCGCCGAGAAAGGCAGACTCGGTGTATGGGAGGGTTTGTTTGAATGCAGAGAGTATTTTTTCTCTTAAAGTAAAAAGAGTTTTTGATATTGAGTTTGTCGCCTCTTTTCTTTTTTGGAGCTTTGGAAAGTAACTTATTCCCGCTACTTTTTTGTTTCGTTCAAGATAGTCTCCGTAACCGCCTTTTGTTTTTTGGACTTCTCCTATGAAGGTGAGAATTTCCCCGTGTTTAAATATTGGATAGTTTGGTGTTCGTATTTGTACGCTCCCTTTGTATGGTTCTTGAAGCTCTAATATGGATTCTTGGAATGTCTTTTGTAGAGGGTTATTTCTTACCCTACCAATGAATGTGATTTCTTTATTAAATTCTATGTTTTGGTTTTTTTGGAAGTTTAGTTCGTATGAGGTATAAAAAACCGCTCCGGGGATTGTGAGCAGTACAAGGGCAGTGAGTGCAAGCGCTTTTTTTGATCGCGTGAATAAAAAAAGTATTCCAAATATTAGGCCTACGATAATTGTGAAGATTAGAATTTCTTTTCTTATGCCTATGTTTCTGGCAAGGACTCCCACAAGAAAAAACAGAGCTCCAAAGAAGAATGTATCGTGGATTCTCATTTGCTGGAATGCTTTTTATGCAACGGATGTGGTGACCCATTCCTTGAATTCTTGATTGATTCGGAATGGTTTGAATGAGACGACTCGAGGCTCAAATTCTGTATTTGTTTGTCGGAGTACATCGTTTACCTGCTGTATCTTTCTCTCTTCAGTCTTTACTATCATTGATGCTGCATTTACCCCTTTTACCTGTCCGCTGTCTCTGTGTATGGAGTAAATTGGAAAGATATCTACGCCTGCTGCTACTTTTTCAGAAAGAAGTTTTGTCGCCATTTCTCGCGCCTCATCTGTATTTTTACAAGTTGTGTAGATTAAGATCATGATGATGGTTGATTTTTTTCGACCTTTAGCTGCTTTCCATTTTTTTGAGGGCATCTAAGGCTGCTGGCAGTTTGAAACTTTCTTCTACATTGTCGTCTTCTGAGAAGTGTTTCATTCCTGACCGTACAATAACTTCAGCGTTTAGTTTTTCTTTGAATGTGTCTGCGTGTGATAAGGGCACCCATGGGTCATTGTCAGAATGAATTGCTGTGAATTGTCTGCAGTGTGATTTAATGTCGTACCACCTAATTGGCTTTTCAAAGAATGAGCCTAATTCTTTTGTGTTTAGGCTGTCTGTAAATCCTGCAACGAGAACTGCTCCGCCGATTTCTTGGCCTTTTTCGAGTATTTCAAGGTAGCGAAGGATTGCAATGCATCCTAAGCTGTGGCCGACGAGGAATGTGTTTCTTGCGGGTTCTCCTATTTCTTGCTGAAGTTTAGCTACCCACTCAGTCATTTTTGGGTGGTCTGGGTTCGGCATTGCTGGGAGCGTTGTTTCCCAGCCCTGCTTTTGGAGTTCGTCTTGAAGCCAGGGGCGCCATGCGTCTTCAGGACGACCCCCATAGCCGTGTATGATAAATACCCGGTTACTCATGTTTTTATTATATGCACGCAGTGTTGTGTTATGCAATGATTCCTCCGCCTAGAAGCTCTCCTGTTTTAGAATAGAAGACTGCGGATTGACCAGAAGCTATGAATTTTTGATTGCTATCAAAAATTAGCTTATAGCTTTTTCCTCCCGAGGCGGATCCGCCTTTGGCGGAAGCTGATAGCTTCATTAGCTTTGCTTTTTGTAAAGGCTGTCTATAGCGAATTCGCACGAATACTTCATTGCCCCCATTCGCGCGAATGGGGGTATGGTTCTTTGGGTTGATGAAGTTGAGGTTTGTGAGGGTTAGTTCTTTTTTAGACAGGGCTGGGTCGTTTGCTTCAGCAACGATGAGGGTGTTTGTTTTTACATTTTTTTCCGCGATGTAGCGGGGCTTTGTCTTTGTATCTTTTGTTTTTATGGTAAAGCCGTGGCGCTGACCAATGGTGTAGAAGGCTGCGCCATCATGAGTGCCGATTATGTCTCCTTTTGTGTTGAGTACATCTCCGTCTTTTGCTTTGATGTATTTTTTGAGGAAGTCCATGATAGAAATTTTCCCAAGAAAGCAGATGCCTTGTGAGTCTTTTTTTTCAGCTGTTGGCAGATTAGCTTTGCGGGCAATTTCCCGGACTTCTGATTTTTTATAATCACCGATTGGGAACAGGCACTGCTTTAGAATGTTTTGCGTGAGGGTCCAAAGAAAATATGTCTGGTCTTTCGCGCTGTCGTGCGCAGCAAGTAATTGAAAATTGGGAATTGAAAATTGGTTATTCCGCCGAAGGCGGCTGTAGTGGCCAGTTGCAATAAAGTCAAAATCCATTTTTTTTGCCTGTTTTAAGAAGAGGTCGAATTTCACCATTTTATTGCACATGACATCTGGGTTTGGTGTTCTTCCAGCCTTATATTCTTTTATCATGTATTCTACAACGCGCTTTTTGTACTCTTTTTCAAAATCAAATGTATAGAATGGGATGTTTAAATGTGATGCAACGCGGCGAGCATCTTCTGCATCAGTCACAGCGCATCCATCTATGTTAAAACACTTTATAAAAGAGCCTGATACGTTATATCCCTGTTTTTGTAGTAAAAAAGCAGCAACAGAGGAATCTACTCCTCCAGATAGTGCTACAAGCACTGATTTTCCTTTATTTATGGTCTTTTTCATGGGTTTAGCCTCACATCTTTGTAAAGGTGTGGGGCTTTATTATGCCATATTTGATAGGCGTTGACAAATGTTGGGGGGTGTGTTAAGGCGGGTGGTAGAAGTGACCGGTGTCGTTTCATTACGTCGTTCGTTCACTTGGCCCTTCAGGGTCAAACAACATGGGAGGCTTGAAGCCTTCATGTATTACTCACACTCACCGCCGACTGGGCGCGGCTGTTCGGGACCTCGAACTAACTTGAAAGAGAACAACGCCTTCAGCGCCAGCAAGTTCGTCGACGCCAAGTGCAGCGGCCGCGGGCGCCACGTCGAGACCGCCGGCCCGAACGCTTCGAGCTCCATACTGTCGATTCCCTGCGTGGTCGCGGCCATCTGAACCGGCCGTCGCCGTCGCGCGTGTCCGTGGTTCGGATGGAGAAAGGAGGCTGAGATGACCTTCTCCTCGGGCTTCGCCTGACGGAGTTGACTCTCGGCGGAGAGCCATCCTCTAGGAGGATGGTACGAATCCCTTCGTTCTAGTTCGCGGGGGAGGTGTGACCACATGACGTGTTTCTCCCCCCACCCTGCGTCGGTTTCTACGGCAGAGGTTGACCGAACGTGTTCTGACGATCTTCGGGCAACAATAGGCCGACATCGGCGCAGTGTGCACTTATTCGCACAATTGTGCGATATCATATTGGGCCATCTTCATCGGGAGATGGTCTTTTCTTTTTTAGAGCCCCTGGGCTCTTTTTTGCTTCTCTGTATATGTACACTCATGATGCGGTCGCATTAAGAGTGTACATATTTTTATTTTCAAGCCTCCTGCATGCGTAGGCATGGCGTAGGTAGGTTGCTTCTTTTTCATTGCTTCTGTATTCTTTTTTTGATGCTATCATATACAGATTTAAAACCAGGGACGATTTTTGTAAAAAAGGGAGATCCGTACAAGGTGCTTGAATATGATTTTGTTCGTATGCAGGCGCAGAAGCCTACTGTGCAGTTGAAAGTTCGAAATCTTTTGACTGGGAAGATTCAGCAGATTGGAGCACAGCAGAGTGATAGCTTTGAAGAGGCAGAAATTGAGTCTTTGCCTGTTCAATTCATTTATGTCAGAGACAAGGGAGCCCTTCGGCAGGCTCAGGGCGCGCTCACGCGCGAGTTTTGGTTTCATCCAGTTGGGGATCCATCAGGCAGGTTTTTGCTGAAGGAAGATTTGGTTGGCGATGTTTCTAAGTTTTTGAAAGGAGGAATAGAAGTTTCGGCGCAGAAGTTTGATGAGAAGATCGTTGCAATTGAACTTCCTATAAAAGTGGATTTGAAGGTAAAGGAAGCGCCGCCTTCTATAAAGGGTAATACGTCCGGAGGTGGAACAAAGTCTGTGGTTTTGGAAACTGGAGCAAAGGTAAACACTCCCCTATTTATAAACAGTGGGGATGTGATTCGAGTAAATACTACAAATGGGGAGTATGTAGAGAGGGTTAGTAAGGAATAAATATATTATATAAATAAAAACCCCCGTTTAGCGGGGGCTTTTGATTAGTATTCTTCTTCTGGTGGGGGTGGTTCTGTGGTTATCTGCGGCTCTAAAGGTTCTTGTGGAGCGCCTCCTGAGAACTTCTCGAATGCGCGGAGAACTTCGAGCGGTGTTGCGAATACTACTGTGTTTGACTGGTCAGATGAGAGGTCGTTTAGGGACTGCAAAGTTCGAAGATGGAGAGCTCCAGTTGAGCCGCTTAGGATTCTGGCAGCTTTTGCCATGTTTTCTGCTGCTGCAACCTCACCTTGTGCTTTGATGATAACTGCTCTTCTTTCACGTTCTGCTTCAGCCTGCTTTGCAATTGTTCGTTCCATATCATCTGGAAGCGCGACATCTTTTAGCTCAACATTATCAACTTTTATTCCCCATTCATCAGATGCTACGTCTACTATACTTCTAATTTTTTCTGAGATGCTTTCACGGCCGGAGAGGAGTTCGTCGAGCTCGACTTCTCCTACTACATTTCTCATTGTGGTCTGGGCTAGTTGGGAGACGGCGTGGAAGAAGTTTTCTACTTCTAGGATTGCTTTTGAGGAGTCTGATACTTTGTAGTAGATTACCGCGTTTACTCCAACTGAGATGTTATCTCTTGTGATTGCTTTCTGGTCCGGCACATCAACTGCTTTTACTCGCATGTCTACCTTTTTCATAGACTGGAAAATGGGTACAACGAGGCGCCAGCCTGGGTTTTTCACACCAGTAAACTTTCCTAGGGTGAACATTACTCCCCGTTCATACTGATTTATCTGTCGCAGGAAGAGGACGAGGATGATGATTATTCCTATTACAATGGATGTGTATAGAGTTATGTCTGACATAGTTTTTTGTTAAATATTATATTAAGACACCTTGACCTTTTTAATTATTATGTGTTTAGATGTCTGGCTTCTAAATATTTGTTTAGTTTATTATTTATTGTCTCGGCCTTTTTTGGAATACTACCTTATTTTATATATGATTTGCAAACAAAAACCCCTGCGTGCGTAATGCGAGGGGTTTGACGAGAAGAGGATTGGAAAATGTATGTCCGGTGCCCTGTTGTTAGGCTATGCTGCCCGCCGAAAGATTCTTCGAAATGTTCCGGGGACGAGGCCTTCTGGCGGGGACTCTAGTGTTGGGAGTTTTCGCGGGTCGTCGTCGTGGAAGAATCCGCCAGCGTAGAACCACGTTTCTGCGTCTGTGAACTTGATTAGGACTATGGCTTCGCGTACGCCTTCATCTGGGGCTGCTGCTTCTTCTGTTTCTATTACCAGAAGAGTGGCTTTTCTTTCGCTTGGTGTTCTGTAGACGTGTCCGTTTTGAACCCTTCCCTCTATCGTTAAGTTGGCTTGCGTGCTTTGGAATCTTATCCTTGCCCCTATCCAGTAGAATGGTATTCTACCGTGTTTGTCAGTGGTATGACTTTCAGGCTTTTTGCGTCTTCGTAAGACTCTCATGGTTCTTCCCTTCCATCAGGATCTCGAAGACAGCCGTAACTCTGTTATCAATAGTACAATAATCTAGATTATTGTCAATCTAGTTAGTCTCCTTTTTGTTTAGTAAGAGCTTGTCGTAGATTTTTGCGCAAGCTTTCTACGTCTTTGCTGGAGCCTCTTGGTTTTTCCTGTTCTTTCTTTTCTTCTTTCTGCTCAGCAAGATCTTTGAGTGTCAATTCCTTTTTTTCTTTTTGTTCTCCCCCACTTTCTATCTGTTCAAATTTTTCTTCAAGTGCGTCTATTACAGATTTTTTGGACGGGCCTTCGTCTCCTTGGGGCTCTCTTTGGTATCTTTGGTTTTGCGGCCTGTTGTTGTTTTGGTTATATCCTCCCCCCTGATTTTTTTGTCCCCAGTTTCCTCTGTTATTTCTGTTATCTTGATGTGGTCTGTTTCCCTCTTGCCTTCCACGCCCCCCTTGGTGTTCTTGAGGCTTTCCTGCTTGCGTCGCGCCTCCTGCATGCGTAGGCATGGCGCGTGCAGGAGACTGGTTCTCTTCTTCATTTCTGCGCTCTTCTACTATATCAATGCCAATGGCTGAAAGGTTGGCTTTGAATTTTGCCTTCTCTCTTTTAAAGTCTCTCTCTTCAGGAATTTTTGCCATCTTTCCTTCTTTTACTTTCTTTAGGCAGTTTATGCAGTAGATGGGTTTGCCTGGGGTTGGTTCAAAGTTTAGGGTTGTTTCTTTTCCACACACGTCACAGGTTGCTTCAACTTTAGTTGTTCCTTCTGTTATTGTTGCTGACCATGATGAGATTTCGTCTTCTACTATCTGGCTGGGGCGGGCGTATTTTTCGCGGGAGTTTTTTATGATTTCTTCTACTTCGAGTACTGTTGTTGGGATTTTGAATGGAGGAAGGGTTGTTGCTGAAAAAGGACGAGATGTGATTCCTCCTACCATTAGTTTTAAATAGACGCAGTAGTTTGGCAGGTTTACCATGTCTTCCGGGGTGAATTCGGGCTCGAATTCCTGCTCAAGAAAGTCTGCATCTGTTGCGCCTACGCGGAACATAATCATGGTTCCTGTGTTTCCAAAGACTGCGTCTCTTACTGTTGTAGAGTTTTCTGTAACTAGCTGGCCGATATACTGGTGCGCGAGTATGAGGTCTAGACGGTACTTTCTGGCCTCAGATAAGATGTTTGCAAAAGAGTCAGTTGCGAAGTTTTGAAACTCGTCTACGTAGAGGTAGAAGTCAATTCGTTCTTCCTCTGGAATGCGGACGCGCTCCATGGCAGCTAGCTGAATTTTTGTGATAAGCATGCTTCCTAGGAGCGAGGAGTTGTCTTCTCCGATTTTTCCTTTGGAGAGGTTAA
Source organism: bacterium (assembly GCA_002686365.1). GTDB lineage: Bacteria > Patescibacteriota > Minisyncoccia > UBA6257 > GWB1-50-10. The sequence goes on from NZBZ01000001.1 coordinate 44,396, forward strand.
TGAGGAGTATCTTTCCCTCATTCATGACCTTGAAGATATCCAGAGTGCTTTTTTGCTGCCCTACGATATTTCGGATGAGGGCGGTTGATAGAAACTGTCCCACCTTGTTTTGAATTGGGGCAATTGCTTCGTTTCTGAACTGGTCGCGCCACTCTTCATATTCGTGTACCCAGAAGGCTCTCACAACTGGGTCTTTTAAGTTTCCGATTATGGTTTGGCGGTAGTCTTTGTCAACAAGGATTCTATTTACTCCTAAGAGGGTTGTGCCCGGTGTGTCTGCGAGTGCGAGAATGGCGTTATTCAGGATGTATTCCATCCTGGCTGACCATACGTTTGCCCAGAGCTTGGTGAAAATGCTCATAAGGCCGGATGCAATCAAATGTTTGTATTTTGGATCTGGAATCTCGAGCGGGTTAAATCCGACGTGATATTCTGAGTCTGCTGGATTGAAGTAGATGATGTCGTCTTTTCTTGACTCTGGAATTTTTTCCAGAACACTTTCTACGAGTTCTCCATGCGGGTCTACAACACTAAGGCCCTCACCGTTTTCTATGTCTTGAACGATGAGGTTATGAAGAAAGGTACTTTTACCGGTTCCAGTCTTTCCTATTACGTATGTGTGTTGGCGCCGGTCTTTTCTTTTCAATCCAAATAGCTGACTCTGATTTCTAAAGTCGCACCTGCCTAGATATACGAGATCTTTTTCTGAAGGTTTGTCCATTCTTTTAGGTGTTTTACTTCTGTAGATTATTATATAACAAAAATCGGCAAGTCATAAGCGGGATTCTGTTTAAGTGATAATCTATCTGGGTCCTTGATTGCTCGCGGACTCTTGCGGCGACTTCCTCTAACACTATGTTGGAGGACACGGCCTTGCACTGACGTAAGGATTTTGCCGTTTCATCCCTTCAGTTGCCTGTAGGGTTCGCCCGCCAAATTTTGGTGGGCGTCTCAATGCTTGCGCATTTCGACGTTTCTGCTCGCACCTCTCGCTTTCGCGTGACGGGTGTTACCCGCTACGTTTCCCCGCCAAGGCGGGGTCAGTGTCCCGACTTTCCTCTAGTTCGGACTCTTCATGAATTAAGTCCGAAATAGCTATCACATGACTTACCGATTTATTTTATTATACCACTAAATTTTGCAAAGTCAATTGAAGTTGTTAGAATGGCAGAGTTTGGCGTCCGAGGAGCTTATTCACTAATTTATCTGCTGCTTTGTTTTCTTCACGCGGTATGCGGTTGAATGTTACTTTTTTGAAACTTTGTTGGATATTCCAAACATCTACAAAAAGTATTTTTAGGTCGTCTTCTTTGATTTTATATTTTCCGTTTAGCTGGTTTACTATTAATTCGCTGTCGGAGTTTATTTCAATCTCCGTCTCTTTCGAGTCTTCGCGCCCCGTGAGGTGCCGTGCTTTTTTAAGCGCGAAAATTACTGCCTTGTATTCAGCAATATTGTTTGTTGTTTCTCCTATTGCTTCAGCGTACTCCTTGCCGCCAACAACTGCTCCAATTGCTGCAGGTCCGGGGTTTCCCCTAGCTCCCCCGTCTGTGTGAATGACGAGTTTTGCCATTGCTTTTTATAATACCAGATTTTTGGAAACAGGAAACCTTTTTGCTTTTATCTCCAGTTGAACTGGGCCTTAGCTGAAGAGTGGAGTTTGAACTGTTTTTTGAGGTTTTTTGGCTTTTCTCCGATTATTTTTATTTTATTTAAATCGTATTCTCCTAATTCTGCATCTCTGCAGTACATAAGATATCCTATTTTTTCTGGGGCGATTTCCATAAGCTCAAGCGCAACTCTGTCTGCGGCGAGAAAGTCAGTGCTTGCAATTGCGATTCCCATTTCAACTGGACCTCCGTCTACAGGACCTTCTCCTTCCATGCCAATAAAGCCGTCAATGCTTGCAAGGTCAGGTTTAAGTCCTTCTTTTGCGAGCATAAAGAGGCTTTTGTTTATCTGTTTGATTCCAGCATGCATTTTTACTTTGTCATTTCCGTTAGAGTTCTTTAGCATGCTTGCCATTACAATATTTTTAAGAGAGAGGGTCGCGACTACTGTGTCATGGGTTTTTAGCTTTGCCGCAGAGATGATGTAGTTATTTTGATCTAAGAGTGTTTTTGCAATTCTAATTTTAAGAGGCTTGTAGTCAGAGTTTATTATTTCTTTTTCTTCGAACACGTCGTCGTTTAAGTCTTTTAACTCTGCGTTATATTCTTTAGTTAGTTTTTCATATTCAAAGTTCTTAAAAGCGTTTTTTGAGTCAAAGGCAGAGGATTCGGCAATAATAATTTTCTTTTTGTACAAGGGTTTTAAAAAATCTAAAATCCCACGGAGGTGGTCTACGTGGGTTGATGCGAGCTGTATTGTGTCTGATACGCAGTTTGGTTTTAGTATTACCTGCTTGTCTCCTATTCCTGTTTTTATTTCTTCCTCAAGAGGTTTTAAAGATTCGAGGATGTTTTGTTTTCTGTCTCCTGTTTTTGTGAGTACAACTTTGGGCATACTACTTCCACGGTAATTTTGCATTCTTTGGTAATCTAAAGCTTGCAGCTGCTTTGTGTCCGCCTCCTCCGAACTGCTCGGCAATTTTGGAGATGTCTACCTTGCCGTTTGAGCGGAGGGAGATTTTTATTTTTTTCTTATCTTCAAACCAGACAATGCCGATTGGGATATCTCCTTTTGAGAGTTCATTGCCAATTTCTGATGCGAGGACTGGGCAGTTTACAGCAAGTGCTTTTTTGCCTTTTATGGTTACGGTCTTTGCCTGTCGTGCAATGCGTTTGATGATTTTGTTTTGATAGGAAAGGATTGTTTTGCCCTGCTTTATAATTTCTTTGCGTGTTTTTGCATCTTCAGCTTTGAGTGCAAATTTTGACCATTCTTTGAAGGTGTAGCTTATAAGCTGGAGTACTGCTGAGATTTCTTTGGAGTTTTTCTTTTTGAATTTCCAGAGGTCGATGTCTTCTACATATTCGAGCAGTTTTGGAGCCTTCTTTTTTGCATGGAAAAAGTTCCAGGCAATTACTGCTCCAGAGTGTGAGTTTTTAAATATGGCATTAAAATTATCGAAGTTCGACTTCGACAGGCTGGAGAGGCCTTTTTGGGCTGTTATGTGGTGGTCAAGGATGGTAATGGACTTATTATTTTTGATGAGGCGTTTGATAATATCTTCTGGATATGAAAAATCCAGCAGAAAGATGTCTTTGTTTTTTAGTCCTTTTGGCGGGGGCTTTTGGTAGTCAACAGGAATGTAAGATGCTTTATTTTTAAACTTTTTCCACGCTGCCCATGCTGCGGAGAATCCATCTTCGCAGTTTGAGTGGTAGAGAATTACTTTGGGTTTCATAGGTTTAGTATATTCGTTCTTTGTGTTATTTTCCAGATGTATCAGTGTACTAGTACACTGATACGCATGGTTAACCGCTCCGGAGGAATGCTCGCGGAGCGGTGTTAGAACGGGTATGGCGGGAACGGAGGAAACGTGATTCTCTGGAGTAGTATCTCGGCAATGAGTCCTGGGATCTGTTCAATGGTGCCAAAGATATATGCCAGAGTCTGGGCGAAGGCTCCTTCTGTCGCGGTGGCTACTTTCTTTCCCAAGAAACCAAGAAAGTAGGTTACCAGAAAGACGTATAGTATGTTTCCTACGATGAGGAGCGTTATCGCCTTTGTCCTTGGGAGGGCGGCGCATCTTAGCGCTCCTATCCATGTTATGGCTGGTACTAGCCCAAAGATGAAGAGTGCTTTTAGTTCGTGTTTGAGTAGGAAATTCCTCAACCAGCCATTTTGGCTGGTGCCGTTGTTTCTTTCTCGCTCAAACTCCCTTAGGATCTTTCTGGGTATTTTCCAGCTATTCAGGAATCCTTTCCCCCCTCTTCTCTGTAGAAGGATGTGCAGGGGCAGTATGATTCCGAGATTTGAAAGAGTTACCCATATAGATCCCATGCATGCGATTTGGAATTTGGAGCTTAATCCCAAAATTAGCTGTGCGGTCGCTAAAGGCTCTACTGTTGGGAATGGTCTTAGTGCTCCGAAGAACAAGATTGGAATAAGGAGAAGTATGAGTGGTAGGTTTCGTCGCAGAAACCTTTTCCTTACTCTCCACAGACGCCGTTTTCGCAGTTTTTTTGGATTCAACTACCTCTTCCTCTCTGATCCCTGTGGTTAGGGGCTCTTACTTGTTTATCTTGTTTTGAGCGGCGTGTCAATTGACACAAAACCGCCATTCTTGTGGAATGACGGGTTTGTATTTTTAATGATTAGCTTTACATGCCTTGTTGTGGTGGCTGAGGCGGCTGAGGTGGCTGAGGCGGCTGATATTGCTGTGGCGGTTGAGGCGTCTGGGGTGGCTGAGGGGCTTGAGGAGTTTCAGGCTGGCCTGGCGCTGTTTCTTTTGGGTTTGGTCCGTATTTGTTTTGACCTGGGTTACTGTCTTTTATCATGAATATTAATAGGATGATGGCTCCGGCAATTGGCACTAGTGGGATAAACCACCACCATCCGCTGCGGCCTGTATCATGGAGTCTGCGTACTGTTACGGCAATGCTGGGGATAAAGATGGCCAGAGAATATGCCAAGCTTAATACATTAAGTTTTTCACTCGCGATTTGAATGGCGACGAAGTTGCCTACGGTGCCAATAACAAAGCCAATTATGGCGCTTGCGAGAACGAAGTACCAGTATTCTGCTCTTCGTGCGCGTCCGCTAAATACCGCGTATTTTTTTAGTACATCTATATAATGGTTCATGCGTTTGTTTGTTGAGAGTTGTTCTTGCCGACCTTTTTATTTTTTTAATGCTTCTATGCCTGGGAGTTTTTTTCCGGAGAGGTATTCTAACATAGCTCCTCCTCCTGTAGAGACTAGGTCGAAACGGTTAAGGAGATTGTGTTTTAGTATAAAGTCAGTTGTCTCCCCTCCTCCTGCAATGGATAAGAGCTTGTCTTTTCTTTTAGCAATTGCATATGCAATTGCTTTTGAGCCTCCTGCAAACTTTTCTTTTTCAATGTATCCTACTGGGCCTCCCCAAATTATGGTTTTTGACTTTTTGATAATTTTTACAAATGCTTCAGCAGTTTCTTTTCCAATATCCATTATTTCGTCTTTCTGTGTTTTCCAGTCCCTTGGGCAGATAATCTGTTTCATATGCAAATATGGTTTCATGTTTACTGATCTATCCACCAGAGAGTTTCCTACTGGATGGCCTTTTTCTGCGAGAAAGGTGTTTGCTACTCCTCCTCCGAGAAGGATATAGTTGGCTTTGTTCTTGAAATATTTTACAACTTCGAATTTATTTTCTATTTTTGCTCCGCCTAATATAATTGTAAGTGGTTTTTTGTATTTGTGAATTGCTTTGTGGAGCTGCTTAGTCTCTTCTTCCAGGCGGAGTCCAGCGTATGATGGAAGATATTTTGTTATAGCTGCGATTGAGGCGTGTTTTCTGTGGGAGGCGGCAAACGCCTCGTTTATATAGACGTCAGCGAGATAGGCCAGGTTTTTTGCAAATGCTCTGTCGTTTTTTTCTTCGCCTTTATGGAAGCGAAGGTTTTCTAACAGGAATATTTTAACAGAGGAAGTTTCAATTTCTTTTTTTAGCTGTGGAAAGCGGAAGTGCGGGATAAAGACAATTCCCCTCTTTAGTTTTTTTGTAAGTATTGGCGCGAATGGTTTTAAGGACAGTTTTGTGTCTTTTCCTTTTGGACGCCCCCTATGGCTTATGAGTATTATCTTTGCGTTTAGTTTAAGGAGGAGTTTTATGGTTGGAATGACTGCCTGAATGCGAAGGGCGTTTTCTTCAGAGGGGTCTTCAATGTTCAGGTCCACGCGGACTATGCATGTTTTTTCTCTAAGCGCGCGTTTTGGAGCCTTGGATAGGTATTTAATCATTAGCTTATTATATAAAAAACAGCCGTTCTCTGTATAGGCTGTTTAGTTTATTTTCTGCACTGGTATCCTGGCAAACCTTACTTTCCCGGGCTCGAGGCCAAGTATCATCAGGGTCACGCGATTTCACTTCCGAGTTCGGGATGGAATCGGGTGGGTCCCACGCATCTGAATCACCAGGAAACCAGTAAAGAAAATGGAATGAAGTGAACTTTCTAAGGCAGTGTATTGCTCATGATAGCAAGATAAAATTATTAGTACTTCTCGGCTTAATCCGTTACCGGACTTTTACCTGAAGCCTATCAACCTGGTAGTCTTCCAGGAATTTTGGTCTGCTAAAAGCGGACCTGATGTTTAATCTTGGGTGGGGCTTCGCGCTTAGATGCTTTCAGCGCTTATCCTTACCGAACATAGCTACCCAGCGATTCACCTGGTGGCAAAGCTGGTAGACCAGAGGTTCGTTCAACTCGGTCCTCTCGTACTAGAGTCGACTTCCCTCAAACATCACGCGCCGACAGCAGATAGAGACCAACCTGTCTCACGCATGTTATCAGCGATTACTCGCTGCATAGGACTATAGCTTCTTCCTTTTACAAGGAAGGTCGATGTTTAGTCTCTACGGGCCCCCTCGACTCGGCGCTAAGCGCCTCGCTCGGGGCAAGCCCTGCCAATTTAATGACAAGGTTTACCCTGAGTGAGACACATAGTGTCGAATCGAAGGGTTCCCTCGATATTGCCCACTTAATGGGTTTTATCGATATAAATCGACTTCATCATATTACATTACTGTAATAGACCGCCGTGGTTGATTGTTCTATCTCTATACTTCTTTAAAAGACGAAAATACCCTCAATAGTGATTCAGACTGTTAAACAGTCAATGATCACAATCATTTTGCTACATTATGTTGTTTCTCGAATACAGACCATTCATTGCTTAACGGTCTGAACCCAGCTCGCGTACCACTTTAATTGGCGAACAGCCAAACCCTTGGGACCTTCTCCAGCCCCAGGATGTGGTGAGCCGACATCGAGGTGCCGAACCGCGTCGTCGATATGGACTCTCGGACGCGACCAGCCTGTTATCCCCGGAGTAGCTTTTAGCCGTTGTCTCCGACCTTCCTATAAAGATTCGTCGGGTCGCTAAGTTCTGCTTTCGCACCTGCTCGACTTGTAGGTCTTGCAGTTAAGCTGGCTTGTGCCTTTATACGTCCAGCCCGATTTCCATCCGGGCTAAGCCAACCTTGATAAACTCCTCCGTTACTCTTTAGGAGGAATCCGCCCCAGATAAACTGCCCACCAGACACTGTTCCTAATGTGTTTGTCACATTGGGTTAGACACTAACGCGTAAAAGATGGGTATTTCACTGATGGCTCCACTCTACCCGAAAGTAGAGTTTCAAAGCCTCCCCACTATGCTACGCATTTATACATTAGTGCCAATATCAAGCTACAGTAAAGCTTCCGGGGTCTTTTCGTCTTGCTGCCGGTATCCCGCGTCTTCACGGGAATCGCATTTTCATCGGGCTCCTCGTTGAGACAGTTCTCCAGTCGTTACGCCTTTCGTGCGCTCCGGAACTTACCCGGAAAGGAAATGCGCTACCTTAGAACGATTATAGTTATCGCTGACATTGACGAGGGCTTCGGTCAGTAAGCATATGAAACCGAAGTTTCATGCACCTCCGACGTTAACCTTCTCGCATCGGTCAGGCGTCACCCCCTATACATCCTCTTGCGAGTTCGCAGGGAGCTGTGTTTTTGGTAAACAGTCGCCAGAGAGACTTTCGCTGCGGCCCTGCCTAAGCAGGGCAGACCTTATCCCGAAGTTACGGTCGATTTTTTGCCGAGTTCCTTAACGAGGACTCACCCGTTCCCCTGAGGCTTCTCGCCTCATCCACCTGTGTCGGTTTGCGGTACGGACTTCATATCCGGCCTTAGAGGTTTTTCTTGGAAGCGTGCTCGGTCTACTTGCAGAAGGAAAACCTTCCACTCGCCTTTTCTCTGAAGTTTGCAATTAAATGCAGAGACGCAGATTTACTAACGTCTCACCCTCGATAAAAGACACCAAACCATTAAGATGCAAGACCTACTACACTCCGTTACCCCATCGGACAAAGAATATGAAGGGGCTGGAATATTGACCAGCTGTCCATCGGCTACGGCTTTCGCCATTGCCTTAGGGCCGCCTAACCCTCCGCCGATTTCCGTTGCGGAGGAAACCTTGGATTTGCGGGGAGTCGGTTTTTCACCGACTTTGCGATTACTCATGCCAGCATTCTCGCTTCCTACTGCTCCAGTTGTCCTCACGGATCAACCTTCAACGCCATAGGAATGCTCTCCTACCACTATAGAAATCCCGAAGGATTTCTATAATCCGTATCTTCGGTATCTTACTTAGCCCCGATAAATTTTCGGCGCCAATAACCTCGAATAGTGGGTTGTTACACACTCTTTAAAGGATGGCTACCTCTAAGCCAACCTTCTATCTGTTTAAGGATAAAGACCACCTTTAACACTTAGTAAGAATTTAGGGACCTTAGATTACGATCTGGGCTGTTTCCCTTTTGACCACGGAGCTTAGCCCCCGTAGTCTAACTGCCTGTTAACATTTCTTGCCATTTGGAGTTTGACTGAAGAGGCGAGCTTGCGCCCTATCCACTTCAACCAGTCGCTCTACCTGCAAGAAACTATAAACAAACGCTAGCCCTAAAGCTATTTCGGAGAGTACCAGCTATTACCAAGCTCGATTAGCATTTCACTCCGTACCTCAGTTCATCCGAAGATTTTGCACAATCTACCGGTTCGGGCCTCCATTCAATTTTACTCGAATTTCACCCTGACCAAGGTAAGCTCGCCTGGTTTCGGGTCCTACACACACTACTAAGGTCGCCCTGTTAAGACTTGGTTTCCCTGCGCCTTCTCCGCGCGAGGCGGATTAGGCTTGCAGTGTACGTAAACTCGCTGGCTCATTCTTCAATAGGCACGACGTCACTCGCCGCGCTCCGCGCGGAAATATCGATATATCGAAATGTCGAAATCTCCGTGCGAAGCACGGTTGAGCTCCGTCTGCTTGTAAGTAAGTGGTTTCAGGTACTATTTCATCGCCCTTACTGGGCTGCTTTTCACCTTTCCCTCACGGTACTTGTTCACTATCGATCACTAAATGTATTTAGCCTTAGGAGATAGTACTCCCGGATTCCCTCAGGGTTATCTTGCCATGAGGTACTTAAGAACAAAAACGAGTTGGTCGATATGTTTTCGCTTACAGGCCTATCACCTTCTATGGAGTCGCTTTCCAGCGACTTCAGCTAACACATCGATTTGTAACCAACCTACACTAGCTTTTAGCTTTTAGCTTCATTCGAAGCTATAAGCTATAAGTTGCGTAAATGTTTTAGTCTTGCAACACCCATTTTAAAAATGGGTTTAGGCTTATCCCCTTTCGCTCGCCGCTAATTAGGGAATACTTTAATTAGTTTCTTTTCCTCTGGGTACTGAGATGTTTCACTTCCCCAGGTACGCTCTTTACGCTGTTACACGTATAGTTCTGCGGGTTTGCCACAGAGGGTTGCCCCATTCGGAAATTCCCGGATCAAAGATTGCTACACATCTACCCGAGACTTATCGCAGTTACGCCACGTCCTTCATCGCCATTTAGTGTCTAGGCATCCACCACCTACCCTTGCGCTTGCTTGCATGAGCAATACTTTACCTCCACTTTTTAGTGGAAGTAATACTGCCTTAGAAAATTCACTTCTTTAGTTTTCAATGACCAGTCTTTCAGAGGTTCAGAGCGCGGGTTAAATAAAAATAAAAGGCCCGCTATTCAAAGCGGGTCAACATGCCACAAAAAGTAGCCGTCAACGTTTACGTTTTCCGCTTTGATATGTCTGTGTTATGTGCATTCTTGTGACGAAAATTATAGCTTTTTTGGCTTATTTGTGTCAATAGGGTGTGTATAAGGTTGGGGCATTATGGTTTGACGTTAGGGCCTTACGTAAGAAGCCCTAAGAGTTTGTCCTCTGTGGGGCTCCGCCGGGCTCTTCGCCGACATGACAAGTCAGCCTTGAGTATTCTCATTACGCTGCCTCGAATTTGCTAAAGAAAAACGAGACTAGCCTCCCGTGTAATGAGACGGGCACCTTTCTGACGTCAGTGGTAGGAATCACGCAGAACATTGGTGTCCTGTATTGTTCCAGAGAAAGGTGCTACTCGGAACTAAAAACTATATTAGTTTTCTTTTCAAAGCCCGTCAATGTTGTTTTGAAATAAGAGGAACGAATGCGAAGCCGTAGAATTCCTTTTTTTTAAATTTGTCTGCGCTGGTTTTTTCAAGCCGAATGATGCTTTCGCGTACTGGAGCTACAATGTGTCCCCCAATCTTTAGCTGCTCCTTCCACTCGTTTGGAATTTTTCGCGCGCTTGCTACAGAGATGATTTTGTCGTATGGCGCGTTTTGTTCAAATCCTTTTGATGCATCTCCATCCAGCATCTCTATTCTTTTTAAAAGTTTTGGGTAGTCTGCGAGATTAGCTTTTGCATTTTGCGCGAGCTCTGGGATGCGTTCGATTGCAATAATTTTTCCATCTTTTTCTACGATGTGTGCGAGGAGTGCTGTTTGCCATCCAGAGCCGGAGCCAATGTCTAATATCTTCTCCCCTCTTTTTGGTTCGAGAAGTTCTAACATAAAAGCAACCACGAGTGGCTGGGAGATTGTCTGTTTGTGTCCGATTGGAAGTGCGGAGTTTAAATAGGCGTATTCTTCTTGGTCTTTAGGTACAAAATCTTTTCTATCAACTTTTTCAAACGCCTGTATGATTGATGGAGTCTCGAGGTAGTTTTCGTCTTTGAGTTCTTGGATTAGTTTTTGGTGGGTCATAGACTACACGAATATCAAATCTAGCACGAATATACGAATATTAGTTTTTGTTTTTTGTTGGGCATTGCGGGTCCACCTGGATTCGAACCAGGATCAGTGGTTTTGGAGACCACCATTCTAGCCATTGAACTATGGACCCTATAAAAACAGTATACCCTCCAAGTGGAGGGTGTAAATACTGTAAAAACAGGTTGCAATTATTTTTTTGCCTCCTTGTGTGGGGTGTGCTTGCGGCACCATTTGCAGAACTTCTTGAATTCAAGTTTGCGCTCTACTGTTTTCTTGTTCTTTCTTTTGTAGTAGTTTTGACGCTTGCAGTCTTCGCATTTCAGTTTTATTAATTTTTCGGTAAATTTGCCTTTAGCCATACTGGAATAGAATAATGAATTATGAAAAAAGAATCAAGGCGTTTGTTTTTGTGGAAAGAAAAAGTCCCAAATGGGACTTGAGAGTCTTTACGATGTGGGCTTCCTTATGATGGGAGCAGTATGTATTGTATCGTTGCTTGGCCCCTAGTGCTGATTTTGTCCAGGTCTCCTTGAGTTATAGGAGGTCCCTCCATTTCGAATAGTCGGCTGCATCCTCTCTCGCGTTTGGTTGTGATGCCTTGGTCGTCAAGTATTGCGCGGACTAGAGACACGTCCAGTTCCGAGCCACTTACTTGGAGGAAGGGCATGGCTTTTTCTCCAGCAATTGTTTGCGTAGACGGTGGATGCCTGTTTCGTTCAGCACTTTCGTGCCTTGCTACTAGTTAGGATAGAAAAAGTTTTTTGAGGGGTCAAGGTACTTTATACACTTGACCAAAAGGAAAAACTTGGTAAAGTTTTATGTGATGCACGGGTGGCAGAGCGGTCAATTGCATGAGACTGTAGATCTCACGCCTTCGGGCTACGGGGGTTCGAATCCCTCCCCGTGCACTTAGTAATCTTTGGCAAGAATTTTTTTCTTGCATGAGATTGACTATACACACGCCACCTTAGCTCAGCTGGCCAGAGCAACACTTTTGTAAAGTGAAGGTCCCCGGTTCGAATCCGGGAGGTGGCTCCACAAGCCAACGTAGCTCAGCTGGTAGAGCAACTCCATGGTAAGGAGTAGGTCGCCGGTTCGATTCCGGCCGTTGGCTCAAGAAAGTTTTTTATCGGAGGCTTCTTCTTTTTTCTCTTCTGGTTTTGATTCTACTTGGAGGATGTCGCTTCCGGTTTTTCCTGATTCTTCTTTAAGATGTTTTACTTTTTTATTTACTTTGTTTTCCCACTTTAGGAGTACAATTCCAAATCTCCGCAGAATTTTTTCCGAGGATACTTTTACTTTATGATCGATCTGTTCTATTCGGTTCGTTGCCCAGTGCTTTTTTAAGGAGAGGCTTTTTGGAGCCTTGTCATCAATGCTTGGGAGAGTTTTGGCAATGAGATAAAGAATCACTGCCAAGCTTAGCATTATTGCTATGTGGGAGATGAAGGCGAGCATATCACTACTATACACGAATTATATTAGATTTCGTATCTTGTGAATCTCTCTACTTCTATATTTTCTCCTATTTCGGCAATTGTTTTCTTTATAATTTCTTCGATGGTTTCTTCTTCGTCTTTAATATACGGCTGTTTCAAGAGTTCTTTTTCATTTTTTGGATTCATTGCTGCAATCTGCATTGCGAGTTCATGCGCGAGTTCTTTGAATTTTTTGTTTTTTGCCACAAAGTCAGTCTCGCATCTAAGTTCTAAAAGTACCCCAACTCTTTCTGCGTGGATATATGATTCAAGAAGTCCGGCTCCGGTTTCTCTCCCGCTTCTTTTTGCTGCTTTTGCGAGACCTTTTTCTTTTATAATTTCTTGAGCCTTTTTTAGGTCTCCTTTTGCTTTCTGAAGAGCTCGCTTGCAGTCCATGACCCCGGCACCAGTCTCTTCACGAAGTTTTTGGATGTCTTGTGTCATAATTTTTGGTGCCGAGCACTCAACGCATTGAGTGCTCGGTTCTCACAGCGTCATTCTCGCTTTGCTTGGGACGCTGTGGAATTTTCTTTTTTACTTTTTTGTTCTTTTGCTGGTTTTTTTGTTACTTCTTCCACTTTTGCGGATTCGAGGGCTTCTGTTATTTTATCAACAATCCAGTCTATGCTCGATTTTGCGTGGTCGTTTGCGATTATCGGATAATCGATTTCTTGCGGATTGTCATCTGTGTCTGCGAGCGCAATAACAGGGATGTTTTTTATTTTTGCTTCTCGTATTGCTGTTTCGTGTTCTTTTGGATCTACAGTAAATAGTACATCAGGTACTTTTGTGAGACGTACAAGCCCTTCGAATTTCTCTTTCATTTTTTTAAGTTTTTTCGTAAAGTCCAGCTGTTCTTTTTTTGTGTACTTTGAAAGCTCTCCTTTTTCTTTTTTGCTTTTAAGATCAAGATATTCTTTTACTCGTTCGTGGATGACTGTGAAATTTGTAATTGTTCCTCCAAGCCAACGAGTTGTTACGAGTGGAAAGCTGAATGTTTCCGCAAGCTTTTCTATTGATCCATGCGCGGAAGGGTGTGTGCCTACAACAAGTATTAATGCTTTCCTGCTTTGTTTTTCTTTTAAGAACTCGATGGCCTTTTGAAGGCTGTTTATTACAGATTCCGGCTTTAATAGTTCAATTTCATTTCTGTTTGCTCCGATGAATGGTTTCATCTTGGGGTGAGTTTTGGATTTTTTGTGACCATAAATGACCCCGGCGTTTGCGAGTTCTAGAACTGTTTTTTCATCTATTTTTGTTTCTGGCATAGTACGGGAGAATATTACCTAAGAATGCAGTAGGTGTCAAAGGTGTTTTTTGCGCCATTCTTCTATTTTTTTGTGGTTGCCGGAGAGGAGTACTTTTGGAACTCTAATAGCTTTTAGCTTATAGCTTTTAGCTTTTAGCTTAAAGACCTCTGGCCGTGTATATACGGGATATGAACCTTTGTTTTCTTCCAGAGACTCTTCTTTGCCAAGCACCCCTTTTATGTGCCGACTTACAGCTTCAATGAGTATCATTGCAGGAAGTTCTCCTCCAGAGAGGATGTAGTCCCCTATTGATATTTCTTCATCTGCAATGTGTTTTGCTACGCGTTCATCTACCCCTTCGTATCTTCCGGAGATGAGGATAAGGTTATCGTATTTTGCGAGCCGCACGGCTTCTTTGCTAGTAAATGTTTTTCCACGAGTTGAAAACAGAATTGTGCGAACTTTTAACTTTTTACTTTTTACTTTTGACTTCGCCGCTTGCACTGCTTTATAAATTGGTTCTATTTTCATGACCATTCCCGGCCCTCCTCCGTATGGAGTGTCATCAACTGTCTTGTGTTTATCCTTTGCGAACTTTCTTGGGTCTATGGTTTTTATTTTTATAAGTTTCTTTTTTGCTGCTTTTCCAAGAATTGAAGTTTCAAGGTATGAGGAACATGCCTCTGGAAAGATTGAAATTATGGAAAATGTGATGCTTTTCTTTCTTAACATACTTTTATTGTATCAAATAGGCACAAACCTCCCCCAACATAACGTCGGGGGAGGCTTGCTTATTGAATAGATAAGTCTATTCCTCTTCTTCTTTTCTTGGAGCTCTGGTTCCGCCTTCTGGCTCTTCGATTTTCAGATTCACTCTTGCATTGCTTTTGATTCCAACAATGCGAAGAAGTGTTCTGATTGCTTTTGCTGTTGAGCCTTGTCGACCAACCACCTGCCCCATATCTTGTGCGTTTACTTTGAGTGTCAGGAGCACCCCCATTTCATCTATCTTTCGTTCAGTCTGAACATCGTCTGGGTGATCTACGATAGACTTTACAATATACTCGAGAAATTCCTTATCAGCTATATTATCAGCCATGTCTTTCTTTGTGATTATCTAGTACATTTCTTCTACTCGACCTTTTCTGTTAATCAATCGCATCGATTACCTTATTTATTCAGGCTTCTTTTCCTCAGTCTCTTTTTTTACTTCGTCTTTGGGCTCTTTGGCTGGAGTTTTATCTTCTTTTTTATCCTCGGTCTTCTCTTCTTTTATTTCATCTTTTTCCGGTGCCTCTTTTTTCCCTGCCTGCGCAGGCAGGTGTTCACCTTTTTCATCCCCTGCTTTTTCTTTTTTCTTTTTGATATTATGTACTGCAATTTTTGGTCCCTTTACTACTCCTTGTTTTACAAGGAAGTTGTGGACCGTGTCTGTGGGTTTTGCTCCCCTCTCAATCCAGTGAAGTACTTTTTCTTTGTCTACTTCCTGAGTTTTCTCGTGTGGATTTGTCCACCCGAGGTCGTCTACAAATTTTCCTCCGAGCTTAGATCGTTTCTCCATGACTACGAGTCGGAGATATTTTTGGTGTTTTTTTCCTGTTTTTCTGAATTTTATTCGTAACATGTGTTTGGTATTTAGGATGTTTACGTTTGCCTACGATAGTGGATATCTTTGAAAAAATCAAGCACTAGCGACTTTTTCAGCGTCTTCCAGCCTTAGGGAGAGTACTTTAGATACTCCGTCTTCTCCCATGGTGATGCCATATAGAATTGAGGCTTTTTCCATAGTGATTTTGTTGTGTGTAACGATGATAAATTGAGTTTTGTCTGAGAATTTGGATAGAAGTTCTGAAAATCTTCGCGCATTTTCATCATCGAGCGCTGCATCTATTTCATCAAGAACAAGAAATGGCGGCGGGCTAATCGAAATAAGTGAGAAGAGCGCTGCCATTGATACTAGGCTTTTTTCTCCGCCAGAGAGCATGTCCAGATTTTTTATTTTCTTTCTCGGGATATTTATTTCAAAATCTACTCCTCTGGTGTCTTCCGAGTCTTTTTCGTTTTCTTTGTTTTCTTCCTGTACGGGAATATCTTCGTTTATTTCCTGAGATTCTTTTGTGAGTTTGAGCTTTGCCCTTCCTCCTCCGAACATGAGCCCGAAGTATGTGTTAAATGCTTCGTTTATCTTTTTGAAGGAGTTTTTGAATTCGTTGTGGACTCTTGTTTCAAGGTCTTTAATTATTTCTTTTAGATCTCCTGAGGCTCGTTCGAGATCTTCCAGCTCTTTTGAGAGAAATTCATATCGTTCTTCTGTTTCTTTGGCTTCTCCTAAAAGTTCTTTGTCAATCTCTCCAATTGAAGCAAGCTCTGCCCTGAGCTTAAATATTCTTTTTTCCGCTTCTTTCCAGTCAATTTCTTCTGTCTCTTCTCTTTTTTCTGCGAGACGTTCCAGCTCTTCTTTAGTTCGTTCCAGAGATTCCCATTGTGTTTTTAGATCTTCTATTTTTAGCTGTAGTTTTTCTTTTTCGAATAGATTTTTCTGAAGTTGTGTTTCTAGGGCGCGAATGGCGTTTTTTTCATTTTCAATTTGCTCGAGTTGTTTTTTAAACTCTTGATTTATTTTTTGCTGGTTTTCAATGAGGTTTTTTTCTTCCCCTCTTACTTTTTGAATTTTATTTTCTATGTTTTGAAGTTTTTCTCGGAGCTTTTCAGTAGATTCGGGTGTTTTTGACTCTTCTTTTTTCTCTTTTATATTAAAGATTTTCTCGAGTTTTTTTAGCCAGCCGAGCACCTTATCTTTTATGTTTTCTATGTCGTTTATTTTTGCTGTTTCCTTCAGCTCTTTTCGAAGCGTTTTCGCGTAGTCGATTAGCTCTTCTACAGAATATTCTTCTCTTAGATCTACTGATTTTTGTATTTCCAGCTTTGTTTCAATTCTTACTATTTCTCTTTCTATCTCGGATTTTTCTTTAAGGAATTTTTCCAGATCTGATTCTTCAGAGTTTTCGATTTTTTCGTAGTTCTGTTTTTCGAATGCTTTTAATGTTTCTTCAAGCTTTATTATGACCTGCTCCTGAGTTTTCTTTTTTGATTCTATCGGGGCTGCTGTTTTTTGTATTTTTTCTAGAGCGTTTTTGTATTTTTTAATGTGGAAGCCGAAGTATTTGTTTTCTAATTCTTTTCCTTCTTGCTCTATTTCAGTTCGTTTGTCCCAGCGGCGCCTCTGTCTTCTTAAAAATCTTAGGTGTGGTTTTATCTCATCTACCATTGCGGCAACCTTTTCCATATTTATTTTTGTTGTTTTGAGTTTTCTGTTTGCTTCGTTCTTTTTCAATCGGAATTCTTTTAGACCGAGAATTTCTTCTATCATTATTCGTCTCTCCTCTGGAGAGCTTTTTACAAATAGGTCGCTTTCGCCCTGACCAATGATAGTCATTCCTCTGGTGCCAAGACGCGCCCTTGCAAGAATGGGAGCTAGGTTTTTTAGCCGTATCTCGGCGCTATTTAGAGATATTTTTGAGCTTCCTGACTTGTCTACTTTTCGTTCGAGTGTTGCTTCTTCCGCATCTGCCGGAAAAATATTTTTTGTATTCCGGAAATGGAGCGCGACGCGCGCCATGCTTGAGGCCGGTTTTTTGGGCGTGCCCGCAAAAATAAGATTGCCGATGGATTCTCCTCGGAGATTTTTTGCAGCTCGTTCTCCTAGCGCCCAGCGTAGGGCATCTACAATGTTTGATTTGCCGGAGCCGTTTGGACCGACAATCCCCACTATTTTTTCAGGGAGATTAAAGTCAGTTTTTTGCGCGAAGGATTTGAATCCTTGAATTTCTATCTTTTTTAGGAAGGTGGGCATGTGCGTCAAGGAATTGCTTACGCTTTCTTCTTCTCTACTTTTTTCAGGGCATTTACTGCTGCATCTCGTTCAGCCTCTTGTTTTGAGAATCCTTTCCCTGTTTCAATTTTTTTGTTTCCGAAGAATACTGCGGCTATGAATTCTTTGTCATGATCAGGGCCTTCTTCTTGGAGGATTTTGTATGTTGGAGTGAGTTTTTGCCCCTCTTGGACTATTTCCTGAAGTTGGCTTTTCGCGTCTATGAATAGTTCTTTTTCCAGAACTTCTTCAAGCTGGTCCAGAATGTATTTTTTGATAAACTTTTCTGCTTTTGCGTAGTTTTGGTCTATATATATTGCGCCGATAAGGGCCTCTACGGAGTTTGCAATGATTGCTTCTTTTGCTCGCCCCTCATCTTTTGCCTCGCCCCTTGAGAGGAGTATATATTTTTCAAGGCTTAGACTTTCCGCAACGTTTGAGAGCATCGTGTGATTTACGAGTGCTGCTCTGATGCTTGTAAGTTCTCCCTCCTGCTTTTCAGGGAATTTATTAAAGAGAAAGTCTGTTGTGACGAGTTCAAGTACTGCGTCTCCGAGATATTCCAAACGTTCGTTGTGAGGAAGAGCCCACTTTGTGTTTTCGTTCAAATAAGAACGATGAGTGAAGGCCTCTCGGAGGATGTCTTTGTTTTTGAACTTTATTTTTAGTTGTTTTTCGAGTTCTTCGAGTTTTGTTTCAGGCACAGTGGTATACGAAATACGAAAGAGTACGAAATTACGGAATTTGTATTCCTAATCTTTCGTATTTTGTAATTAATTATTTTTTCTTTGTTTTTTTCTTCGCGGCTTTTTTAGGTTTTTTTGCTGCTTTTTTCTTTGCTGAGGTTTTTGGCTTTGTCTTTTTCTTTTTGGTCGGTGAATTAGACGAAGTCTGTTCTTTTTCTTTTAGTTCGTTGAAGATTGTTCCTAAGACGCCGTTTATGAACTTTGATGAGTTTTGCCCGCCAAAGTTTTTCGCAAGCTCTATGCTTTCATTTATTGCTACTTTGTGAGGCACCTCTTCTTCGTCGGCATATAAAAGTTCGTAGATGCCGAGTCGGAGAATGTTTCTGTCTACGATTGCGATTTGCGGGATTGGCCAGTCAGGCGCTGCGCGCTCTATTACTTTATCAATTCCTTCTAGTTTATCTATAACTCCGCCAATTAGTTTCCAGACAAACTCGGGCTCATCAATGTCTTGTCCGAACGCCTCCATGTTTCTTTCTATGAGCTTGTCCAGATCAATTTTCTTTTCGTAGAAATCCCATTCGTAAAGGGATTGAAGAATAATGCTTCTACAAAGGTGACGTGTAGCCATAACGTTAGCTTTTTCAGCCCGAGGCTGATTCGCCTTGGGCGAAAGCTTTATTAATTATTGGGAAGGTTCTTTGGATTTTGACCCTGTTTTTGATTGTACTACTTTTTTTGGCTTTTCTGAAGGCGTAGGAGTGGATTTCTTTTCTTTTGGTTTTTCTGACATTTCTTTAGGCATTTTTGCTGCTCGATAGGTATTACATTGTGGGCATGATCTATGAGGTATGGTAACGCCTCCGCAGGATGGACAGATTTGTACTGCTATCTTTTTTGCGTTTTTCTGTGACCTTCTTCTTCCTACTTTTGATTTTGAGTCTCGTTTTTTGGGTACCATTGTATTTCACTAATTGCACTAATGTATACGAATTGCACTAATTTGTGAAATTCGTGTTCATTCGTGTCATCTGTGTGTAAGAATTGGTTCAAATGCTACTGTATTTTGAGATAAAGGTCAATCTGTGAATTGGAGATAGACCGTGTTTTTTCAGGGCTTTTAAGTGTATTTTTGTTCCATATCCTTTGTGTTTGTGAAATTCGTATTTTGGATATTTTTTGTGTTTTTTTGTGATATATGCGTCTCGGCGGACTTTTGCTGCGATTGAGGCGAGTTTGATTGTAGTAATGCGTTCGTCACCTCGTACGATAGCTTTTAGCTTATAGCTTTTAGCTTCGTTAGCTTTTATTCGGATGCCGGCGTCGAGGTAGATTTGCGTTTTGGAAGCTGAAAATCTGATCTTAGAAATTAGTCGTTTTAATGCTCTTGTCGCGGCGAGATCTGCGGCTCTAGCTATGTTTATTCTGTCTATTGTTTTGGGATAGACCATTGCTACTGCGTAAATTATGTTTGGGTTGGTTTTTATATATTCAAACCATGCTTTGCGAGCCTGCTCGGAAAGTTTTTTAGAATCTTTGAGAGAGATTTTTGTAAGATTTGTTTTTGGTCGGAAGTTTTTTGGAATAAGGACAACGCCTACAGCTACAGGGCCTGCGAGTGGTCCTCTGCCTGCTTCGTCTATGCCGATTACATACTGCATGGAGTTATTGTATCACTCTTATAAAAAGAAAGAGGAGGCTTGTTGGGCCTCCTTATGGTGGGTTCACGAAGTCGTACTTCGTGAGGTTGTCAGCTAAATCAGCTACGCAGCGTGTCCCTCTTGGGCGAGGTTCTTTCCGTCCCAGCAGATTCGGAGGGAGTTGTGTGCACCTCCATGATCGTAATAGGGGGTGCTGAGTTTTGTCCCTTGGCGCATTTCGATCACTGTGACGCGAGTGGTTGTTCCGTCCATGTCGACGAAATACTCTGCAATGTCAGTAGTGGGTCGATTAGGGCGATCTACTCGCGGCTGTACAGGAACTCGTATGAGCACTAGCGCAGTTGAGTTTCGGTCTTCTGGGCTTTCGGGGCCGAGCGTTGGCGGCTCTCCGTTTCCTGATGGGAGAAGAGATGCTCGCGTGATCTCTATTGTCTCTGGTTCAAAACCAGTTACCCTCAGGCATGCCTCTGTGTCTCCGTGTGGAGATTCCATGAGGGGTACGTGAAGCGTGCCATTTGTTCCAACAATGCACATTCCCTTTTGCACGCCTTGGGGTGTTGCTGTAAAGAGTAGCATTCTCACCTTTCGATCAGTGGCCCGTTCAGTTGTCGAAGATCTTGTGCTTCGTTCCAAGCACGCCAAATCATTATTGTACCAAATTTGGTGCGCTTGGAAAAAGGCGGGAGCTGTGCTTGGTGCTCCCGCGTGAGTCGTCGTAATGGTCACGGATTAGAGCTGCGCTGCTCTGTCTCCGCCGCCTTCTTCGAGGGTTCCTTTGCCGACGACCGTTTTGGCCCTTCCGAAGAGCCGTTCCCGGTCATCAGAGACTCGTTTCTCGTAGATCGGCTCGAGGGCCGCGGAAGGGACGTAGAGATGGGCGATGGTCTCGCGTAGTTTCCATACTTCCTTTGTGGCTTCGACGAGATTCCCTATCTGTTCAGGGAAGAGTGTTTGGAATCCGTCTGACTTGGCGACGAGCGGATTCGGGTGTGCCTCGACGAGCAGTACGGAGGCTCCTGCGAGGATGCCCGCGAGCGTCATTGGGTGAACCAGGTCACGGTTTCCTGTGCCGTGAGAGGCGTCGATTGCTGCGGGCAGATGAGTGAGTTGGTGGTGGAATGCGGCGATGGACCCGAGGTCGAGAGTGTTGCGCGTGTATTGAGAGGGTCCCGTTACTCCGCGCTCGCAGAGTATGATGTTCTCTTTGCCATTGATCATCATGCGTTCAACCCAGAGGAGGTAGTCCTCAGGATCGAGAGAGTTCCCTCTCTTGTGGATGACTGGCAGGTCGGTCCCTCGTAGCGCGTTCAGGAGTATGGTGTTGCGGCTGTTCGGCTCGCCGATCTGAAGGCAGTCCACGCCTGCGTCTTCATAGACGTTAATGAGGGAGGGGTCGAGGATTTCCACCACGACAGGCATTTGGTGTTCGCGTCCGGCTCTGACGATATACCGAAGTCCTTCGATGAGGTCATCGGTGGATTGTGCTCCAATCCCTTCCCAGCCGCTGTATGGGCTGGAACGGTACTTGTGCACGCCGCCGCGGAGGACGTGCGCGCCAGCATCCTTCATAATGCGCGCCGCTTCCATCATCTGACGCTCGCTCTCGATGGAGCAGGGTCCGGCCACGACGACGAGGTCTCCACCGCCGATCGTTACGTTCCCGATTGGGAATGTTGAGTAGAATCGGTCGGTCCCCGTGCCTTTCTGCGTTGCGCGTTTGTAGGCGCGCGAGATGGAGATGATTTCCTCGACGCCTGGCATCTCGAAGATACGCCCGCGAGGGGCTTGGGAGACATCTCCGTAGACGCCTATCAGCGTGTGATCCTTGCCGGGCATCTTTCCAGTTTCGAACTCGAGCTCTCTGAGTAGTCTTTCCACGGCGCTGATCTGGGCCCTGGTTGCTCCTTGTCGCATCTTGACGATCATTCTTCGTCTCCCTCTCTGTCGTCTGACTCTGAATCAGGATGATGAGTGCAGTTGTCTTGGTTGCTCGGGTGGTCTGCTCGTTCTGGGTCCTGCCTCGGAGTTCTGGGTAGATGAAGAGTCTGCTTCTTGTCATGTCCTATGGGCAGCAACATTCTTGTGCGTGTCGTCGCCATGATTTTTCCTCTCGCTATTCCTATTTGATCTGGAAGGGCTTTCCAATGAAGCCGCAGCCTTGTCCTCGGCAGGAGCGTCTGCTTTGGCCGTCTCTTGTGGTGATTTCTATCAGTTTTTCTTCACCACATTTTGGGCAGGAGCCCTCTTCCCAGTCTATTCCAAGGTGTATGCTCATGGGATCTGGTCTTGTCTCGCGGTACTTACTCAGGAAGGGCATGACTTTCTTTCCGTGTCCGTGACGTGTTTGCAGCAGAATCAGGCCGATGTTTGCTGCGTTGTAAGGTGCAATTTGGCCTGAAAGTTGAGTGTTTTTTACAAAATACCCAATTTTCAAGTCAAAGATTTTGCGTTGTCCGCGCACTAAAACAAAACGCCCCTTGGCTAGGGGGTTTTCTTTAAACTATGTGTTTATTTTAGCTTTTCGCTTCTGAAAACCACCTAACCCTTGGAGGGCATAAAGAAAAATCCAAAGAAAAAGGTGTTTTGCGGTGATTTCATGATTGATTGCATTTTTGCAGGTTTATGGTTTTTTGTCAAATAAAAAAAGAGCCTTTAACGGAAGGCTCTTGCGTGTAGATTAGTGTTGGTGGGTGTTAGCCGCCGAGCTGCATTATCGTAGCGGGGATAGCTCTTGTCCCCAGTATTCGAAGTTCGCGTGTCAGGGTTTGGCGGAGTTCGTCGTCGCTTGTAGCCCTCTGTAGCCTTCGCTCAAGCGTTGCTTGTTGGGTAAGCTGGTCGTGAAACCTTCTTTCCAACTTAGCCCGATGTGTGGCGAGGTCTGGGTGAACGAGTTCTCCAGGAAGGTCGGCGGTCATTACTCGCTCTCCTCGTCTGGTTCGCCTAGGGCCTTGTTTAGGCCGTCTACGAATGCGAAGAAGAAGGCTTCGGTCGTGTTGCGGCTTTCGCCGACGCCAGTTACTTCCTCGTCGTTCACTTGGAGTGGCAGTTCGACTCTTCCCGTTGCTGCTGTTTTGTCTTCGTCCGTGGCTGTTGTTGCTTCGTCTCCATTCATGATGTGCACTGGGATTTCATCTCCGATGAGCTGTAGATCTGTTCCAGTTGCTTTCTGGATAGCTTTGGCGATGGCGTTCCAGGGTCCTTCTCCAGTCGATGCTTCTACGTGTTTGTCACCGTCGATGTCGATGACTACGTTGGCCGTTGTTGTGACGCTGTTTCTTGGTCCTTCTGCTGCGTCTCTGTCTGCATCAGGCTTTGTTCCCGTGATGCACAGGAAGCTGTGTGCTTTATACTTCGGCATCGGTTGTCCTTTCCGGACATGTGATGTCTTCTTGTACACCGGTCTATACATTGAAGACGTTTTCGATGAACGTATTGCTTTTCCGGAAAGTAGATATTTCTTCTGAATTATCCACTTTCCGAGGCACAATTTGTGTGTATAAAAAATACCCTTTGGTTAGGGTATTTTGCAAGTTTTTGTAATCGTATTAACTCAAAACGCCCTAACCGTGGGATTCTGTAAGGAGGAGGTTAAGAAGAAGTCCGTTTTGATATAGCACAACTGCTTTTTGCATGTTGAGTATATTTTATTGGTGGTTTGGTGTTTTGTCAACTCCGTTAGAGCTTGTCTTTTTGCCGAAAGCGAAACGAACTTAGGGACAAGCTCTAACGGGGTCAATTTTTAGGCTGTGGATAAAGAAAATGCCTCCGAGGGGTTGCCTGGAGGCGTGATGTGAGGATGATGATTCCTCGGTTCGTGGTTGTGTCAGTCTGGACAGCGAAGATCGTCTGCGCGATGTGTTTCTGCGACTTCGTCGAGCATTCCGTCGCATTCTTTCTGTATCCTGCGCGCGGCGCAGCATGCACCTGCTTGCCAGTTTAGAAGCTCGTTGTCGCTTGGCCGTTTTCGACGTACCAGTATGTGTTTGCGGGCGTTTTGGGCCCATTCCGGCGCGTTTTCCTTCGCGTATCGTTCTGTCCGGCACCATCTTCCCCAATCACTGAGTGATCCATTGGAGAAGACTGCGACATTCCACATTCGGTCCGTTGGCCCCTCGATGTCGGAGAGTAATTGTACAGCGCGTCCTCTGTTTTCCAGCTCACGGACGAAGTCGACTGCCGCGCGATCCTCTTCTCGAGCTACGAAGACGACTGGCACGTTTTCGCGCTTACGCTGGTCTGGGGGGTTGGATCTGTATGCAGGGAATTCTTCGCACGGCCAGTCTGGATCGGGTATGTCTTCGTGGTCGGGATTGTGTTCTGCGGTGGTGTTCACACACGGATTCCTTTGTTGGGAGGGGTTGGGGCTCAGGAGGCGAAGACGACGTCTTGAGTTACATAGAAGTCGGTGATGGGATCGAGTGCTGGTTTGCTGACCTTTTTCGGCCTAGGCGGTCTGGCCTCTGGCAGGCCCATTTCACGCCTTAGGGCATGCCAGCGTTCCCTGAGGCCACGCCTCTTTTTGGGGTCGAGTCCCATCCTCTCAAGCTGTTTTGTGATCCACGCGAGTTCTTCCTTGGGCGTTATCTTGCGCTCGGCTCCTGTATTAGTCACTCTCTTCCTCCTGTTCTGGTGACAGACATTTCTTGGTATCTGAACCGCTCGTCTTGTCGCGAGGAAGGTCGGAATGTCTTTCGCCCTGTGCTCGGGAGAATTGGCAGTGTTCTCCGTTTGGGTTTTGTAAAGAGCGTTGGTTTCTGTCTACGTTCGGCACTTTGTCACGTTGACCAGGTGCCAAGTTAAACAAAAACGCCTCCCGATTGGGAGGTCTGCAGCATTATTTATTATGTTTAAGCTATATATGCAAAACTCCCAACCGTTTGAAGGTCTTCTTTTCTATCTTGATGACAATAAGACAGAGAGTTTTTTGCATTTGTTTTATTTTAATATTTTTTGTTTTTTTGTCAATTTTCTGCCTGTGGATAAGAGTTAGGGACAAGGTTTTTGTGTGTGTGCATTTATGTACACTCTTAATGCGACCGCATCATGAGTGTACATATGTAATTTAAAAAAAGCACGCCTTTGCGGGGGCGTGCGTGTGATGTAGCCTCTTTTGTGCTGCTTGGTTTTATCGCTGCCTTTCTAGCCTTCTCCTTTCTTTAGGCATTAGAGTGCTTTCTAGCTTTCTTAGTCGATCTCTTCGCTTTGCGATTTCGTGCTGAGACATGTTCTCGCGTATCTGGGGGGTTTCCAGCTTACGGCGAAGAGATTCTGCTTCGACTTCGTAATTGTCGAGGCGGCGTTGAGTTAGGTCTAAGTGGGTTTCCACAGCGATGTTCCCTGTTATTGTGTCGCATTTCGAGTCAGGAATGCGACTGGTTGAGAATGTGCGAAATGACTGCTTTTGACCCGAACGCTGATCATTGTCTTGAGCAGTGTTCGAATTAAAAACGCCCCTTGCTGGGGGTTTTGAGTTCTTGTGTTATTTATTTAGATGCTCAAAATCTCCAGCAGAAGGGTTGTGATGGTGCCGGCATTGCTGGAACAACTAGTGTGATGAGAGTTTTTAATTTCATTGTTAATCTTATTTTAGCCTTATCTTTTTTCTTGTCAATTATGACATGTGGATAGAGTTGAATTATAATGGTGGTGACTTATGACTTCAAAATTTGTCCATCTTCATACCCATAGTCACTATTCCCTTTTAGATGGGCTTTCTAAGGTTCCAGAACTTGTGGCGCAGGCAAAGGAGCTTGGCATGGATGCAGTAGCTTTAACTGATCATGGAAATTTATATGGAGCAGTTGAGTTTTATAAAGCAGCAAAAGAGGCGGGAATAAAACCTATCTTTGGGTGTGAGTTGTATCTTACTCCCGGAAGTAGGCATGATAAGCGAGCAAAGATTGATGATACTCGCTATCACTTGCCCTTGCTTGTAAAGAATGAGACTGGCTGGAAGAACTTACTTCAGCTTGTGACTAGGGCACACTTGGAAGGATTCTATTATAAGCCGCGGGTGGATAAGGAGCTTTTGGAAAAGCATCACGAGGGTTTAGTTTGTCTTGGCGGATGTCTTTCTGGTGAGGTGTCAAAGCTCATTGAGCTTGGAAGAGAGGCAGAGGCAGAGGAGGCGCTTAAGTTTTATCAATCTCTTTTTGGAGAGGATTATTACTTTGAGATTCAGCCGCATAATGAAAAGGAAATAAATGAGAAGCTTATTGCGTTTGCGAACAAGCATTCACTTCAAATTGTTGCTACTTGTGATGCTCATTATATACATAAGGATGATAAGGCTGCGCATGAGATTCTTTTAGCAGTACAGACTGGCACGAAGGTAGATGATGAGAAGCGACTTACTTTGGAGGACATGGATCTTCATTTGAAGTCAGGAGATGAGGTTGCCGCAGAGTTTCCTCAAATGCCTGAGGCATTAGAGAATACTGTGAAAGTTGCGGACAAGTGTAATTTTGAACTTGAGCTTGATAAGGTGCTTCTTCCCAAATTTCCTATTCCAGAGCAAGGAATGGATGCAATGGGATATTTGTGGAAGCTTGTGGAGGAACGGGTGCCGGAGAGATTTTCTGAAGTTTCTGATGAAGTTCAAGAGCGGCTCAAGATGGAATTGGACGTTATTTCAAAAACCGGGTATGAGGATTACTTCTTGATTGTTCAGGATTTTATTCGGTGGGCAAAGCTTCATGGCATTGTTGTGGGGCCGGGCAGAGGATCTGCTGCAGGAAGTATGGTTTCTTATGTGTTAGGTATTACAAATATCGATCCTTTGAAGTACGACTTGCTTTTTGAACGATTTTTGAATCCAGAGCGTATTCAGATGCCTGATATTGATATTGATTTTACTGATGTACGAAGAGATGAGGTAATTTCCTATGTGCGGGAGAAGTATGGTAGTGACGCAGTTGCTCAAATTATTACGTTTGGAACTATGGCTGCTCGGGCTGCTGTTCGAGATACTACCCGGGCCCTTGGAATTTCGTATGACGTTGGAGACAGGATTGCTAAGCTCATCCCCTTTAATGCGGGACTTGAGGATGCATTTCAGGATGTTCCTGAATTGAAGCAGATGTATGAACGTGATGAAGAGGTAAAGAAGGTTATTGATCAGGCAAAGCGTTTGGAAGGCACTGTGCGTCATGCGTCTGTTCATGCATGCGGAATTGTGATTGCGCCGGAGCCATTGGTTAATATGCTGCCTCTGCAGTACGCGCCCCAAGGCGATAAGACAGTTCTTACGCAGTTTGAGATGCATGGCGTTGAGGACATGGGCTTGCTTAAGATGGACTTTTTGGGGCTCAAGAACTTGACCATTATTGAGCGTACCCTTCGACTTATTAAGGAGCTGCGTGGAGAGGAAATAAATATGGATACATTGCCGCTTGACGACAAGAAGACGTTTGAGCTTTTTCGATCTGGGGATACGACTGGGGTATTTCAGCTTGAGTCGTCAGGCATGAGGCGGTATTTGAAGGAGCTAAAGCCTACGGAGCTTGAGGACATTATTGCAATGATAGCTTTATATCGGCCGGGGCCCATGGAACTTATTCCATCTTATATTCGGCGTAAGCATGGGAAGGAGGAGGTTACTTATTTGCATCCGAAGCTTGAGCCGATTTTGGGCAATACGTATGGCATTGGTATTTATCAGGAGCAGATGATGAGAATTGCGCGTGATTTGGCAGGATATAGTTTGGGCGAGGGTGATGTTCTTCGGAAAGCAATTGGAAAGAAAATTAAGTCGCTTTTGGATGAACAGCAGGAAAAGATTGTAAAGCAGATGATTGAAAATGGAATTGACGAAAAGACAGCAAATGAGATTTGGGAGCTCTTTCCCCCATTTGCTCGGTATGGATTTAACCGGAGTCATAGTGCGGCCTACGCTATGATTAGTTTTCAGACCGCGTATTTGAAGGCTAACTACCCTGTAGAGTTTGCAACTAGTCTGCTTAATGTATCTGGAAGTGATGTGGAGCGGATTACGTTTTTGGTTTCTGAGGTGCGGCGGCTTGGGATTGAGGTTTTGGCTCCGGATGTGAATCAGAGTTTTGAAGACTTTGCAGTGGATTCTTCAGGCGAAAAGCCGGCTATTCGGTTTGGGCTTTTTAAGGTGAAGAATTTGGGCGTGAATATTGTGAATGAGATTATTGAGAATCGTCGGCGAGGCGGGCCGTATAAGGACTTGGGAGATTTTTTGGCGCGGGTTCAGCATAGAGATATGAATAAGAAGTCTTTGGATAGTTTGATTAAATGCGGGGCATTAAGTTCATTTAATATTCGGCGGAGTCAGCTTATTGGAAATTTGGATGAGTTCCTAAGGTTTAATCAGGCAGCAAAGAAACTTTCTTCCAGTAATCAGAATGGACTTTTTGGAAATAGTATTCCCTCTACTTCTTTGAAGCTTAAAGAAGTTGAGGACTATGGAACTATTAAGATTTTGGCTTGGGAAAAGGAGCTTTTGGGTCTGTATCTTACTGATCATCCATTTCGTCCTTATTTGAAGCATGAGAAGGTGAAGAAGCTTGCTATGTCTATACAAGATGTGCGTGAAGTGCCTTTGAGACGGGGCAGGTCTGATAGAATTGTGATTGCTGGAATTATTACAACATTGCAGAAGATTTTGACAAAGAATGGAGATCCTATGATTTTTGTTACGATTGAGGATCATACGGACTCTATAGAGTGTTTGGTATTTTCAGATCTTTTGGAGCAGTCAAAGGGTGTGTGGGTAGAAGGAACTGCGATTATTACGCGTGGGAGGATGTCTGCGAGGAATGGAGAGGCAAAGTTTATTTGTGAGGAAGTGCGGGAGCTTAGTGCAGAAAAGTAAATATATTTTCCTCATTCACAAGTCTCCGCGTATTGTAATTCTTTACTCGCTCATTACGCTCATTTCCCACCCTGCTTCGCGGGTACCCGGTGAATGAGCTATTTGCTCGTAGAATTACTAATACGCTTTGACACGTTCATTGCGGAAAATATCTTTACTTTTTGGAGTATGTTGTTTGCACTTCCATATGGGGTTATGGGTTGAGTTATAATTGAAATCCCTCGTCGCCATAGCTTCTCGGGACACTCAATTTCGTAGCTTCTCCGCCAGTTGGCGGATCAGACGAAATTGGTGGGTGGAGGGGGTCTGTAGGTACTTTATTCGATGCACTGCATCGAATAAAGGGCATAAAAAAAGACCGGCAAGCGTGTTGCTTTGCCGGGGTTGCGATACGGCTCCGTTGGGCTGACGGGCCGGCGACTATAGGAAGCGGAAGCGCGTTTTCATCGCGTTCCTCCTTTGTTGTAGGTCGACTCGGCTTGGACGTTGATTGTCATCAGAAGACGAAGAACGACGAGAGTGCGATGGCCGACATGGGAAGTGCCCAGGACAATCTGAGTAGGAAGAAGGTCAGTCCTCCCTCTTTTTTCATGACAGCTCCATGGAGGTTAAGGCCTCGGTTGTCAGGCGTTCATCAGCGTGTGGAGTCCTAAGACCAGAGCGGGCGCCAACGCTCCTGCGAAGACTTTGAATCGGTTCCTGTATGCCCATCTGAGCAGTCTCATCAATGCGTTCCTTATGGGTTGTAGAAAAGGGGCCCGTCGAGGCGCGTGACAAGCGCCGCGAGCTCGTATGGGCCCGCTGCCGGGAAGTTAGAGGCTCTAAACAAGAGGGCTGTCCGCCCTAGCCATAAGAAGTCAATCCCTCTTGTTTCAACCTATTTTCATAGTATCATATTTTGTGATTGTGTCACGATGGGTTTTAGAAGTTTCATATAGCGTGTATAATCGTATATGTATGTCAAAAAAGGAAAAAGTAGATCATAAGATTTTAGGTCGGGAGTTGGATTTATTTGCTTTTTCAGGCCTTATTGGATCTGGACTTCCTCTCTGGACACCTAAGGGCGCGATTTTGTCGCGTCTTTTAGATGATTTTGTGTGGGAACTTCGAAAGAAGCGAGGGTACGCTCGGGTTGATATTCCCTACATTACGAAAAAGGATTTATTTGTGAAGAGTGGGCATTGGGATAAGTTTAAGGATGAACTTTTTAAGATGAAGAGTCGGGATGGACATGTATTTGCTTTAAAGCCAATGAACTGTCCGTTTCATACTCAGATTTATGATCGGCGTCCGCATAGTTATCGTGAACTCCCACAGCGGTACTCGAATACTACACAAATGTATCGTGATGAGCAGACAGGTGAGCTTCAGGGACTTTCTCGTGTTCGAGGAATAACTATTGATGATGCTCATGTGTTTTGTCGTGATAATCAGGTTGTAGAGGAGGCAGATAAGATTTGGGACATTATTGAAGAGTTTTACGGCGCGTTTGACTTCCCTCTTGATATTCGTCTTTCTTTTCATGATCCAAAAGAGATGGATAAGTATATTGGAGACGAGGAAGTGTGGAAAAGAGCAGAAGATGAGCTTCGGAAGCTTGTAAAGAGTAGAAAGGTGAAAGCTCCTGAAGTTCTTGGCGAGGCAGCGTTTTATGGACCAAAGATTGATTTTGTGAGTAAGGATTCTTTGGGTCGGGAGTGGCAGGTTGCAACAATTCAGCTTGATATGAATTTACCGGAGCGATTTGATTTAACCTGCGTGAATGAAAAGGGTGAGAATGAGCAGATTGTGATGCTTCATGCTGCTATCATGGGGTCTATTGAGCGATTCTTGGCAGTTCTTATTGAGCATTATGTGGGAGCATTTCCTTTATGGCTTGCGCCAGTTCAGGTTGCAGTGTTGCCCATCTCAAAGAAGCAGAAGGCATATGCTTCTTCTGTTTTGTCTGAGCTTGAAGATGCTGGAGTTCGTGTGGAAGCACATGACTCAAATGAGACAATTGGAAAGCGTATTCGGGAGGCGGAAACTCAAAAGATTCCATATATTTTTGTTGTTGGCGATAAGGAGAAGGCAGTAAAATCTGTTGCAGTTCGGAAACATGGAAAGGGTGATTTAGGCGTGAAGAAGCTAAAGACATTTATCCCCACTATTTTAAAAGAAATTGAACTTAAGAAATAAAGTTCTTGTTATTGTTGGGCCAACCGCGTCTGGAAAGAGCGAGATGGCTGTAAAACTCGCCAAGAAATTTAATGGCGAGGTTATTTCTGCTGACTCTAGACAGGTGTATCGCGGAATGGATATTGGCACGGGTAAGGTGCCGATTTTGTTCGAGCCGCCAGTTGGCGGAGAGAATACAAAATCGAGCATCCCGCCTCTTGGGCAGAGGGGCGGGGGTCCTATGTTTTATAAAGGCGTAAGGCATTACTTGATTAATGTAGCGTCACCCAAGAGGACGTTTACAGTGG
The DNA here is from genome assembly GCA_002686365.1 of bacterium. Classification (GTDB taxonomy): domain Bacteria; phylum Patescibacteriota; class Minisyncoccia; order UBA6257; family GWB1-50-10. The sequence continues at coordinate 75,418 of NZBZ01000001.1, forward strand.
TTCAGTATCAGAGATTGGCTAAGAAAGCATTAAATAGGATTCTGAAGCGTGGGAAATTGCCCATAATCGCGGGTGGGACGGGTTTTTATATTAATGCCTTGGTTCATGGTCAATCTTTTCCTCCTGTGTCTGCACAGCCAAAATTGAGGCGAGAGCTTGAGAAGTTGTTTTTGGAGGAGTTATTTGAACGATTGGAGAAGATGGATCCGGACAGAGCTTCTGAAATTGATAAGAAAAATAAGCGGCGACTTATTCGAGCTTTGGAAGTTGTGACAGTGAGTGGTCAGTCTTCTAAAAAAATTAATGTTTGGAAGTCCGACTTCCAAGTATTGAAGGTGGGGATTTTGGTTGAGCAGGAGGAGTTGCGTAAGAGGATTGAAAAGAGGTTTGATGAGTGGATTAAGAATGGATTTTTGGATGAGGTTCGGAGTTTAAGGGAGCCCTTCGACTCTGCTCAGGGTAAAATGGGCTTGAGCTGGAAGAGGATTGAAAGTTTTGGGCTGAATTATCGCGCGGCTGCGGAATATCTGCAGCAAAAAATCTCCAAGGAGGAGATGAAAGAGAAGTCTTTGAAAGAGATTTATAAGTATGCAAAGCGGCAGATGACGTGGTTTCGGAAAGATAAGAGTATTAAGTGGGTTCGTGCGTATGAAGATGTAGAGAAATTCGTAACTTTGTAAAACGGGAAGGAGGTCACACACTAGGCGGACCTCCTCGTAACCATCCGTGATGGTTCCTGTTTTTGGGCTAGCGAGCGATTATTGTGCGCTAGCTAATGGTTGATGCGATGACTGGTCTTTCGCATTGAGCGAGCGTTCCTTCCCACTCCTCTCTTCCTTCTGCGAGGCGTTTGGCTCCTGTCTCTCGTTGTTCCTCTGACCATGCGCCCAACTCGTGTTCTCGTTGCGCTCTCTCCATGCCCTCTGCCCAGACTGTGAGTGCATGGTTCACCAGAGATCGCAGCCCTCGTCTCGGCATCTTTACAACGAGGATCCATCCCGAACTCGGATCCTTTCTGTTTAGGAATCTGGTTCCGATCGCGAAACCATGGTCGAGAAACCAGTCCTGTCTATCTCTGGTCAGGGCGGGCTGAAGCAGTTTCCAGAGGTGGGTCGTCATGGGTATCCCCCCATTATTTGAGTGACTTCTGGAATCATCGCAGGATGTTAATCGTAACCTGCTTTGTTTATACACTATCTGGGTTGATTTGTCAATTCCTCACATAAATTCAGAAGATTTATGTGAGGGACAAGTCCTTTAAGTCTTTATTTAAGTTCTTTTTTGAGGAGTTCTGGCACACAAATAAGCACGAATTTGACGTACTAATTACACGAATGACGAATGTATTAAGTTACGAGAGCTCCTTTTTTAGAATTTTTTGAATACGTTGAGGATTACCCTGGCCCTTGAGCTCTTTCATTGTTTGGCCGATTAGGAATTTTAGTGTGTTCTCATTACCGCCTTTGTAGTCTTTTACTGCCTGCTCATTCTCCCCTATTACTTTTTGTATGACTTTTAGAATTGCATCTTCGTCAGAAACCTGCTCTATTCCTTCCTTATCCATTATTGCTCTTGGGTCTTCACCGGTTTCAGCCATTTTTGGAAGAATATCTTTTACCATGCGTGAGGAGAGTTCGCCTTTTGAAGCTAGCGCAGCAAGGTCTGCAAAGTTTTCAGGATTTATTTTTAGATCTTCAAAAGAAATGTTCTTCTCTTTTAGAAGTCCAAAGAGGTCGGATGTGAGATAGTTGTAAATAAGAGAAGAACATTTTTTTGCATCTTCTGTTTTACATTCTGATACGGCCTGTTCATAGAACTCTGCAGCACGAGGCTCTGCAACAAGCGTATCAGCCTGCTTTTCGTTTAGCCCATACTCTGATTTGAAGCGGTCTCGTTTTGCCTGTGGAAGTTCTGGAAGCTCTCGAAAGAGAAGCTCTGTGTCAATGTAGTTTGGGTCAGTGAGATCGAGCTCTGGAAGATCTGGCTCTGGGAAGTAGCGGTAGTCATGCGCCTCCTCTTTGCTTCTTTGTGATACTGTTTTTTGTTTTTTTTCGTCCCATCCGCGAGTTTCCTGAACTATTTTATCTCCTCTTCCCAAAAGTTTTTCCTGTCTTTTGATTTCATCATTTATTGCATCTCCTACGATTTTGAAAGAGTTGAGGTTTTTAATCTCTACTTTTGTTCCTAATGTTTTTTTATCCTTGCTAATGGAGATGTTTGCTTCTACGCGCATCTCTCCCTTTTCCATGTCTGCATTTGAGACTCTTAGATATCGGAGGGTGAGCTGAAGTTCTTTTGCAAATTCCATGGCCTGTTTTCCATTTTTGATGTCCGGCTCTGTTACGAGCTCCATTAAGGGTACGCCTGCGCGGTTTAAGTCAACATTGCTTGATTTTTTATCTTTGGCGTGAAGAAGTTTACCGGTGTCCTCTTCGAGATGGACTCGGGTGATGCGGACATCTTTTAACATTCCGCCTTCAACTAGCGGGCTTTTGTATTGAGAAATTTGGTATCCCTTTGGCAAATCAGGGTAAAAATAGCTTTTTCTATCAAAATGAGAAAGGTCAGCAATTTTTCCATTTAAGGCAAGGCCGAGTTTTATTGTTGCCTCCACGGCCTCTTTGTTTATTGTTGGTAGGGTGCCGGGGTGGGCAAGGCAGATTGGGCAAACATTTGCGTTTGGTTTTGCTTTAAAAGGATCGTTTGCACAGCCGCAAAACATCTTTGTTTTTGTTTTTGGCTCGATATGGATTTCGAGTCCGATTGTTGGAATATAGGCCATAAGACTTAGGACATAAGATATAGGATTATGATATACGAATTATGAATCCTTTCACAGTATTGCGTTGACTGCCTGCATCGCTTTTTTGTGTGTTTTTTCAATTGTGTTGTTTCCGTCTACTGTTTCTATATTTTGAAATCTTTTGAATATTTTTTTGTATCCCTCTCTGTGCGCTTTTAATTTTTCTATTTCGTCAAATAGCTGATTCGATTCTCCTCTGCCTCCAATTCTTTTGCGGCATTCTTCGGGAGCTACGTCTATAAATATTGTAAGATCAGGGAGCGGGTAATTCTCGTTTAGCGTGAAAAGTTCTTCCAAGTTATTTCCAAATGAACCGTATGAGAACGTTGTGAATGCGTATCTGTCTGATACGATTATTTTCCCTTCTTTCAGGTTCGGCAGTATAACTTTTTCTACATGTTCTTTCCTGTCTTCTGAAAACAGTTTTTGTAGTTCCTCCAGCTCTATTTTGTATTTTTTTGCGAGCGCATCTTTAATACGTTTTGCAACAGGAGATGTTTTTGTTGGTTCTACTGTGAGGACTGTTTCTTTTCCTCTGTTCTTCAGCTCATCAGCAATGAGTTCTGCCTGAGTTGTTTTCCCAGAGCCGTCTAGTCCTTCTACAACGATAAAGAGGCCGCCCTTATCTTGCGAGCCAATTGTATTTCCTCCCAATGATATGATGTCTTTAGTCACTGGCTTTGAAGTGTTTGCTTAGGCGCGGGCCTTGTTGGTGGGTGTAGTGAGAGCCGATTTCTTCTCCATAGACTCTGTCCGGAGTTTCTGATGTCTTTTCAAAGATGACTTTGCATATTGGCTGGTTATCTATCAAAACTATGTTGTCTTCAAAAGGACGTACTTCCAGAACTATAGGCGCGCCTTTTATATTTCCTTCTCTGCCATGGCCAAATCCGGGATCTATGAATCCCGCATAATGTGAACGGTACTCTCCGCTTCGAACATCCATTGCAGTGATTTCTGCTGCATAGTCTGGGGGCAGGGCAAGGCGTTCTCTGGTGTAAAGAATGTAGAAGTCTCCTTTTCGCAGAGTGATGCCTTTGTTTTTTGGCTTTATTACTTTTGTGAAGAACTGCTCCGGCTCGTAGAAGTTTCTTTTTGAAAAGTCCATAAAACTTTGGCTTCCTTCGCATCTCCATCCTACGAATCCGTTTTTTACATCAACTGTGAGGATAAGTCCTCCATCTCTGTCGCTTACTTTCACCTCATTAAATGGAACTGGTTTGTCGTTAAGATACAGCGCATTATGTTTTTGAAAGAGCTCTTCAAGCTTTCCTTCTGAAAAACGGGAGTCTGAATAAAAGAGACGGAGCTGCAAGAGTGTGTCGCCCGGCCCTATTTTTATCCGGAATGATTTTGGCTCGATAATTGCCCAGAGTTTTCCTTTGAACCCTTTTTCGCCCGCAGAGTCGAAGCGGGAGATTTTATCCGCAAGCATAGTTACTCGGAGATCGATTCTTCCAACCGAGCTTTTTGGATTTGCATAGCCATACACATCTTTTGGCAGATCGAGTTCTTCTCGTAGCTTTACCAGATATGGTGTGTTTACTTCGAGCGGTAGGTCAAAGGTGTATGGTTCGGCCCCTATTTCTTTTATTGCGTCTTCAATTTTTTGTCCTACTTTTGGAAGGAAGACGTGCGGTAGACGGTAAATTTCTTCATCTATTGTAAGGTCGAGACTTGCTGGCTGAATGTTCTCTTTATTGCCGTTTTTGATGTTTCCGTCCTCTATGAGTTTTTTAATATGTTGTGATGGGAGTGCTCCTTGATTATTCATTGGAATTAAGAATAAAGAATTTTTGATTTTGGTTCAAGCAATCAAAAACCCCTCTAACGTAATGTCAAAGGGGTCTTAGTTCAATGGGCTCTTTACTTCTTTACATCAATTCCCATGCTTCTGGCTGTGCCCTCTATGATTTTCATTGCGGCTTCTACATCAGTTGCGTTAAGGTCTTCCATCTTTCGCTCAGCGATTTCTCTGACCTGATCTTTTGTTACCTTTCCTGCTTTTTTGTTTAGTATGTCTCCTGATCCTTTTTCCACTCCTGCCGCCTTTTTTAGAAGCGCTGATGCTGGCGGTGTTTTTAAAACAAAAACAAATGATCTGTCTTCATAGACAGTGATTTCTGCGGGAATGACATCTCCGCCCATATCTTTTGTTTCCTCATTAAACTTTTGGCAGAACTCCTGAATGTTTATTCCATGCTGACCAAGTGCTGGACCGATTGGCGGCGCTGGATTTGCCTTCCCTGCAGGAATTTGAAGTTTTAGAGTTGCTTTGATTGTTTTTGGCATATTTATACTTTTTGTACCTGAAGAGAATCTAATTCTACTAGCGTATCGCGTCCGAAAATTGGTACAAGTACTTTAATCTTTCCTCGTTCCTCATCTACCTCTGCGACCTTCCCTTCATTATCTTTGAATGGGCCGTCAGTAATTCTTACTGTATCATTTGCTTTGAAATCAATTTGGAAGCTTGGTTCTTTTTCTCCCATTCGATTCATAAGGTCATCTACCTCGCTTTGTGATAATGGAGCTGGATTGGAAGCGTTTGGACCTACGAATCCTGTTACTCTCGGAGTGTTTCGAACTACATACCATGAGTCATTGTCGAGAGCCATTTCAACCAGAATATATCCGGGGTAGATTTTTTCTTCTATCTTATATCTTTTTCCATTCTTTACTTTAATTTTTGTTTCTTTTGGGACAACGACGTTAAAAATCTTGTCATTCATGGCAAGAGATTCTACGCGCTGCTTTAAATAACGCCCAACAGCGTCTTCATATCCAGAATACGTATGGATTGCGTACCAACGCTTTTCTGTCTGCATACGTTAGTTCTTAATTATACAATAAATAAATCTAGGGCTCTTACAAATATGATATCGAGTATTCCTAGAAATGCTGCTATAAGCAATGCTAGCACTACGACGAATGCTGTAAACCGAGTAGTTTCTTTTTTTGACGGCCAGTTTACTTTGCCTAGCTCTTGCCTTGCTTCTTTAAAGAAGTTTCCAGCTTTTTCTCCTGCGTTCATAGTGGTGTGTGGCGCAAATATTATTAGAAATTTCGTTATATGTCAAGATTCTTAACATTAGTGGCGTAGGCCTGAATGAAGTTTTTGCGCGGTTCTACAGTTTCTCCCATCAATACATCGAAGAGCTTATCTGTTTCTACTGCGTCAGCAATTGTGACGCGTTTTAGAGTTCGTACCTCTGGATCCATTGTGGTTTCCCAAAGCTGATTTGCATTCATCTCTCCTAGTCCTTTGTATCTTTGGATGTTTACTTTATCTTTTTTGCCTTTTGTGAGCTTGTCTAGTTCCTTATCTGTGTACAAGTACGTTGCGCTCTTCCCTTTTTGAATTTTGTAGAGAGGGGGCTGGGCTATGTATAGATATCCATCTTCAATGATTTTCGGGAAGTATCTGTAGAATAATGTGAGAAGAAGTGTGCGGATGTGTGCGCCATCAACGTCTGCGTCTGTCATAATAACTATTTTATGGTATCTAAGTTTTTCAATATCGAAGCTGTCGGAGATAGCAGTGCCAAGCGCTATTACGAGCGCTTTTATTTCTTTGTTTGCCAGCATTTTATCAATGCGAGCCTTTTCTACGTTTAGGATTTTTCCACGGAGCGGAAGGATTGCCTGAGTTCGTCTATCTCGTCCGCTTTTTGCTGTGCCTCCGGCAGAATCACCCTCTACGATAAATAGCTCAGACTCTTCTGGATTTCGTGATGTGCAGTCAGCAAGCTTTCCCGGAAGGGCAAGACCTTCGAGCGCGCCTTTTCTTAGTACTGTATCTTTTGCTGCTTTTGCTGCTTTTCTTGCTTTTGCGGCGAGAAGATTTTTCTCAATTGCCCGCTTTGCATCTTGCGGATAGCGTTCGAGGAATTCTTTAAGCGCTCTTCCGGTTACTGCTTCTACTCCGGTTCTTGCTTCTGGATTTCCAAGCCTAGCTTTTGTCTGCCCTTCAAACTGGGGCTCTTTAATCTTTACTGAAATTGCCGCAACAAGTCCTTCGCGCACGTCATCTCCTGTTAGTCCGTCTTTGGCATCTTTTATTAGACCTTCTTTTTTTGCATATTCATTTAGAGTTCTTGTAAGTGCTGTGCGAAAGCCAGTGAGATGCATGCCGCCGTCTGGAGTGTAGATGTTGTTTGCAAAACTCATTTCTTCACTCTCTACATCGTTTGTGTATGTGAAGGCAACTTCTACGTCTACCTCCTCAGCTTCTTTGTGTGTGTAGAAGTAGTTTGCCTGCAGAGGGTCATTTTTGCCTATTAGGTAATCGAGGAAGGCGTTTAGCCCGCCTTCGAAGTAGAAGGAGTGGTAGAAAGGTTTTTCTTCTCTTGTGTCTTCAAATTCAATTCGCACTCCTTTTGTTAAGTAGGCCTGTTGCCTGAGATGGTCTAGAATCTTTTTTCGGTTGAACTCAATTCTTTCGAAAATTTCCGGGTCTGGAGAAAAGATAACTTTTGTTCCTCCTTTTCTACACATGCCAACTTTTTTCATTTTATGGCATGGCTTGCCCCGTTTGTATTCCTGTGAATACATTTTTCCGTCACGGCAGACTTCAACTCGAACCCATTCAGAGAGAGCGTTTACTACAGATACACCAACTCCGTGAAGACCTCCGGCCACCTTATATGAATCGCCTCCGAACTTACCTCCTGCGTGCAGAGTGGTCATTACTGTTTCAAGAGCTGGTTTTTTTGTCTGAGGGTGAATGTCTACGGGGATGCCGCGGCCATCATCTGTGATTGCAACTTTATTATCTGGAAGAAGTTCAATCCTTACATTTTTTGCATAGCCTGCCATTGCCTCGTCAATGGAGTTATCTGCTACCTCCCAGACTAGGTGATGCAGACCGTCGACTCCTGTGGAGCCGATATACATGCCAGGCCGTTTTCGGACTGGTTCGAGACCCTCCAACACATAGATGTCCTTTGCCTTATATGAAGGGTCTTTAGAGGACTTCTTTTTTGTTGTTTTAGAAGGCTTTTTTAGAGCTTTTTTTGCGGGTTCTTTTGCTTGTTTTTTAGGCATTTCGTTAGTTAATTTCAAGGCCTTTTTACTCCTTTATTATACCAAAAGGGGGGGCTTGAAACAAGGGAAATTTGGGCCTGAAAAGACGAAAAAAAGACCGGCGTTTCGGATTACGTCGGCCTTGCGTTGAGCTAGTCGGTTGCTTGTTCCCCTTGGGAAGGGTGCAGGGCAGCCTTGATCGCTGCTTCTTCTGCCTCCTCCAGAAGACTGGTGAGTCTCTGAGAGCATGCTATTGCGATGCGGAGTCGACCAACCCTCTCTTCCGGACTTTCGGCTTCAGCGTCCTGCCAGCGCGACTCGATGCTTCGAAGTAATTCGAGTGCTGGATCGTCAGACGTTTGTTGTTCGGTCGTCGGCTCATCAGATGGGGCGTCTGCAGGCGGCGCAGTCTCTTGGTCGAAGGGTCCGATGATCCAAATCTGCGGTCCAGTTGGATCTACTCGGACTTGCCTTACGACTCCTCGTGCTTCGAGGTCTCCTCCCCTTCTTTTGGCTGTCGGCTCAGTGTATTTCGTGAGTGCTTCGATGGCTTCCCATGGAATGGACTGTAGGCGCAGCCATCCGTCTTTGAGGCCAACTTGGACAATCGTGTCCTTCTGAAGAAGAAGATCGTGGATCTCTGCTAGCGTGAATCCACTGCCTCTCAGATGACTCTCTTGGACGTGACCGTGAAAGTCGGCGAGCGTACCGTATTCTGTCTTGTGACGGGGACAGATGATTGCTGGCTCACTGGTTGGGGCTGGGTCTTGGTCGTTACCTCCTGCGTGGTCTGCGTCGTGTTCGGGCGCGTCATCGTCGGGGCTGATGACGGTGATTGTGTCGCCGTGGTCTTCGATCCTTCCATCTCCTGCGAGTGAGGAAAGGTAGGCCTCTTCCGCGTTGTTGTCTTCAGCTGTATCTCCTAGTGCGTCCTGCAGCCAAGTAGAGATTGTTCGGATCGCAGCTTCACGAGAGATTTGTCCGTTGCTGTCAGCAAGATCAAGAAGGACTCTGTGGGCGTCTTCGAGGGTCAGGCTGCTGCTGTCGTCGGTTTCGACTTCATCTGCGGCCGCTGATTCGCTTCTGGGTCCTCTTGCGGTAGTCGTCCCGGCTCCTTGGGTGGATCCTTGTGTCTCGGATGCCTCACGTCTTCTTCGTGTGGGTCTTCCTGTCTCGTGATGTCCGTGCGAAGCCTGCGTAGTCGTCCCACCACTTTCAGGTGGTTCAGTGATGATCCAGACAGGTTCTTCCTCTCGAATGGCTCCTGTGTTGATCAGGGCGGTTTCTATGCCTAGCCCGTTCGAGCCTGGCATGGCCTCCAGGAAACTCGCGGGGCGAATTTCCATCTGACGCGTCACGTCTCCAGCATTCACCTGGTTAGCATTGTTCCAGAGTAGCACGTGCGCGCGTCTCTGCGCCTCTGCGGTCTGCACGGCACTTGCTTCGTCTCTTGCCATTAGTTCGCTCCTTCCCGCTGTTTCGGCGGGAGGCTGTTCCTTACGTGATGTTGGGAGTGCAAGACGGGGGCTTGGCTCGAGATCTTCAGTCTGTACAGTTATCTCTTGCCTTGATGCTCTTCGTCGGTGGATCGCGAGTTTTCGCTCTCTGGGCCTAGTGATGGAAAACTCTCCGGGCCCATCGATGCTCATCAGGTGGTTTTGGATGAGTTGGAGCGTTGCATCTCCTGCTTCTTCTTCAGAAATCTCTAGTTGCATGAGAATTCCAACAGGAGATCCTGTGAATGTCCGAACATCACTGGTCTCTGTGGCGCTAGCTGCGGCACGGTTCCAGAGGATGCGATGTATTCTTATGGGCGGCTTGGATACTTTCCATCCTTTTCTGGTGTCGACGAGGACGTATCTCTTCCGCAGCTCACTGATAGCGTCTTGAGCGTAGCTATCATCTGCTCACGTATGCAAATAAATTTGCATACTTCCCGCGCTAGCAAAAATCCCGACTCTTATAAGAATCGGGATTTCTCTAGTAGTGCGCGGGAGAGGACTTGAACCTCCACGTCCCTAGGGGACAATAGCCCCTCAAGCTATAGCGTCTACCAATTCCGCCACCCGCGCATTATTTTCTTTGTCTATTTTAAGTATTCTTTGGGTTTTAGCAACTTTTCTTAAGAGACAAGGAATTTTTTCTTTATAATATATTCTTTTTATAAGTTTTTTGCTTTCAGTTTTTGCAAACTCTAACATCCATGCTCTCGTTGCGACTTTTACACCTCCCTTAATGGAGCTTTGTTTTTCTATCTTTTTTTGTAGCCACTTTAGAAATTCTGGGCTCGCTGATATGAATCTGATGTAAAACATATAACTGCTTCTCCACCTTTTGTCCCAGTACGAGTATATGCACCCATCTCCGTCAAAACACCCTCGTAAAAAATCGAAAAAATAATTATCAGGTATTTTTAGCTCTCCCAGTGTTTTCGATTTATTCGGAGTCATTCCGATGCTTACGAGCCAGCTATAGAATAATACGTTACTTATTTGGGTGCGGTGGTAGATATTTTTATTGTTATGACTACTTATTTTTCTGCTAATTTTTAGCCCTTCTATTCCTAGACATTTTTGGAATGTTTTTATTAGCTCTTTGTCTTTTGAGGTAAAATCGATGTGACGCTTGTCTTTTGAAAGACAGCCATCGGTTGCTATGAGTCCAACTGCATATGCAAGTTCTGCTGACCAGTTAGTAGAAATTTTTTTCTTGGGCTTGGGTCCCCTTTTCCCCATATTTTAATTTTACCTTTTATTTTAAGAGTTTTCTATACTAAAAAGAAAGATCGTCAAATCAAAAATCCTCATGCTATGCAGCGTGAGGATTTTTGTTAAAAGCTAATTCCGAGTTTTTCCTGTATTTTTTTAGGAGAGAGTTTGCGAATATAGTATAGTTTTGATTTGCGCACCCTCTTGGGTTTTCCAAGAATATCTATCTTATCAACCATTGGACTCATGAGTGGATATACTTTCTCTACTCCAACCTCCTGAATGATTCCTCGCACAGTAAATGTAGCGCCTGCTTCTTTGCCGTGCTTTCGCGCAATAATAATTCCTGTGAAGGGACTTTTTCTTTTTTTGTCTCCTTCTTTTACAATTTCCCAGACTTTTACCTTTATGCCGGGGCGTAATTCTTTTATTGTTTTTTCATCTAGCATGTTTTTAGAAATTAGTTCTGCCTGTTAGCAGGCAAAGACTAGGAAATAGTAAGTATAATTTGCTGAAAAGTCAATCCATCACATAGCCTTGTGAGACTATGTGATGGACAAGTCTTTTAAAGTTTTTTGAAGGTCTTCAGGAAGCTCTGATTCTACTTTTATTCTTCTCTTATTTGACAGAGAGAATTCGAGAGATTCAGCATGCAGAAAGTGTCGTTTTAATCCAAATGTTTCTCGTTTTCCTGCGTAGAGCTTGTCTCCGACTACTGGGTGTCCAATACTTGCGAGGTGCACACGGATTTGATGAGTGCGTCCTGTTTTTGGTAAGACTTTGAGGAGTGTTAGAGAGGTTGTTTCTGTTTTTAGATTTTTGATTGGCTCAATTTTTGTTACTGCCTTTTTTACCATCTTCATTTTTCTTGCTCGGGTACTTCTTTTTATACTGCCGGACATGAGTCCGATTGGTTTATCAATAATCTGCTTTTTTTCTATTTTTCCGTGCGCAAGGGCTTTGTAAGTTTTTTTCACCTTGTGTTCCTGAAGAAGTTTTTTGAAGTACTCAAAGAAGGTTTGCGTTTTCGCAATAAGAAGGATGCCGGAAGTTTCTTTATCTAAACGATGAACAATGCCCGGCCGTTCTTTAGGGCTGTCCCCAACAGTTTTTGTTTCTGTAAATTTCTTTTTTATCCAGTCTGCGAGTGTTTCTTCCTGCTTTTTTGTTTTTTGAGGGATTCCATGCATAAGCAGGCCAGCAGGCTTGTGGATAATTGCAAAATCTTTTTCTTGATATAAAATCTTTATGTTTTCGGTTAATATTGACATATTATTAGAAATGTTTTACTCTTTTTCGCTATGATTCTGTATAATTATACCATGAGACGAAAAGCACATTTTTCGTTTATTGGTTTTGTATTAGTTCTACTTACATTCCCCTTTTTTGCTACAGAGGCTCCTACCTATGGAGCAGAGGTTAACTTCCCTTCTCCTCCTGCAGTTTCCGCAGAGGAGGTGCTGGAAGTGCTCCCTGCCCCAAGGGTGGTGGATATGTGGATAACTGCTTATTCGAGCTCTGTTGATGAAACTGATAGTACTCCTCATATTACCGCACTTGGTACTCGTACGCGAGATGGGATTGCGGCAACGAATATGCTTCCCTTTGGTACGCTTGTTCGTGTACCGGATCTTTTTGGAGACAAGGTATTTGTGATTGAGGATAGAATGCATCCAAGGAAGAAGTGGGTGCTTGATATTTGGATGGGAAGTAAAGAGGAGGCAAAACAGTTTGGCTCGCATTTGACTAAGGTGGAGATATTAAAGAAGGGATAGGCTAGGATATAAGACTTAGGACATAGGATTTAGAAAAAAGAAAATGCGCCGCAGGGATTGCCTGAGGCGCTTTTGGTTGCGGTCTGAGTTCATCAGACAGTCTTGTTGAATTCGTGATCAGGAGATGCTGTCAGACGGAGGCTTGCTCTCAACCTCCTTTTTGGGTCTGCCTCTCTCCAGCTTCGTATCGCTCTCTCCGCTGCCTGCAGGGCTTTGCCGAACGTGTTCTCTGTGAGCTCGAGGTTGATGGTCACAGTGACGTTCGCCGTACCAGGCTCTGTGTAGCCAACTTCGACTACGAGCTCGCTGCCTACATTGGCAAGCTCAGAGACGCTCAAGATCGAATCTCTGAGCAGATCCTTCAATGTCCTAATTGCCCTGTCGAACGCTGCCACGCGTTCTGTTGTGGCTGTTGCGACTTGGAAGGCGAGTGTGGAGCGCCCCGCAAGCGGACTCGTGATTCGAAGCCCTTGAGCGAACTCGTGGACAGATTGGTTTCTCGCCCAGGCGATCGCGAGGATGCACGCGATCTCCTCGTTGTCTTTGTCGCACTTTTCTTGATCCGCGATGATCTGGTGGTGTTCAGCGAGGCGCGGGACAGGAAATCCTTGCCTGGTCGCAGTTCGTATTGCGCCCAGCCAAACCGAGCGGTCGAGTCCTTGTAGCGTGGGAAAGCTCAGAATGTGGTCGAAGAAGATCCCGACGGCCTCTTCACCATCTTCGGTGTTGCGCCAACGCTCGGTTACGAGCTCGAGAAGTCGCGTTCTTGTCTTGGGGAGCGCCACGACTCTCGTTGTTCGGTTTGGTCGTTCTGAGTCAGAACATCCGCTCTCTGAGGCTTGTTGGATCGCAACCTCCCTGGTTCCAGGAGCGTCAAAGAGGAGTTGGAGGAGGTATCTTGTGAGAGGCTCCCACGCGATGTCCTCTGCCGTCTCCGTTGCTTCGTTGTCCAGACGGAAGGGCGTTCCTTCTCCGCGGAAGGGCATTTCTCCGTCTTCCTCGCGTAGATGAGGGTAGATGGCCCTCTCTAGAGAAGCCTGGATGAACCATTCGAGGAGTTGGAGGGCGTCGGCATCTTTTGCCTCACGAATGGTCTCGCGGAGCAGTTCGAGGAGCTCTTTTTTCCTGTCGTCTGGGCGGATTCTTTGGAGCCACGCGTGTGAGACCAATCCGCCTTCTTTTCGCACTCGATCCAGAAATAGGACGTAGGGCGTACCTTCGGGCCTACCTTCGCTCGACATGACGTATTCCCTTCCGGCCGCAGCCGAAAATGCTTCTTTCCGCAGAAAGAAGTTCCAGAACTACATGTCCGCAAACATGCTCTGGGGGGTTGTGTAGGGGTTTTCACCCCGGCTTTTGCTGGGGTTAATGTACGTGTTTTTTTGTTTTTTGTCCATAGGACAATTCTATGGAATTGTCCTAAAAAAACACGCCTCGGGAATGCCGCGGCGTGGTTACGTGTTCCGCATTCTTATCATCAGGGTAAGAATGCTGTGCAGGATTGTGTGGCTTACTGGGTAGACGTATTCTTGCCACGGATCTTGTCCGCGCAATCTGACTACTGCAATGTTCAAAAGGTGTGACAGGGTCCAAATCGCCCATGGGCCCTGTTTCTCCTGAATAGATTCTCTCCACACACCTTTGTATGTTGGGAGAAATGCAATGGTCCTGCAGCCTATCATTATGAAGTTTGCGTATGCTGCGCTCTTGTATCTTGCCCATACATATATAGCAAGAGCGCTTATTATGATTACTGCCCAGTCTTGCCAGTTTATTCTTGCGATTCTTCCCTTGCGGAGTGCAACCAGAAAGATAATGAGGGTTTGAATTGCGCCCAGTATGGATGGGACACTTTTTGCTACATCCCTTGTGAGCACGAAGTAACTTACTCCGATTATCCATGTTGCCACAACCCAGACCATCCAGGTTGCGGGATTTAGATCAACAGACCCTTTTCTTATGTTCCTTATATAGAGAAGGAATCCCAAGAGAGCTGCTGTTCCAGTAGCCACTGATAGCACTATAGCTGCCACTTTTCTTCTCCCTTCCTGTCTTGAAATGAGCTAGGGTGAGTGTGTTTCTATAATAGGTAAAAATATGCAGTGTGCAAGTTTATTTGCAAAATTGCTTTGACATTGTACAATTTTATGGTGGTAATTATTTGGGGCACATAGTTCAGTGGTAGAACGCTATCCTGATAAGATAGAGGTCCCAGGTTCGATCCCTGGTGTGCCCACAGGGGGCCTGTAGCTCAGTTGGCTAGAGCGCCTCGTTTGCAACGAGGAGGTCGTCGGTTCGATTCCGATCAGGTCCACCAGTAAATTCAAAAGCACCAATTTTGGTGCTTTTGAATTTATTTATATGGTTTTGATGGAATCGAAGAAGAAAGGGGTCGGGAAAACATCTGTTTTACCGTGGCGGAAAAGCCCCGCCAAGGCGGGGCGGATTAAAACCGAGGGGTTTTAACGAGCGAATGAAATGAGCGACGTGAGATTCCATCAGGTCCACAAAAAATAAAACAGCCGAACAATGCGGCTGTTTTATTATGTTATTTAATTAGATTGAGGTCTCTGAACCCCTCAATGTTAAATGTTACTGGAACTTCTGTTTTTTCTTCCCTGCCAAAAGCAGTGTCTAGCTGGTTAAAAATAAAGATGAGATGGTATGAGATAAATACTATTGTTAGAACAAGAAGGATTATTGCGAGCAGAAAAAAGAACGTTCTTGTGGCAATAAGAGAGCGCATGGCTGGGATTTTTATGTGAAGTTTTTTCATTGCGCTGCTTATCCTCTAAAAAATATCTGTCCGCGAATACTTGCTTTTGATTCTTGATTTCCTTTCGAAACAGAGAAGCTTTCCAACTTTGTAAGAAAGCGAAACTCCTGAAGCTTTTTTATAAAGTTTAAGATGTTTGTTTCTGATTTGGCAGAAATGTTTGCTGAGAATCGTACAAAACCAAGGGTTTGGGCAGATGCCGGACCCTCTCCTACAAATGAAGAGCTAAATTCTGCCAATCCTTCTGAATCTGCGAGTGCCTGTAGTTCTCTTGAAAAGTTGATGAGCTCATCTTTTTTCGGAATGAAATTGTATAATACGTTAAGGTAGTCTTTACCGAATTCTTCTTCGACTCTTTTTAGCTCTGCAAGTCTTTGGATTGCGCTTGATCTTGTTTCCAGCTCTTTTCTTGACTCGCTTAGTTTACCGCTAAACTCTTCAAGATTAGCTCTGAAAAATATAATCCCTGCCCCCAATAATATAAGAAGGACAAAAGCAATTGAGAGGTCTATGAGAATTTTTTTTGTAAAGCGGGACATAGGATTTAGGACGCGGACTTATTTATTTGTTATTATAGCAGAAGTATATGAGTGAAACTATTGAATCTATACTGCTTGAGGACGAAAAGTTTCCTTTTCTACTGAAGGAAATTCCAGATCCTCCAAAGCGTTTGTACTACAAGGGCAGTCTTCCCTTTGATGCGCCTGGGGTTGGGATTGTTGGGACGCGGAAAGTTTCTCCTCAGGGTCGTGCGCTTGCGCGAAGTGTTGCGGAAGAATTATCCCGAGGGGGATTTTTTATTATGAGCGGACTTGCTCTTGGAGTTGATGGAGCAGCTCATGAGGGAGCTCTTTTAGGAGGCTGCGGTACGCTTGCGATTTTAGCTAATGGATTAAATTCTGTATATCCCAGACAGCATGAAGGACTGGCTCGTAAAATTCTTGATAAAGGAGGGGCGCTTGTTTCTGAATATGATTTGGACTCCCCTCCTTATCCAAACCAGTTTTTGGAGAGAAACCGAATTATTAGCGGACTTTCTATTGCCACAGTATTTATTGAGGTGCCGATTCGGTCTGGAGCGCTTGTTACTGCGCGTCATGCCTTGTCGCAGGGGCGGGAGGTCTTGGTCTTTCCCGGGCCGTATCAGGATAAAAATTTTGAAGGTTCGCACATGCTTTTGCGGAATGGAGCGCGAATTGTAACGAGCGCAAAAGAAATTCTGGAGGATGTGACTTCCCTCTTATCAAACTATCCCAAATTGAATTATAAGGGCGGTACTTCTTCTAACACTGCCCTCTCTTTGGATGAGTTGAAAGACGAGAATCAGAGAAAGGTGTATACTGTGCTTTGTAAATCTCAAAAACCGCTTACAGTTGACAATATTTTAAAGATAACTAAACTTGAACCTCAAATTGCTAATCAGACATTAACTTTTCTTCTCTTGTCAGGGTTTATTGAGGAGAGCGAAGGCACATTTAATGCCAAGAGCTAAAACAACAACAAAGAAAAAAGCGTCCGCAAAGACGCTTGTTATTGTTGAGTCCCCTACAAAGGCAAAGACTATTGGGAAGTTTTTGGGGAGCAAATACGCGGTAGAGTCATCATATGGCCATATTAGAGATCTGCCTAAGTCAAAGCTTGGAATTGATGTTGAGGAGGGTACGTATGAGCCGCAGTATGTGATTCCTACTAAGGTGCGGAAGAAGGTTACTGCCCTGAAGAAGGTGGCAAAGAATATGGAGACTGTGATTCTTGCCACTGATGAAGACCGAGAGGGAGAGGCCATTGCTTGGCACTTAGTTCATGCTCTTGAGTTAGATGCAGATGGAGCTCCAGAGACAAAGAGAATAGTATTTCATGAAATTACCAAGGGGGCGATTGCAGAAGCAATTGAAAACCCGCGAGAGATTGATGCGCGTCTTGTTGATGCTCAGCAGGCACGGAGAGTTCTTGACCGCTTGGTTGGGTATAAGCTTTCTCCTTTTTTGTGGAAGAAAATGTTTCGTGGGCTTTCTGCTGGCCGTGTACAGTCTGTTGCCTTGCGGCTCATTGTGGATCGAGAGGATGAACGAAATGCATTTAAGCCTCAAGAGTATTGGAGCATTAACGCCTTGCTTCAAAAGCAGGGTGATGGCGATGCATTTCTTACTTCTCTTTATAAAATTGGTGATACCCGAGTTGGGAAGCTGGATATAAATACAAAGAAATCCTCTGAAAAAATTAAGAAAGACTTGGGAAAAGCATCTTATTCTGTTCTTTCAGTTAAAAAGACACAGAGAAGACGGAATCCTCTTCCTCCATTTACAACAAGTACTTTACAACAGGAGGCATCAAAACGGCTTGGAATGAGCGCGCGGCAGACTATGCAGATTGCCCAAGGCCTGTACGAAAAGGGACATATAACATACATGAGAACTGATTCTGTGAACTTG
This sequence comes from bacterium, assembly GCA_002686365.1. Classification (GTDB taxonomy): domain Bacteria; phylum Patescibacteriota; class Minisyncoccia; order UBA6257; family GWB1-50-10. Next base: position 92,937 of record NZBZ01000001.1, read on the forward strand.
TCGCAGGAGTCTTTAGTTTCTGCGCGAGAATGGATTATCTCTTCATTTGGCGGAGAGTATGTTTTAGAGGCTCCACGAGTTTTTCGCGGAAAGTCTCGACTTGCTCAAGAAGCGCATGAGGCGATTCGCCCTACTACTCCTACCTTTGCTCCAAAAGAATTTGGCGGAGAGCTAGGAAAGTTAGATTCACGGACAGTAAAGCTTTACGGACTTATCTGGAGACGGTTTATTGCCTCGCAGCTGCCTCCTGCTGTCTTTGACGCAACAAGCATTGAAGTGTCTGCGTCTGGGACAGATTCATACATACTTCGGGCAAATGGAACTATTTTGCGTTTTGATGGATTTTTGAAAGTTTGGGAGTCAAAGATTTCTGAAAATGAACTGCCGGAACTTTCAAAAGATGATAGCTTGGAACTTCAAAAAATTGAGACAGAACAGCATTTTACTGAGCCACCTCCTAGATACAATGAAGCGAGCTTGGTAAAGACGCTTGAGGAGAATGGAATTGGACGGCCATCAACATATGCTCCGACTATTTCCGTGATTCAGGGACGTAATTATATTGAAAAGGATGAGAGTCGAAGATTTTGCCCTACTGAAGTTGGAACGCTTGTGAGTAATCTTTTGAAAGAGCATTTCCCAAAGATTGTGGATACTGGATTTACTGCAGAGATGGAGGAGGATTTGGATGAAATTGCAGAAGGAAAACGAGAGTGGCATGAACTTATTAAAGTTTTCTATGTTCCATTTGAAAAGCAGCTGGAGCAGAAGTATGAGGAGGTGAAGAAGATAACTAAAGATATGGAGGAGGAGACTGATGAGAAGTGTGAGAAGTGTGAGAAGCCTATGGTTATAAAGATGGGGCGGTTTGGAAAGTTTTTGGCCTGTTCAGGTTTTCCTGACTGCAAGAATGCGAAGAAGCTTGTAACAGAGGAAAATTCTTTTGGTGATTGCCTTGATTGTGAGGAGGGCAAGGTTATTTCATGCAGGACCAAGAATAGACGCTTGTTTTACGGCTGCTCTAAATACCCTGATTGTAAGTATGCAACGTGGAAAAAGCCTGGGAGCGAAAAGGATGAGGACGAGGACTCAGAATAAATCAGTCTAAGTTTTTGAGGTTCGGTTTCAAAAAATATTATTTGAATAATGTGTATTTATGTACACTTCACTGACGATCGTCACCTAAGTGTACATATAATTAATGATCTTGGCCTCTCTTTTTTGCTTATTGACGAGCTTTAAGGATTTGGTAGGATGGAGTTAGTAAGATGCGATCATGGTCTCTTTTTCGTTTCCTCCTAGGGGCTGTGGCTTGTCTGGCGAGAAGTCTGTGGGGTCTTTTTCGTCAGGCTTGTTGTCTTAATATATCTCTCCTTAAGATCTTCTAGGTAGCTAAGGCTGCCAAAGAGAAGGCCTGATGGAACACAGTCTGTCTCCATAATACTACTAGTCCTGAGCTCTATAGGAGCGACGAAGGATGATTGAGTATTTTCCTATCAGGTCTTTTGCAATCCATATATGCGACTCGAGAGGCGTTTTTCATACAGGCGCCTCGTTTTTTTATCAAAATTTCCAGTTTCAATATATCGAAATATCGAGATATCGAGGTCATATTTTGATATGTAGGCTTATGATTGTCCACAGGCATGGTTGGTTATTTGCCTGAGTTTGCTATGCTTATTTTCAGTGGCGCTTAAGGATTGCCTTGAGTTGCCCTAGTCTTTCTTCTAATTGCGGTCGTCTTTGCAGAAAGAGCCGTAAAGAAGAACGAGCCTTGGCTCGAACAGCTATGCCTAGGGACACAGAGTCTTACCTGGGATAGTGTGTTAGACACGGACAATCAGGATAGGCTGGTTTCCAGGAAGGGCGTCCTTCCTGCACTCTGTTCATAAGGAGTACGGACATGCCGCGCGGAATGTGTTTCAAGACGTGGCGATTCTTGCGTATGTCCGACGCGGGCTGCGCGACGGACGTGATCCCCGATCAGCGGGCAGCGCTCACGACGACGGCGATGGTGCGTCAGCGCATGGCCACCGACGAAGCGCTCTTCACGCAGGCAGCTTGGGGGCTCAGGTAGCCGGTCTCTCATCGGGTCCTACCCTCGTCTACGTGAATGCGCGTAGCACTTCTGTACCACAGTTGTGAACTTCTTTGCTCGCCCACGACAAGTGAACGCTAAGGCCTGACTGTGGGTTTGCCGCATAGAGCAAGAAGATTGCCTATACAACGGCCGCACGAGACTGAGTAAGTTTGTCCTGAGATAAGGACTACGAAATATAGGGAGCCTCTTTGTGTACAGGGCTCCCCTCTTTTTTTATAATGCCTGGAAGGGCGTTTTTTGTTGATAATGTGTCAAGCGCTTAATGCGTTAAGTGCTTGATCTTCATGAAATTATCTTCGTTTCACTCAGTATTTCATGGAATGTAACACTTTTTGGTTTTTTACGTTATTTCTTGACTGATTTGCATATTTTTTCCTTTTTTATGTATTTGTATATATGTAATTTATGTACACTCTCGATGCGACCGCATCAGGAGTGTACATAGGTTGCAATCTTAATATATTTATATATTTTGATATATTTTGGCACTAATTAGGGTTTTCCACAGAAAATTTGTGTTCTTTGTTTTTTTTGTATATGCTTGTACTCGGCGCTGTGTAGCACGTTTGCCACAAGGCTGTAAAAAGCCTGTGACAGCGCGTGTTATCCGGAATAACATGGTTGACAGAGAAGGTGCTTCTCGGAGCAGTCTTCTTTCGTCGAATAAGGAGAACGCATAACCTATGCGTGGCTGCGTCTCCTGAACGTAACGATCCCGTGAGTAAGCCCGTGCTTTGCCTTTTGTGCCAGTGGACTCAATAGGTGGTGACTACTACCTAAAGTCCTAATCAGAGTTGATAGGGGCACAGCATAAAGAGAAAAGCGCTATCGGGCATAAAACCGGGATGGGAAAGCTCGTAAGACTTCCCGAAACGGGGAACAACATCGCTATTCGCGTGTGGGGGCCGGAACCTAGTTCTTGCCCTCACAAAACGCTTTATATAAACACTTTAGGTGTTTTTTTGTTTTTTAGGCGTTAAATGCGTCAATGTGTCAAATTTTAGTGTTATTACTTTTGGACGACCGTAAAAGTGATGACATTAAAATGGAAAGATAAGAAAAAATCATGAATTACAATTTTGTGGTGGTTATCCACACGTTCTTGAGATTTTGAGTGAGTATTGTATGGTTTTTACAGGTTCCAGCCATAGGTTCTCCCACCAAGGAGTTCCCTAATGGTGAGGGAACGTTCAAGCTAGGGAGGATTTTCGAGACTGGATTCACTTGTCTCGTTTCGAGACCAAGAGAGCTCTCAGCTCCTGAATAGGAGTTCTGGACATGACTTTCCAAACAGACCGTCCTCCGACGCAGACGTTTGACCATCGCCGCAAGTTCCGCAAGTTCCGCCGAGTGGCACCCTTCCTCGTCGCGATCGCAGCCGCAGTAGCGCTCGGCGTCCCGATGATGACGACGGACGCGTTGACCGACAGTCAACAGGCGACGGTAGCCCTGACCGCGGACCAAATCGGTGCGACGCTCAACGACGTGGCGACCCCGCGCGACACCGCGCAGATGTGCGTTTTCGCCGCGGGGACCGATGCGACTGACGCGAGCCCGGCCATAGTGCAAACGCTGACGGCCGAGCAGACTCGCCGAACCATGGACCTTGATGCGGTTGCCGACGCGACGCGCGGATCGCCCGAGACCGGCTCTTCGACGATGACCGTAGCCATGGTCACGCGGAGTACCTTCCCCGAGATGACGGATGGTGCACCCGCCGCTGTGGGCACGGTCGCTCTCGTTGACGAATCGGCCTCAGCTGAAACCACCACTTCGGCATTCGTCGTGGAAATCGCGCAGTGTGCTGCCGGAATTGTCGAATCGACGACGGCGCGCGCAGAATCAACCCAGGAGATCACCGTTCAGGGCGTCTACTCAGAGCAGCACGGCATCGTCACGATGACCACGCAAATCGCCGTCCAGCCCGCTGAGCAGGCCGAGGTCGTCGAGACGTCAGCCGAAGTCGTTGGTACCATCGTCGCGATGACCATGGAGACCGCCGGTCAGAGCGCCGAACGTCAAGTCGAGATCGCGGCTATCACCGCTCAACATGGCATCGAGCAGATGGCGGCCGCGGAGTTCCCGGGACAGTACTGTGGTGAAGCAATCGCGATGGCGGCAGACAGCGGCCAGTGCGATGTACAGCGGATCGAGGCGGACGCGTTCTCACGGCACCCCCAAGTGGCGCTCGCAGTCACGCAGCACCGAAGCGCGGCGGTTGCGACGATGGCGGCGTCGGTCGACGCTCATCCGCGGGCCTGATCCTCGAGAGACCAGGCAGGATCCTCCACATTGGCTCTTCGGAGTCATCACACCAAGGTCTTCCTACAGACCACACGAGGCGACTACATGTTGCCTCTCTTTTTTTATATGCGCGCAAGCGCTTTTTTATTTCGAGATATCGAGATTTCGATATTTTGAACTTTACCAAGGTGTAAGGTCTAGAGGACCTCGTTCAGTTATAGCAATAGTTTTTTCAAAATGTGCAGTAAGAGAGTTATCTTTTACTACAAAGCTTCCATCTTCTTTTGCAAACACTTGTCCAGAGCCCATTGCTACCATTGGCTCAATTGCAATTACCATTCCTGATACGAGCTCCTCACCACTCCCCTTTTCTCCATTGTTTCGTACAGTAGGGGGTTCGTGCACATCAAATCCCACTCCGTGTCCTGTGAGTTTTTCTACAATTTCAAATCCCTGCTTTTTTACAGTAGTTTCTATAATATTGCCTATATCACCTGTGTAGTTACCTTGCTTGCATACCTTAATAGCCCTTTTTAAGGCCTCATTTGTGGTTTTTAAGAGCTTTTTTGCCTCTTTCGATGTCTTTCCCACCCCTACAGTAATGGCTGCGTCTGTGAAGCGATTTTTGTATTTTACTCCAATATCAATCTTCAAAATATCCCCATCTTTTAATTCCACATCATATGGAATGCCGTGGACTACAGTTTCATTTACTGATGCGCAGATTGCAGCTGGATACGGCGCTGAAGTCGGCTTTGGCTTATAGCCTAAAAACGCAGGCTCTGCTCCCTGCGCTTCAATTGTTTTCTTTGCGATTTTCTCAAGGTCAAGGAGTGAGACTCCTGGACGCACATGTTTTTTTACCTCCTTTAGAGTGCGGACTAGAATTTTTCCAGAGGCTTTTAAGAGCTGAATATCATCTTTTGATTTTAGGCCTGTTTCATTCATTGAGCTTTAGGGCTTTTATGATAAGCTGAAAGACCTCGGGGGGCCTTGGACTGCCGTCGACTTCGAGAACATTATATCCCTCGTCTTTTAACTGGCTAATCATTGGAAATGTCCGCTCATTATATTCCCTAATTCGTTCTTTAATAACTTTTGGAGTATCTAATGCTCCCCGTTTTCTTGGTTTTCCTCCTAATTCTTTGCATCTTTCCATGTCTTTTTTTGTAAGAATTGGAAAACCGTCAACTGAACAGACAACACGCTTTGAATTTCTTTCTAAAGTTGTTTTTTCATCAATATTAATCCTTACAAAATATACATTCTCTTTTCCGTATAAATCTGCCATTGTTTTGGCAAGTCCTGTCTCTTTTTCATCTCCAAATGTTTCATAAAGTGTGCGTGGAGATCCGCTAAGTACCAGCCCCTTATTCTGTTTGGCGATTTTTTCTACCTGTTCTCTGGCCTGCCCTAATATCCAGGAAGGCGTTGTCAGCATTCCTGTTTCAAAGTTTGTCTGCTCGCGTTTTAGGATCGGGTCTTTTTCCGCCTCTTTAGAATGAAGAAGTTTTTCTAAATATTTTCCTGTATCAAAATGGATGAGATCAAAATGTTTCGCGAGAAGTTCTGCCTGCGTTCCCTTTCCGGCTCCTGGAGCAGAAATTGTAAGAGAAATTGCTATATGCATTACTTATGTATTTATACATTCTCGTACTCCCTCATATCGAGCTGAGATTCGAGCTGCTTCATGATTTCTATTGCTACTGCCACGATGATGAGGAGGGCGGTTCCTCCGAGTGTTAAAGTTGTAATGCCTGTTATTCCCTGAGTTATATTTGGAAGAACTGCTATGATTCCTAAGAATAATGCTCCGAACAATGTGATTCTATAGACCACTCTTGATATAAATTCTTTTGTATTGTCTCCGGGGCGTATGCCTGGAATAAATCCGCCGTTTCTCTGCAGATTTTTTGATATTTCTCCCGGGTCAAATGTGATAGCAGTATAGAAGAAGGTGAATGCTACTACTAGGATAAAGTAAAGGATGCTGAATATAAGAAGATTGCCCGCTACTCCCTGCACAAATCCGTTTACTTGCGCTGCAAGGTCTGGAGAGATGATGGCAAGAGTTTGCGCAAGAAATTGCGGGAAAAGAAGCACAGAGAGAGCAAAGATGATTGGTATTACTCCTGCCTGGTTTACCCGCAGGGGAAGATAGGTTGCTACTCCGCCATACATCTTGTTTCCCCTTACATGCTTTGCGTATGATACGGGAATTTTTCTTTCTCCTTCAGTTATAAATACAACTCCTGCAATTACGATAATGCTGAGTACTGCGAAGGCAATATATGTTGGCAGAACGCCTGGGTTGTAGTTTAAAAGGTTTGAATAGATGATTTGCGGAAGTCCGCTTACGATTCCCGCAAAGATGATGAGAGAAATACCATTTCCTATTTTGTATTCGGAGATAAGTTCTCCTATCCACATAACAAGAATACTGCCCGCAGTAATTACCACTACATTTGCAAGAATTGCCGGGAAGGTCATCCTTGCTATTGCGCCTTGGGAAACCAGAAGATTTAGAAATCCATATGCCTGAAGCATTGCGAGCGGAACCGTGAGATACCTTGAGTATCTGTTGAACTTTGCCTTACCTTCAGCTCCCTCTTCGTGGTATGCCTTTTTGAGCTTTGGAAAGATAATAGTAAGAAGCTGCATGATAATGCTTGAGGTGATATATGGCCCTACTCCAAGCATGACGATTGAAAGGCCGGAAAGCCCTCCTCCTGTGAAGACGTTTAAAAAGCCAAAGAGCTGGTTTGATTCGAAAAATGCCTGAAGCTGGACTGTATCTATTCCCGGGATTGGGACTGCTGCGAGAACTCTAAACGCGACAAGAAGAAGCCCTACTGCGAATATCTTTTTTCGAAGGTCTGGGATTTTAAATACTTGAAGGAATTTGTTCATTTCGTTTTTTTACGAGGCGTGGACTTTTTTTTCGCTGTTGCTGTCTTTTTTGTCTTTACGGGTTTTTTTGGACTTCTTGCTACAATCTTTTTAGAAACCTTGGTTTTTTCTTTTTTTTCTTCACTCACTATTTTGCCGTGAGCTTTTTTAATTTTTGCTTCAGCAGACTTTGAGACTTTTATTCCTACTACTGTGAATGCTTTTTTAATTTCTCCATTACCTAGGATTTTGATTTCTTTCTTTTTGTCTTTAGGTCTTTTTATAACTGAATCTCTTGTAATTATCCCTTCTTTCGCATACTTTTCCAAATCACTTACATCTATTCTAATTACTTTTTTTGCCGGCTTGTTTTTTAAGCCGCGAAGCTTTGGAATCTTATAGACAACTTCCATTGATGATTTTGGAAGCTTTCTGCCAGCGTGCGCCTTTTGACCCTTTTGTCCTCTGCCTGAATAAGCGCCTCGTTTTCCTCCGCGCCCTATTCGCTTCCTCCTCTTTTTCTTTATAGTTGGTTGTAAATTATGAATTTGCATAGGATCAGCTTATACCTGCCTGCCGGTAGGCAGGGCAGGCAGGGCTTTTAGCTTTTACCTTTCTGCGCAGGCAGGGCTTCATTAGCTTTCTTTTTTGGGGCCTCTTCTTTCTTTACTTGTTTTTTGATTGGCTTTAGCTTTTTCAATGCTTCGATTGTGGCCATTGCGTTTGTAAGTTTGTTTGTTGTGCGTCCAAGCATCTTTGCAGAGATATCTTTTACTCCTGCAAGGTCTAGAACTATTCGAGATGACCCTCCTGCAATAAGTCCGTGTCCTTTTCGGGTCGGCTTTAGACGTACTTTTGAAGCAGCATACTTTGCCTCCACATCATATGGAATTGTTCTTTCTTCTTTGAGCGGTACTACGAATATGTTTTTTTCCGCTACCTTCTTTGCTTTTTCAATGGAAAGCGGGACGTCAAGGCCTTTTGCAATCCCTACGCCAACCTTACCTCTTTTATTTCCAAGTACTACTGTTGCGCGGAAGCTGAATCGCTTTCCGCCCTTTACTACTCGGCTTACTCTTCGTATTTCTATGACCTTGTCGTCATACTCACTCTGCCTTTTCTGATAGGGCGCTCTTCCTCTGTGTTGTTGTGGTTTCATATTAAAATTCTAATCCTCCTTCGCGAGCGCCTTCTGCGAGCGCTTTTACCCGACCATGGTAAGCATATTTTCCTCTATCAAGAACTACTTTCTTTATCTTTTCTTTCTTTGCTTTTTCCGCGATTATTTCTCCTACTTTTTTTGCAAGTTCGGCTTTTGTCCCTTTTTCTTTTAGTCCTCGTGAGGATGCTGAAAGAAGTGTCTTCTGCTTTTTGTCGTCTATAAGCTGAACTTCTATATATTTGTTACTTCTTTGTATTGAAAGTCGGGGACGTGCTGATGTCCTTTTGATTCGCACTTTTGTGTGCGTTTTTCTTTTTCTTAGGTCTCGTGTTTTATTTTTTCTTTTTTGGATATTCATGGTTTAAGATATAGGACTTAGGATATAGGATTTAGAAAGCTGCATTTACTCAGCGGCGGTTACTGCTTTCTTTCCTGCTTTTCTTCTTATAACTTCGTCTTCATATCTAAATCCCTTTCCTTTATACGGCTCTGGTTTTTTTAGCGCCCTAATTTTTGCTGCTGTCTGCCCTACCAGTTCTTTGTCTATCCCTTTTATTTTTAGTATAGAATTTTTTTCCACTTCAAATTCTATTTTGTCTGGCGTATCCACTTTTACAGGGTGAGAAAATCCAAGAGCAAGGGTTAATGCCTCTCCTTCTTTTGTTATACGAAATCCTACTCCTTCGAGTATAAGTGTTTTTTCAAATCCTTCTATTGTGCCGATTACTGCATTCTGTATAAGAGATCGAGCAGTTCCCCAGTTGCTTTGCGTCTGCTTCTTTTCATCTTTTGCAGAAAACATAACTTTTCCATCTGCTATTTCTACTTTTATTCCATCTTGTACTGGCACCTCTAACTCCCCGAGCGGGCCTTTTACGGTTATCGTATTTTCTTTCTCATCGTGCGTTACTTCTGCTTTTTCCGGAATGAGTATTGGTTTTTTTCCAATCTTTGACATGGTTTTGATTTACCAGATTTTAAAGAGAAGTTCTCCGCCGACCTTCTCTCTTTTTGCTTCAACAGCAGTCATTATTCCTTTTGGCGTTGAGACGATAAGCGTTCCGTGTCCTCCCTTGACGCTTCTCAACTCTTTGTATCCTGCGTATTGATGTACAGATGGCTTTGAAATAAATTCACACGCCTCTATATCTCTATTTCCCCGAAGGTTTATAAAGATGAACCGTTTTGACGGCCTTCCTTTTATTTCTGTGCTCTCTATAAATTCCTGTCGTACGAGTATATCAGCAATCGTTTTATCGATTCTGCTGAATCTTGTTTTCAGCACTTTTTTCCCTACGGCTTGGGCATTTTTAATTTTGGTTAGTAAATCTATATACATAATGTTGTTGACTTTACCATGAGGACTTTCTTATTCCGGGAAGTTCTCCCTTGCTTGCCAGTTCTCTAAAACAAATTCTGCAGAGATTGAAATCCCGCATATATCCTCTTTTCCTTCCGCACTTAAAACAGCGCCTCACCTCTCGAGTTTTGTGCTTTGGTTTTTTTTGCGCTCTTGCTTTTGTTGATGTTTTTGCCATATCGATAGCTTTTAGCTTATAGCTTCATTAGCTTTTAGCTTTTGTCTTTTTCTTTTCTTCTTTGGCTTTCAAGGGTACTCTAATTTCCTTGTAGAAATCAAGCATTTTGTCCCTGTCTTTGGTTTTTGATACTGCGGTTATCTGCATCCCAAAGTTTACTTTTGATGTGTTCGGGTCGATTTCCGGAAATACAAGCTGATCTTTTAGTCCAATGTTTAGATTTCCTGCCTTATCTACGTTTTTTCTTGAAAGTCCACGGAAATCTTTTACACGAGGAAGAACAACGTGAATAAGCCTTTTTAAAAAGTCATCCATCTTGTTTCTTCGGAGGGTTATCTTTATCCCTATGGTATCTCCAACCCTTGTTTTGAATCCGGCAATCGATTTTTTTGCGGGCATGTGTATTGGTCTCTGCCCTGTGATTGCCGCAAGTTCTTTTGTAATTTCCGGAAGGGTCTTGTCTTTGAAATTTGCCCCCTGACTTTGTCGGCCAACTCCTGCGTTTATTACCACTTTTTCAATTTTTTCTCGTATCTTTTCCATGAAAATTACTTACCAGCTTTAGTCTTTTTTATCTTTTGTTTTTTACTTGCAGTTTTTTTATCTCCACGAACTCTTTTTATATTTGAGACGTGGATTGAGGCAGTAAATTCTACGACTTCCCCCTTTTCTCCTTCTTTCTTTGGCCGTACATGTTTTTTATATATATTCGCGCCTTCAACAATTACCCTGTCTTTTTTAGACAGTATTTTCATAACCTTTCCGGTTTTTCCTTTATCCTTTCCCGTTAATATTTTTACTGTGTTTCCTTTTTTAATATGCATAGATTTATACAAGATCTTTTGCCAAAGATGCGATTGCGTCGAATCCTTTTTCTTTAACCTCTCTTGGAATGGGCCCGAATACTCTTGTTCCGCGAGGATTTTTTCCATCAACTAGTACTGCTGCGTTTTCATCAAATCGAATGTATGATCCGTCTCTCCTTTTTGTTTCTTTTCTTGTACGCACTACAAGCGCTTTTACAATATCTTTCTTTTTCACCTGCTTTCTTGGCTCTGCAGTCTGAACTGAAGCCACAAGAACATCTCCAATTCTGGCATATCTTCGCCTTGTTCCTCCAAGAATTCTAAAGCAACGCACTTTTTTTGCGCCTGAGTTGTCCGCTACTTTTAAAATTGTTCCTTCTTGAATCATGTTATTAGCTTATAGCTTCGTTAGCTTCACTAGCTTCATTAGCTTCGTTAGTTTCATTAGCTTCACTAGCTTTGTTTTCTTTTGTTTTCTCCACTATTTTCCACCTTTTGTCTTTACTTATTGGCCTTGTCTCTTCGATAATCACCTCATCTCCTGTTTTGTACTCATTCTTTTCATCATGCGCCTTAAAACGCCTAGTTACCTTAATAAACTTCTTGTAGAGTGAGTGTTTTTTCAGTCTCGAGATTTCCACAACTCTCGTTTTTTCCATCTTATCGCTTACGATTGTACCTTTTAATTTTTTCATCCCTCACTCTTGGCGCATTGGGACGCCAAATTAATACTTATTCTTTCGACTTGTGTGTTTCTTTGGTTCATTGTTTTGTTTTTGTCCCTTACCCTTACGCAGTTATGTGCCAAGAGTGTAGGGATTCATATTATTAAGACTTAGAATTTGATGTTTTTTCTCCTGCCTGCGCAGACAGGTCCTTTTCTGTTAAGACTGCGAGGAGCTGGGCGATTGATTTTTTTATATCTCGAATTTCCCGAATATTTTTTACCTTTCCCATCGCAAGATCGTCACGAAGTCCGGCGAGCCTTTTTCTTTCTTCGCTCAATTCTTTTTTAATCTCTCCTTTTGTCTTTGTTTTGAATTCTTTCAGCTGTTTCTTTTTCATCCCTCACATAACCATACGCGTCTAAAATCTGTGCGCATGGCATTAAAATGTTCTCGACTACAAATATATGGCTTTTGTTTTTTGTTATGTGAGGGATTCATACTTATTCTTTGGTAATAATTCGGGTTTTAATTGGCAGCTTATGACCTGCTTTTGTGAGCGCTTCTCTTGCCATCTCTTCTTCTACTCCATCTATTTCAAATAAAACTCGTCCCGGCCGCACTGATACAACGTGATGGTCTACATCTCCTTTTCCCCCTCCCATTGTAACTTCAGGCGGGAACTTTGTTACCGGCTTATCAGGAAATACACGTATCCACACCTTTCCCTCTTTTTTTAGCGTGTGCGCAATTGTTTTTCGCACAGCCTCTATCTGTCTGGCGGTTACCCATGAGGTCCCTAAAGCCTGGATGCCAATGCTTCCATGACTTAATGCAATTCCTCTGGTTTCTTTTGCTCTCTTTCGCGCTCTGCCCTTATGGCGCTTTCTAAATTTTTGTTTCTTTGGCTCTAACATTGTTTTTCACTAATTGCACTAATGAGCACGAATATCACGAATTCGTATTAGTGCCATTTGTGTTAATTTGTGTTATTGGTGTCGTCAAATATTTCTCCTTTATATATCCATACTTTTACACCAATAGTTCCATAGGAGTTGTATGATGTTGTTTCTCCATAATCAATATTTGCCCGTAGAGTCTGAAGTGGCATCCTCCCGAATGCGAGCCACTCTCTTCTTGATATTTCTGCGCCGTTTAATCTCCCTGCAAGTTTAATCTTTGCCCCCTGCACTTCTCTATTTTGTTTTAGGAGATCGAGATGCCGCTTCATAATTCTTCTGTATGGAAGCCGTCGTTCTATATCAAATGCTATCTGTCCAGCTACTACAGAGGCAGACATCTCAGTGCGTTTTAGCTCTTCAATATTTATGTTGAGCGCAAATTGTTCTGATGCGTTGTTTTTTCTTCGGAGCGCGTTCATCTCCTTTGCCAAAAAATTTTTAAGGTCTTCTATTCCCTTTCCTCCCCGCCCTATGATAAGGCCCGGACGGCTCGCTTTTACAGAAACTTTAACTTCTTTTCCGGTGCGTTCAATGCGAATCTCATCAATTCCTGCCTGCGCGATTTTTTCTTTTACAATTTCACGAATAAGATGGTCCTCTTCAATAAAGAATTTTTGAGACTTCTTAAAGAACCATCTGCTTTTCCAGGGCTTTGTGATTCCTAAACGTAGTGAGATTGGTTTTATTTTTTGGGCCATACTTTTAGCTTATAGCTTTTTTAGCCTTAGGCTAATCCGCCTTTGGCGGAAGCTTCATTAGCTTCTTAGATTGATTTACGTCGGAAGAAGCGTTTTATTCCTCCGGATTTTTCCGGACCTTTTGTTTCCAGCTCTTTTTCTGCTCGTTTTGAATCCTTTTTCTCTGCCTGAATAGATAGGTCCTCTTCTTTCTTCTCAGTCTTTTTTCCTTTCTTTTCTGTTTTTTCTTCTTTCTTTTCTTTTTCTTTTTTTATAAATACGTACTTTGGCTGTGTAATCTTATCAGACTCTCCCAATACTACTGTAATGTGGCTGGTTTTTTTCTGAATTGAGCTTGCTGAACCTCGAGCCCTTGGAATCCAGCGCTTCAGCATTGGTCCATTGTCTACTTTTATTTCTTTGATGTACAACTTTTCTTCATCTAACTCTCTATTTTTTGCGTTTGCCGCTGCGGAACGTAATAGCCTCAGGATAAATATACTTGCCCTCTTTGGAGAAACGGAAAGCTGGGCCTCTGCCTCTTTTACTGGAAGGCCCCGAATAAGATCAACAACGAGACGCGCTTTTCGTGGTGCGATTCGTTTGTGTCTTAATTTTGCTGTTACTTCTTTCATGTTATTTACTTTGCATTACGTTCAGGTGTTGGCTGTCCGGGAGCTGTTTGCGGAGCGCCTCCTTCTCTTTCCTGCTGCTCTAATTCTTTCTGTATTCTTCCTCCATGCCGTACGAACTTTCTTGTTATAGCAAATTCTCCCAAGCGATGTCCTATCATATCTTCTCCTACATTTACTTCAAGAAAATCTTTCCCATTATGGACTAAGAAGGTAAACCCAACCATTTCCGGAGAAATCTCTGATGCCCTAGACCATGTTTTGATAGGCGTGTTTTTACTTCCCTTTTCTATCTTTTTCAAGAGTTTTGCATCTATATATGGGCCTTTTTTTAGACTTCGTGACATATATTTAAGACTTATCTTTTTGTTTTTCTTCGTTTGATGATTAGCGTATTCGACCACTTCTTTTTCTTTCTTGTTTTTCTTCCTCCAGTTACCTTGCCCCATTTTGTCTTTGGCCGCTTTGTTCCGCGCTGAGCTCTGCCTTCTCCTCCTCCGTATGGATGATCAACGGCGTTCATTGCAGATCCTCGCACAGTTGGACGAATTCCTCTCCATCTTGACCTTCCTGCTTTTCCAAGAACCTCCAAATTATGCTCTGAATTTGATACCTTTCCAATTGTTGCGTATCCGCTCTTTAAAACTTTACGAACTTCTCCAGATGGAATCTTTAACTGCGCATACTTGCCCTCGTTTCCCAAAACTTGAACTGCTGAGCCGGCAGACCTTGCGAGCTGCCCTCCTTTTTTTGGAGTAAGTTCTACGTTGTGTACAAATGTTCCCACTGGAATTCTTTCCAGTTTTGTTCGATTTCCTTCTTTAAACTCTGCTTTTTCTGATGTGATAATTTTGCTTCCTTTTCGCAGTTCGTCTGATGCAAGGATATAACGCCTTTCTCCATCTTCGTATATAACCTTTGCAATATGCGCTGAACGATATGGGTCATATTCAATGCCTTCTACCCTTCCCCACACATCAAATTTTTTCTGCTTAAAATCAACAATGCGATACTGCTTTTTATGCCCTCCGCCTTTATGTCGCGTTGTTATCCTTCCTTTACTGTTTCGTCCTGCTCGTTTTTTCAAATGCTTTAAGAGGGCCTTTGCCGGCTTTTCTTTTGACAAATCCGCAGTTGCTTTTGTCATTCCTCTTCGTCCTGGTGATGTTGGTTTATACTTCTTCATACTTTTAGACCATATCTATCTTTTCTCCTTTCTTTAACGTTACTATTGCCTTTTTAAAACCTGATTTTTTTCCTGTAGAAGATCGAAATCTTTTTGTCTTTCCCTGACGCCTTATTGTCCTTACACTTTTTATACCCACCTTATATCGGAATTCTATTTCTTCTTTTATTGTTTTTTTATTTGCGCCTGCTTGTACGTGAAATACATAGGCGTTTTGCTCTACTAGGCTGGATGCCTTTTCACTTATCCAAGGATTTTTCACTCTGTACGCGTCTATCTTTCCCTCAACCTCGTCAGTGCGTCTTTGTTTTTTTGCCTTGGACGGAGTACTTGATTTTACGGCTTTTTTATCAGCCTTCTTATCAGATGCCGCCTCCTTCTTTTTTGGCCCTCCTTTAAATATGTTTTTGAAAATTGCCATATTGTTAGCTTATAGCTTTTAGCTTTTAGCTTCCTTAGTTTTTTTCTTTCCAGTCTGGTTGTTTATAAATTCTTCTACTGCCTCTTTTTCAAAGATAATGAGCTTGTGCGTTATGCAGTCCCGCAGATTCACTCCGTTTGGATATGTAATTTTGTTCTTTTCTATATTTCTACCTGCAAGAATAGAATTTTTTTCTCCCTGCTTGGAAACAAGAAGAGTCGTCAGTCTTGTCTTTTTTTCTACTTTTGTTATTTCTTTGATCGCCTCTGTCATTTGTTTTGTTTTTGGCTCTGTAACTCCAAAGGTGTCTAATATTTTTACTTCTCCGTCTTTTAGCTTTCTTGAAAGAGTTGAATAGAGAGCTCTTTTTCGCATCTTTTTATTTACTTTTTTTGTAAAGTTTCTTTCTTTTAGCGGGCCAAACGTAACACCTCCTCCAGCCCAGATTGGAGATCGGCTTGAGCCGTGACGCGCTCGTCCGGTTCCCTTTTGTCTCCATGGTTTTTTTCCTCCTCCCCGCACTTCGCTTCTGTCTTTTGCGTGCGCCAAAGGACTTCTCCTGCTTGATTGCATAGAAGTAAACACTTGGTGTACGAGATTTGGATTCCACGGCCTTCCAAAGATTTCATTTGAAAGCTCTATGGTCCCACCTTTCTTATTCTCTTTGTTTAAAATATCTACCTTCATGATATTAGCTTTTATCTGCCTGCGCAGGCAGGGCTTCGTTAGCTTTATTGTCTGCCTCCTTTTTCTTTTCTTCTTTTTCCTGTTTTTTCTTGGATGGTTCTGATGTTTCTGCTTTTTCTTTCTTTTCTTCTTTTAGACCTGTGATGTGGATTTCAACCTCACTACCTCTCATGCCTGGAACTGGTCCTTTTACGAGAATTGTTTTCTCTTCGAAATTTATTTCTTCTACGCACACATTTTTAACAGTGAGATTTTCACCCCCCATACGGCCGGCCATCTTCTGGCCTGGAATAACTCTTGCAGGATCTGTTGCTCCGATTGAGCCTGGAGCGCGAAGACTGTGTTTCTGACCGTGAGATGCCGGACCTCCGTGAAATCCGTGTCGTTTTACCACGCCCTGAAATCCCTTCCCCTTACTTTTTCCTCGGATGTGTACAATATCTCCTTCTTTTAGTTCTTTCTCCCCTTCTTTTTCAATCCTTAATACGGTAACCGGAATTACCGCATCCTCCTTCCAAATTTGGGTCATGCCCACCTTTTTTGCTGCTACTTTTGTCATACTAACCATGCTAAAAAAAATAACCAAGACCATGCCCGGCTATTCCATAGAGCTATTCCATAGACGTCCGAGAGGTCTTTAAATGACATCGGGGAGGTCTTACTATGTAAGATTAATTCCCGTCCAAGGGATTGTAGCGTATATGTGTTTTTTTGTAAAGACAGCGAATATTGAACCGAGCACTCAATACATTGAGTGCTTAACAAGTTTAATATGTGCCAAGCACATAACGTCTTATGCGCTTGGTCCTCACAACATCGACCTCGCTAAAACTTACTTAGTTTAGTTGACGGCCGTCAACTAAACTAAGTAAACACCAATACGCTCGGGATGTTAGGTGCCCAGCACTCAAAGCTTTGAGTGCTGGATTAAGGTTTTGTTACTAAAACTGGAGCACTAATGCTCCAGTTTTAGACAAAGCCCTTAACCCATTTTTACCTCAATGTCGACTCCTGCCGGGAGGTTTAAATCTGTGAGAGATTCTACGATTTTTTGCGCAGGATTTAGTATATCAATGAGGCGTTTATGTATTCTCATCTCAAACTGCTCTCTAGACTTTTTATGTACAAATGTAGAGCGATTTACAGTGTATTTTCGTATTTCTGTGGGCAGAGGAATTGGCCCTATTGCCTCACCCCCGTGCCTTTTAATTGCCTCAATAATCTGCTTGGCTGAGTTCTCAATCAACTTTGAATCATATGCCTTAATCCGAATCCGAAGTTTTTCTTTTGGTTCTTCTTTTTTTGGCATGTTTATTTGCTAATTTACACGAATTTGGATGCGCCTTAAGCGCACCCTGATTCACGTACATTGGCGAATCTATTTAGTAATCTTTGTTACAACTCCAGCGCCTACAGTCTTTCCTCCTTCGCGAATTGCGAATCTTTGCTTTTCTTCAAGCGCAACAGGGGCGATAAGCTTTATAGAAACGTTTGCGGTATCTCCCGGCATTACCATCTCGATACCTTCTCCAAGCGTTACTTCACCCGTTACGTCAGTCGTTCTCAGATAGAACTGCGGCTTGTATCCTTTGAAGAATGGAGTGTGTCGTCCGCCTTCCTCTTTGCTCAAGACATACACTTCTGCCTCGAATTCGGTGTGCGGCGTTACACTCCCCGGCTTTGCGACTACCTGACCTCGCTCTACGTCCTCTTTTTTGAGGCCGCGTAGAAGAACTCCTACGTTGTCACCAGCCTGACCTTCATCGAGGAGCTTCTGAAACATTTCTACTCCTGTAACAACGGTCTTTTGCGTGTCACGGAGTCCAATGATTTCTATTTCCTCGTTTATTTTAACAATTCCTCTCTCAACTCTTCCGGTTACCACTGTTCCTCTTCCTTCAATTGAGAATACATCTTCAATTGGCATGAGAAACGGCTTATCAACATCTCTAACTGGCTCTGGGATGTTTGAATCGAGAGCTTCGACGAGTTCGAGTATCGGCTTCGCATCTTCATCGTCAGCAGACTTTGTTTCCAAGGCTTTTAGTGCTGAACCTTTGATTATTGGAGTGTCGTCTCCCGGAAACTCATACTTATTCAAGAGCTCTCGAACTTCTGACTCCACGAGTTCGACGAGTTCTGGGTCGTCAACTGCGTCGGTCTTATTCAAGAAAACGATAATTGCTGGAACGCCCACCTGTCGCGCGAGAAGAATGTGCTCTCGCGTTTGAGGCATTGGGCCGTCTGCAGCAGAGACTACAAGAACTGCGCCATCCATTTGCGCTGCGCCGGTAATCATGTTTTTGATGTAGTCGGCGTGTCCTGGCGCGTCAATGTGCGCATAGTGTCTCTTTTCTGACTCATACTCTGAGTGATGCAGTGCAATAGTAATTCCACGCTCTTTTTCTTCAGGAGCATTATCGATCTGATCAACACCTTCTGCCTTTTTTGCAAGTCCTTTCATATTAAGAACGTGCATCATTGCCGCAGTAAGAGTTGTCTTTCCGTGGTCGACGTGTCCAATTGTTCCAACATTTACATGAGGTTTGGACCTGTCAAATTTTTCTTTTTCAGCCATGGTTAGTAATTAGCTTATAGCTTCATTAGCTTGTTAGCTTTCGGAGTTTATTTTTCCTATGAGCTAACAGCTAAAAACTAAAGAGCTATTATATATTTCGACCTATGAACACAAATAAAATGTGTGCTTTATTATATCAAACCCATTTATTATTGGCTATTTGGTAAGAATTTGTCAATTTTACTGCTTTTTTCCTTCTGCAATCTCTTCCGCAATATTACCTGGCACTTCCTCATAATGATCAAATTCCATGCTGAATGAGCCTCTTCCCTGAGTCATTGAACGAAGAGTTGTTGAATATCCAAACATTTCTGCGAGCGGTATATTCGCCTCAATTACCCGAATTTTCTCACCCTCTCCCATCTCAAGAATACTGCCTCTTTTCGAACTTACATCTCCTGTCGTGTCTCCAAGAAAGTTTTCCGGAATGATAATCTGAACCTTCATAATTGGCTCTAGGAGTATTGGCTTTGCCCGTTTTGCCCCCTCCTGAAGCGCCATTGATGCTGCGATTTTAAATGCCATTTCAGAAGAGTCAACATCATGGAATGAGCCGTCATAAAGAGTTACCTGCATATCTACCATTTGGTATCCGGCTACGATTCCCTTGTCCATTGCCTCTTTGATTCCTTTTTCTACTGCGGGTATAAATTCCTGAGGAATAGTTCCTCCTTTAATTTTGTTTATAAATTCAAAACCAGTTCCTTTCTCAAGAGGTTCAATTTTCAGCCATACATGTCCGTACTGACCGCGTCCTCCGGACTGACGAATATACTTCCCTTCTGCTTCAGCCACTGCCTTAATTGTTTCTTTATAGGCAACTTGCGGCCGTCCAACACTCGCTTCTACGCTAAACTCTCTTTTCATTCTTTCTACAAGAACTTCAAGATGGAGCTCTCCCATTCCAGCAATTATTGTCTGCCCTGTTTCTTCATCGCTTCCAACTTGGAATGTTGGGTCTTCTTCCGCGAGCTTTCGCAGAGCTATACTCATTTTTTCCTGGTCAACTTTTGTTTTTGGTTCAATTCCTACTGAAATTACCGGCTCTGGAAATGTAATAGCCTCAAGAAGCACTGGCTTTTCTGGGTCTGTGAGCGTATCTCCGGTCGTTGTATCTTTTAATCCTACGATTGCTCCTAAGTCTCCTGCATATATCTCGTCAACTTCTTCTCTGTGGTTTGCGTGGATACGCAGCATTCTTCCTACTCGCTCTTGCTTCTCTTTTGTTGTGTTTAGAATATAGCTCCCCTTCTTCATTGTTCCTGAATATATTCGAAAGAAGGTTAGTGACCCTACGAATGGATCAGATGCTATTTTAAAAGCAATGGCTGCAAGCGGCTCCTCATCTTTAGGGTGACGCTCTTCGTCTTCGTGAGTTTTTGGATTTATTCCTTTTACCGGAGGAACTTCTGATGGAGATGGAAGATAGTCGATTACTGCATCAAGAAGAAGCTGTACTCCTTTATTTTTAAGAGCTGAGCCGCAAAAGACAGGGACTATCTTGTTCTCTATTGTTGCTTTTCGCAAGGCAATCTTCAGGTCTTTAATTGGAATTTCTTTCTCATCAAGATATGCCTCAAGGAGCTTTTCATCTGTTTCTGCTATTGCTTCTATTGTTTTCTTTCGAGTTTTTTCTACTTCTTCTTTCATGCCTTTTGGCACTTCTTCCTCTATAATATTTTCTCCTTTTTCTCCTTCGAACTTGTATGCCCTTTGTTTTAAGATATCTACAATACCTTCGAAATTCGCCTCCTCTCCTATTGGAAGCTGAAGAGGAATTGCATTTTTTGTAAGCCGTTCCCTGATTGATTCAAAGCTTTTTTCAAAACTTGCTCCAGTTCTATCTAGTTTATTGATAAAACATATTCTCGGCACCTTGTATTCATCTGCATAGTGCCAATTTGTCTCGGATTGAGGCTCTACTCCAGCTACTCCATCAAACACAACTACTGCGCCGTCGAGAACGCGGAGTGAGCGTTTCACCTCTACTGTGAAGTCTATGTGTCCGGGAGTATCTATGATATTAATGCGGTGTTCATGCTCCTTCTTTATTTTTTCGAGCTCCTCTTCACCTTTCCCCTCCTTCTTATCTGTTGAAATCCAAAAGCAGGTTGTTGCTGCTGCAGTTATGGTAATTCCTCTTTCTTTTTCCTGCTCCATCCAGTCCATGATTGCTTCTCCTTCGTGGACTTCTCCAATTTTATGAGAAATGCCTGTATAAAAAAGTACCCGTTCGGTTACAGTTGTTTTACCAGCATCAATATGAGCTATGATGCCTATATCTCTTACTTTTTCTATTGGGTACTGTCTTGGCATGCCTAAAATCAGCTTATAGCTTTTAGCTTGTAGCTTATGGCTTGTATAATTTTACTATCTTCTAACAAAGCTTGCGAAGGCGCGGTTTGCCTCTGCTACTCTATGCGTGTCCTGCTTCTTCTTTATTGCCTCACCTTCATTTTTTGATGCTGCGATTATTTGCTCGGCAAGCTCTTTGTGCATCGGCTTTCCTTTCTTAGATTTTGCCGCGTTTATAATCCAATGTGCTGCTAAAAAGAATTTTCTTTCCGGACGAACTTCCATGGGGATTTGATAGTTTGCGCCTCCTACTCTGCGGGAAACTACCTCTACCATAGGAGTAGCATTTGCCATCGCGTCCTCAAACGTTTTTGCGGGGTCAGACTTTGTTTTTTTCTTTACTTCTTCAAGCGCCCCATAAAATATTTTTTCTGCTACGGCTTTCTCTCCGTCTAACATTATATAGTTAATAAACCGACCCATGTCGATTCTTCCATATTTAAAATCCGGTTTTGAATCAATTTTTTTGTATGCTCCTCTTTTTCTCATGATTATTCTTCTTTAGGCGCTTCTTCGGGCGCTTCTTTTGGCTCCTCTGATTTTTCCTTTGCTGCCTTATCGCCCTTGCCTTTTTTAGATCCATACTTTGAGCGTCCTCTTTTTCGTTCTGCAACTCCTTCGGTGTCGAGCCTTCCTCGTACAATGTGATACCTAACACCCGGCAAATCTTTTACTCTTCCTCCCCGAAGAAGGACTACGGAGTGTTCCTGCAGATTATGCCCTTCGCCTGGAATGTATGCTGAAACCTCCATTCCATTTGTAAGACGTACACGAGCTACTTTTCTGAGCGCAGAGTTTGGTTTTTTTGGTGTGGTTGTAAATACCTTTACACACACTCCTCGTTTGAATGGAGAGGGTGATTTTACTGGTCTGTTTTTTATGTAATTAAAATATGACCGGAGTGCCGGTGTCTTTTCCTTTTTGGAAGATCTCTTTCTGGCTTTTTTGATAAGTTGGTTTGTTGACGGCATAAACTAGCTTATAGCTTCTATATTATATAAATTATATGAAGCGGTTTAAGGATATGGGAAAAAACCTCTATTTGTCAAGTGTTTTAGGTGTTTTTTGCTTTATATAAGGAGTTCAAAAAGGAAGTTTATGATTGGAGTGATTATACGGAAGCCAAAAAAGATGAAAAATACAAGAAGAATCATTCCATATCTCTCTAGAAATGCCCGCATTTGATATGCAGAACGAGGAAGGAGGGCAAATAGAACTTTTGAGCCGTCTAATGGAGGCAGCGGGACCAGATTAAAGACTGCAAGAATCACATTTACCCATACAATCATTGCAAAAAGCGGGTATGTTGCTGCAAGAATCGGAACATTTACTACTATGCTTATCCGCACCAATGCCCCGAAAATTGCGGCAATAAGAAGATTGCTTAAGGGGCCTGCGATAGCAATTAGAGCTGCATCTCGTTCAGGATTCTTTAAGTGATAGGGATTATATGGAACTGGTTTTGCCCATCCGAAAATAAAACTTCCTGGCAGAATTGCGAGAAGCAAAGGAAGAATAACTGAACCAAAAGGGTCAAGATGCTTTATTGGATTTAACGTAAGACGGCCTGCAAGCCGCGCAGTTGGATCGCCGAGCCTATCCGCAACAAAGCCATGGGTCACTTCATGTACCACGACTGACAGGATAAGAACAATTATTAGAAAAATAGTATCCACAAAGATTAAATGTCAGAAATTATTTATGAATCATTAATTATATACATTTTTCGGAATTTTGTGCTAGAATAATTTTCGTATGAAAGGATTTTCACGATTAGTACTGTTTCTCACACTCATTGTTCTTGTAGTTGGGTTCTTTATGGTTTTGAACCGACTTTCAGATATTCGTGGTGAGATTCAGACAATTCAGCTTGCCCTTGATTTGTCAGGCAATTCAGAAGGACAGATTATTTCTGAAGGTGAGGAGAATGAGCCTTCAGAAGACGGCTCAACTGAGCCGCAGGAGTCTTCGGTGGTGGGCATTCCAACTGCTATTATTTTTAATACCATGTCGAGCCCCACACTTCAGCCGCAGACAAATATTGCTGTGATTGTTGAGAATGTTTCAAAAAGTGACGATGGGGAAGTTTTAGTACGGCTTAAGGCGTTTACGAGCGAGGCATCGTCCTATAGCGCCCTTCCTGTTCAGGATTTAGTTGAAATTGTTAATCTTTCTTCGGGAGTGAATCAGCGCCCAGCAGATGTTAAGGGAAGTTTCAGCTCAATCCCGCCAAAGAGTGTTGTGAGCGGCACAGCAGTATTCCGCGTATCTCTTACACAGCGTTCAATTATTCTGCAAATTAATGCAGATGATGAGATAAGATTTTATCAATTTAATTTTAATAAGAAGACATATAAAGAAATAGTCTTAGGATAATTGACACTTTTAAAGAAAGTGACTATTCTGCTTTTGTTATGAATCCCATCACCCTTGGCGCATAACATTGCGTAGGGCAAAGGGATAGAATAAGATAATCAGGCATAAATACAATATTCAGTCGAAATAATATCTTTAAGTTGGCGACACAATGCGCCAAGAGTGAGGGATGAAACAGTGCGAGGTTTGTAAAAAATCACATATGATGGGTGGGGTTCGGAAGCTTTTGCGCGGAAATTATAATCCTGTGAATTGGAAGAAAAAGAAGGCAAACATTCAGAAGACACTTGATCCCAAGACTGGGAAGCGGATTTTAGCGTGTACACGGTGCATTAAGACTATGGCAAAGACGAAATAAGGATAAGCTAAAAGTTGGTAAGTTTGTAAGTTATGAGTTTAAAAGATGTCCATTTGTTGGGCGTTTTTGTTTTTCTCACTACCCTCATTCGTACGAATGAGGGTAGTGATGATTTTTTGTTTAATTGACTTTTTGGCTGGGTTTTTTGATAATTTTAGTAGATATTGCTGGTAACGTGTTACGTACTTACTCTGCCTACCCTAAGTACGTCGCGGCTAGCGCGTTGTCAGCTCGTAATGAGCTTGTGAGATGGTAGCTCATTATGCTTTGAACTCCTCAAAAAAAGCTCCCCTCCTGTGTGTTGGGAGCTTCGTATTTCTGTAAAGAAAATCCCTCACAACGGATGCGAGGGCTTATGGGTGTGCCGTAGGCTCGGCTACGACGTGAGAGGCAGGGGCGCTGCCTGAGCTGCCTCCGGAGGCGTGGTGATGACGAGATCAACACGCATCGGCGTTTGCGGAGCCGTGGCAGGACTAACGGTATCCATAAGTCTGCTCATGCGGGCGATCAACTCTTGAAGCTCGGGGTGCAGAGTGCTTTCCGTTGTCATGGCATGAACTGCCGGAATCAGCTGCTGGTAGCAATCTCGACATATTCCGCCTGCTTCTCTGACATGCGTTGAGCACCGCTTCGTGTCGGCTTTGTGTGCCTCCAAGGTTTTGTCAAACTGTTCCACCAGCGCATCCAGGCAGTCTTTGAAGTCCGTTGGCACCTCAATCAGCATTTCACTATCTCCTTCTCTGGCAGACCGGGAACGACAAAGCGCCAAGCTTCGGCACTTCCGGCTACCAAAGAAGAAGTCTGGGTTTTCAACGTGCTGTGGCATTCTACCACATGAGGTGTGTTTACTGTAACACGTAAGTAGTTTTTTGTCAATAGGAGGCAGGAAGTGGACAAGAAACAGTCGTGGAGACAGCGCCGAGAGAAATCCGGAGGCTGATTCCCTTTAGGTCAGACCCCCTGTGGACGCTACTTCAGTATGACCATTCTTCGTCTTGCTCGACGACGATGCGCCTGACTGGAGCAAGGCATGCGACGCCTGGTCTTGGCCATGGCCATGGGACGAACTCCTTGCGGCGATATTTGAGTCCAGCTGGACTCCTGTGACGCAGAGGCAGCTCCCGCCCCTCCGTGCCTAATTCTACCATAATGATTAAAATTTACGCGGGAGCATGTTGATTACTTTTCCTGTTTTTTGAAACCCTTATATTTATTCTAAATATTTTCGCGCTTTTAATTTTTTTGGAAGGTAGTCCTGTTTAGCGTCCTCTTTATTTTTGAATTCCGGAGTGTACTTGTACCCCTTGCTGTGGCCAAGATTTTTCATAAGGCGGGTTGGAGCATTTCTTAAGTGCAAGGGGACTGACTCTGATGGAAGCTCCTTAATATCTTCTTTTACTTTCCCGTAGGCAGAGTAGAGCGCATTACTTTTTTTGGACTTTGCCATATAGACTACGGCTTGCGCGAGATTTATTTCACACTCTGGCATACCTATATAGTGAGCGGCCTCGTATGCAGCTATCGCCTGAGTAAGCGCTAATGAGTTTGCAATACCAATATCTTCTGATGCAAAACGGATCAAACGGCGGGCAACATATAATGGGTCTTCCCCGCCTTCTAACATTCTTCCCATCCAATACAAAGAAGCGTCTGCGTCTCCCCCGCGCATAGATTTATGCAAAGCAGAGATAATGTTGTAGTGCTCATCTCCTGCTCTGTCATACAAAAGATGGGTCCTTTGCAAAGCTTCTTTTATTTCCTCGATTGTGATTTTGATTTTTCCTTTTGAGGGCCTTATTGCGTTTGCTGCAAGCTCAAGCGCATTAAGCGCAACACGGGCATCTCCATTTGCCATTTCTGCGAGAAAGTTCAGGGCATCTTCTTTTATATTGATTTTTTTCTTACCAAGCCCCCTTTGTTTGTCTATTAGGGCACGCTTCAAGATGAGCTCTATATCCTGAGCTTCGAGCGCATTTAGAACAAAAACCCTGCTTCGTGAAAGTAGGGCTGATATTACCTCAAAGCTCGGGTTTTCAGTTGTTGCGCCAATAAAAACTACTGTGCCGTCTTCTACGTGCGGGAGGAGCGCGTCCTGCTGACGTTTGTTAAAACGATGAATCTCATCTATGAATAGGATTGTTTCTTGTTTATATGCTTTCTTATATTCCTTTGCCTTTTCTACAATGTTTTTTATATCCTTTACGCCTGCGGTTACTGCGCTTATCTGTTCGAAGTGAGAGTTTGTCTTTTCTGCAATGATGCGGGCGAGGGTAGTTTTTCCAGATCCCGGAGGACCCCAGAGGATGATTGAGGGGATGCTGTCACGCTCAATAGCCTTGCGAAGGAGCGAGTCTCTGCCAACCACATGCTCCTGTCCCACAAAGTCTCCAAATTTTTTCGGTCGTATTTTTTCGGCCAATGGTATGCTTTTCTCATATGTTTCTTCCTTCATTATGATTTACGTCTAAGAACCCTTTTTGTAACGCTTATCTTTATATCATTCCTGTGATTTGAGGTTTTTCCGGAATAATTTCAATGTCTTCCTGCGGTTTTGCTTTTATTGTGTGAAGAACTTTGCCTAATACCTTAAAGTCTTTTTTCATAATAATCTGCTTGTATGAACCAATAGAGGTTACAGGGTCTAGAATGACTGCATCTTTTGTAAATGATATTTTCTTGATTACTGCCATGCCGTCTATGACTGCTGCGATAATATCTCCTTCTTCTACCTCGTCCATAAGTTCTACGAGTACGAGATCGCCATCCTCAATGCCTGCGTCCTGCATGGATAGGCCCAGAGCTCGAATGACAATGACTTCGTTTTGTTTTTGCTCACCCAGAATACTTTGGGCTATTTGAACAAATTCATTAAAGGACTCTTCTGCATAAACATTTAGACTTCCGCAGGCCGCAGCTCCCACGACTGGCAGTGTTATGGTTTCACCATGAATATCATTTGTTGGATCAAGAAGCTTGATATTACGGCTCTTTCCTTTGATACGCGCTATAAAGCCTTTTTTCTCAAGCGTTTCAAGATACTGAGTGATTGTTCTTGTTGAGGAGACTCCTAGCTCCTTTTTTAATTCAAAAATGGTAGGGGACTGGCTTGTTTTTGAAATATAAGTTTCGATTGTTTTCAAAACTTCAGCCTGTTTTTTTGTTAATGTATTCATACGTTAAGACTTAGGATATAAGACATATGATTTAGAATGTTCGACTTTTTCATTTGTGTATGTTGTGTATCTCTATTATACACAAATTTGAGAATACGTGCTCCCTTCCCTGTGGACAACTTTTTGGGGGCGATGATGCGTTATTTGTTATCAAAAACGACCCCTAATAAAGACGGGGTCGTTTTTGATTAGAGTTTTTATTTTATAATCTCTACGAGCTCTACCTCAAAATGAAGCGTGGAGTTTGGCGGAATGCTTGGCCTTCCCTGTTCTCCGTATGCAAGATGCGAAGGTATTATCAGATTTCGCTTCCCGCCCACTTTCATTCCTGGAATTCCCTGTTCCCATCCCTTAATAACCATTCCTACTCCCACTTGGTACTCAAGCGGGTCTCCTCTCTCAACAGAACTATCGAATACTGTTCCATCATCTAGCGTGCCTGTGTAATGAATCCTTACAGTGTCTTCATTTTTTACTTCATCTCCGGTTCCCTCTTCAATATCTTCGATTTGAAGCTCTGCGAGGCCCGTTTCAACAACTGGCGCTGCTCGCTCAGGTCTTTCTCCTCTTAACCAGAGAGCCGCTCCAATTGCAACTACTGAAATGATGATGAGTATAATGAATAGGCTTTTTGTTTCCATATTGTTTTTATAATTATTAATCTCGACTTTTTAGGACGCTTTTGAATATCAAGTATACCAGAACTAGAATGACTATAAAAAGAAGAAGCTTCCCTGTTCTAGAAGATACTGCTCGTACTATCTTATCCAGCACTTTTTGCGGTGCTTCCTTAATCACTTCTTTTATGGTCTTTGGCTCTTCAGGCTTTTCTGGAAGCGGCTCTGGTTTAACTTCATCAGGAATTTCTATTACTGGCCTATCAGGTTTTGGTTCTGGTTTTATTTTTGGCTCTTCTTCCGGGGGGAGCACAGGCTCTTCTTTTTCCGGCTCTTTTGGCTCTTCTATAAGAGGTATTATTACTTGAAATTCTACAGGTGAGCTTGAGGGACTTAAGACGTTTTCTATTTGTACTTGCGTTTGTATTCTATAGAGACCTTGTGCAAGAGTACGCGTTGGTATTTCAAATTCATACTGTCCTGTTTCATCTGTTTGAATTCTTCCAATGGGCTCCTCCCTGTCTCCTACTTTTACGAGAACTTCCTGATTAGGAATACTTTCTCCTCGTACTACTACTGACTTACCCTGCTCAACTTTTTCTTTTTCAATACTAATTGTTGGAGGAACTATTATATCTTTTACTTCTGTTGTTTTTCCTATGGGAACTGAGGTTTCTAGAGATATTGGAGAGGAGATACGTCCCACTCGGTCTATTACGTATATAGAGAAGTCATAGATCGCAGATCTGATGTTTTCAAGTAAGATAGAAAATTCATCATCACCACCAGTAAATGTAGATGTTGTAACTTCTCCCTCCTTCAAAATGAATACAGTGCTCTCAGGGGGTGCCTGTCCCTCGAATATAATGTTTGTGAGTGGTCGGTCTGGAGAAACTCCTCCTAGTCCCCCTACAATTACACTTTCTATTACAACTACCTCTTCTGTTGTTGTTGCTTCTCCTGCACCTGAACTTGCTGATACCTGATCTACTATAGCTATCATTGCCGTGCCTTCATCGAGTGTGTCGCTAGAGGAGTTTTGAGTTTCTACACCCATTGTATAAGAAGTTACTGCGCTTGGGTTTGTTATCTGAACATCTCCTGTTTCTCCTTCTTCTGCGTTTGTGCCGATTTCTACTGCAATTGTGCTTGAGCCTGCGACTGCGTCAGTGTCATTTAGCGTAAATGTAATAGAGCCCGATGTTCCCGTTGTAACAGACACTCCTACTGCGCTGTCTGCGCCTGTGCCTGCAGATGAATCAAGCGTGAGATCTACACTGTCATCTTTTAAATCTATATCTGTATAATCGAGTCCTGCGGGAATTGTAAACTGTCCTGCCTGCGGAGTAATGATAATTTTTCCTGAAGCGGGTATTTCTGCTGCTATTGTGAATTGAATTGTATGGTTTGCAGAGGTGCTTGGAGCAGAGGTGGAGATAATATCACTTATACTTGTGACTGCTGCTGCTTGTGTTGCTATGGGCAAAAACGCAAAACTGAGGCAAAATAGAAACGCAAAACTGACGCAAAACTTTCTGCGTTTGTTCTGCGTCTTGTTCTGCGTCTGTTTAGTGATCATATTTGTTTTCTTCTCCAGTCCAGATAAAAGTTTGTGCCAAGCAGTACAAATAAAACGCCTGCTACTCCAATAATAAGGTAGAGCAGCTGTTCATTAATATTTACAGCTTCTGTATTTAAAGTCTCTTCTCGGATTTTTAACTCCTCCTCCTTTTGGACGAGCTCTTTCTCTTTTTCATCAAGCTGTTGAGCTATGCTGTTATACGGATTTGGTTCTACACCAACCATCACTCCAACTTGTCCCAGAAGGCTGTTTTTTAAGAGCTTGGGGTTTGTTCTGAGAATAATGTGCGTTCCCATCATTATTATGAGCACCCCAAGAAACGCAGTAAGAAGTTTTGTCTTTTTCCTCATAGACTTATGGTATCTTGTCACGCGAAGAGGAGCAAGAGCAGGAAGATTGCTATTGAGATTGCAAACATTGTGAGTGTTGTTTTTATGAGTTTTGCGAAAAATCCCCTCCTTCCCTCTTCTTCAAGCAGTGTTGGTTCAATTTCTCTTGTTTTCTTGTGGTGATACCCGCCCACTTTTTGATTTAATGCCTGAAGCTCCTGCATTTTCTTTTTTATATAAAGACGCACTCCCAATCCTATCCCTAATATAAATACGAGTATTATTACTGCTCCTATTCCAATTATGCGTAATGGAATTATCCAAAAAGATGTTGATTGTGAAATTGTTTTTCTTCCTTCTTCACCATATACAAGACTCACAATTGCTCGATACCTTCCCATACTAATCTTTGAGCTGTTCCAGACTTCTTCAAGCAAACGTGTTCCTCCTGGAAATACTGCGCCCCTCTTTTCATTAACTTCTACTTTTGCAACCTCGTTTCCAAATGTATCCCATATCTCTATTAATCCCCTTGGACGAATTAGTACGTTTCCCTCATTTTCTATCTGCGTTAAAAATGTTATTTTTGGCTTTTGATATACAACTTTTTTTGTATAAAAACTTCTTATTCGCGCCTCCTCTTGTGTTTCCCCAGACACCCTAAAGGTAAACACGCTTCCCACACCGAACCCTACTCCTGCCCCAGACTCTTTTGGAGCTATTGGCTCACGCGTAAAAAAGACTCCTGCGAAGTGTCCTCCGGGAGAGGCATCTTCTGGAATGTGTATTTTTATAGGTACATGCTCTGTGCCTCCGGATTTTAGCTCTATCTCATCTTGAGGAAGCTTAATCCATGAGCTCATTTCAAACCCTGTTAGCTCTCCTTCCTCTGCAAAGATTGGCTGTCCAGCCTGGGTTGTTCCCTTTATGTCACTTGTTTTTAAGAAGAGTGTCTGATCCCCCTCTCCACGATTGGTTACGTGAATAGTTTCTTCCACAACTTCTCCCGGATCTGCCCGCACTTCTATTATTGGCGGGGTTACCTGAATGCCCACGATTTCCTGTTCCTGAGCTTCTACAGCTTGTATGCCTGCAACAATGCCTGTAGAGAATAGAAGGCAAATTAGTCCTAGGGGGTTTTTGAGAAGTTTTTTCATGCAAACTTTCTCCGAACAAGGTGAGTCTGGAAAATTGAGTACCCGCCAAAATTTTCCCCATTGGCGTGTTATGCTTATTTTTCCATCTTCCTTCTTCACCCGTTATTCTTCAATAATAACGTATTTAGTGAAAATTTAGGCGGATAAAGGTTTGGCGGCCAATCGTGCTCCGCACTCTTGGGCCAAGCCCTTTAGATAAATCGCCCCACCAATAGCGGCGGGGTGGTTCCTCTCTCTTTACTCCTTCATTCTTTTTGTGTCAAGCCTAGCGCCAACTCTTCTCTAAAAAGTGGTGTCGGGCAAATTTTTGTTTAGAAGGTGGGGGTTGCTACATATGTAAGTGTTGCAGTGTAATCTGTGGCTGCCTCCTGCAGAGCGCTTATTTCTATTGTTACTGCTATCTTAGTTGAGGTTGCGTTTGCAGGGCCAGAGTGTCCAAATATATTTCTTGCTGACGAAAAATTCCCTACGTGTTTGTACCCGTCGCCAATGCCAGTTACAAAGTCATCAGTTGAAGTTCCTGTGTCAGCGTCAAGATTTATATCCTCCGAAGAGATACCCCAGTGACCGTATGTTGCCTCTGATCCAAGTGTTGCTGATGGCGCAGTCCATCCGATCGGAACTATGGTTTGCACACCATCTGCAAAATAGTCTATATCATTTGAACCGCTTGTGAGCGTCTGGTCTGCAAATACTGTTACAATAAATCCACTAGCGGCATTTGTACTTACAGTTAGGGTTTGGCACAGAGTAGATGAGGCGGCTGTAGTTAGAGTGCCGAATGGTATTGTTGTGGCAGTAGAGGCCGCAGCTGTGCTTGTTCCTATACACGCAGTGCCGGCAGATACTCCTGCCACGGTAAACGTGAATGATGTGTCTACAGTTGCTGTTACTGTTACATCATCAATAATTGCTACACGAAGACTTCCTCTGTCAGTCTGACCACCCGCGATTGTTATTTCATATACGCCTGTTGATGATGGGTTTGTGATTTGAGAATTGCCTGAGCTGCTTGCTGTTGCATTTGTTCCTATCTCGAGTGTTGTTGAAGCGCTTGCGGAAACAGAGTTTGAGGTACATATTTCTACTCTGACTGTTGTTGAGGCAGCTGAGGCTGTGGTGGTTACTCCTACGGACTGAGATCCAGCGCATCCGATAAATGTAGACGTTACCTCCTGCTCTATGGATCCTATAACAAAGTCAAAGTCTTCTAAACCAAGGCCTGAAATGCTGGAGCTTACGAATTCATCGCTTGCTTGTGTTGTTGGAAAATGATAATCGATTATCTGTCCTGCGGTAACGCCTGTTGGAGATGTGAATTTAATGGTGTGATTAGAGGCAACGGCTATGTCTGAGTCGGTCAAAGTATCACTTACACTTGTAAGCGCTGCACCCTCTGTTGGACGTACCCAGAGAGCGAGGAACGAAATCCACGCAATCAGAGTAATCAGCGTACTTATAGCGAGAATTGTCTTTGTTGAATTATAAAAACTGTAAGATCCTTTTGTGTTTTCTAAAAACATAATTCAAGGCACGCATCCCCTTTGCGTCTATTTGATAAGCAACGTAATAATTTTATCATTATTTTTGGTTTATTCATCTAGCATGTGCATAACTTTTAGCTAGTTAAAGTGTTCTTTCCTGTTCTTGCGGGATAATAATTTCAAAATTTCTTTCAGCAGTAAGTACTGCCCGAAGATATAAAGAGACTGTAAGCAATCCTCCTATTATAAGTACTGCAAATATGAGGAATTTGTAGTGTTTTTTATTGAATTTTTTTAGCGAGATTCTGCTTGGAGCAGCTTTTTTCTCTTTCTTCTGCATATCTCTTAAATTCACGATTTCTCCGTTTTCCTGCACTCTTCCAAGCTTTTTAGACTCTATACTAAGCGCTTTTTTAATATATGACCTAATAATCCAAATAAGAACTGCGAAAAATGCGATTATTCCTCCGCCTATAAGCCCAATTGATTTTAATGGGATAATCCAAAAGTAAGCTTCACGTGATACATTTCTGTGGTTTTCCTTTCCATATGTAAGTGTTGCTAGGGCTTTGTATTTTCCTGCCTCAAAAATATTTTTCTCTCCCTTCCATACAAAGTTGAAGGTGCGCATGCTTTTTGGCAGAACGTTTCCAAATTCGGATTTCTGATTTATTAGAATTTTTCCCCGCTCCTTTCCCCACATATTGTAAATAATAATTTCTCCTTTTGGCTGGAGGTGGACATTTCCTGTATTTTCAAATCGCAGCGCGAGCTCTACTTCCAATTTTTGATACACACTTTTGTTTGTGGAAAATTCCTTAATTCTTCCCTCTTCAATAATCTCTCCCCGCACCTCTACGAATATAAGTGATGAGATAAGACTTGATACTGCAATCCCTGAACCTTCAAGATTTTCTTTTACTGGCTGAGTTCCGATTAGGATTGCAGCATAATGTCCTCCCGGAGAGGCATCTTCTGGAATTTGCAATGTGAATGGAACTTCTTCGCTCGCTTCCTGCTTTATATGTATTATTTCATCTGATACCTCTATCCATTCTGCAAGTGTTCCATTTGCATTTTCTGTATCTACTATTGGAATAAATTTTGCCTGGCCTTTTTCACCCCTTGCCTCAAAATTCATAACGCTTGCATAAAGATCCATGTCATATTGATTTGTGTTAACTACTTTTATAGAGCTTCTCCATGTTTCTCCTGGGCCAAGATTCACTTTGAAGAGGGGCGGAGTTAGAGTAAGAACCATCTTCTCCTGTGCCTCTGTCTTATTTGCCCACCCCACGCATATTAAGAATGCAAATAGTAGGCCTAACCAGATGTAGAAATTTTTTCTATTCATTATTTTGGATGTCTTACATCTATTACTTTTTGTTTTTCAGGTCTTGATTTTTTCGAGCTCTCTTTTTGCTGATGAGCATGTTCTTTATTTACTGCACGCGCTGATCCTTTTCTTTTCCAAATATTTCCTATTATAAGCACTCCTCCGCTTATCGCGAATATTATAAGAACCCATTGCCAAGGAATAAACCAGAAAAATAACGTGTCCTGCGCCCTTTTCCTTTGCGTTTCTCCATAGGCGACGTCAATCATGGCTTTTAGCTGTCCGAATCCCTGGACTTCTTCCCAGTCATACACAAGCTTTGCCTGTTGTCCCGGTTCTATAATTTTCTCCTCTTTTGCAGATAATACTCCAATCTCCTCTCCCTTTTTATTGTATACGAAAACCTTTCCCTGCGGACGAATTGGCCTATTTCCGGAATTTTCTAAGGTGTATGTAAATGTTATTGGGGCTTTCCAAAAGAAGGTTTTTTCAGCTGTGAATTTTTTTAGATCAAGCCACTCCTGTATATCTTCTTTTATTTCAAGATTTACTAAGATGGATGTATTTTCTGTGACCATCTTCTCTGCTTCAGCTCTTGTTGTTCCTTCGGCAAATGCAATGCGTGCGTGATATATTCCCGGTTTGGCACGCATATTGATTTCTATAATTACTTCCACCTCTTTTGTCTCCTGCGCCTGCAGCTCTGCCATTCTTCCTGCTATTTGTATCCAGTTGGCAAGCGATGTGGTTCTATCAGCATCTGGTGATTCTAAAAATTCCTTTTCTCCTTCATCCGGCGATATGTTATGTATAAAAGCATATACATTTAATTTTCTATGTACGTTGTTCTTTAGAATTATTGTCCTTTCAATCTTATCTCTCTGTATTCCTTTTGCGTCAATGATTTTTGGAGATACTTCAAATGTCGACTCTGCCTTTGCAGAAGATACTAATACTCCAAAGACCGTGGAGAAGATGATTGTGCAGACTAATATATTTTTTTTAAATCTCTTCATGAAGTTAGAAAGTTGGCACAACAATATATACTACACTGCTTTCATAATCTCCGGACTCCTGCAAATTGGTAACTTCAATTTTATATATAATGTCTGTTGTTTCACTTGAGACTGGAATAGAGCTGAACGCAGCCTCCCTTGCTGTTCCATCAAACTGAGCATATGTGTCATTCGCAGAGAAGCGAGCTGAGCTGTCTGACAAGGCATCATCACCTGCATGGTAGCCATAACATCCCTTTGCAGACGCATCACACCCTGTTCCCCATGCTGATGGAGATGCATTTGTACCTGTTACCGGAGTAATTGCGCTGCCTCCTGAACGAATAAGTCCCTGCCTTTGGAAGGCGTAGAGTTGATATCCTTCGTTTGCGCTTGTTGAGACTGATATACGCTGGGCAGCTTCTGTCTCTGAGCCCACAGAAAGCGTTCCAAACGGCACTGTTGTTGCGGTTGAGGTGGCGTCTGTTGTGATGCCTTCAGTTGATGTGCCTATTGGAAGTCCGCTTACTGTGAGCGTGAGTGTAACTCCTGCAGTAGAAAGACTTGGATAAGACTCTTGGTCTCCGAGCGCTACTGCGCTTGTTGCATTTATTTCATATGGTCGGAAGAAATATGTCTGGTTGTATTCGGCTCCAGATGACTTTATTGTAAATTCATATTCTGTTGCTCCGTCCATTGGGTGGCTAAATTCTGTTGTTGAGGTTGGTGTTTCATTGTGCATACCGCATCCATCTCCGCTTCCTCCAGAGCAGGAATCCGCGTCAGATAAAATCTTTGACTGGATAATGTCATTATCGCTATCCGCGCTTCCGTCCCCATAACACCATATAGAGCTTGAAACGCATGAGCTTGTTGCGATTATGTCCGTTGCCCCAGTTGAGAAGTCAGAAGAAGTTCCATACTGGAGCTTGTACTTTCTTAATGCGCCGGAAACCCCTGCAAGCTCCTGTATAGTAATTCGAAGCTTTATTTCATTTTGGTCTAAAACACTGCTTGGCGCAGTATTTTCATTTGCGAGCGCGCTTGTGGGAGTTTCATTGTCTTCATCATCATACCAGCGCCAGTTTTGAGATACGGGAGTGAAGCCGTCAAAATAGAGAAAGCCACCCCGCATTATAAAGCTTGTGGAGGTTGCTCTTCCGTCTGCTGTCTGACCGCCTGATAAGATATGGTCAAAATTTGTTGAAGTTGAGTTGCCTCCGAATGTGCCGAAGATGGGATCTCTTACTATATAGTTACTGCTGCTGTAGTCTGTGGCCCCTGCAATAGGCAATACCGCAAAACTGACGCAGAACAAGACGCAGAACAGACGCAGAGCGTTTTGTGGTGCGGAACTATTGTTTTTTCTTTCTTGCGATGTCATATACCCTTCTTTCAATTTGAACTCCATTTGAAGCCCCAAAGTTTATAAGGTATCCCACTTTATATTTCGACCCTTTTAAGTAGTACCAAAACTGTTTTATGTCGTCTCTTGTAATCTGTGGTTTACATTTCAGTTCTATGAATATGCAGTCGTTTACCACGATGTCAGGTATGTATGTTCCAACTTTTTCTTCTCGGAAGTAGATCGGAATTCTCTTTTCTTGCTCTACCTGGAGTTTGTTTGCTTTTAAGCATGCTACCATTGCACGTCCATACACTTTTTCTTTGTGTCTGTTTCTGAACTCTTTATACACCTCGAACGCTGCTCCTTGTACAGCATATGATTCTTGTTTGTGAAGAAATTTCTTTCTGTCATTACGTTCCATAGTTTTGCGTCAGTTTTGCGTATGGTTTTGCGTTTATTCTGCGATCTCTATTGAGTTTCCAGTCCTTCTTTATGCCTTTGTATGGTTTGTACAACTTGAGACTCCTCCTTCATCTCCTCCCAAAAGAGGATCTGCGTTTTTGGAATAACCATTTTATTCTCTGGTCCGTGGAGTTCATTTCCAAGCTTTACTAAGCTTATTTGCTGTTGAGGCTGCTGGTTTGTTCCCTGTCGCGGCTGGAGAACCTGTAAGACTTGGAGGTAATAGACGTCTTTTAGCGTTATGGTTGAACGGAAGGGAACCTGAGAAAGCTTTCCAAAGTATACCTGTTCGTTTGTTAGGAATACTGACGTCCAGGGTTTTTCTCCCCCTATCATTCTTATTCCTACCCCTATGATGACTGCTATGATAATAATTCCTGCGACTACCTTTCCACCTCCCCCTCTTTTTTTTCTTGCTGGGGTTGGAGTTTTTCTTTTTCCTTCCCCTTCTTTTTCTTCGTGTAGATGTATTGTTCTTTGCATGTATTTTTTATAGATTTCTTACTTATGTTTCGACCTGTTCATTTATTGATGTTTCCGTCTCCGCATTTTGTGCTTCTCCCACACTCTCCGGTTCGGCAAGCGGAGGTTCTCCCTCTGGAGGTAGTTCCGGTTCATTTGTCGCTTCTACAACGGGTTCCGGCTCTTCTTCTATCACCTTTGGCTTCTCAATCGGATTTTCTAGAATAATCTCTTCCTCTTCTTTTATGATAATTAGATCCGGTTCGACTACCTGTTCTTCGGGTATTTTCGCTTCGTCTGTCGTATTCGTGTTTTCGATTTGCGTCTCTTCTTCGACCTTTTCTGTACTCGTAGCGATTGATATTTCATCACCAATAATCTCTTCGGTTGGACTGGCTAGAGCCTCCTCTGCGGCGGGCTCAGCTGCTATTGTCTCTGGGCTATCTGATGCTGACGGGGTTGAGCTCGTGTTCTCTACAGAGACTTCCTGACTTATGGATGTTGACCCGCTTGGGATTATGTTTGTTTCCGCCTCATATTCTTCGCACTCACCGATTCTATGCGTCCAGCTGCCACCTTCTATCCAAGCGCAGTGAGGATCTCCGGTTGCCTTATCAACCAATTGAATTCCATTTTCTACCCGAAGTTTTTTTATGTTGGCTTCTTCTATGTCCGCGGTTGTAACTTCTAATTTTTTCGTTGTGAGTTTCTCGATTTTTGCAATGCCTTTTTCAATAAAGAGTCCGAAGGATTCCAATGCAGATTGCACTGCGTTTTTTATAGCTCCGATGAATCCCGACTGCTCTTCCGCTACTTCCAGTCCATTTGTACTTGTTGCCGCGAGCACCTCTTCAAGGTCTCCCCCGTACCAATGTGGGTTTATGAGAACTATAATCGCTCCTATTTCGCCATCTGCCTTTTCCCCTTCAAATGAGCTCATTGCTATTCCCACTACTCTCCCAGGCTCTGTTGCTTTCATTCCGACTCCGGGGATGTTTGATGCGGTTACTGGATCCCCTATGTTGATTGGTCCGTTTTGGAGTGATACCTTTACCGGCACACGTCCCGTAAGACCCATTCGTACTGCATCTTTTCCCCGGTGTTCTCTTCCCATTGTTGTATTCGGAGCAGAAGAAACAATTCCTACTATTCGACTACTGAATTGTGCGGTGCACGCTTCCACTCTTTCTGCGTTTTCTTCGCTTAAACAGAGAAGATCTCCATCACTTAGAGTTGTTTCTTCTTCTTCGTTAAGAAATTCCCTAGATGTTTTTATCCATTCCGCGAGGTCGCTGCCCGAACTTGACCATATTCTTTCGGCAATGAAGAGTGATGTACTTGTGAAATCTAGGTTTATTACACTTCCTAGATTTGATTCTTGTTCTGATGTCACTTCGATGTAGTCCTCCGCCGCTAGATCTACTATTATCATGTGGTTTGTTGATGACTCATTGTGGCCTCCGGCGTTTCTTACGTATAGACTTGCTCCGTATCCATTAAGCTCAAGAGTTCCATTTTTTCTAAACCTTACTCTCTGATTTGATCTTGTGAATGCTCCTCCTACTACTATGTTTGTATAAAATCTGTATGTTCCTGCCTCTTTTGCGGTTATTCGTGTTGTGGTTGAGCCAGCGGCGTCGTGCACCAAGCTGGTTCCTTTTACAAGCAATTGTACGTCCCATGGGATAGGGGTTGCTGTGGAGTCGTTGACATCTGTGCTTGTGTCTGTTGTGGTGAGCTCTACGAGGTCTATCGTACCGCTTGCTACTAAGTCGTGTGCCGCCCCGGAATCGTCCATGAAGTAGAGCCTGCTATCGGAACTGTCTACGTAGAGTTTTCCGCTATTGTCTAATGCAGAGGGTGCGGATGTTTCTGAGAGACTTATTACTCCGTCTACTGCGAGAGCTTCGTCTGGAGTTGTTGTCCCAATGCCAACATTTCCATATCCCCCTCCTGCTATAGTAGTCAAGGTTATCACTGGGGCTATTCCCTGACCATGACCATATCCTGCGCCAATAGCAAAATTATTATTATCATTATCATCTATTCCAATGTACCAGTTCTGTGTCCCATCTTTGTCCAGTAACTCAATGGCTGGAGAGTACCCCTTAACACGAATGGCAGAAGCGGCATTTTCAGCTCCCGTTGGCATATTAACTAAAATCCCTCTGTCTGCCGCAGTTGCCTGCGTTACGTCTAACCTTGAATCTGCGTCAGGTGTTGTTGTGCCGATGCCGACATTGCCATCTTGTTGAATACGCATTTTTTCTCCTGCTACTCTAAAAGATAGATACTCTCCTGTATCCCCCGTAACATTCTTATAATCAATGCCTCCCCTATCACCATCATCAGCGTCTCCAAATTGGACTATCGCTAGTGCATTTGTACCTGCTTGAATATCAATTGCCGTATTGTCTGTGCTTGCAGAAGTATTACTAAATAATGCTATTGCATTCGCAACCACTGAATCTACTGGTGCCTCGTCTTGTGCGACATGAAGTTTGAACGCAGGACTTGATGTGCCGATGCCTACATTACGAGACGCATCAATTCTTATGGCTTCAAACCCATTAGCAGAATCAAACCGAACTTCTCCATTTGTAGCCGCAGTACCAATACGCATAACACGGGTGCTTGAACTCCAGCTAACCTGTGCCGCTACAACGTCAGTAGGATTGCCGAAGTAAATTGAGGAATCACTTGCACCAGGCGAGAGAATAGTCATGCCCGCCGCAGCAGAATTTTCTATGATAAAGTCATCCGCAGAAACACCTGCCGCACCAGCCCCCGCATCACCTGCTTTAACGTGTAACGTAGAGGAGGGCACGCCAGTCCCAATAAGGACATTTCCACTATTATCCACGAAAACTCTTTGCACACCTCCATCTGTTATCTCAAGACCAGTTACAAAGTTTAATCTCGTTAAGTCATTCGTTTCCCACCGAAGAACATCTCTTAATGTTCCTCCACTATCTTTCATCTTAATCGCCTTGTTATTTGCCATAGTCAATTCTTCAGCCAACAATAAGTCTTGATCTGCTTCTATAGTGAGTGCCAGCGTTTCTCCTGTATCAAAGTTTAGAGTTGCCCCGTCTGTATTACCCCAAATCCTCCACCTAGCGTCAGTATTTCCCTCGTTTCCACCTTGTATTCCAAAATCAGTTGAAGCACCAGCCGATATAACATTTATAAAGCTCCCTGTAGTAAGGTCGTCTCCTACAGTCAAATCTCCGTCAACTTGTAAAGTTGTGGTAGGATTCGTAACCCCAATACCCACCCTTCCGTCTGATTGTATAGTCATTTGTTCCGAGGTATTCGTTACGAAAAAGATTGAATCATCGGAATGAACATATTGTATCTGTCCTATATTGTTATCCTGCGGGTCGCCAAAGATAAGCCCTGCCTGTACATTATTTGGGGTTTGAAAGTGTATAAGTGCGTGGCTTGAATCCTCAATCGCTACAGTGGCATTAGCATCAATCGTAACAGCGCCCGCATTGCCATCTGCTATATGTAATGTTGTTTCTGGTGTTGTCGTGCCGATGCCAAC
>NZBZ01000002.1 GCA_002686365.1 bacterium
TTTTGCAAAAGTGTTGTTTTAAAATATAATGGCAGGTATGCTTGTTGACCAACAGATAATTTTATATATACTTGCAGGTGCTACTGCCATCTTGCTCGTCTGGGCAATAAGCCAAGAGGTAAGACTCAGACGACTGCTGCGAGGAAAGCACGGCAGGAGTCTAGAAGAGATAATCAATACGCTCTCTGAAAAGTCACTTGAATTCGACCGTGCAAAGGACATAATACACGGACACATCGAGACACTGTCTAATAAGACGAGGCAAAGTGTCCGCGGTGTCGGAATTGTGCGATTCAATGCATTTTCCGAATCTGGAGGAAATCAAAGCTTTGCAGCAGCATTTTTAAATGAAAAAGGAGATGGGATCATCGTATCAAGTCTCCACAGCAGAGAACGAGTTGCCACATATGCAAAGCCCATCTCTGACAATGCATCAGAGTATGAATTATTAGATGAAGAAAAAGAAGCGATACGACTCGCGCAAGAGCAACACAATATATAAGACATATATATGAACTGGGAAGTTTCCTTTTACACCACAAACCAATATGCCTACATCAACAGAAAAACAGAATATGGTGCGTCCACCTGTAGTTGCAATACTCGGGCATATTGATCATGGTAAATCAACACTTCTAGATTATATAAGAAAAAGTAATGTCGTCGAGAGTGAAGCAGGAGGAATAACACAGCATGTACACGCATACGCCATCACCCACAAAACAAAAGATGGGAATACGCGTGATATAACATTTATAGATACACCAGGACACGCAGCTTTTTCATCATCACGGGCCAGGAGCACTAATATTGCTGATATTGGTATTATAATAGTTTCTGCAGAAGAGGGCGTAAAAGAACAAACAAAAGAGTCAATCAAAATAGCTACCGAGGGCAATGTACCGTATATAATTGCAATCAATAAAATTGACAGACCGAATGCAAACATCGATAAAGTCAAACAGGATCTCGTAGAATATGGTGTCTATGTTGAAGGTTACGGTGGAAATGTCCCAGTCGCACCAGTCTCGTCAAAAACCGGCGAAGGCATCGAGGATCTGTTAGATTTTATTGTATTGATGGCAGACTTAGAAGAGTTCGATAAAGACGATAATAAGGCGGCTGAAGGATTCATATTGGAATCATCTATTGATCAAAAAGTCGGGACCATTACCTCTGCCATCATTAAAAATGGCACACTACATACTGGTGATTTTATAGCAAACAGTGGAGTAATATCCAAAATAAAAAAGATTGAATCATTTGACGGAAAGACCATTACCTCTGCGTCTGCGTCTTCGCCAGTCAATATATATGGGCTATCTGAAATCGCAGTCGCAGGGGAATCATTCCTAACATTTGAGACAAAAAAAGATGCTGAGAGCTTTATAAAGGATTTAGTAAAAAATACCGTAATACAAAAAACTGATACAGAAAGTACTGTGGAAGATGAGCGTGTGATATTCCCCATCGTATTGAAGGCAGACATGATTGGCACGCTAGAGGCACTCAAAAAAGAAATTGCTGCATGTGATACAGAGGATGTACGAACCAAGATACTTTCAGCGGGTGTCGGGTCTATAAGTGAAAAAGATATAAAACTTGCCGCGAGTGCAAAAAATCCTGTAGTGATTGGTTTTAATGTGTCTCCTGATCCTGCTGCCGTCGATTTTGCAGAAAACACCAAGACACCCATCGAGATATTCAATGTAATATATCGAACACTTGAATATCTCGTCGAAGAAATAAATAAGAGAACCCCTAAAAAGGTTGAGGAAAAATTACTTGGAACTGCAAAAGTTATACGACTATTCAATGCTACAAAAAGAAAACAAGTGATTGGTGCAAAAGTCACCGATGGTTCTATTGCAAAAAACTCGAAAATAAAACTTGTAAGAAATACACATGAGATCGATAGCGGGCACATAAATGAATTACAGATAGAACGTGTGCCAGTGAAACTTGCAGAAAAAGGATCTCAATTTGGCGCAACCATTGATATGGGTCACGGGGTTGCACTCGGCGATGAGTTGCAGGCATTCACTATAATTGAAAAATAATTAGAAATCGACTAATATCCTAATATGCCAAGCACGCGCACAGAAAGGGTCTCTTCATTGCTTCATAAGCTCGTGGCAGAGTACATAAAGCGAGAAGCAAGCCATAAATCTCTTATAACCGTTACGCACGTAACTGTGGCAAAAAATCTTGCACGTGCAACAATTTACGTATCTGTATANCCAGATAAGTTTGAGGCAGAGGCNCTNGCATACTTAAAAAAGAAAAGGTCAGATATACATGCGCGCATAGGAAAAGATACCAAGTTAAAGATTGTTCCTGTTATTGAGTTTTCTGTTGATTCTGGAGAGAAAAATCGTCAAAAAATTGATACAATACTTCTTGAATCAGATGTATAATGGCCTGGTAGCCAAGTGGTAAGGCAAGGGTCTGCAAAACCCTTATACGCGGGTTCGATTCCCGCCCAGGCCTTCATGGATTATTTTATTGTCTTCATGATAAAAAATAATTCATTTTAGGGTCCGGTATGGGAATTGAACGAAACTTTTGCGCCATAGGTTTAAGCAAAAGTTCGCGGCTCTGGAGGAATCCTGTGAGTATATTGT
This sequence comes from bacterium, assembly GCA_002686365.1. Taxonomy (GTDB): domain Bacteria; phylum Patescibacteriota; class Minisyncoccia; order UBA6257; family GWB1-50-10. The sequence goes on from NZBZ01000002.1 coordinate 2,625, forward strand.
GAATACTTGGAACAATTCGAGCAGGATGGGGGAAGAGGATTCCCGCCCAGGCCTTCCGCATTTTTTAAATGCCCGGGTGGCGGAATTGGTATACGCGCACGACTTAAAATCGTGTCCCTTCGGGGATGTGGGTTCGATTCCCACCCCGGGCATAAGTAAAAATTATAGTTATTTTTGATATAATAGTTTTTGCTATTGGTTCTTTAAAAAGTAATTTATCACATACATACTTCTAGATCCTCTGTGACTCAGGTAGTGGCTAGTGTTTAAGTTCATGTGTCCGTTCATATCCGCCCATAGCTCAGCTGGTAGAGCAGTCGCCTCTTAAGCGAACGGTCCTAGGTTCGAGTCCTAGTGGGCGGACACACGAACTTAACGCAGTCGGTCAGGCAGGCTTTTGTGCAGATGCGTGATATGAATATAGAATAGATAAAAGAGTTGTACTGTGATAAAAATTGATAAGTATCTTGTTTGTAAAGTGCTGGGGTGGCGAAATTGGTAAGACTTATCCTGTACAAAGTGCTGGGGTGGCGAAATTGGTAGACGCGCTAGTCTTAGGAACTAGTGGGGTAACCCATGGAGGTTCGAGTCCTCTCCCCAGCACTTTGTACGGAATACGCTAGTCGCGGGAATTATAAGTAGTAATTACTACTTATAATAATCTATACGTGGAGGTTCGAGTCCTCTCCCCAGCACCACGTAGGAAAAGTCAATGCCTCGCGGTGCTCCATTCTTAAAATAGTTCGAACGCATTTCGCCGCCTGCGGCGGCGAGGAAGCCCCCCGAAAAAACGAGCGGCTTCGCCGCGAACCGAAAAACTGCCAAAGAACCTGTAAAAACATCGGCTCGGACCATATTTTGTAAAAGCAGAAAAGAAAAATTTTTCATAAAGATTCGATAGTTAATAAATGGCCTGAAATCGGGCTATTTTTGGTTATTGTGGTTGAGCCGTAAAAGAATCAAGAGCTTAGCACCACTTCCTGTGGTGTTTTGTATTGAATACCCATGTGGGTGCGTTCGGTGTTGTAGTACGGCAAGTACGCAGCGAGCGCTCGTCTGAATGAGACAATGGTATGTACTGTTCTGTCCAAACACTCTTCTTGAAGGGTACGGTTGAATCGTTCTATGTGCGCATTGTCATTCTTCTGCCTCACTCGACAGTGGCGATGTCTCATTCCCATACGCCAGAGTGCGTGCGTAAACCATGTTGAGAACTCTGGGCCGTGGTCAGTCTGTATCACTTCAAAGGGAAAGTCTGTTCTTCTCTGTGCACGTCTGACAAACTGTACACTCCTCTCTGCGCTGATTTTCTCCACCACCTCTGCATATGCCCACCTACTAAAGAGATCAATGAGTGTGTATACATAGATTCTACTCCCATCAGGTGCAATGATATGCACCGTATCACACTGCAGTAGAGCGCCTGTATGGGTGACCTCTGGCCTCGGTGTGGCATCATGTGGCCGCTTCCATGGGGAACGCTTTTTAGTGAGATTACAGCGATCAAGAGTCCTTTTCACACTAGAGAGACTCACCACAACGCCACGATTTGCAAGTGCGTGGTATACGTGCTCTGCACACCTACGTCTTCCCACTCTCTCGGCAATGATTTCGCTGACTATCTCACGTGAGAGTGCGTGCGGGCTTCTCTTGGGACGAGAGCTTTGTGTGGGGATTGCTCCATTTCCTCGTTTCTCTGATATTCTCACCCACTTCATCACTGCCATGTGATGAAAACCAAGGTATCGACCAGTCTTTCGCGCGCTCCACCCGCGATGCACCAATGCAACAGCATGAGCGCGAACCTTTGGCATATTTGGATTTTGTGTGTATGACATATACATGATTCTATGCTCTAGGGTGGTGCCAAGCTATTGAACCATTACGTGAGCTTGACAGATACTTCATAATATGCTATACTTTAAGCACAGTTTGAGGTGGTTAAGTTCCCCCTTAAATTTAGCAAAAATAGCTCTTTGATAAGACGGGAGAAAAACCATTTGGGCCACTCAGTGAGTAGCACATTGGATATCTAGTTTAGGTATCTAGCGTGCTACTCATATCGGGTAGACAAAACCCAAACCCAAAAGGAGGTTCGTCATGAAATACATGAGCGTCATCGGTCTGGCTTGTCTGTTGTTTGCGGTGGGCTGCGCCGACAATCAGTCGGCTTCCGCTCCGGCGACCGAGGAAGTCGCCACGGTCACACAGGAGGAACACGATCGTCTCAAGACGGAGGTCACCTACCTCAACGAGGAACTGCGTGAACTCCGCGAGTACCTCGAGAACGATCCGCGATTCTTTCTTCACCTGATGGATCGTGACCTGAACGCGGTCGAGAATGGTCGTGACGCGCGGGGTAGTTTCAGCGACTACTTCGTGCCCAACATGGCCAAGGCTCTCGAAGCCGGCGCCTCGAGGCAGGAAGTCGAGAACCGACTCAACCGTGCCATCGCTCTCGCGGAGAGGGAAATCTTCCTCTCCAGCTTCATCGCTCGGCTCATGAGCGAAGGCGGTCCAGACGCCGTTCGGTCTTACGCCTTCGGGTGGATCGGCCAGTAGCAACAACTCCCGCCAAGTTCCAATCCAAGCCCCTTGCAGTGACAATGTCGTTGTGAGGGGCTTCTTCTTTTTAATAATTTGAAAGAACAAGAATTTGCCGCCAAAGCACAAAATTAGTACACTAATTTTGTGAGGGAGCTTCGCCCTCTAAAAACTTGAAATTGTCCGGTTCGCGGCGAAGCCGCTCGTTTTTTCGGGGGGCTTCCTCGCCGCCGCAGGCGGCGAAATGCGTTCGAACTATTTTAAGAATGGAGCACTTTGTAAATAAATATTCGTAGAATAAGTACTTAACATTTCCTGTGGCGTAAACCCAAGATTTTGCTATGATTGAGTGATATGATTGGTACGTTTATTTTTTGGATAGTAGTTTTTATCGCCGCATTCTATGTATTGCTCCGCGGTTCAGACTACCTAATTGAAAACGCGGAAGCTATTGGTATAAATTTTGGCCTCTCGCCATTTATTATTGGAGTGCTTATCATTGGAATTGGTACCTCTATTCCTGAACTTGCAGCATCTTTTGTAGCAATATTTTCTGGAGCAACTGAAATTGTTACAGCAAATGCTGTTGGATCAAATATTGCAAATATTTTGATCGTCTTAGGAATTACCGCCGTCATAACACACAATATACAAGTTGAAAAAAACTTAATATATCTTGATTTACCGCTCCTGCTCATCACCACAATTCTATTTATAGGTGTCGTCATTGGAAAAGAGATGCTCGCAAATGGCACAGAGGAATTTATTATAAACCGGGGTGAGGCAATTTTTCTTATCGCTGTATATCTTATTTATGCTGCATATTCATTATTCTACCAAGATAGTTATATTGAAAAAATAAAATCATTGCTTGATAGGCCTCAGGTAGATTGGCGGAATTGGGCATTACTTTTTGGTGGAGTATTCGGTGTGGTGATTGGAGCAAAACTTGTTGTTGATGCAACACTGGCACTTTCAGGAATGCTTAATATCGGTGTTGGTATTATTTCTATAGTCGCAATAGCACTTGGAACGAGCTTGCCAGAATTATCTGTTTCACTAAAAGCGGCACGTGCCGGCAAGCCAGAACTTGCAATAGGAAATATATTTGGATCAAGTGTCTTTAATATATTAATGCTGGTTGGTCTCCCTGGTATTTTTACGACTCTCATTATCGAAGAGTCTGTGGTGTTTATAGGAATTCCTGTACTTTTGGCAGCAACACTCATATTTGTGATTTCTGGAATTTCTAATAAGGTTCACCGTTGGGACGGTGCAATGTACATAATGCTTTACATACTATTCTTGGCTAAATTATTCGGCTTATTTTAGGGACATTTAGGGCTTATATACACTTGACAACTCTACTGTTTATAGTATAATACGCCTAGATTGGGTACATTCTACCCTTTCTTTGATCTTCGACAATTTCCTATCACTGCGAGATGAATCTCTCGCGAATTAACTGGAGGAAAGTATTAATGCCTACAGGAAAACTTAACTCGATCTTCTTCGGAGTGCTCCTCTCAGGAATGCTCGCGGGGATCGTGATGTGGCCGTTGTTGCTCTTCTCGACAGCGCTTGGTGTCATCTCAGGGGTGGTTGTTGGACTCGCATTCCTTATGTCTGGCTTGTTTCAACTCGGACAGATGGAACATGGGCGACCCTTCTTTTTGGGAAGTATCATCAGAGGCCCTGCTTTCAATGAATCTTCGAGAAGACCTGTCCCAGATGACTCAGACGAACCTATCACGCCTGCCGACGAACCCGGCGGACTCTTTTGGCGCATCCCTGGATTTGTGCAGGCAAGAGTCATCCCGATGAAACCTTTTTCCTTTGAGGTAGAGGACCCAAAGAACAATGGCGAGGTTCCGAGTCTTCCCACGAAAGACGGCGACGTGAAAGTTGAGATGACCGTACAGGCCGTCTATACTAACTCGTTTACCATCTTTGGCTTCGATGAATCTGTGAGAAAGACAGGACTCAACAATGCCATCCTCGGCTCTCTTAGAGAGCGTCTCGGACCGATGCACACAACAGGTATTCGAAAGCTCCGGGGAGAACTTCCCGAAGGCGAAGTTCCTGCCGACGAAGAAGTAGAAACGTTCGTCAAAGACATAATCGACACAGCTCAAGGGAGAATTGAAAAGAGGCATTGGCCTTTCCAGATCATTTCAACCGACCTCGACAATATCACAATCCCGAGAGATGTCGAACAGGCATACCAGAAGAAGCGCGTAAAAGAGGAGAAGGCTGAAGCTGAAAAGATTGAAATCCAGAACGTCATCGAACGAATGAAACAAATCAAGGACGAATTCCCTGACCTTCCCGATGAAATGGTCATTGAAATTGTGGCAGACGAACGCGGAAAGATGACGGGTCGACGGAGTTTCAGGATTCCTGGTCTCCCCGAAGCGTCTCGTGCACTTGGCGAAAGTCTCCGCGGTAACAGTGCAAGCGGAAAGGAATAAGCCATGACAAAAGGAAAAGACATCGAATCAGTTCAGATACCTGAGATTCTCAAGAGATGGCGCAAGTATGTTGTCACCTCTGGAGCTGTTCTCCTTGTCCTGGTTTTTGTCTTCTCGTTGGTCTACATGCCCATGGAGGAAGTAGACGGAGTTGAACAATATGCTCGCTTCTCGATCTGCTTTTCCAAAAAGATTGGAGCGCCTGGGGTCAAAAACTTCG
>NZBZ01000003.1 GCA_002686365.1 bacterium
GATCTTGGTGCATACTTCCTTTAGGTTCCTTATCGACTCCTCATCTGGTGTGTTGTCTATTCCGTTTCGTATTGCTGTCTGCGACTTGGTTAACTCCCATAGGGAGAAGTGGTCGGATAGTTTCATTATTGTCTAACACCAAGTAGTTTTTCTTCTTCGATCCTTCTAAGAACAGACTCAGCCCCAGGTACGTTCCCAGATCGTGCGGCTCCTTGCATGATCTCTTCATACGTTAGATCTGGTTCTTGTCTGACAGGACTAAGAATAGAGGATACGTCCGGTTCGCCCGGTGCTCTTTGTAAGTCACTCATTCCCTTTATAACTTCTTGGGTGGCTTTTTTCCGTGTTTCCCCAGCCATCTCTCCAAATATTCCACTACCCATGATAAGAGACATTTCGGAAGCAGCGATGGATGACAGTCTATTTATAGTGTATACGCTCTCCATAGCAGGAAGTTCTGCGCCTGCTCTTACTGCGGCTTTATACTCTTGGGCTCTCAGTCTTGGAGAAGTTATAAGTTTAAGAGCCGCTTTGCTTCGTAAAAACCTACCCACGCCCATGATAGCGCCTAAACTAATACCAGCGGCGTAAAAGTGGCCACTCCAAGCCAAAGCTATTAAAGCTAGGGCGGCAGGAGCGGCTGCAATTCCGCCATAACCTTTTATGGGTAAATCTGAGATTTTAATCGCATCATCAGCTATTTTATTTAAGGATTTAACAGTATCGACACCTAAAATGGCGTTCAAAGAACCGTTCTTATTTTGAGCTAGCAGTTGATTTTTAAAAGCTGTTCCCCACGCTCCACTTTGGACGGTGGCTTCTGAAAATCCTTCTTTCGCAATGGATGCTCGAACAAGGTTATTCATTACCATGTCCTTAACACCACCAACTTTTTCTAATTCCGCTTCTCCAACAACAGACTTCAATCTATTATAAGAAGATGGATTCTTTAGTAATCCCGCGACCAGAGCGGATGAATCTGTAATCTTTCCATCTTTAATTGCCTTGAGGACAGAATCACTGGATTCTGAAACAGCCCGTTCCGATAACTGTTTCAAACCTTGCATTTGAGCTTTCAATGGTTGATTAACCATAGTCGGGATAGCTTCAAAGAGTCGAGAGGCACTTGCTTCATCCAAACCTGTTAGACGGAAAGCATCCATTGCTTCGCGCATAGTTGCTGCGGTTTCAGTTCCAAACAAAGTATCTTGCATTTCTTTGCCTAGTGCGGAGAACTCATCTGCAAATTTAATCGGATCATTCAGGCCCCTCGTTTGGGACACAAGCTTGGTTTTTGCTAACCATTCTTTAGCTAAAGAGTTCCTAACGGACTCTCTAATCATTTGTGGGTTTCCTCCTGCCCTTGAAAGCTCGATAAGATTACCAACTTCCGTTGCGTATGCGTCCCTTTGGGCAATTCTAAATACATCATTAACAGGAAGCTCGTCGATGAATCCTTGAATCTTGGGAACTACTCCACTTAGACCAGAGTCCTCAACAAACCTTTGGGCTTGTTTAAATTTATTATTGATCACGAGGGATTGAAGACGTTCAAGTGCTTCTGTAGCACCTGGTTGAGTAAGGTGTTGGGCAGCCTTTAAAGTAGGAGTAACCGCATTTAAATACATTTGAAGTTTGGGAACATTCCCTGCTTCGACGACCTCTTCCATAACTTCTTTATTACTGTTAAAGAATTTATTTTTGGCTTTGGTGGCTATACTATTAACGGCGGCATTATTAAATTGTTCTTGGCCCTCACCATAAATCTTATTTGCTTCGTCCCACTGCACCAATCCTTTACGCAAAGAGTCCAGTTCGGCCGGTGGTATATCCTCACGGACTACTCCTCGCACTCCTTTTTTGCTTACAATTTTGTATCCTCTAGCCGCATCCCTAGCTAATTCAACTTGTTTCCCCATAAGAAGATCATCGATAGAAGTAATAAGTTTTCCTATCCCTGCTTGAGCCGCTGTCGCCACTAAGTCAGGATCACCCTTTGAAAGACGAAGCGCAGCTTTCAATTGTTGTAACTGGACAATACTCATATCCGCATACTTTGGTTTTCTCAATTTGGAGAAGAGAGTTCCAGAATATTCGATAAAAGGATTATCTCTACGTAGAGCATCTAAGGTATCAATTACGGGCTGAATTTTAAAATCTTTAGCGTTCTTACCCATAGTTGTTGTAGCTAAATCATAGAGATTGTTGGACTCCGTTTTAAATAAGGTAGCCGCAAGCTCTACGTTCTGCGTGTACTGTTCCGGCAACAATTGAGATGGGACAAATACCTCCTCATACCTTTTCAATTCTGCTTTGACGATATCATCAAGATGTTGTTTGGTAAGTTTGAAAGCTTCATCTGGGTTGGATAAATTTTGTTTTACCAAGTTTCCAACGAAGGTATTATTATCTGCTAGAAGACGTAAAGCGTCTGCTTCGGACAGAACTCCCGCATCAAGATCGTTAAGGAGTTTTTCTATGTATCGTGCGTTTGCTCGCCCTACTTTAGCGTTCGGAATGATCTTTTCGTTTATAGCGAGAGCCCTAGCCGCAAGTGTTTTGCCGGCAGCTGCTTCTACGGTTGGTTTTGCACCCGACGCTATTGCTGCTTGGTAGGAAGCTAAAGCTTCTTCTCTCGCGGCCCTAAAAGCTTGATCTTTATCCAAGCCAGAATTTATTAACTCATCCATACGTCGTGAGGAGACTGTTGGACCAGGACCTTTAATAAGTCTCCCAACTACCTTTGCAACTGCGCGACCACCACCCTCAAAAACTGCATTAAAAACCCCTTCTGTAGCGATCATAGTTGCCACGTCACCAGCAGATTGGCGATTAAGACCCTGTATATGTTCAACACTTTCATCTAGTGCTTTCGCTAAAGCAGCCGCCCCACCAACGAATAGCATACCAGGAATAAAGCCAAGGCCGGTTACGGCTAAACTTGTTCCTATGGCCGCTAGAACCGAGGGACCAGACTCACCAGCAAAGTCTGCTACGTCTTTCCATGTAAACCCTGGTTTATCGAGGTAAATTCTCCCTGAATCCCCAAGACCATACTTTCGGCGTACCGCAGGGTCTACCTTGGCTTGGTCGATAACAAAGGTATCTTCCTGGACTTTCTCTATGGCGTCCGTCCCAAGAAGTTGATTGAGAAGATTGTGTTTCTCTTCATCGGTATCCATTCGACCTACTTGATACCGTAATGAGGTACTTTTAACTTCTCTATCGGGTAGCACTTCGGACAGGGATTCTTCTACTTCTTCCTCTATAACTGGGCGTCCGGCTACAGTGTACTCAAACTCTTGCCCTTGTGCAGCGGGGAAGTGTTCCTTTATTTTCTCCCATTCCTCTTCAGTTGGGGTATCACCAGCAATCCTACCGTGCTGAACTCCTTGAGGAGTATTTACGCTGATTAGAGCCATATTATAAACTTCCCAAGTTTAGGATTACTAACGACGACCACGACCACTGGTCGGCGTTAAAAAGTCAAAAGTAAGATCGGTCTCTTGTATGTCAAAAATGTTTTTCCCAGAAGCTTCAGGAGTTTCCTCTGTTTCTTCTAACGTCCGTCTTCGTCTTTCTAATTCATTGTACTTGTTCCTCTGCGTAGCATTCCCAATGTTTGGAACTCCGAATTGCGCTAAATGAGCTCTGCCAGCCGCATTAACTTCATTCAATCTCTTGGCTAATGCTGCTTGAGTTTGATCCAGCGCAAGTACTATATTTGTTGGGTTCCTAAACATCTTTGCATCTAGTTTAACACTGAAACTTTCATCCTCCCGCTCGAAAACGGTTAGACCTAGAGTTTCAGCAATCATCCTCCTGTCGGCATCCGAGATAGTTTTCCCGCTCTCATCCAAAAGCATAGGAGCGATTTTAGCCATCACAATAAGTGCGCGAGTCTGTGCTTGTTGCTGGGCGCCTAATACTTTGGTCGCACCCATTGTGTCTTCGAGCCATTTTACTGCGTCTTGAGCAACTCCTATTCCTTTAAGAGAACGGAGTGCATCTGCAATTTGGTCCGCTACAAGAGTTGTCCCACTAAATGCTTTAGGATTATCCAAAACCAATCCTTGGATAACCCCTATGTCTTTTATCAAGCCCTTAGTGGGCATTCGTACCCTGTCGTACTCCCTGTAAAAGGCATCAAGATCATTAATATTAATCATATTGGTAACTTGAGAACCTTCAAGTAACGCCCCTGAACGGGGAGTGGTATAGTTTATTGTCATTGGATTTTTAACGAAATCTGCAAAGACTTTAGTGTTTGTTTCCTTGCCAAGTTCATTCAAGGCTTTAACTGTTTGAGCAGTAGTGGGGGTTCCTGTAATTACATCGTCCAAGGTCCAGGAACCTGAACCCCATGGAAGTAGCTTTAAACCTAATTCGGTTGCTCTTTGCATACCTGCGTCATTGAGCCGCAAAGTAGTTGTTCTAGGAACTACAAGTGCTGGATCGTCAGCACTACCACCCATATCAATTGCAGGAATGAGCGCGGATTCGGCAACAAACCAGTTCTTTGGTTCCAGGGCCTCCATGGTCAAGTCTATTTGAGCTTGTGTGCCTATAGCTCTAATATTTCTAATCGTGGCCCTATCCTCAGTTTCTCTTGAGAGCATAGTTTCAATGGAGATTTTAGCTGCGGTACTCTTCCGTTCGCGCTCGGCTTCTTTCTTCTTTGCTTTAAAGTTAATGAAAGCAGGGAGACTTTTCTCCAGACCAGCCCCTATATTTACCCAAGCGTTAGGATCTTTCCCCGCCATTATTGAGGCGCCCATCAACATGATTAAATAACCTTCTAGTTCTGGGTCATCTTCTACTTCAGGAAGCATAGCCTCTATCTCTTGTGCAAAGGCTTCTTTATTAAATTTCTCTCCCTTAGATGCTGCCACAGCATCCGCAATAATTGCATCAATAGAATTTCCAAGAACAGCCGAAGGTGTATCCTCATCGCTTTTTACTTTCCCAGCTTCCGCGAGATATCTAGTTAAAGGTCTTTGATCTCCTGTAACTTCAAAGTCCCCACGTATCTTTTTCGCTTTACGTTGTTGAAGTTCGCTACGCCCAGCCCATTCTTCAGGAGTAACGTCCTTTGCCAACGTATCAGGATGAACTCCTCCTGGTATTGAAGGAGCCTCCTCCGCCACTGTTGTGGTGGTTTCTTCTGGTTTTTCTGGTTCTTCTATGACAAACGGCTGCGTATCCGATGATATTCTTATACTTTCCCGGTACTCATCGTCTGATCTAGCTGAAATAGGTGGCTCTCCAGGACTAGGAGAAAATGAAAATTCTGCTGCATCAATCTGATCTAGCGTCAAATCTGGCATTGTACTAAGAATTTCATCTATTTGTTCATTCGTGGCGCCATAACGATGTCTCAATTGATATTCACGTGCGTCTTCCAAAAAATCTAACGGCCTGTCTAAATCTCGCGGTGCTTCTCCCTTTTCTACAAGTAGTTGTTCTGCGATAGTGGTGGGTTGGGACTCCTCCACAGTCGCCAAAGCCGCCGGTTCAATAACGGGTTCGATAAGAGGTGTCGGTACGTTTTCCGCCATAAGCATTTCGGACGGAACAGGAGAAGGAGTGACCACGTCTGGTTGTTGAAGATCAGGTTGGATCTCCCCCTGACTCATAAGTGGTAATGGGGTTGCGACTCCCTCGGGGGTCACTATTTCCATAGGAGGGGGCCTAGTAAAAGAGTCTGGAGAAGGTTCCATGGATCTACTTACCGGAGGAGGAGGTGGCGGAGTAGCTATCGTTTCTGTACCCGCAGCCTCCATCACCACATTCATATCCCTCGGCATTTGTAAATCGCCAAATTCTCTGGCAACCACATCGGCGCCAAACTCTTGTGTCATCTGGTTGGCCAGTTGAGCGGCTCTTTCCGCATCCCCCGTAAGTTGTGCCCTTTGGATCTCTAGAATATATCTAGCTACCTTTTGTCTTGGAGAACGGATCGCTGGTAATTCTTCCATAGCGGCTGGTTGCATCATGCTTGGTAGATTTCTACCTATGGTCCCTAGTCCACCATACTGGAACTTGGCAACCCCACC
>NZBZ01000004.1 GCA_002686365.1 bacterium
CAGTTGTAATAAGCCGGGCAGGTGATGTGATTCCAAAGATTACAAAGGTTTTGAAGAATTTGCGTACAGGAGGTGAGGAGAAGATATCTCTCCCTCGAGTTTGTCCAATTGACGGGTCAAGCGTGAAAAAAGATGGCGTGCTTTTGCGCTGTTCTAATTCAAGGTGTGGTGCCCGACAGAGGGAGAATCTGCAGCATTTTGTCTCACGTGCAGCATTTGATATTCGCGGTTTAGGAGGAAAGATTTTGGATAAGTTTGTGGGTGAGGGGCTTGTTGCTGATGTTGCGGATATTTTTACTCTTGAGAGAGAGGATATAGCAATTTTGGAAAGATTTGGTGAGAAGTCTGCGGAAAATATTGTAAGCGAGGTAAAAGAAAAGAAGGAGATAGCTCTGCCTAGATTTTTATATTCTCTTGGGATTTTGCATGTTGGAGAGGAAACCGCTGTCCTGTTTTCGCAGGAAATTTCTAATTCCCAATTTTCAATTTCCAAGCCAACTGATGTGCTGCGTGTTATGCAGAAACTTTCTTTGGAAGACTTGCAAAAGATTCCTGATGTTGGTCCAAAGGTTGCAGAGAGTATATATGGGTGGTTTCATGAGGATAAGAATGTTCGGCTTTTGAAAAAGTTGGAGAAGGTAGGTGTTAAAATTTCCAATTTCCAATTTCCAATTTCTAAACAAGGCAAGCTTTCTGGAAAGACATTTGTATTTACTGGCGGACTTGAAAGCATGAGTCGTGATGAGGCAAAGGAGAAGGCGCGCGCTCTGGGAGCAGATATATCAGGAAGTGTGTCAAAGGAAACTGATTATGTTGTTGCAGGAGAGGATATGGGATCAAAGTATGACAAGGCAGAGAAGCTGGGCGTGAAGATTATTAATGAGGAGAAATTCTTGAACATGCTTGGATAGTTTTCTGATTTTGTGTTTTTATGTACACTTATAATGCGGTCGTCTTATTAGTGTACATATTCAAGTTGGGATATGTTGGTATATGAGTTTATCAGATGATGTTCTTACAATTCTTTTTAATTATTCGGTAGGTTATGCGCGACTTCGGAAGATGCTTCGAGGAGATATGAGGTCTCAGCCAGGGCAGAAGAGGAGGGAGATAAAGGAGAATACTCTTCGCATAACTCTTAGTCGAATGAAGAGGCGTGGACTTGTAGACAATTCTGGTGGGACGTGGAAAATTGTTCCCAGAGGAAAGACGTTCCACGAGCGTCGTCTCGCTTTTCAAGAGACGGAGCGTGAGTTAGATGAACGGAGAAGGAGGAAGAAAAATATGATAGTTGCGTTTGATGTTCCGGAGGATCGTCGTGCACAGAGAAATTGGCTTCGGAGCGAACTTGTTGTTTTTGGCTTTGAGCCTTTGCAGAAGAGTGTTTGGTTTGGGCCCGGTCCATTACCACGGGATTTTATTAATCGTTTGGGAGAACTTGGCCTTTTGTCCTGCATTAAATTTTTCAAGGCGGTTTCTGATGACGTAGTTTGATGACGTAGTTTTATTGTGTGGCGTGTTTAGCCTTATGTACACTTGCAATGCGGTCGTCTTGAAGGTGTACATATTTGGTTGAGGTGGAAATTATTGGTGGGTGTTAGTATAATCACGACATGATTCTAAAAGAGAAGGACGTTGAACATTTGGCAGAGCTTGCGCGTATTGAGATTTCCAGCGCAGAAAAGAAAAAACTTCTTCAGGATTTGGAGGAGATTTTGGAGCATGTTAAAGAGCTTGAAAAGGTTAATACAGAAGGCGTAGATCCTGTAACTGGTGGCACTGCAAAAAAGAATGAGTATCGCGGAGATGATGAGGATGTATGTGTTTCAACACCCCCCAAAGAACTGCAGGATGCGTTTCCAGACAAGGATGGCGGGCATTTAAAGGTGCCGCATGTTTTTGATTAAATTTTTATGGATTTAAAGAATCTTACGATAAAGAAGTTTCATGAGGGTTTGATGGGGAAGAAGTTTTCTGCAAAAGAGGCTGCAGAGACTTTTTTTAGCTCTATAAAGAAGGAGGATGAGAAGTATGGGGCATATTTGCGGCTCACAGAGGAGTTGGCATTGTCGCAGGCCCTATCAGTTGATAAGAAGATTGATGGGGGAGAGAAGGTTGGGGCTTTGGCTGGTGTGCCTTTGGCTGTGAAGGATGTGATTTTAATAAAAGATGAGATTGTCTCAGGAGCCTCTAAGATTTTGTCAGAGTATAAGGCAGGATATGATGCCACAGTTATAAAGAATTTGAAGGAGGAGAATTCTATGTTTTTGGGATATACGAACTGTGATGAATTTGCTATGGGCGCCTCAACAGAGAATTCCGGCATACAGATTACAAAGAATCCGCATGATACAAGCAGGGTGCCTGGCGGGTCTTCTGGCGGGTCTGCTGCTGCAGTTGCTGCGGATCTTACAGTTGCAGCTCTTGGGTCAGATACTGGCGGTTCTATTAGAGAGCCAGCGAGTTTTTGCGGGGTTGTTGGGCTGAAGCCGACTTATGGGAGTGTTTCCAGGTTTGGGCTTATGGCAATGGCGTCGAGTTTAGATCAGATAGGTTGTTTAACGAAAACTGTGGAGGATGCTGTGATTTTGTTTCAGGCGATTGCTGGGCGTGATGAGTTTGACGCAACGAGTGAGGAACATGACTGGAGTGATGTTATGGATTTTGATGCAGAGCGCGCAAAAGGGCTTACAGTTGGTTTGCCGGAGGAGTATTTTGTGGAAGGCTTGGACGCACAAGTAGAGAAGGGTCTGGATGAGGCGCTTGGGCGGTTTAAGAAGCTTGGGATTAAGTTTAAAAAGGTTAGTTTGCCGCATACGAGTCTTGGGGTTTCTTGCTATTACATTATTATGCCTGCGGAGGTGAGTTCTAACTTGGCGCGATTAGATGGAATTCGTTACTCGCGGATTATTAAGGATGATGCTATTGAGGCGCTTTTGGATATTTATAAGAAGCAGAAGGGCGAGGGGTTTGGAGAGGAGGTTCGGAGAAGGATTATGCTTGGCACGTTTGTTTTGTCACATGGGTATTATGATGCCTATTACGCACAGGCGCAGAAGGTGCGTCGTTTGATTTGTCGGGACTTTGAAAAGGCGTTTGATTCAGGTGTTGACGCAATGCTTACTCCTGTGTACCCAACTCCCGCGTTTAAGATAGGGGAGAAGGCTTCAGATCCATTGGAGATGTACTTGGGGGATATATTTACGATTCCTACCTCTCTTGCTGGATTGCCGGGCCTTTCAGCGCCTGTGAAGGATTATAAAGTTGGCTCTGGGGAACTTCCAATTGGATTTCAGTTAATAGGTAAGAAGTTTAGAGAGCAGGATATTTTGGGGCTTGGACGTCTTTATGAGACGAGTAGTTAGTAGTTTGAGGAGACTTTGATTTGGTGTTAGAGTATATATAGTAGTCCTGTGTTACTCCTGTTGGCTAGGAGAATGTGCTCATGCATCCACAACGAGCGATTGTGTGCGCTGCGTGTCTTCTCATCGCAGTTGGCGTTATTGTGCTGGTTAACTTGAGGGGCGAGACAGGAGGCATGTTTACGGCGGCTTGGCCCTATGCGGTTGCGTTCGTTTTGTTTGCTGCTGAGCTTGGCGCGCTTATGAAGACTCCCTTGGAAAGAAGGGAACGTAAAGGCGCGCATCCTCCTTCGTGGGGGTGAGTTGGGCGGTGATTGTTGAATCTCGCCTGGAATCTCCGCTCACACTCTTTCTTGGGAGATGTGATCATGGGCGATGGCAGTGGCACGATCTTACTCATTGGCACTTTTCTGCTTGGTATGGCGGGGTTTGTCTGGTGGGTACGAAGATAGAAAGAGGGGGGGGTTGTCACTTCGGCTTGTAGGCGTGGAATTCCGCGCCTTCTTTTTTTGCTAAAACTGCGGGGGGAATCCTTCTCCCCCAAAATCTGACTAAAACTGCGGGGGGAAGCGAACGTCGCTCATATTCATTCGCTCCCTCAAAACCCTCGGTTTTGAGTCCGCTCCCCGCCAACTGGCGGGTCGCTCATTCCAACACGGGGAAACAAGTGTTTCCCCGACCCCCTTCCATGGTTCGCTTCCCCCTACATAATCAAGATAAATGAAAGACGTCCAAAATGGACGTCTTTCATTTACTTTGGTTGCGGCGGGGGGAATCGAACCCCCCACGTGGAGGTTATGAGCCTCCCATGCCCACCAGGTCATCTCGCCGCATTGGAATAGTAGGTTAAAATGGTGAATAAATCAATAAGTTGTAGGGGTGATGAGTGGTATGTACACTCATTATGCGGTCGTCTTGGAAGTGTACATATTGCTTTGAATCTTGGGTTGAATTGACGCTTTTTAATAGTTTCTTTAGAATCTAGATACGTCATGCCGATGTAGCTCAGTGGTTAGAGCAGAGTCTTCATAAGGCTAAGGTCGGAGGTTCAACTCCTCCCATCGGCACATGCGGACGTAGCTCAATTTGGTTAGAGCGTCTGCCTGTCACGCAGAAGGTTGCCGGTTCGAGTCCGGTCGTCCGCGCAAAAGCAAAAACACCCATAAAGGGTGTTTTTGTATTTTCTTGTCAATTTTCGGGGTGTGTGGTATATATGGATATGGTTCCGATTACACGTCTTACAGCAGGCGGATTCATCCGCTTCACATTCGCGGTTTCTGAGGGGGGCGGAAATTAATGACTTCTCGAAGACTCTATTACGCGTTATGGCGTGATAGAGGAAAGGGTGGCGGACTCTACGGAGTCATCGACGGTAGGTCTGTGCAACTTGGGCTTTCGACGCTTGGTAATGAAGAGTGTGTATCTATTGCCGTTCCGGGCGCCGGCGGAGTTCTTGTACAGCGCCTTTTCGCGATCGTTGTTCAGTGTAATGGCGAGCTCTTACTCCGTTTCTACGGGGACCTTGCAGAGGGCGATGATGTGGATGAGAGCGAGGAGATGAATGAGGGCCATCGTCTTGCCAATATCATGACTCGAATCATCGAACGCGCGCGAGAGTTAGCTGCGGATGAGAATGAGGAGTCTGCTAGGCAGGCTGAGGCCGTGTTCCATCTGGCTATAGGTGGAGCGCTTCGAGATCCTCTCTAGGCGACTGTCGCAGGGGACTCAACTAGCCCGTTCGTGGGATATGCGGACGGGACTTTTTTTTTCGATATTCTTGCGTATAATGGAAATTGTGTAGACTTGATGTTGTTTTATGGATATTAAAATAGACTCTTCAGAAGAGGAAAAGTTAAGAAAACAATTAGAAAGTAATAATGATGCTGACAGTAAGAGAATGCAGCGTTTTTTGGCAATGCCGGATTTGTCGCGTCAGAAAGGTAGTCCTATTGCTGAGCTTGTAAACAAGAGTTTGAAGACAAAGAGCTTATCAGGCCTTGATGTTATTAAGGTGCCGGAGATTGTTCCTTATGGTGTGAGTTTTGATACTTTTAATTTTCCAAAGGATCATCCTGCCCGCTCTGCTTCTGATACTTATTATGTAGATAAGAATAATGTTTTGCGTACTCATACTACTGTGATGTGGCATTACTATATTAATCACCCGTCTGTGCAGAAGAGATTGAAGAAAAATGAGGTTGTGGGTTCAGTCTGCTATGGCAAGGTATATCGGAAAGATGAGATAGACAGGAAACATATGAATGTCTTTCATCAGATAGATGGGTGGGGTTTGTATCCAATATCAGAGCGGAAGATTACTACCGATGACTTAAAGGAGATTTTAGTTGATGTTGCTCAAGCTATTTTCGGTACAGACATTGAGTATCGATTTAATGTTGATTCATTTCCATACACTGATCCTAGCGTAGAGATGGAGATACGGCTTGATGATTCTTCCGGCGAGAAGGATGGCGCAAGCAAGGGGTGGGTAGAGGTTTTGGGAAGCGGTATTGTTCATCCGAATGTTTTAAAGAATCTTGGGATTAATCCAAATGAGTATAATGGATGGGCTTTTGGCTTTGGTTTGGAGCGGCTCGCGATTTTGAGCATGAATCTTCCGGATATTCGGCTTTTGTGGTCCCAAGACACACGGGTGAAGCGTCAGCTGAAGCTGGGTAATACATATGAGGAGGTGAGCAAGTATCCTCCTATTACACGGGATATTTCTTTTGTTGTTAATAAGGACTTTGTGCCTAATATTTACTTTGATTTGATTCGTGACTTGGGTGGGGACTTGGTTGAGGAGGTTAAGCTTCTTGATACATATAAGGATGATAAGAAGTTTGGGAAGGATAAGATAAGTTATACCTATAGGATTGTATATAGGAGTAATGATAGGACTCTTGTTTCAGAGGAGGTAGATAAGATTCAGGATGAGATTTATAAGCAGACTGCAGAGCAGTTTAAGGCAGAGTTGCGGTAGATTTCGTCTATTCTTTCTTTCGCCTCCTTTTCCGTTCCTTCGAGAACATAAATCTTACTCGTCATAAAAAATTTACGGAAAAGAGCGAACTCGTCCCGCTAAGCGGGACTCAAACAACGCTCTTTTCCTATTTTTTCTTTCTTGTTCGAAGTGTTCTTTACGAAGGAACTCTTTTAAGTCGGCTCAAAAAAAGAATAGACGAAATTTTTGATGTGTGTGAGGTCTGGGGGTAGCTTACCCCATTAGAAGGCTTCGCGTTCTAATGGGGTAAGCTTTGTTCTAGCGCTGGGCTTGTTAGTTTCTACTCAAATTCTTTTTGCCACTCGTCGAATATTTTTTCGTTTTCTTTTCCGAATTTTGCGATGACTGTTCTGGCTTCTTCTTGTGAGCGTTCTCTAAAAAGGTTTCTCGGTGTTTTGCTGAAGAAGATGTCTGACCAGCCAATGATTTTTTCTTCAATTGTTTCTGGAACGTAATCTTTTGGCGGTAAAAGGAGTTTTTGTTGTTCTATTTGCCATTTGAAAATTCCGACTCCTGCGTGCCGTTCCGCAACTCGTGCATGTTTTGGCAGTCCTTCAGACTCTAGTATTTTTGCTCCCTCGCTTAGATGGCAGATATATGGCAGCTTGCCAGCGCACTCAAAGTATTCGTCTTTTACTCGAACAATGCCAATATCATGCAGCATTCCAGCCTCCTCAATAAATCGGAGCTGTTTTTCGCTTAGGTTTAGCTTTTGCGCGATTTTAAGTGCTTTTGTTGTTACAAGAGTTACATGAGGCAGGTAGATTGAGTATGTTTTACTCCCTGGCTCAATATATTTGTTGATAATTTGAAAGTAGTCTGTTTGTTCCATGTCATTAATGTACTATTCGAGCTTGAAATACACAAACTGTGAATTGTAGAGGTTGTAGAGGCGCGGTATAATTATGGCATGAGGTCACATCTTCGAGATTACTCAGACTTAGTTTCTACATTTGATGATGCATATGGGCACGCGGTTTCTGTGCTTCGATTGTTTCGAAATGGGTATTCATATCCGCAGATAGGATGTGTTGTTGGCCCGCTTACCTCTGATGGTCCGGAGCAGGTAGAAGAGAATCGTCGGGTTCTCGTTGAGCTTGCTGGAGTTTTGGGATCTATGTTTTCTTTTCCTGTATGTACTATGCAGGATCTTTTTTCCGTTGCAACGCTTCGTCGTCTGAAGGATAAGGGGCATACATCCAGGCATTATACTGAGTTTGCGAGTGAGATTTTGAAATCTGGATATATTACGGACGTGTTTATGGCTCCGCGATGGGAGAAGTCAAAGAGCGCCAGAGCTGAACATGATACTGCGGAGAAATTTAGGCTTAAGATTCATTACATTGAATATGAATAATACATTTTATTTTTTGCGTCATGCGGAAACAAAGATGGATAAGTCTGTTCCTGTAAGTTATTGGAAGCTTTCGAAGGGCGGCAAGAAGGAGGCGTACGAACTCGCAGATGTTGGCATGTTTGATGATATTGATGCGATTGTTACTTCAGAGGAGGAGAAGGCGGTTCAGACTGCAGCTCCTATTGCTAAGCGGCTGGGAGTCGAGCCAATGTGCATTGCAGAGCTCGGAGAGATTAATCGGGATGGAGGTGGGTTTCTTGAAAAAGATGAGTTCGATAAGGCAATACAGGTTTCTCTTACAAATTTGGATGAGTCACACTATGAGTGGGAGAAGGGTAGGGATGCGCTCGAGCGATTTCAAGGCGCTATTGATAAGATTGATTCTGAATGTGACCATAAGAATATTCTTATTGTTGCTCATGGGTGCGTGGTTAATCTTTATTTTGCGCATCTTTTGGATAAGTTGGATAAGGCGCATGCCAGGATGGTGAAGACACGATTTTGTGATTGGGGTATGGTGCAAGACGGGGAGGTGGTTGAGGATATTGTGAAGGAGGCTTAGGTATGAAAACATTAATTTCGAAGGAAGAGGTTGAGAAGATTGTTTCAGGTCTTGCAAGGGAGATTAATCAGGATTACGCGGAGAGAGAAGTTGTTTTAATTGGCGTCCTAAAGGGCGCTGTATTTTTTCTTGCGGATTTGGCTTTGCAGATTAATATTCCTCTGCAGATTGATTTTGTGGAGGCATCTAGTTATAAGGGGACGCAGTCTTCCGGTGAGGTAACTTTTCGGAAGGATATTTCAACTCATATTGCGGGCCGTGATGTTTTGATTGTTGAGGATATAGTAGATACTGGGCGTACTATTAGAGAGGTGAAGAAGCGGCTGGAGGAGCGGGGTCCGAGCTCTTTGAAGGTAGTTACGTTTTTAGACAAGCCGTCTCAACGGGAAGTTGATGTGAAGATAGATTATGTTGGGAGGGAGATAGAGGATGTATTTGTTGTTGGGTATGGCATGGATTATGAAGGAGAGTATAGGAATTTGGGGGAGGTGAAGATTTTTGAGGAGTAATTAGTCCTTTTCAGTATTTGTCGTGATTTATCGTGTTCTTGACATTATTTTTCTGGTATACTATACTACTCTAATGTGTTGGAGTATAGACAAATATGAAGTTAGAAAAGCAGTTACAATCTAAAGAAATGGAAGAGTTTTTGAAGGCGGTTGTGTCCTTGAAAGACAGGGAAGAAGCAATGGCTTTTTTTCGGGACGTGTTTACGCTTGAGGAGCTGGAAGAGGCAAGTCGGCGTTTTCAGGTTGCAAATATGCTTAACGATGGGGATACATTTGAACAAATCCAGCAGGAGACTGGAATGAGCGCAACTACTATTTCTCGGATTAATTATTGGCTGCATCATGGCATGGGCGGATACAAGCTCATGCTCAAGCGGCGTTCTTAATAGTTTGAAAACCTTTTGAGTGTGGGCTGGTGTTGTAGCCCGCAAACATCCCGTGTTGGGGTGTTTTTGTTCTTTTACAGAGAGAGGAGTGTGTTGTGAGTTCTGGTGCTTGTGATTTTTGCGATGACGAGATTGCGCATCGTCTTCGTTCTCTCGAGCGTGAGCTTGAGGATGCACGTGATGAATACATGACAGCCGTGCATGGTCCTCGGGTATGGGGCGCTCTTTCGCGGATCGCTCGCATTGAGCGTGAGATTTGGCAGATTCGTACAACAAGAGGAGAATGGTTGTGAATTCTCGGTACAGAAATGCTCTTGAGCGTTTTGAGCTTCTTCTGCGTCGGCTGGAGGACTCGGATAGGCAGACCAGAGAGGACTCCGGCTCTATCGGTGAGGTTACTGGCAGGGAAGCCATGCGGACGAATTCTATCAAGAGTGAGATGTTGGCTCTTGTTCGCAGCCTGATTCGATACTGATGCAGCGGGTGAGAGGGGCATGAGTCGAGCCGATGTTTTTATGCGTCGGCTCTTTTTTACTCCCAATGGATTTGGGCTTGGAGTTCTTTTAAATGTTTTTTTAAGAGTGGGTAGTTTTTTAGTGCTGGGTCTTGTGAGAGGATTTGTTTTGCTTCTTCTCTGGCTTCTTTTACTAGGTTTGGATTTTGGAGAGCTTTCATTGCAAGGTCTGGCATGCCGGTTTGGATTTCTCCGAGGAACTCACCGGGTCCGCGGAGCTTTAAATCATATTCAGCCAGTTCCAGCCCGTTTTTGGCCTTCTCAATGGATTTTAAACGGTCTGCAGTGGATTGTGAGGTAGATTCAGTAAAAAGAAGGCAAAAGGATTGGTGTTCGCCTCTTCCAACGCGTCCCCGAAATTGATAGAGTTGCGCAAGTCCGAACCGCTCGGAGCCCTCTATCATCATGATTGCTGCGTTTGGCACATCAACTCCTACTTCTACAACAGAAGTTGAGACTAAGATGTCTGTTTCACCCTCGCTAAAGTTTCGCATTATTTCTTCTTTTTCTTTTTCCTTAAGTTTGCCGTGGAGCATTGCAACTTTTAAATCTGGGAATATTTTTTGTGATAGTTTTTCGAACTCTTCTTTCACGGATTTTACTGCGAGTTTTTGAAACTCCTGCATCCATATTTGCGTTCCTTTTGGTATTTCTTTTTCAGTCTCTTCGTTTGGCTCAATTCTGGGGCAGACAACGAATGCCTGACGTCCTTTTTTGATCTGGTCTCTGATAAAGTCGTATGCCTCAACCCTTTTTTTCTTGTCTACAACACGCGTAATAATGGGTTTTCTATTTTTAGGGAGCTCGGAGATGAGGGAGAGGTCGAGGTCACCCCATAGAGTGAGTGAGAGTGTTCGGGGGATTGGGGTTGCGGACATGGATAAGAAGTGGGGGACTATGTTTGTGCTGCGGACAAGCTCTGCTCGCTGATCTACTCCAAAGCGGTGCTGTTCGTCTACTGTTACTAGTGCGAGATTTTTGAACTCAATTCCTTTTTGTATTAGGGCGTGTGTTCCTATGATAATTTTTATCTCTCCTCTTTTTATTTTTTCTATAGCGTCTTTTTTCTTTAGCTCATCTTCAAGGTCTTTTCCGTAAGATGCGCGTGACTGGCTTGCTGTTAGAAGACAGACTCCGCTTTCGAATTCTGGAAAAAACTTTGCGAATGTTTTGTAGTGCTGGCGCGCAAGAATTTCTGTTGGCGCCATGAGAGCTGACTGGAATCCTTTTTGTGCTGCGAGTATTGCGATAACTGCAGTGATGATTGTTTTTCCTGACCCTACATCGCCTTGGAGCAGGCGGTTCATTGGGTGGGATTTTTCTATGTCTTGGGCAATTTCCCAGAGAGATTTTTTCTGCGTTAGTGTGAGTTCAAATGGGAGGGTTGAGAGGAGCTCTTTTATTTCTTTTGGGCTTATTTTTATTTTTGGCGCGTTTTTCTTTGCGAGCTCTTGTTTTTGTTCAATGTTGAAAAGCTGTAGATAGAATAAATCTTCAAATGTGAATCGTTTTTTCGCATGCTCTGCATCTTCGATATTCTCGGGCGTGTGTATGTTTTTTATCGCAGTATTTATTTCTGGAAAGCTGTATTTGCTGCAGATTTCTTCTGGGATGGGATCTGGTACTTGTTTTATCTGCTCTAGGGCGAGATCTATGAAATGACGAATGCCTTTTGATGTCATTCCTTTTGTTTCCGGGTATTTTGCAACAATTTTTGCTGTGTGGCGTGTTTTTGTGGTCCAGTCATGGAGTAGTTCAAAGGTTGGATTTTTCATCTGGAGCTTTTCTCCAAGCGCTGTTATTTTGCCGGATATACTGACCTGCTTTCCTTCTGCGAGTTGGCTCTGAACATAGGACTGATTAAACCAGATTATTTCTATTTCTCCGGAATCATCCTCGATTTTTGCCTCAGTTATCCGCATGTTTCTTCGGCGCCATGCTGTGCGGCTTTTGATTTTTTTCACCATCCCTTGAATTGTTGCTTCTTGGTTTGGGATGAGATCTGCAATTTTATAGACTTCGGAGAAGTCTTGGTATCTGGTGGGGAAGTGGCGTAGAAGGTCGTAGATAGTTTTAATCCCGATTTTTTTGAATCTAGATGTGAAGTAGTTTGAAATTCTTGGGAGTTTTTCTATGGAAGTTTCTGGGGGAAGCATTGGTTTTTATTGTATGCTTTCTTTTATTTTTTTGTAAGAGTGTATCAGTGTACTAGTACACTGATACACTCGGATTCTTGATTATATAGATTGGTGGGTGTATATTTTTTTTAGATGGGGGTCTCATCAAGTTCGTGGTCTCTTGCGGTCTGATGGAGATAAGTTCATGTCTACTTTAGCCAAGACTGTTCTAACGGATATCCGGCGTTTGTTCGCGGAGCGTATTAAGGAGGAGTGTGCTGCACGGGACAATCTCTCTAACGCTCAACTTTCCAAGTTGACTGGTGGGGCTCAGTGTGAATATATAAGTCCTAAGACTGTTGGCCGCATCTGGACGTGTGAGGCGTCGAATGATTCCATCCGCATTGCGTGTGTCGCTCTGGGTCTTGATTTCGACAAGCTCTGGAGAGAGTACTACCGTCGCGCTATGGGCATGGAGGAGACGGGATCGTAAGCTTTCGATGGTCGCGGTTTCCGAATAATTGGATCCGCGACTTTTTTATTTTTGAGATTTGAGAAACTCTTCTACTTTTTGTATGTCTTCGGGTTTTCCAAAGTCGAGCCAGTAATCTTCTAGTTTTAGAACTTTTACCTTGTGTTTTTTAGCGAGTGCTTGGATAGCGTCTGTTAGTTCATATTCGCCTCTGGGGGAGACGTTAACACGCGCCACCTCCTCAAATATCTCTGGAGTGAATTTGTATAGGCCGGTGTTTATAAAGTTTGATGGAGGTTCTTTTGGCTTTTCTACGATTTTTGTTAGAAATCCTTTGTCATCTGTTATTGCCACTCCATAGTTTTTCGGGTGTTCGTGTTTTAGCACTGTGATGTAGTTTGTGTTTTCAGATTCGATGAGGTGTTTAATATCATTCGGGGAGTAGAGGTTGTCTCCATACACAGCAATAAATGTTTTATCTTCTACAAAGTCTTTTGTAGCTTCTACTGGTACAGATGTGCCGTATTTTTCTTCACCGAATTTTTCAAATTGGTCTACTAGAGTTATGTTGAAATCGTTTTTGTAATCCTCGGCAAATTTCTTCATAGCAGTCTTCTGGTATCCTATAACAAGGATGATTTCATCAATACCTCCTTTTTTTAGATTTTGGAGTAGATAAAAAAGAAAGGGTTTGTTTAGAACCTCTATCATGTGCTTGGGCTTGTCTTTTGCTAAATGCAGCATTCGGGTGCCTTTGCCTGCTGCTGCGATTATTGCTTTCATGTCCGCCCGGTAGGATTCGAACCTACGACCGTTTGCTTAAGAGGCAACTGCTCTACCAACTGAGCTACGGGCGGAATTGTCTTTCTATTGTATGCGGGGAATTGAAAAATTTCAATTATCCACACTTTTTTTCTTTTTCTTCTTTGGAATGGTGTATAATTTAAGCAATGGCAAATGGTGAGCCAAAACATCATTATACTGTACCGTGGGTAATATTTGCGGTAGTTGTTGCAATTTGTATTGTTGCGTTTCTTTATTGGAAGTATCAGATTCCAGAAGATCGTGAGCGGGCGCAACAGCAGTTGCAGACAGAGCAGGAGGCTGTTTCAGCGTTTGAAGCTCAGTCTGTTGTGGGAGATGCAATTGAGAATGTGACAGAAGCTGTGGGGGGGTCGCCAGAGCTTAATCCTGTAGATAAGGCAAACCCATTTACAGATATTATTACTAATCCCTTTGACTTATGAGCTTAAGGATATCTAGAGAGCATTTTATTGCTTTTGTTATTATTTTGGGGAGCGTATTTTTAAGCGCTTTTTTTGTCACTTCTGCTACTTCTAAGGATGATATTGTTTTTCCTGTGCCAGAACTTGGGGGATGTATGAGTGAGTTGACATGTAAGTTGTATTGCGCGGACTCGACGCATATTAATGAGTGTTTGGACTTTGCTGAACAGCATAATTTGATGAGTTCTGAAGAACTTCGGCATGCGCGGAGATTTGCAGACATTGGAGCTGTTGGTCCTGGTGGATGTTCATCGCGAGATGAGTGTGATGCATATTGTGATGATATTTCAAATATTGATGAGTGTTTATCTTTTGCAGAAGCAAATGGCATTATTCCGCCAGAAGAGCTTGCAGAGGGGCGGAAGGTGCAGGCAGCTTTGAGGAGCGGTGCAGCGCTTCCGGGGGGTTGTAGAAATAAGAATGAGTGTGAGGCATATTGTGATGACCCTGCTCATCCAGAGCGCATAGAGGAGTGTATTTCTTTTGCAGAGGCTGCAGGGTTTATTCCTCCAGAAGAGCTTGCAGAAGCGCGTAAGGTTTTGAAAGCAATTCGTGCAGGCCATACTCCGCCGCCATGCCGCGGTGATAGGGAGTGTGATAGGTACTGCTCTTTGCCGGGAAATATGGAGTCTTGTATGGAGTTTGCTATTGCTGCTGAAATGGTTCCTCCTAGAGAAAGAGCAGAGATGCAGAAAATGCTTGGGCTTATTCGTCAGGGGATAAATCCGCCGAACTGCCGTGGTGATAGAGAGTGTGATATTTACTGCTCAGAGCCGGAGAATGTTGATGAGTGTATGACTTTTGCTGTGGCAGCTGGGTTTGTGTCTGAAGAAGACGCGGAGATGATGCGTAGGACTGGGGGTCGTGGGCCTGGGGGATGTAAGGGTAGGGAGTGCGAAACGTTTTGTGATAATCCAGCAAATAATGAGGTCTGCTTTGAGTTTGCTATGGAGCATGGTCTTATTCCTGAAGAGGACTTAAAAAGGATAGAGGAGGGTAGGACGCAAATGCTTGAGGCAGTAGAGAGTGCCCCGCCCGTGATTGTAGAATGTTTTAAGTCTCGTTTGGGTCAGAATATTATTGAGGAGCTTCGATCAGGTGCGCGTATGCCAAGCGAGGAGATGGGCGATCATGTTCGTATGTGTTTTGAAGAGAATATGTCAGAGATGATGGGTCCTAGGGGGGCTGGTGGTGAGGGATTTGGTCCTGGCGAGCCATCTGGTCCAACTCCTGAGCAGATTTTGCAGGCAGTGCCTCCAGAGATGCGTGGATGTGTTAGTGAGATGATTGGTCCGGAGCTTTTGGCTTTGGGTCCGGATGGGATTCGGGAGGCTGTTGGGAAGTGCGTGAATCAGGGTGGAGCTGGATTTGGTCCTGTGAGAGTGCCTTTGCCGGAAAATAGTCCTGATTTGGATGCATTTAGGCAGGAGGATGGCCTAAGTCCATTTATACGTGAGAAGCGTGAGGTAGAGGCAGAGTTTGAGGATGGCGGTTTTGAGATTAATATTCAGGAGGAGATTCGTCGCAGGACTGAAGAGGAGACGCAGAGGAGAATTCAGGAAGAGATTCAGCGTAGAACAGAAGAAGAAACACAAAGAAGGATTGAAGAGGAGATTCGACAAAGAACAGAAGATGGGGGAGGAGCAAGTTTGCTTACTATTATTAAACGAATTCTTTTTGTGAAGGCGAAATAGATTAATTACGATTCTCCATAAAAAATCGCCGCAATTTGATGTTACGGCGGTTACTTTTTGCGGTTGCGGTGGTGGTTGCTCTGTGTTAGTTCTGTGATTAGATTGTTTGGTGGGCTTTGATGAGTGCCTGTATCCCGTGGTGGGCGGCTTCGAGTTGCTTTCTGTCGGGGTAGGCGGTGGTAATGTGTTTTTGGAGCAGTTCCGATGCTTTCCAGAATACGGGGATGTTGCTGAGGCCGATTAGGCTGTCAAGCCAGAACAGCCCTTCTATGAGTATTAGGAGTGAGATCCAGGCGCTTACACCGAGCATCTTCTCGCTGATGTTCGCGAGTACAAATGCGAGGAGCATTGGAAGCGCAAACCGGCCTCCGCAGTGTTTGTCGATGGGAGACTGCTTGGCGATTTTCCTAATGCTTACATTGCCGTGCTTTTCGTATGCAGCGATGGCCATGTGTTCCGCGCCGTGCCATTTAGCGGTTTGTTTGAGGAATGCTCTTAGCGCGATTACCAAGAGACCAAAGATCGCTATGGCGAAGACGAGTGGTACTCGTAGAGTGAGTTCCGTCGACGTTGTTTCACTCCAGATGGTGATGTATGCAAGTAGTACTAAGATGCTTGCGTATCTTGGTTCGCTGGCGACTTGGGTCAGTATGCGAAGCACTTTTGGGATAGGAAGCTTGGGATGTTGGGAGAGAAATCGTTGGAGGGCGGTCCGTTTGTTGGTGGCGTGGTGTATGGTTTGACCTCTAGTTCTCTTTTTTGTCCGGTGATTTACTCTGACGGTGAACGTGTCTGAGAAAAACGTTATGAAATAGGGTCCGGATATACCTCCGGTGATTTTCATATTTTCTACCTCGCTTTCGCCTAGTGTTGTTTTGGGCTTTGGTTATTATATGCACATATACGTTGTTTTGTCAGGTTGGTGGAGTATATACACAAAACACTCCGGCAAGCGAAGTGTTTTGTATAGTTAATGCGCACCCGCCAGGATTCGCCTACAACTCTCGTCGTCTTCCGCCTCCTCGGTCGTAGGCTGCCCCTCGCGGTGCTTCTCGCCACTCGCTCGTCGCACATCGCTGCGGTCTTCGAATCCTCACGCACGCAAAGCAGTTTGCGTGCTCCGGCTGCACAATATGATTGTGCACCCGGGAGGATTCGAACCTCCAACGTCTGCTTCGAAGGCAGATATGATATCCGTTTCACTACGGGTGCTTCTCAATTTACCGCTTCAGTGTACAATTAAATTTAATGAAACTCAATGTTCCTAAAGAAACAGAGATAATTGCGCGAACTCTTTCGAAGAAGGGTTTTCAGGCTTACTTGGTTGGGGGGTGTGTTCGGGATCTTGTACTTGATAAAGATCCTAAGGATTGGGATATTGCAACAGATGCAACGCCTGAGCAAATTCAAGAATTATTTGAAGATAGTGTGTATGAGAATGAGTTTGGGACAGTTGGTGTGAAGACGGATTCGGAGGATCCTGCGTTGAAGGTTTTAGAGGTTACTACCTTCCGGAAGGAGGGAGGATATTCAGATAAGCGTCATCCGGATGAGGTGAAATTTGCGAAAACGATTGAGGAAGATTTGACGAGAAGAGATTTTACGATTAATGCAATGGCATTGGATCTTGTTAAGGCTGGAGAGCTGGTTGACCCGCATAAGGGTCAGGATGATTTGGATAGTAAGCTTGTGCGGACTGTTGGCAGGCCGGATGAGAGATTTGGAGAGGATGCCTTGCGGCTTATGCGGGCTGTGCGGTTTGCTGTGGAGCTTGAGTTTGAGGTTGAGGAGAATACGGCAGGAGCAGTTGCTAAACTCTCCGACTCTTTAAAAGATATTGCAATGGAGCGGGCTCAAGATGAGCTTAAGAAAATTATTATGAGCGATGGAGCTGCTCGAGGCGTGCAGATGTTAGAAGATTTGGGGCTTTTGAAGCATATTATTCCTGAGCTTCGGGAGGGAATTGGATGTGAACAGAATTTGCATCATATCTATACTGTGTGGGAGCATAATTTGCGTGCTTTGGATTATGCTGTATCAAAAGGGTATTCTTTGGAGATTCGTCTTGCTGCAATGCTTCATGATGTTGGAAAGCCAAAGACAAAGCGCGGTGAGGGGAAGAACTCGACGTTTTATGGGCATGAGGTAGTTGGCGCGCGGATTACAAAGAGTATTATGAATCGTCTTCGGTTCTCTGGTGATGTTGCAGATAATGTGGTGCATCTTGTGCGGTACCATCTTTTTTACTATAACGTTGGGGAGGTATCAGAGGCTGGAGTTCGAAGATTCCTTGCGCGCGTGGGTCCAGAGAATATTGATGATTTAATAAAGATTCGGGAGGCGGACAGGATTGGGTCTGGAGTGCCAAAGGCAAAGCCTTATAAGATTAGGCATCTGCTTTTTATGATTGATAAGGTAAAGAGAGATCCAATTTCTCCTAAGATGCTTAAGGTTTCAGGAGATGACATTATTAAGATTTTGGGTACTGCTCCAGGTCCTAGGGTTGGATGGATTTTATCTGCTTTAATGGATGAGGTTTTGGAGGAGCCTAAGAAAAATACTAAAAAGGGATTAGGAATTAGGATAGAGGAGTTAGGGAAGATGTCAGATGAGGAATTACAGGAGCTTGGGAAGCAGGGGAAAGAGAAGATAGATGAGGCAGAGAAGGGTGTTGAGGGGGATATAAAGAAAAAGCACGGGGTTTAGTTAGGTATTTCCTTTGTTTAAAACAGCTTTTTAAGGCGTTTTTTTGTTGTTTTTGTGATTGATTGACATATTTTGTGAATATGGTATAATGTATATAGTGTCAAGCTGGAAAAGGAGCTTGATTTTACTCAACACTCATCTTGGAATGGAGTGACGGCATGATGCAATTTTACTATATATTTGGTTCTCTCTTCGTCTTTCGTGATGATGGAGTTGGGATCAAGTTGCGGGAGCTTGGGCAGCCGGCGCCTATTGACGAGGTGCCGTGGTCTGTCCGTCGTCAGGCGGGTCAGATTCTTGCTCGTCATAGTGTAATGGCGAGATGGTATCGAGAAGAAGAAGGAAGGTATTCGCTGGCTTGGTCTTGTAGATAGGTATGTGTCGCGTCATGTAAAACTGATTGCGGTACAACACTTCCGGAAAGGAACGTCATGAAGCAGAATCTACTCGTTGTGGCATTCGCTTCGTCAATTGCCGCGATGGTCGCGGTGATCTTCATGGGCCATGCTCTCGAGCCGCAGGGCCTGATCTACGCCCCCATCTGTCTCGTGCTATTCTTGGGCGGCGGTCTGGGCGCGTACATGAGCTTCTGCTATTTCGCGGTGTTGCGTTGGCCAAACTGGTCAGACGTTGGGGGAGATGTCTTGAACGCCCTCTTCGCTGTGACGCTCGTTGTTCTCCTTGTCTTCGTCGTTCCTTACTCCCTTCTGTCTGGTTGAGGAGTGAGGTGCGCAGGCGATTTCTCATGGCTGTACCATACGTGGTGCGGCTTTTTTGTTTTTTTTGGAGACTTGGGTAGAATATTAATATGCCCAAAAACAAAAAAATTCGAGTCTGTCTTCTTTTTGGAGGGAAGAGTGGAGAGCACGAAGTTTCTTTGCAGTCTGCAAAGTCTATTTATGAAAAGCTTGATAAGGAGAAGTACGATGTTTTACTTGTTGGGATTGATAAGGATGGGCAGTGGCTTTTGGGAGATGCGGCAAATTACTTATTGAATGAAGAGAATCCAAAGCTTATTGCATTAAATAAAGTAAATGCAAAGCCAGTTACTGCAATTGTTAAGCAGGAGAGTGCAGAGCTTATTTCTATTCAATCTGGAAAAGGCCTTGGCTCTGTAGATGTGTTTTTTCCAATTACTCACGGTACATATGGAGAGGACGGAGCCCTTCAGGGATTTTTGGAACTTTTGGACACGGCTTATGTTGGTGCAGGAGTTTTGGGGTCTGCAGTAGGTATGGACAAGGATGTGATGAAGAAGCTTTTTAAAGATGCTGGTTTAGAGGTGGGGAAGTATGTTGCTGGTACGCGGAAAACTTTAACTTCAGACGCGCTTCAGACAGCCATAAAAGAACTTGGGTTTCCGATTTTTGTGAAGCCTGCAAACTTGGGATCGTCGGTGGGCATTTCAAAGGCAAAGAATGAGGAGGATCTTAAGGCGGCAATGGATGATGCGTTTCAATATGATACAAAGATTGTGCTTGAGGAGTTTATTCCAGGGCGGGAGATTGAACTTTCTGTCTTAGGGAATGATGAGCCTATTGCTTCGATTCCAGGGGAGGTTTTGCCGAATCACGAGTTTTATTCGTATGAGGCAAAGTATATTGATGAGAATGGCGCAGGTCTTGAGATTCCCGCAAAGATTTCAGAGGATAAGGTGAAAGAGGTCCAAAAGCTGGCCGTTAGGGCATTTCAGTCTCTTGATTTGCTGGGTATGGCGCGAGCAGACTTTTTTCTAAAGTCAGATGGGGCATTTGTGGTGAATGAGGTTAATACGCTTCCGGGCTTTACCAAGATTAGTATGTACCCTAAGTTGTGGGAGCTTACAGGTATTCCGTTTTCAGAGCTTTTGGATAAGTTGATTGAGTTAGCTATAGAGAAGAGGGCAGAGAAGGATAAATTAAAGAGAACGTTCGATATTTAGATGATTGTTTTGTTATAATTTAGTTATGGATGGATTTGCTCCAGTTTTGGGATTTCTCATCGCGCTTCTTCTTGTTCTTCTTGTTGTTGCTTGGCTTTTGTATGCTATTGGACTTTTTTCTTTTATTATCGGAGTTGTTGGCGGATTGTACGAGCAGATTACGAAGAAGAAGGGGATATTTTAAAATTTTCAATTACTAATTTTCAATTAATCTAATTGAGAAAATTTTTCGCACCTTTTGGTGTTTTTTATTTTTTAGATTTTGTACATGGTACAATGAAAGATATATAAGGGAGAATAGTTTGAGTTTTGGTTTTTATGTCAAAAGAGGAGGGGTATTTTTTTCAGGACATACTTCATCTGCTTACATTTTCGCGCCGGAAGAGGATGGCGCTTTTTCGGGATCTTCCGGTAAACAGTCGGGGTCGCGTCCTCCTCGAGCTTTCATCGCGGGTTCGTGATTCGATTGTCCGAGAACTTGATGTTCACGAGATCGTTTCTATTCTTCATTACGTTGATCTTGATCAGGTTGCTCGTATCCTTCGACACTCAAAGGAGCGTCGTCGCAAGAAGATTCTTAAGAGTTTTCATGAGGATGTGCAGGAGAAGGTGGAATTTCTTTTGCGGTTTTCTCCGGATACTGCTGCGGGGCTCATGGATTTGAACTATATTACGGTTGAGGTTGATTCTTCTTTTAAGGAGGTGTTTCAGGCTGTTGAGTCTCATGAGAAGAAGACGGGGAAGCCTCCGGCTATTTTAGTTTTGAAGCGCGGATTTTTAGTTGGTGAATTACCGCTTCATCGTGTAGAGCTTCGTCGCCGTTCAGAGAATATTGAGAGTTTTATTCGGAAGGTTCCCACGCTTCAGTATGATAAAAGTGAAAAGGAGGTGTTGGATGTTTTTCGAGGGCATCCTCATTCAAAGATTATTGTGCTTGATGATGACAGGAGTGTGCTGGGAGTTATCTATTCTAGTGATATTTTGCGTATTATCGAGAAGAAGTCGGGGGAGAGTTTGTATGGATTTGCCGGAGTTCGAAAAGAGGAGGATGTATTTGATACAGTGTGGGCAAAAGTGCGGAATCGGCACTTGTGGCTTCTTGTAAATCTTGGGACTGTGTTTCTCGCTGTATTTGTGGTGGGTCTTTTTGAAACTACTATTTCAAAATTTGTGCTTCTTGCGGCGTATATGCCTGTTGTTGCTGGCATGGGAGGAAACGCTGGGACTCAGACGCTTGCGGTTGTGATACGCGGACTCGCGTTTCGAAAGATTGGGTTACTAGTAGGGCTGCAGGTTGCTTGGCGTGAGGTTCTTGCGGGAATTTTCAACGGAGTTATTACTGGGGTGATTGTTGCTCTTGTTGCTTTTTTGTGGCATCAGAATATTTTTCTCGGTCTTGTTGTTGCAGTTTCTCTTGTTTTCAATCTTATTATCGCTGGATTTTTCGGTACTATGGCCCCTCTTTTTATGACGTGGTTAGGTAAGGATCCTGCTTCATCTGCTTCAATTCTTATTACTACTGCAACTGATGTAATTGGTTTTTTTGTATTCTTGGGGCTCGCAAGTCTTTTCCTAGTATAGATTTTGAGTATAAAAAAACACTCCCGCCATGGCGGGAGTGTTTTTAGGAGCGGGTATAGGAGTTTATGGGGAATTCTACAATATCGTGGCATCCTTTTTCTTTGAGTTCTGTAATGATGATTCTTGATTTTTTCTTTTCTGTTGTAAACATGACACTGCAGGTTTGTTCTCCTGCAATTTTTTGTATTAGGGTAGGTTTTTTCTTTGGTAGGTGTTTTACTACACTATCTACCTTTTCTTCTGGCACGTGCATTACAATCATGACTGCCTTTTTTCCTACAACTACACTTTTTAAGAGGAGGCCAAGGATTTCTATCTTTTTTTTCTTCCATTCATCTGCCATTGCTTCTTCGCTTGCAATTAGTTTTGTTGAGCTTTCTAAGACTGTATCAACAATACGAAGATTATTTGCTGTTAGGGATGATCCGGTTTCTGTAAGTTCTATAATGGCGTCGGCGAATTTTGGGGGCTTTGCCTCTGTTGCTCCCCATGAGAATTCAACTTTTGCTTTTATTTTATGTTTTTTTAAGAAGGACTTTACTGCTCCTACGAGCTCTGTTGAAATTGTTTTCCCTTCTAGGTCTTCTACAGAGTGTATTGGTGAGTCCTTAGGTACTGCAATTACCCATTTTATTTTTTTCTGCTCCCGTTTTGCGTATTCAAGGTCTACAATTTTTCTTACTCTTTCGTCGGACTCTTCGATCCAGTCGTCTCCTGATATTCCCGCGTCTATTTTTCCCTGTCCTACGTATGTTGGAATTTCTTGCGGACGGAGTACTGTGCAGACGATTTCCGGGTCATCTATTCTTGGTGAATAGCTTCGGGAGCTCGAAAACATTATGTCGAATCCTGCTCTCTTGAATACTTCTAATGTTTGTTCCTGAAGAGATCCTTTGGGGAGGGCGAGTGTGAGTTTTTTTGACGCCATGCCTTTAGAGGACAATTTTATTTAATGGGAACTCTATGATATCAGTACATCCTTTTTCCTGTAGTTTTGGAAGGAGTTCTCTAAGTTCTTTTCTATTTACGACTGTGAGCACGTCGAACCAGTTTTCTCCGCGTAGTGGAGTAACGGTTGGTTTTTTGAGCGCCGGAAGAATGCTGTAAATATTTTTTAGAGTAGTGTTCGATACGTGGAACATGACTCCTACCATTTCTTCTCCTAACTGCGCGCCTTTTAAGAGCATTCCTATATTTTCCAGCTTTTCTTTTTTCCAGGGGTTTTCCAGCGCTGTTTTATTTGATGTGAGCATTACGGAATCTTTCATGATTTCCGCTATTATTTTTATTCCGTGACGTTCCAGAGTTTCTCCTGTGTTTGCGTATTCGACTAGCGCGTCAGCGAATTCAGGGATTTTTGCTTCATTTGCTCCATCTGAGAATTCTATGGTTGCTTTTATATTGTTTTCCTTAAGAAATTTCTCAGTTATATTTGGAACTCTTGTTATGATTTTTTTCCCCTGCAAACCCTTTGGGGATTTGATTGAAGAAGTTTTCAGTGCCCCTACTACGATTCTTGACTCTTTCCACTCAGGGCGGAGTGTGCCAAGGTTTGTTATTTCTTCTAATTTGCTGTTTGTTTCAATAGCTACTGATTTACTTACTATTCCCGCGTCTAGTATTTTTCTTTCTATGAGCGGTGCTATCTCTTTTGCGCGCGCAAAGAAGCAGTGTATTTCCGGGTCATCAATCGCGATTGTTGCTTCTTGTTCGTTTATTTTTATGTCATA
This sequence comes from bacterium, assembly GCA_002686365.1. Lineage (GTDB taxonomy): Bacteria > Patescibacteriota > Minisyncoccia > UBA6257 > GWB1-50-10. The sequence goes on from NZBZ01000004.1 coordinate 23,202, forward strand.
GCCGGCTCTCTGGAAGAGTATTTCTATCCTTTCTTTAAACATTCGTCCGGGGATACCAAGTTGGAGAACTTTTTTTTGCATATTTGTGTTGTTTTTTATTTTTCGAGGACTTCTTTAAAAAAGCAGGTTGATTTTCCTGTGTGACATACGTTTCCTTTTTGCTTGACTTTAATTAAAAGAGAATCGTTATCGCAGTCTAGGCTTATTTCTTTTACAGCTTGAACGTTACCAGAAGTCTCTCCTTTTGTCCACAAAGAATTTCGTGTTCTGCTAAAATATGTGACCCTTTTTTCCTGTAGGGTTTTTTCTAGGGCTTCTTTATTCATGAAGCCGAGCATTAGTATCTCTTTTGTTTTTTTGTCCTGCGTGACAGCTGGGATTAGTCCGTTGAGCTTGGAAAAATCTACTTCTTTGAGAAGTTTTTCAGGAGATATTGATTCTTTCTTCGCGTGCATATTTTTTGTATACAGACTCCTTCTTTTTTGGTTTTTAATGTGTTAACTTTGTGTATATAATATTATATTAATTGATTGGTTTGTCGATGGTCTGATGAAATCCTTGAGTAATATGCGGATATTTTCTGCTTGACAATTATTTCTTTTCTTTCAATAATTAAAGCGATAAAGTTTATAAGGTCTATTATAAAAGTATATAAGGTATATACTATCTATTATCAATCTATTATCAATTCAATGTGAATCTTTCTTTTTAGATTTTGAGGAGGAGGTTTCATTTTTTATTATGGCGTCTTTAGACAGTAAAAAAGTGTATATTACTAGAGTAGGATTGAAGAATTTTCAGGGTGAGCTTAAGCGCTTATACGAGATAAGGCGCGAAAAGGTTGGAAACCCTGAGGAGGACCCTGATGAGGTGCTTCTTTTGAATCAGAAGATTGAGGAGATAGAGAGGGTTCTTAAGAATCATGAGATTATTAAGTTTCCCTCAAAGAATAAGCGGGATGCTGTGCAGCTTGGTGCTACTGTAACGGTTGAGGTTGGCGGCCATACTAGTGATCTTACGATTGTTGGTCCTCCTGAAGTTAATCCTCCTTTGGGGCTGGTAAGTCATGAGTCTCCTGTAGGGAAGGCTCTTTTGGGATGTAAGGTAGGAGATGTTGTAACATTAAGTTCTACTATAAAGATGCCTTATAAGATTAAGAAGGTTTTCTATTCTTAGGTTTGTGCGCGTTTTGTTTTTGCAGCAGTGCTTTTTGCGCTGTTTTTGGTTTTCCACAAGGACAGGAAAGGCATGCTCTGGTATTATTAAGTAGATATTATGGGAAGTGGAATTTTGGAACTTGCAATTATTTTTGTTCTTGCCGCTATTCTTGGTGTTGGAGCCAAGCTTCTGAAGCAGCCCCTTATTTTGGTATATCTTGTGGCTGGTGTAATTGTTTCGTATTTTAATCTTTTCGATATTGTAGAGAAGGGTCTTTTTGAAACATTCTCGAGTCTGGGCGTGATGCTTCTTCTTTTTCTTATTGGACTCGAGATTAATTACACTACAGTGCGTACTGTTGGGCGCGTGTCTCTTATTTTGGGTCTGGCGCAGATTGCGTTTACCTCGCTTTTTGGCTTCCTCATCGCAATGCTTTTTGATTTTGGGATTCTTCCGTCTTTTTATATCGCGATTGCTCTTACATTTTCAAGTACGATTATTATTTTGAAGCTTTTGTCAGAGAAGCGGGATGAGCATAGTTTGTATGGGCGTATTAGTATTGGGTTTTTGCTTGTGCAGGATTTTGTTGCGATTTTGCTTTTAACTTTTCTTACCGGGCTCGATGGGAAAGAGGGGTTTGCGATTGGGAGCATTGTTATTACCATGATTCAGGGCATTCTTCTTTTCTCCGCCATGCTTTTTATTGGGCAGAAAATCTTACCAAAGCTTTTTGATATGATTGCTGGTTCGCGGGAGCTTCTTTTTCTTGTAAGTTTGGCGTGGGCATTTCTTATGGTGGCTTTAGTGGAGCAGCTCGGATTTTCTATTGAGATGGGGGGATTTTTGGCTGGTCTTGCTCTTGCTAACTCTTCTGAGAATTTTCAGATTTCAGGAATGGTGAGGCCGCTTCGTGATTTCTTTATTCTTATTTTCTTTGTGATGCTAGGGTCTTCTATCGCGTTTTCCGGCCTTGGCGGCGTTGGTCTTCCGGTTATTATATTTTCCCTTTTTGTGCTTATTGGGAATCCTCTTATTGTTCTTATTCTCATGGGTCTTATGGGGTATCGAAAGCGCACAAGTTTTCTTACAGGGCTTACAGTTGCTCAGATTTCCGAGTTTAGTCTGGTTTTGATTGCGTTGGGCTTTCGTCTGGGGCATCTTTCGCAGGACGTGGTTGTGCTTGTTACTGCTGTTGGAGTTGTCACAATTACTACTTCTACCTACCTTATCGTATATGCTGATAAGGTGTTTGCGTATCTTTCGTCTCTTCTTTCTCTTTTTGAGAGGAAAAAGCTTCAGGAACAGGATCTTCCGGGAGATGTTTTAAAATCCATTATTCTTATTGGATGTCATCGAACTGGGCAGAGTATTGCTTTTAATCTTCCTAAGAAGAATCTTTTAGTTATTGATTTTGACCCTGAGGTTATTCAGAGTCTTAAGAAGCATAAGTTTGATCATGTGTTTGGAGATATTGGAGATCCGGATGTTTTTGACCGAATCAATTTTAAGGAGGCTAAGCTTGTAATTTCTACAAGTCCTCATTTTGATGACAATGTTATGCTTTTATCGCTTCTTGTGAAGTTTCGTCCTCGTCCTCGGGTTGTGCTTCGGGCAGAGGATGAGCGGGAAGCGAGGATTTTATACCGTAAGGGCGCGGACTATGTTCTTCTTCCGCACTTTACCGCAGGCCAGTATCTTGGAAAGACGATTTCGATTGATCCTAATATGCGTGTTTTAGACCAGCTTCGTGAACGGGATAAGTTTGTATTGAAAAAGGTTTCGTCGATAATTTGAGTTTTTCGTGAGACGTTTTTTGTTCTCGGGGTTTTTATTAATTCACAGTTTCCGCCCTTATATGGGGTTTCGTGTGGTATAATAATGCTTAAAGAGGAAAATCTATAGGAAGATTTTCTCGTACAAAGGTCGAGCTTAAATGTTTTGTATTGTATAAAGAACAATGATTCAAGATTGGGTTCAAGTTGTAGTTGATTCTTTACAGGATCTATGGATTGGAGCAGTTGGTGTTCTTGGTAGTATTATCGGGGCGCTTGTTGTTCTTATTATCGGCCTTATTGTTGCATCAGGTATTGCTGCAATTGTTGAGAGAGTTATCAAAGTTATTAGGCTTGACGACGTTCTGAAGAAGCTCGGCGTTGAAGAGCACTTTGGACGAGCTGGACTTCGACTTAATAGTTCGAAGTTTTTCGGTAAGCTTGTCTACTGGTTCTTTGTTGTCGTGTTCCTTCTAGCTGTCGCAGATATTTTGAACTTTGAGACGCTCTCAAGCTTCCTTGAGCAGGTGCTCTTGTATATTCCGAATGTAGTAGTTGCAGTTGTTATTTTACTTGCAGCTATTGTTGTTGCTCACTTCTTAAAGGGCCTTGTGTCTGCATCAGTCAAAAGTGCTCGCCTTCATTCGCCGACCTTTTTGGGATCTCTCACTTGGTGGGCGGTTGTTATCTTCGGATTTCTAGCAGCGCTTTCACAGCTTGGAGTAGCAGTGAGCATTATTAATGCTCTTGTAACCGGATTTATCGGTATGCTTGCTCTTGCTGGCGGAATTGCGTTTGGTCTTGGAGGTAAGGACGCTGCATCTGGTGTTCTAAAGAAGCTCGAAAGGCACGTGCGAGATGAGGATTAGGTTCGTTCTTCCTAGCTAGGTAGAATTGAAATTGTTTTTCAAGCCCCCCTTTTTGAGGGGGGTTTGGTTTATTGTATTGACCGATATATTTTTTTGCGTTATATTTCACCAGTATTATGTTCGCAATTATTGAATCAGGGGGAAAGCAGTATAAAGTAGAACTGGGCACGAAGGCGCAGGTTGAAAAGCTCCCAATGGATAAGAAGGGCAGTGTTGTATTTGATAAGGTGCTTTTGAAATCTGACGGGAAAAAAGTAGAAGTTGGGACTCCGTATATTGATGGTGCTAGTATTGAGGCAAAGGCCTTGGGAGAGGGGCGTGAGAAAAAGAAAATTGTGTTTCGATACCACTCCAAGACGAGATATCGTAAGAAAAAAGGGCACAGACAGCCTTATAGTGAAGTAGAAATTTCGAAGATATAAAAAAGTCCTGTTCAGTCGGGGCTTTTTTGTTTTTCAGGCAGCATCCATTTTTGAGTTGTTTCTACAAATCGTAGAGGGTCTACGGAAGCGCCCCCTGTTTTTATTGAGAAGTGGAGGTGGTGGTCTAGAGTGTAGAGTCCGGTATTTCCTACAGTGCCGATTATTTTCTCTTGAGTTATGGTTTCGTTTTCTTGCACTTCCATTGTATCTAGATGGAGATAGAGAGAGAAGATAGATGCGCCGTGGTCGATTACAATTGTATTGCCAAAATTTTTCAGAGTTCTTGCAAGGCGTACTACTCCGTCATTTGACGCGTATACTGGATCTCCTTTTTTTGCATCAAGATCTACGCCGAGGTGGCGGATAGAAGAGTTTCCGGATTTCCGGATGTTTCCGAATCCACCCGCGATTTCTTGGGTTGGGAGGGGATATATGAATGGTTTTTTGAAAAAGATTTCAGGCAGCGGATTGTCCAGAACTGTATAGAGAATCTCTGTGTCATTTTGTGCAATGTCTTGTACTGCTGCAGATGGAGTATATCCCTGTTCTTTTTGTTCTTTGCTTAAAGCGAGTTCTGTGACAGGGAATGCTCTTTCTCGTATTTGGATTGTTTTTTCCTGCAGTGTGTTTTCTTGGAGTTGAATGGATACTTCTCCGGGTTCTTTTCGTACATCAATTCCGTAGATTCCTATGTATTGTTTTTCTTCAATTGGAATGAGAGTTAGGGGAGTGTTTTCTATTTGTATATTTGGTTTGGATGTGGCGTATGCAGTTACTATGAGTGTATCGCCCTGTTCAAGACTTTTTGATGAGAGGGTGAGGCTCACGATTTCTTCTTGTGGTTTTTGTGGGGTCTCTTTTTTTGGCTCCCCGATTGTATAGGGAAGTGATGCCTGTGTTTCTTTTTTAGGCGAGGAAATAATATATTCGTTTTCTGGAATCGCATCCGGGAATATCACGCGAAGAAGCATTCCTCCTGCTGTTCCGAGGCATGCGAGTATTATGAGACCTAGTAGAAGTTTTTTCATCCTTTTTTAACTTCTTCTTCTGAGGGCGTTTTTGAGTGTTTCTTCGTCTGCGAATTCTATCTCTCCTCCTGTTGGGAGGCCGCGTCCTAGGCGTGTGATGTGTGAGGTGAGGTGCTTGAAGTCACGTTTTAGGATTTCATAGAGCATGTCGCCAAGTGCATGCGGGTTTACTGCTAAAATAATCTCCTCTATGTTTCCTTCTGGTTCGCCTTCTATCCTTCTTTTTAGCTGTTCGATTCGGTTTTTGTGTGATTCTTCGAGAATTCCACGCCCACTTAGCTCTCCTAGTATGAGATAGGTTCCTCTGAATTCTCTTGGTTTTTCTAGTGTTAGAATATCCGTGTCTTTTTCTACTATTGCGATTATGCGGGAGTCTCTCCTCGAGTCAGAGCAGATTTCGCAAAGTTCCTGTTCCTTTTCTTTTATAAAAAAACAGCGTTTGCACCTTTCCAAATTTTCCAGATTTTTTAATGATTCTATGAGGTTTGATCTGGTTTGGGTGTCAAGTCGTGATATGAAGAAGGCGAGTCGGGTTGCTGCCCGTGGTCCGAGACCTGGGATTTTTCGGAAGTGCTCTATGAAATTTTTTATTGCGTTCGGGATCATGGGTTTAAAATTTTCAATTTCTAATTTTCAATTTTCAATAGATTTTCAATGTTAAAATGCTTAAATGTCTAGTTGTATTCATTGGAAATTGGTAATTGGTAATTGGAAATTGGACATTACAGCTCGTCTTCTGTGTGGTATGTATCTATGTCTCGAAATGATACCTTCTCGTGATCGAACTTTAGCTCTGCTACGCCTTGTGGTCCATTTCTGTGTTTTGCAATTATTACTCGTACTAGGTTTTGGTCTTCGTCTGAAAGTGATTCCTGTTTTTTTGATCCATATGCGTCTTTATCTTTGCGCGCTAGGAATAGTACAACATCAGAGTCTTGTTCAAGAGATCCTGATTCACGGAGGTCGGAGAGGCGTGGTGTTTTGTCGTCCCGCTGGTCTACTGCTCTTGAGAGCTGTGATAGTGCGAGAATTGGAACGTTTAATTCTCTTGCGAGAGACTTTAGTCCTCGAGAAGTTTCGGTTACCTGCTGAACCATGCTTTGCATTTCAGCTCGGGGTTTTATTAGCTGTAGATAGTCGACAATGAGGAGGTCTAGTCCCTGTTCTATTTGAAGTCTGCGCGCCATTGAGCGCATTTGCAGAATGCTTGGGGATGGAGTGTCATCTACAAAGAGCGGGAGTTCTGATAGTCTGCCGAGCGCGTTTTGGACGAGGGCGAAGTCAGTGTCTTCTTTTAGACGTCCTGTTCGCAGTTTCCATAGGTGCACTTGTGCTTCTGCCGCAATTAAGCGGTCCATGATCTGTTCTCTGGACATTTCAATGGAGAATATGCCAACTGTGTGTTTTTCTTTTGCCGCGTGTCTCGCAATGTCTAGGGCAAGCGATGTTTTTCCGTACGAAGGTCGTGCTCCTAATAGAATTAGATCTGAGCGCTGGAAGCCTGATAGTAGGGAATCGAGTTTTGCGAATCCTATTGGGATTCCTCTAAGTGTTTTTCCTTCTCCTGCCTGAAGTTTTTGGAATCGTTCGAAGCTTTCAGCGAGCTCATCTTTTATGTGGGTGAATTTTTGGGTTTGGGAGAGTTGGGATATGCTGAATATTCGTTTTTCTACCTGGTCAAGAACTTCTTCAAAGTCTTCTTGGTCGAGTGCGCGTTCATTTATTTCTGTTGATGCTTGGAGCAGGTCTCGGCGAACTCGTTTTTCCCGCACGATTGTGGCATAGCTTGTGATGTGGGCGGAGGATGGGACGGATTCTATAAGATCGCTTAAGTAGCTTGCTCCTCCGATTTTTTTAAGCTGTTTTTTTTCTTTGAGGGCGGTGTTTACTGTTAGGACATCTATTGGCTTTCCTTTTTCAAATAGTTCGAGTATTGCCCCGTATACTTTTTGATGCGCTGGGTTGTAGAAGTCATTTGGAGATAGAATGTCTGCGACTTTAATAATTGCTTCTTTGTCTAGCATTAGGGCTCCTAATACGGATACTTCTGATTCCTGGTCCTGTGGAGGAAGTTTTGGTTGTTTTTCGGGCATGAAATATCAACGAATAGGGTGGATTTGATTAACCCGCCCGTCGTTTATTACTAGAAAAGACTCTATGTCTATTTTTTTCGCGCAAGAGGTCCTAAGGGCGTGTCTTCTACTATATATCCTAACGCCTCTATTTTTTTTCTCAATGTGTCGGCTTGGACAAACTGTTTATGAGCTCTGGATAACTCGCGTTTTTTCATCATTTCCTGGATGTTTTTAGGCGTGAGAGAGGGGATTGTATTGATGCCAAGCACTCCGAGCGTCTCTTTTAGGAGGTTTAGTGTGTTTTCTACTTCTTTTTTTGTAAGGCTCCAGATTCGCGGATTTGTATTTCGGAGAAATTCAAAGATTTTTGCTGTTGCTTCTCTAGTATTAAAGTCGTCTTCCATTGCTTTCTCGAATGACTTTTTGGTGCTTTGTATTTCTTTTTGTATGTTTTGTTTTTTAGGGTGCGGAGCAGATTTTTTTGACTGTTTTCTTAGTGTGAGTTTTTGGATGAATTCGTCGAGACCCTCTCTTGCTTTTTTTGACTGCTCGACAAGTTTTTCCGAGTAGTGCGCAGGGGAGCGGTAGTGATGCATGAGAATGATCCACCGGAATAGTTCGGCATCATGTTTTTTTAGGAAGCTTTCTATTGTAATAAAGTTTCCTAGGCTTTTTGACATTTTTTTGTTCTCGATGCGTATGAGTCCGGCGTGCATCCAGATTTTCACAAATGGCTTTTTGCCTGATGCAGCTTCCTGTTGCGCGATTTCTGCTTCGTGGTGTGGGAATTTAAGGTCTAGTCCTCCTCCGTGCAAATCATACTGTGGGCCAAAAAAACTCTCTGTCATTGCAGTATCTTCAATGTGCCATCCAGGTCGGCCCCAGCCGAGAGTGGTTTTCCATGCTGGCTCACCTTTTACGAGCTTGTACTTGTTAGAGCTTTTTGGTGCGTTTACGAATTTCCAGAGGGCGAAGTCTCCTTTATTTTTCTTTTTTATACTTTCATCAATGCGTGATACACCGTCTTCAGCCTGTGTTATTGTTCTTCGCGCGAGTTCTCCATAATTTTTAAACTTCTTGATGTTGAAGTAGTATCCTTGGTTTGGGATTTCATAGGCATATTCTTTTTTTATAAGAGTTTGCACTTGGCGCACTATTTCCGGAATGAATTTGCTTGCTCTTGCATATGTATCTACTGTGTTTATTCCAAGGGCCTTCATATCTCGATAATAGGTTTCTTCGAATTCGTGTGCGAGTTTTAGCGGATCTTTCTTTTCTTTTTTTGCCCGGTCTATGATTTTGTCGTCTATATCTGTGATGTTTTGAAGATAAAAAATCTTCCATCCTTGTGCGCGGAGGTATTTTACGATTACGTCAAAGGCAAGCTGTGTTCTTGCGTGTCCAATGTGGGCAAGGTCGTATACAGTTGGGCCGCATACGAAGAGATTGATGGGCCGATTTTTTGGTTTTTTTAGGAGCTCTTTTTTTCCACTTAGGGTGTTAAATATATACATTGTGTTATCTGCTCCAGTTTAGGACGATGTCATTTATTTCCGGAGATTCTGTTCTTGATAGGTTGCTTATGAGGCGCACCTTGTATCGTAGATAGCGGCTGCTTGCGCTTTGGAGTTTGTCTATACAGATTGGAGTGTCAGCTCCTGCTCCGGGGAATGAAGTTGCTGCTGCAGGACAGGATGCTCCATAGTAGGTGAATTCGCTTCCGCCAGGCCCTATAAAGGTCCATGGTCCGGTTGGTGAGTTTGATACAGCGATTTGGAAATCAACAGAGGTTCCGCTTGGCTGTGTTCCTTGCCAGATGATGCTGTTTAATACAACTCCTCCTTCTTCTCCAGTGTCAAAGATAGATGATTCGAGGTAGGCGATAGAACTTGTTGCTCTCCATGTGGTTGCTACTTTTGTTGAGCTTCCGTGGAATCCAATCCATCCTTCGATGTCATTCCATGCAAATCCTTCAAAGTCTCCTGATACTCCGTTTATTGTTACTCCGTATGGGTTTGATATACATACGTCTGGGCCTCCATGGTTTGTCTGGTTACAGTTGAAGCTTACCCAGCCGATTGCATCATTCCATGCATATCCTGAAAGGATTCCGCTGGCATTGCCGTTTGTGCAGGTTCCGTCTATGTTGTGTGGTCCTGGGCCATTGCAGATGCCGTAGTTTGATGATGTGCATATATTTCCGTTTCTTGTTGTTGCGCAGTCAAGCGATATATCTCCAATAGCTGATTCTGCGTATCCTTCTATCTTTGAACCAAAGACTGTAACTGTGTTGCTTATGTAAAAGTCCCAATATCCGCTTATATCGCTCCATGCTACTCGTTCAGCTGGGTCAGAGTGGATATTTGTGCCTGGATCAGCTTGTGCTTCAAAGAGATTTGTTGTAATGCTCGTTACAACGCCGAAAATGAGCACAATAGCTATAACAATCCAGAATATGATTTTCCATGCTTTCATGGGTCTATTATATGATATTTTTTGTGTTTCTGCCTCTTTTGTGATACACTTTCCGCAACCTGGCGCTACGTATATGGCGTATATATGGTAGTTTCTGGGGGTGTTTGTTCGCTCGTTACCATACTCTTTCTTGCTCTGTTTCCCACTTCGCATCTTGGAAACAGAGTATAGGGGAATCATCACATGTCCGCCCTGACCAAGGCTACGAGACTTCTCGAGGCTCGTAAGGCGAGCATCGCAAGCGCGTTCGGTCTTCAGTCTTTCGCTGGTTTCGTCAATGTCGTTCCGTCAGCGGAGACTCGTGTGATCTGCGTTGCTGTCGGATCGTCCGGCAACCAGAGGTACGTTCGTTTCCGTGTGCGATTCAAGCGCAACGGAGACTTCTACCGCGTCGAGATGACTCCGCTCGGCCGCAATACTCTCAAGGTCTCTAAGACCTTCGATGACCTGAAGGCGGCTCTCGCGACAGAGTGCAATGCGGACGCTGCGACCGAGCCCGCGACAACCTCCGCCCTTCATGGGGCTATGGCTCCCGCTTAGAGGAGACCAAGGAGGCTCTCCTGGACTGGACTGGATTCTCTTGCCGGCTCACCGGCATCACGGAGGCGTTGCACGTATGCGCCTCCTTTTATTCGAAAATGTTTAGTTGTAGTGAGGTATTGACAATATGTATTTGGTGGGGTATTTTAATTGTTAGAAATGGAAATGGAGGTGCTTCGTGGCAGCACCAGCAACTAAGTTAACAGTTGCTCTTCACGCGAAAAAGCTTACGAATGAGGAGCTTACAGCTTTCGCGTCAGCCATACAGGGAGACGCGTGCTCAAAGGCGGAACTTCAGGAAGAGACGTGGTTCAACAAGGTCGAGGCGCTCTTCGATGATGACGGTGAACTGCCTCGGGCTGTGAAGGATGCTGTTTTCGTCCTTGTGCAACAAAGGGCGTGCGTGGCAGCAGCTGCTCTTTGTGCGGAAGAGCTTGAGGATCATGAGCTTGTAGCTTTCGCGTTGAGCGTAAAGCTGGGCAGATGCTCGAAGGCGGATCTGCAGAAAAAGCCGTGGTTCAACGAGAGGATTGAGGAGCTCTTCGATGATGACGGCGAGCTGTCTCAGGCTGTGAAGGATGCCGTCTTCGCTCTTGCAAATACAAGAATGGAGGCGTAGGTATAAGCGTAATGGGTTTGGTACTATGTGCTGAGCCTATCCATCCCTTTAAATTTGGCGGCGAGTTTTGATGAAGAGAATTCCGTTGTAGATTTTTCTTGGGCGAGTTCGACGGATTCTGATACGTTAGATAATTTAATTACATACGAGGTGGCGCATACGACTTCGACGGATTTGTCGGGGGTTTCGTGGAGTTCGGTTGGGTCGTTTTTGCAGACGAGTTTGGATTTGGGTTTTGGGGAGACGTATCTTATTGGTGTGCGAGCAAAGGATGATTTTGAGAATGTGTCGGATTCGACGGAGATTTTTTATGATGTGCCTGTTCCGGAGTTGCCGCTTACGATTTCAAATGTCTGGTGGGGATATGTTAGTAGTTCGGCGGCGCAGGAACTTAGTTTTGAATTTAGTAATTATGATGTGCTTGTGTCGAGTACGTGGACTGTTGCGGCGTTTTATTTGAATTCGATTGTGCCGGATAAAGGCCCGTGGCCGACAGGCTTAAATAATCTTTTGAATGACGGTGAGGAGAAAATTTGGGTTCGGTATCAAGGGTGTTTTGGAAGTGCTATTACGACAGAATTTTCTTTGGCAGGGGATGGTGCGTCGTGTGCTGGCGATGTCAGGAATAGTTATGATCCGTCTGGGGTGGACTTTCCGGAAGTAGGGGAGGTGGTTATGGAAGTTAGTCCGCCAGCTGGTGAAGAATCTCATTCTTCAGAGGACTATATTACAATTCTTTTTCTTTCATCTAGTGATGGAAGTAATTTCCAACAAGTTGGGAGGTACCCTGTGCCGATTTACTTTACGGAGTGATGCTTTGAAAACATTTATTTTTACTTAGTTTAGTATCCGGCCGGATACTAAACTAAGTTTAGGTTTTTGGGAGGGGGGGGTAGTGCTTGACGCGTAGTATGATGTGTGTTACTTTTTGTATCGGCAGGGTGGGGTACATTTCGGTAGCATGAGGTATGTTGCCTTGTGCAAAACAGCGAGGATGGAACAACATGTCGTTGGTTTTTACAGATAAGGTAGCAAGCGTTGAAGTACTGGATGCGTTCCTTGTGGACAAGGGTGTTGACCCGGGATTCATCTCGAGGATGGTGAATGCTTTGACTCCGCTCGTTCAGGAGTATGAGCCCGAGGGACGGGAAAGGGAGTGGCCGCATCTCCTCGAGGCAGGATTTATGGACCCCGAGAGCCTGGGGAGGGCGATCGTTGGGGCGACCGGAGTAGATTTGCCCATCGTCTTGGTTCCACTTGCGGACGTTGAGTGTCCGCCCAATTGGGTCGCGGAGGACTTCAGGCCTTTGATTCAGGGGATGAGCCGGCTGGCTCTCGATGCGTCGCTCGGCGCTCCCTTGTACGGGATGCTGGGGCATGATCCAGAGGCGCAAGTGGATGGTGATCCTCACGGAATCGTTCGGATGCTCGAGACCGCGTTCGCCACACACATCTGGCATAGTGATGATACGGGACAGCCCCTGATGACGGATGGAAACGTCGTGGGCTTCCTCCGCGGCCTCATTGTCCAGAGACTCCTCGAAGACGGAAACGCAGGGGCGATAAATGAGGCTAGTGGGTCTTCACTCGCGGACAGCGCATGGGCGCTTATCCGAAAGGTCCTCATTGAGGCGGTGGAAGGAAGGTGTGAGGAGGCAGAGAAAACATGCACGCTTCTCAAGTTCTGGATGACGAACTGGGTCTGGGGAAGATCCAGCGAGGATGTGGGCATTGGTAGGGGGATGATTGTTTTCGCGGGCGAGACACATCCAGCAAGATTGGTGAGTGTATGATTGTTTTCGTGGGCTAGGCTTGGCCAGAACGAATGACGATCATCGTCATCTCACATCGAACAAAAGGAAGGCACGTATGCCTTCCTCTTTTATTTCCAACAAATTGGGAGGTATCCTGTGCCGATATATTTCACGGAATAGGCAATGTTTACTCACTCGGAGAGTAAACATTGGGTTTTTTGGGGATTTTGTTGGTGTATTTTTGATACATTGACAAAATGTGTGATAAATGTTACTTTCTGTTTAGATCTAACTCTAGTCTAAATGTCATTTTTCATTGCGATCTGAGCAGCTGAACACTAAGTTTCGTTCATGTCTCGTACGCACGAGGAGTGTTACGATGTTAGGCATAGGACCGACGTCTAAGATACAGGCAGAGAATCTTCGTGACTTCGTTGGCCCCCTCTGCACGCGTTTCTACGTGAAGAGGCTCAGAGCCGCTCTCGTGAAGGAGGGGAGGGTTCTACTAGATGTGGGGTTGACTGAGAGGAAGTTGGAGAGTCTTCGTCGGCAAGGTGAGAAGCGGGCTGGGATGTATCATATGTCCTGGCGCAGGAGGAACTATCTTCATCTGGTGCGGCATCATCTGGGACTGGCGCATCTCAATCTCTTGCAATGGCTTCTGGCGCAGTTCGTTACCCGCCTTCCGCTCATGGGTCGGATGTGGGGAGCTGCTTTGTCCTCGATGGCATTCGTGCTCAGAGTTCCTGTTCCGGATGATCCTCACAGGATCATTCGCGAAGATTACGAGCGGAGCATAGCGGAAGAGGATGATGGTGGTCTCTGGGGTCTAAGCCAATCTTCTCCTTCCTGGACTGGAGGGAATTCTCATGACAGATAAACTTCGGTTCTCGCGGGATGTGCTGGAGTTTCGCGATCCTCGGCCGGGGGAGGTCAAGGAGTCGAAGGAGCCGTCGCCAATACAGTCGTGGCGGATGAGGATCGTCGGTGAGGGGCGGGATGGTGTTTACGACGTCTTCGTTGATTTGGATGACGTCGTTTCCATCAACTTCTCGATCGACGATGCTAGCGTGAGGATTCTCATCAATAACAAGAGGTATTCGCTTCGGGCGTATACTCGTGTTGAAGGGTCTTCTCAAATAGTGGGCCTTCGTCCCGCGATTCTTCATCGGCTGTGTCCGGGAGTTGCTCTGAACTGCCCGTGGCAGTCAGAGCATGAGTCACAGGTATCATTGGATGACCTGGGCATCATCGAGGCGCAATTGGTGCGGTAGGTCACAGGCAGAGAGGTTCTGCTTGCTGTCGACGTAAGTGAGGGTTTGTCCAACGGACGCCCTCTTTTTTGTTTGTTAATATCCTGTTCCGATATATTTTGAGGAGTAGGTTTTTTATGTCGGTGCTTGACACACTATGTATAGTGTGTCATTGTTATATATAACTATCGTTCATTTAAATTGTTATGTAGCAGGTTAGAGCAACCGAATTGGTCTTTTTGGGAGATTAGTTCGGTTGCTCTAACTATACGGTGCCGTTTGTCACTCTTGCAGGAGGAATGAGAAGTAATGGTTTCTGATAAGAAGTCTAGTGAGGTCTGGGACGATGACATGACTGAGGAGGAGCGACTCGCTTTTCTCGAGTTGCTTGAGGGGTGTTCTCTCATCAGTCGGGAAAACTATCCGGATCTTTCCGACCTTGCTCAGAGGAGTTTCGACGACCTACCTTCCGCGCTCTGTGGCTGTCTCCGTTTGGCACGAGAAGGCGATGGATTTAAGGCCATCTCATTGATGGATGCAACTCAGTAAGTAGGTGATGCGGTGGCTGAGTTACAATAGTGCACGTTTACGGCACTAAGTGGAGCGTTCGCGAAATAAGATTCGCTGCGCTCCCTTTTTATTTTAGGAATAGGCAATGTTTATATGTTGGACTTTTAAACAAAATGTAGTCCCTCGTCGTCCCCCGACGTTACGTCGGGGGACCCGCTCGGGATCCTGAATTTTCTAGTTTCCCTTGCCAAGGCGGGGTCAAAGAAAATTCGGGGGTTTTGGGAGGTTAAAAGTAGTATAATTATAAATATGAAGAAGATATTTTCGTTTGTTATTTTATTATCACTCATTTCAATTGGAGGGACAGCTTTAGCTCAAGAGGCAGAGCTTCCGGATCCGGGACTTACTCCTGATAGTCCATTTTATTTTCTAGAGAGACTTGTAGAGGGGATTGGCACTTTCTTTACTTTTGGGAATATTAAGAAGGCTGAAAGGTATACTGCTCTTGCTGCTGAAAGATTGGCTGAAGCAAAAGCTTTGGTGGAGAAGGGAAAGTCAAAACTTGTAGAAAAAATCCTTGCAAGGTATGAGGATTAGTTAGTAAAAGCTTCATTTAGAAAAGAGGAGGCTAGAATTAATGGGAAGGATACGAAGAGAGTGTCTGAGATCATAACTGAAGCCACGAATAAACATCTTATTGTATTAGGGGTAGTATTAAAAAAAGTACCAGAAGAAGCGAAATCTGCTATTCAGCGGGCAATTACAGTTTCAACTAAAGAGGGGCTTGAGAGAGCAGTAGTAGAGTTTAAGCAAAAAAAAGATTCTAGTACAAATTATGAATTGATGAGAGCTAAATGTTTAGAATCGGGAGCGCCGCCAAATGTATGCGAGTCTCTTGAAGAGGCTCTTCAGAGTGGTATATCACCGAGAGAGATTTGTGAAAAATCAGGAGGGCCGCCAGAGATGTGCGAGATAATTCCTACCAAGGGCTTTAAATCGTTTGGACAGATTAAATCTTTCTGCACGGAATCAGGAGGGCCGGCAGAAATATGTGAATCGCTTGAATCTAACTGTAGAGAATTTGGAATAACAAAACCGGATGATTGTTTTCGTGTTCTTTCAATTGCTACAGTAACGACTTATCAGGAGACTTCCCCTACAGCTTTTCCTATGCGTACTTTGGAAGCTGAGCGGGGTGCGGGCGTGGAATTGCAGAGCTGGGAGGAGCTTGAAGTTAGCTGTTTGAAAAATGGTTCAAGAACCGGAAAGACTCCGGAGTGGTGCGCGTCTCTTGAAGCTATATGTAAGGAAGCGGGAGCAGAAACAGCAGATCAGTGTTATCGCGGAGTAGATTCAAAAGGGAAGTTAATACACCCATCAAAATTCTCACTATAGGGTGTAGTCATAGTTAGGTTTTTGTTTGTTGAGTTGCTGTTTTAGGGTATAATTGATGTATATGAAAAAAGGCATGCAATGTGGTGGTGGCTGCGCTGGCGCAATTTATCTATTGGGCTTGGTTGGCGCGGCAATATATTACATTTCTACTGCAGCGGGTTTCTGGCTGGGTGTTTTAGGTTTACTTAAGGCGCTTGTATGGCCTGTTTTTCTTGTTTACGAACTTCTGAAGTTTTTGGGAGCGTAAGTTTCTTGCTGTATAAATCTAAATAGAAAAATAAAATAGGTTTTGATATGAAAGAAAAAATTAACTCGTTTTTTGATTCGTTGTGGTTTAATGCCATTGCGAGCGTCGTATCTATTGGGGTGCTTGTTGAGCGTGTAGTTACAAATTATCTTTCTGGAGATTATTATCATGAATTTATTTTGATAATAGTTTGGGTGGTTATATTGTTTCACTTTATAGCAGCTACTATAAAAGCTAATAAGAAAAGAAGAGAGGCTGTATTAAATAATAAATAATAATAAAATATATATGCGTTTTGATAAATTGAACAATCGGTTTAAGTGGGGAATTATTGGAGGAGTTCTCGGAGGAGTAATTGCTATAGTTGGTTTTTGGATATTATCGCCTCAAACAGACTCGGTTGTTCTTTTTGTATTACTTAGGGTTGTAATAGGAGCAATAGTTGCAATGATATTTGGGCCCATAATTACAACGAGATTAGTTAGATAAATCTAAATAGAAATTAAAGTTCAAAAATCGTCACGAAGGCGATTTTTTGATAATGTGGTGTGAAATATTGCTTTTTTCTTTAGGGTATGGCGTACTGGTTTGCAGGTGTCGGGGTGGAGACTAATTACTATTTCGGATGCTGGAGGGGGATTTGTGAAATATCCTGTTGCTTTCGCTCTAGTTATTATCGCGTTTGTTGTTGTTGGAGACGGAGAGCGTGTGGGCTATGCGGTTTTGTATCTGACGTCCTCTCGAATTTCGGAGTATACGTCAGAGCAGATCGCAGACATGCAGAGCGCCTTGGAGGCTCGGTTCGAAGAGGTGTATTGGAGAGAGAAGATTCGCATTAGCGAATTTCATCCTCGCGCCGAGTTTATTCTTCCCGTTTTTGCCAGCTTCTTTGCTGATGATCCTAGGGTGCATGTGGAGCTTACGTTTATCATGCATCGTGAGGGCAGGGATCATATCATATATGCTGACGGCGTGACAGCGCCTCAGCTAAAGGCGGATGAGGTGGCGCTGGATCGCGCCTTTCGGGCAATGTGCATCATTGTCTTGATCGCTGACAATGCGTCAGTGGCAGTGCAATAGCGAGTGCAGCAGTCGAGGGGATATTATTGAGGGCTTGTCTATTGGGCATCCCTCTTTTTTGTTTATTTGTAAGCCGGATTTTTAGATATTGGAAATTATTGATTGTTTTTCTTGTTTATGGTCTAATTGCTTTTAGTTTGTGTACTGGGAATCTCGCGTGTCGTCCTGTAACTGTTCCGGAAGGAGGCCTCTAGTGGCCTTTCGTCGATCGTTCAGAAGGGCAGTGGACTTCGCTGGGATCGGGCCGTTCCTCGTGTTCTGCTTTCCTTACCTCTGGACGGATGTGTTCGTCGGTGGTGGGATCGAGTCCCTGTTAGCTCCCACGCTCATTTTGGTCTCCGCGGCCATCTTGTGGCTTGGGCGTTCTGTGGCCACGCTCTTTGAGGGAGACTGTAAGACTCCTAAGAGCATGAGGCAGTGTGGACTCCTTATCGTGCTGTTGTGGATTTCCACAACGTTGAGCACGCGGCTCTTCCTCGGTCTTCAGTGGGTTCCACTCGCCTTCCTGTCTGCGCCCATACTCTGGCATCTTGGGTGGGAGACATACTGGATCCGGCTCGCGTTCTGGCGATATTCCTATAGGATAGAGGGTGACTTTCACGGCGTTGGGCCAGAAGATCTTGCCGAGATTCTCAGGGGTGCGACTGGGCGGGTCTGGGATGTTCCGGCTGTTCCTAGTGATCCGTATATTCTTCCCTGGGATCCTCCGTCCAATGACGCGCTTGAGGATGCTGTTCTGTGGATTGGAGGGAAGCTGGGCGACGACGACAAGGTTCGAATCGTCCCGTACTACAGGGGGTCTTGATTCGTGTTCGAAAACCGGATAACTGCGTGTTATCCGGCCTTTTTTATTTCGATATATCGAGATTCTGACATATCGAGATTTAGAGATTTTGATATATCGAGGTGTAGAGATATTGAGATATCGAGATTTTGATATGTTGAGTTTATGAGGGCTTGGGGTATACTGTTTTATATGGAAAATCTAAGTTTTGAATTCCTAAAAACTACTGGATTAGAGCTTTTGAGTACTTATGGATGGAAGATATTTTGGATATTAGTACTCTTTTTTGTTGGGCGAATAGTTCTTACTCTTGTTATTCATCGGATAGTGCGATTTGCAAGTGATGGGGATAATTCTACGACAACAGCTGTAGAGAAGCGCGCAAATACGCTTGGGCATGTGCTTCGGACTGTTGGGAATGTGGTGATTTATATTATTATCCTTCTTATGATTCTTGATTTATTTGGCGTGGATATTCGGCCAGTTTTAGCTGGCGCAGGAGTTTTGGGGCTTGCAATTGGGTTTGGAGCGCAGACTTTGGTGAAAGACTTTGTTTCAGGACTTTTTATTATTTTAGAGAATCAGTATGGAGTAGGAGATAGGGTAAAGATTGGGAGTGATGAGGGGAATGTTGTGAAAGTTTCTATGCGGTCTACGGTTTTGAAGGATGATGATGGGGGAATGCATTATTTTTCTAATAGCTTGGTAAAGAATGTGGCGAATCTTTCGAGGGTGAAAAAGAAGGAGGAGGCAGCTTAAATTTTCAATTCTCAATTTTCAATGGCCCTTTGGGGCTTTTTTGTTTGGATTTGACCAAAGCTTGGTTTTTTGTAAGAGTTTGGAGTGGTTCTTGTCTCGTTCGTGCTCGTCACCTTCTTCTGAGATTCTGAGAGAGGATACGTAATGTCTCCGAATATGAATATTAAGCTTTCGTTCCTGGATAGTCTCCCATTCTGGGGAGTGATCATCTCAGTGCTCTTGGTCCCCTTGGTCCCCGTGTATTTGTTTCACTTCTTCCTGCGCGAAATCGGCATGCCATGGAATCTGCTTCCTGTGTTTCCGACTGTTCTCGCGTTTTACCTTGGCTACACCTGTCGAAGGTATGGTAGTCGATCTGACGGCAGGGGTATTATGCGAGTTGCGGGCTCTATCGCGCTTGTCCTTGGTGTTCTTTGCGGAGGGGTTGGCGCTGCAATTATTGTTAATGGCCTATGCGCCTTTTTCTTTGTAGGCGCGCCGATACTTTTTTGGGGTATTGGCTGGGGCATTGCTTGGGGCATTGGCTTAGCCTTGCCCCGCATATAAGTTGGCTAGATAGGGGAGGTAGTTTTCGTAGGGGATCTCTTGCAGCGTGCAGGAGATTTTATTTTTCAAATCTTGCGACTTCTTGGAAGATGTTTTTTGTGTTTGCCTGCGTGTTCATGTTTTCAATAATCGCGGATATGGTGGTTTGGAATCCTCTGAATATTTTTGAGTTTGGTTCTGGGATGATGCGGCTTTGAAATAGTCCAATCAAGTAGCCTTTATAGAAGATGGGAGAGCCGGAGCGGCCTCCATAGGCGTCTGGAGAAGATTCGGTTTCGAGGACGTATGGAGTTTCTTCGAATGCTTTGTCTCCGGCATAGACTTCTGTAACTTTTGCGTCTTTTGTGAGAAGGCGAAATTCTTCAAATGAACTACTTCCTATTGCTTGATAGGCATATCCGGGGACTACAACTCTTTGGTCTTTTATTATTTCCAGCCATTCTTTTGGGTTTGAAATAAGGATTGGAGAGGCAGGGAGGCGGGGATTTTCATGTTCGAAGTATTTACTTTCATTTTTTCCTGTGACTTCCAGAATGGCATAGTCGAGTTGTCGATTTTCATCTTCAGAGAGCTCTGTCTCTTCCGGGAGGTATGCAAGGCGTGCTGTGAAGTCGTGTTGGATGCCGGAAGTGATTTTTAGGTCGTAGTAGGCGTATGGATATTTTTCATCTGGGAGAATTTCTCCATTTACTCGGAGAATGTGTACATTGCAGGATGTTAGTTTGAGCGCTATGTCTAGATCCGGATCGTTATATGCCCAGCTGGTCCATTCAGGGTCTACAACATGTCTGTTTGTAAGAATGTATGATTCTTCTGTATAGGTATTTTCTTTGATAATTACGCCGGATCCGCGGGCGATTGCTGTATCTCCGTTGTCGTTTTTGAAATTGCAGGCAAGTCCTACAACAGAACGAAGGTCAATTGTGCGAGGTTCGAGGGTTGGAATTTTTTCAGTTTCCTGCTCGATTGGTTCAGGTTCTTTTATCTGCTCTGGCTTTGCTTCTTCTTTTTGTTCGGGCTCTGGTTCTTGTGTTTTAGCTGGTTCAGTACTTTCTGGTTCTTTGGCAGGAGGCGGTAGAGAGGGGCTTTCGATTATTTCGAGCATTTCCGGAGGCATTGTATTTTCAGCTTCTTTTGGCAGTTTTGGGAGTTCCGCCTCTTCTTTTGTGTCCTGCGTTATCTCATCACTTGTTTCCGGTGTTTGGAAGGCCATTGTTAGTCCTAGGATTATAAGGACGAGAATTGAGACGATGTATTTAAACATGTATTTACGATAGGGTTGTTTTTGGATTGAGGCAAGGCCTATTAAAAGCGTAAAGGGCAGTCCCGCGTTGCACGAGGTGCCCTTTCGTGTTCCACACGTCTTGAAGCCTGTGGGGACTCATACTAACTTTCTTCATGATGGGTATGTGCGCCGTTTGCCTCGCGGACACGCAACCCTGCAGCGAAGGCATGTGAAGAAAGTTCAAGAGCTTATTTTATTTTAGCATTTTCATTGGGGTTGTAAAAATTGGAACGTACCTAGCTTCCTAAAGTGGAAGAGGTCCGTTCATGATAGCCGGTCCCTGTTGGCGAGGAGCTTGGTTACAACAAGCTGGGCAGGGATGGCAATATAGTGGTGATGTCACGATATGTGCGATCTGCGCGTTTCTTGGTCTCTCGTGCCAGGAGGGAATCTATGATATGCATGAGTGGTACAAGAAACGCCATTGGGTACCTTTTTTACTTTGCTATAAATTGTTTTTTATGTCAAGTCGTCTATTTTTATTCGCAGTTTGTAGTTGAGGAATTTTTATTGCCTTCTCCTGTTGCTGTTTTGTAAAGATTTGTTGTTACTTTATTTACAAGTCCCTGTTCGTCATTTATATCTTGGAGTTTTTTCAGAATCGTTTTTGTCTCTTGGAGTTTTTGAGCGAGTTCTTCCTGCTCTCTGTCTACAGGCTTTGGAACCTCTCCTTCCTCCGCATCATCAGTTTGGGTTGGTAGGCCGAGTTCTTTTTTAATATCCTCGATGTTTTTTTCAAGCTGCTCTATGAGCTTTTCTCTCCTCTGGGCTGGAGTGAAGATTATAGGCTCTATTTTTTCTTTTACAGAGTCTGGTGTGATTTTGGATATTGTGTTTTTTATACCAGAGGTTGCGCTTTTTTTAATATCATCTGGAACAAGATAGGTTGCACCTATTATTAGGGCTATTACTACTCCTATTTTTAGAATTGTTGCTAACATATGTGTATACTCATAATATATTTTTTTAATGGAGTTGTCAGTTCTATGATTGCAATACTTCATAATATTCGGAGTGTTTATAATGTTGGGTCTATATTTCGGACTGCAGATGCCTGTGGAATAGAGAAGGTGTATTTGTGCGGGATAACGCCTTCGCCTTTAGATCAGTTTGGAAAGTATCGGCAGGATTTTTCAAAGACTGCTCTTGGGGCGGAGAAGACAGTCGCGTGGGAGAAGATTAGTTCTACTACGCGTCTTTTGGATAAATTGAAGAAGGATGGATTTCAGATTTTTGCGGTGGAGCAGTCTACGAAGTCAGTTCCGTACCACAAACTAAATCTTACGAAGCCCGACTTCATAAGATTGGGGGTTGTGGTTGGTAGTGAAGTTAAAGGGTTGAGTGCAGGGGTTTTGAAGAGGGTTGATAAGACCTTGGAGATTCCTATGCGTGGTGTAGTGGTTCGACAGGCTCACCATCCGCGACACTCGGGTCGCGGAAAGGAGTCGCTTAATGTGTCAGTTGCGTTTGGGATTGTTGTGTATCAGTTAAAGTTTGGGAATAAGATGTATGGGTAAGGAGTTAGAAAAAAAGTTTGTTTGGATTGGAGTACTTTTATTTGTTTTGGGAGGTGCTTGGTTTTTATTCAGGCCTTATTCTAATGTTCCAGAGTCAGGTCTTGAAACATTGGTTAGCGTAAGTGTTGGAGAGAATGTTTTTGAGGCAGAGGTTGCGGATTCAATAGAGGAGCGAAGCAGAGGCTTGTCAGGCAGAGAGGGCCTGGAAGATGGGCGTGGAATGCTTTTTCTTTTTGAATACCCTGCTGTTCAGGGATTTTGGATGAAAGATATGAAGTTTCCAATTGATATTATTTGGGTTTTGGATGGGGAGGTGATTGGATTTGAGGAGAATGTGCCTATGCCTTTGTTTGATATTTCTGAGTCAGAACTGCCTGTGTATTTTTCGCCTGAAGAAGTAGATATGGTTCTTGAGATTGGCGCTCATGAGGTAGAGAGGCTTGGAATAGAGGTTGGTGATTTGGTGGATATAAAAGACCCCTCTTGAGTCAAGAAGGGGGTTAATGCGCACCAAGATGCTGTTGCGCTTGTTAGGCTTTGCCTTGCTTTCTTTGTCTTTGGACGAGGCGTATGATTATATATTCTCCTGCTAAGGCGATTAATAGCCAGGATATGATGACCAGAGCCCTTTTGAGTGTCACGGGTTGATTCATCCACTGCTCTGTTAGCTGTAGTAGTTCCAGCGTTAGTATGGCTATGCTTGTCCATGCTAGCCACCAAACGAGTGCTAGTGCTAATAACAGTCTGATCGCCCATAACAGTCCAAGCGTCTTCATGGAACTGGCCCTTTCGTGTTGCCTACGGCTCTTTCTAGTCTATTTATAGCATGTGGATAAGGTGATGTACATATTCTGGTATAATTTTTAGATATAATATGGCAAACATTGCGATAAATGGATTTGGCAGGATTGGGAGGTTGTTTTTTCGTCAGGCATTTGGGAAGAAGGGATTGAACATTGTTGCTATTAATGACTTGGGGGGCGCTGAAAACTTGGCGCATCTTTTGCAGTATGACTCTGTATATCGGAGGTTTGATAAAGAGGTGTCTGTGAAGGGAGATAATCTAATTGTTGGAGGGAAGGAGATTAAGCTTTTGCAGGAGGAGGATCCGTTAAGGCTTCCGTGGAGGGAGCTGGGTGTTCAGATTGTTTTAGAATCTACTGGAGTTTTTGATTCGTATGAGAAGGCAAAGGCGCATGTGTGCGCTGGAGCAAAGCGAGTTGTGATTACTGCTCCTTCTAAAGATGAGGACGGCACAGAGGGGAAG
Organism: bacterium; assembly: GCA_002686365.1. Classification (GTDB taxonomy): domain Bacteria; phylum Patescibacteriota; class Minisyncoccia; order UBA6257; family GWB1-50-10. Next base: position 46,557 of record NZBZ01000004.1, read on the forward strand.
ACGGTTTTGATGGGAGTAAATGATGGGGAGCTTGAGAAGGTGGTTTTGAGTTCTAATGCGTCATGTACGACTAATGCGGCATCTCCTATTATGCAGATTCTTTCTGAAAAGCCGGGTATTTCAAAGGCAATTTTGAATACTGTGCATGGGTATACTGCGACGCAGGCCTTGGTTGATAGTCCTACTCGCGGTAAGGATGTTCGGCGCGGACGGGCTGCTGCGCAGAATATTGTTCCATCTACTACTGGAGCTGCAAGCGCTGTTTCCCGCGCGCTTCCGGATTTTGAGGGTAAGTTTGACGGAATTGCAATGCGGGTTCCTGTGATTGCCGGGTCTTTGGCTGACATAACATTTATTTCTAAAAAGAAGACTTCTGCTCTTGAGGTTAATACTATTTTGAAGAAGGCGGCAAAGGCAGCTAGGTGGGATGGTATTTTTACTGTTATGGAGGATCCTATTGTTTCATCGGATATTGTTGGAGAGCCTTATGGCGCGATTGCGGATTTGTCATTTACGAAAGTTGTTGATGGAAATTTGGTTAAGGTACTTTCGTGGTATGACAATGAGTGGGGGTATGTTTCGACTTTGATGAAGCATGTGGATCGTGTTATTTCCTTAGTGTAGTTGAGTTTTTTGTGAAAATAGAGGTAGGATGAGCCCATGAGATATTGGGTTTTTGTTTTTGTTCTAGCCCTGATTTCGTTTGGTTTTTCAGGGGTGCTTTATATTGTCAGAGATTTTGATTATGTAGTGCAGGGCACAGAGACTGCTCAGCTTGAGGTTGGCTTTAACAGAATGCTGGGCAAGGTCCAGCCTGAGGATTTTGAGCTTTTATTTGTCGGAGATGTGATGCTCTCCAGAGGAGTTGGTGCGCAGATGCTTAGGCGTCAGGATTTTTATTATCCGTTTCGGCGGATTGCGCTTACTTTGCGGGGAGCGGATTTTGTATTTGCGAATCTTGAGGGTCCAATTTCAAATCGCGGGATAAATCAGGGGTCAGAGTATTCTTTTCGGGCAGACCCGAGAGTTGTGGATGGTTTGAAGTTTGCTGGATTTGATGTTTTGTCTTTGGCTAATAATCATGCTTTGGACTGGGGAAGGGAGGCGATGTTTGATACTATAGATATTTTGGAGACGAATGATGTGTATACGGCTGGTGCTGGTGAGAATTTGGATTTGGCGAATCAGCCGGCTGTTTTATGTGTGGAGGATGGGACGTCAAAATATATCGAGATATCGAGATATCGAGATTCTGAGATGTCGAGATATCGAGATGGCGAGATTTTGGGATATCGAGATGGCGAGAATTTTTGTTCTGGGATTAGTGTTGCAGTTTTCGCATATACGAATTTGTATCCATTGGGACTTGTTGCCAAAGAAGATTATTCCGGTGTGAGTGATTTTCGGCTGGTAAGGATTTTGAAGGATATTCGCGCAATCCGCGACGAAGTCGATTTTGTTGTTGTTTCATATCATTGGGGCGAGGAATACGCAGAGGAATCAAATGAGGAGCAGAGCATGCTTGCGCATGCGATTATTGATGCTGGCGCGGATTTTATTATTGGACATCATCCGCATGTTGTGCAGGAAATTGAGAAATATAAGGATGGCTGGATTGCGTACAGTTTAGGGAATTTTGTGTTTGATCAGGATTTTTCAGATGAGACGATGAGGGGAGCTATTCTTAGGGTTCTGGTGCGGGATGGGAGGGTTTTTAGTGTGGAAGAGCTGGGGACGAGAATAAGTTCTACATATCAGGTTTATCTTGGGGAGTAGTGGTGGTCAGGCAGTGTTTTTTACTTCTTTTGAGGTTTTGTGTTAAGCTTCCCGGTGGCTTCAGAGGGGGGAGTTTCTGGCGCTGTGTTCACAACTTGTAGGAGGTTCTGTTATGAAATGCTTTCTCTTGGCTGTTCTTCTGTGCATCCTCGTCGCACCTCTTTGTTCTTGTAGTAAGTTGAGTCCTTATGTGGCTGAAGATGGTGTTCTTCGCTGGGATAGGGATGGAGCGTTTATTCCAGACCAAAGCATTAGGCGCTCTGCACTTCTGCCAATTGATGTGTGTGTTGTGGTGACTGGAGATGTGCCTGTTATAGGTGTTTCAATGGTCATTCGCGGTGATGTGGATCTTAGAGGCACGGCTGTCAGGTCGCGTATGGGTCTGATGTTGGCGTCGAATGTTCATAATGATGGGAGGCTTCATATAGAGGCTGCAGGTCTCTATCCTTTGCCTCAGGGGGTATATGAACTTTTCACGCTTCTCATTCCTGCATCTGGAATTTCGCAATTTCGACTTTGGCTTGACGAGGTCCAGTTTAATGAGATGTTGGTCTTGGAGGGAGGCCTTCCTGTGCCTGGTCGTATTAGCGTTCTGTTCAGGTAGGCGGTGTAGTTTCGTAGAGTCGCGCAGCGTTGTGCGACTTTTTCATTTTTTGGGTATAATGGTTTTAATGGTTATTTATATTGGGGCAGATCATAGAGGGTTTGAGCTCAAGGCAGAACTTAAGGAGTTTATTCAGGGCCTTGGGTATCAGGTGTTTGATATGGGGGCAGAAACTTTAGATGAGAATGATGACTATCCGGATTTTGCAGCGGCTGTTGCGGGTAAGGTGAGTGATGACTATGAGAATGCGAAAGGCATTGTGATTTGCGGATCTGGAATTGGAGTTGATATTGTTGCGAATAAGTTTTCGAGGGTTCGGTGTTCTTTGGTTTCTACTTCTGATCAGGCGTTTGACGCGCGTAGTGATGATGATGCAAATGTTTTGGCGCTTGGCGCGAATATTGTGAATTCGGAAGAGGTAAAAAAGATTTTAACTACTTGGCTGGGAACTCCTTTCTCTGATGAGGAGCGGCATCGAAGAAGGAGAGATAAGATTTCGAAACTTGAGATTGAGCTGGGAGAGAAGAATAAATAAAGTTTGTAGTTTTTATTTGTGGAGGTTATACCATCAGTAAATTGTGAGGACTTTAAGTGCGTAAAAGAACTTCTTCCGAAGGTTAAGGAGATTGGTTCAGAGTGGGCGCATTTTGATGTTTCTGATGGGACATTTAATAGTGTTGTGACTTGGAATGAGCCAGAGCAGCTTTCACAATTCTCAAAAGCCGAACTTCCGAAAATTGAGGTTCATTTGATGGTGGATAATCCAAAGAAGTATTTGGATGAATGGGTTGAGGCAGGAGCAAAGAGGATTTTGGTGCAGGTTGAGGCATTGTCTGGTTCAAAGTTAAAAGTTTCCTCCCGAGGCGGATTCGCCTTTGGCGAAGAAAGTTTTTCCGGTTGTGAAATCGGATTGGTGTTAAATCCTGATACTCCTGTAGAGGAGGTGTTTTCATATTTGGATAAGATTCGATTTGTGCAGTTTTTGGCAGTTGTTCCCGGTCCTTCTGGACAGAAGTTTCAGGAAGAGATCTTGGAAAAAATTAGAGCGCTTAGGGAGAGAGATAAAGATGTTATAATAGAGGTAGATGGAGGAATAATTCCGGAAGTTGTTTTGCGTTTGAAGGAGGCAGGTGCGGATATAGTTATTTCTTCATCTTATATTTGGAAAAGTCGCAATCCTCGAGAAGCATTTTGCGCTTTGGGCGAGGTTTAGATTAAAGCTTTTGTTCTTTTTATGAGTTCTTCAGAGGAATCTAAAAATTCTAAGAAGGTTGTTCTGCCTTCCTTTGTTGATATTTTTGTAACTTCCTTTCGGGCATTTGAGGGAAGATTTTTTACGTTTTTTATGATTTTGCTTATTCCGGTTCTGCTTTTTCTTATTCTTGGCGGAGGTGTTTATGGTGTAATTTATTGGGAACAGCAGACTTCTCCTTTTGTATCAGGGTTTAGTTTTCTTTTTTCTCCGGGTATTCTTTTTTCGCTTATGTTTTTTGGGATGCTTGTCATCCTTTTTCATGTGTGGGCGAATGCTGCTCTTTTGTATTCAATTACTTCCGGCGCTAAAGATAACTTTCTTGTGGCTTATAGGGAAAGTTTTTCAAAAATTGGTTCGTACATTTGGATAGGCGTGCTTTCTACTCTTGCTGTTTTGGGAGGACTTCTTCTTTTTGTTATTCCCGGGATTATTATTTCAGTTGCGATTACTTTTGCCGCGTTTATTCTTTTTGTTGAGGGAGATAAGGGCTCTGCCGCGCTTTTTAAGAGCAGGGAGTATGTTCGGGGAAATTGGTGGGGGGTTTTGGGGAGGGTTCTTTTTGCCTTTCTTATTGTTAGTCTTTTCCTTAACCTGCTTCAGGCGCTTATTCGATATGTTTTTGGTTCGATGGCTTCTGAAATTGTTGTTGATGCTGTTTCTTCGTTTGTTGTCATTCCTTTTAGTTTTGTGTTTCTTTTCGAGATTTATAAATCACTTCGGAACGGTAAGCCATGGGTTGCGGAGGGTATTCTCTCCGGCAGGCTTCTTGCCTTTTCAGCTATCCTTGGATTTTTACTTATTCTTGCCGGCCCTGTTGTGCTTACTACAACGGGAATTTTTCGAACGGTTTTTTCTTTCTATTCTTCAAATATTTCTGATTTTTCCGGACTTAACTTTCAGAGTTTTTTTGCAGGAGGAGCTTTTACTGAGTCTCCGGTGGTTTCCGGGTTTTCAGGGGAGGATCTTGGCAGGCTGCAGCGTATTCGGGATGCGCGGCGAATTTCAGACCTTTCCCGCCTAGGCATTGTTCTTAGTGTTATTTCCCGCCAGGATCCTAATTTTTGCAATGCTCCGCGAGGCGCTGTATACAGATCTACAAGCCCTTCCGGAGGCGGGAGCGCGTGGCTTCCAATCGACTTGAGTTTATCCGGCTTGAATGATCTTGCTGTTACGCATCCTCCTCGGGATCCAATGAATACTTCTCAATATAGGTATTTGTTTTCTTGCGGTGAAGATGGAGGATATGAGCTGAATGCTCGCATGGAGGATCCGAGTAATTTTGTGAAGAGCGTGGGAGATAGAGGTGATGATGTAGATGCGTATGAGATTGGGACTAATTTAGGTTTGATTCCTTAATTTTTTATATTATGGGTTTACACGAAGGGAAAATAAAACATTTAGAGGAGCAGGCGTATCGGATGCGTGAACTTTTAATTGAGGAGCTTTTGGAGGCTGGGTCAGGGCATTCTGCTGGGTCATTGGGAACAGCAGAGATTTTCACTGCTCTTTATTTTCATATTTTGAATCATAATCCGAAGCGTCCTGATTGGAAGGATCGGGATCGATTAGTGCTTTCGTGCGGGCATATTTGTCCTATACAGTACGCGGCACTTGCTCTTGCGGGGTATTTTCCGGTGGAGGAGCTTAAGACTTTGCGTAAGCTTGATTCCCGTCTTCAGGGGCATCCGCATCGCGGATCTTTGCCTGGAGTTGAGACTACGTCCGGGCCTTTGGGTTCAGGCCTTGCACAAGCTTCAGGAATTGCTCTTGCGGGACGACTTGATGAAAAGAAGTATCAGGTGTACTGCGTTACTTCAGATGGAGAACATCAGGAGGGAAATCATTGGGAGGCGGCCTTGTTCGCAAAGAGGCATCGGCTTGGGAATCTTACTGTGATTGTTGACAGGAATAATATTCAAATTGACGGGAATACAGAAAATGTAATGCCATTAGAGCCCTTCCGGGAGAAGTATGAGGCATTTGGATGGTATGTGCTGGAAATTGACGGGCATAATATTCGGGAGATTGTTGATGCGGCTACAGAGGCGAAGGTAATTCATGAGCAGCCCACTGTAATTATTGCGCACACGATTCCCGGGAAGGGCGTAAGCTTTATGGAAGAAGATTATTTGTGGCATGGGAAGCCTCCGAAAGATAGAGCAGAGGCAGATCGAGCTATTCGGGATATTCACGCGGCTTTGAGCAAGTTAAGAAAAGAGCATAAGTAATAATTTTATATGTTGAATTCAAAAGTAAAACTATCGCGAAAAATTTTTGGCAAGGATGTGGAGATGATTCCTACGCGAGATGGATATGGCGATGGGTTAGTTATGGCAGGAGAGAAGAATGATGATGTAGTTGTGCTTACTGCTGATCTTGCAGACTCTACGCGGGCGCAGGCGTTTGCAGAGAAGTTTCCGGAGAGATTTTTTGAGTGCGGAGTTGCAGAGCAGGCTATGGCTACTGTTGCGGCAGGGCTTGGAACATCCGGGAAAATTCCTTTTATTTCATCGTACGCAACTTTTTCTCCGGGGCGAAACTGGGAGCAGATTCGGACATCGATTTCTTATAATGATTCAAATGTGAAGATTGCGGGGCATCATTCGGGGATTTCTGTTGGTCCTGACGGGGTAACGCATCAGGCAGTTGAGGATATTGCAACTATGCGGGTTATGGCGAATATGACTGTTATTCAGCCATGCGATGCAATAGAGGCGCGAAAGGCAACAATACAGGCGGCAAAGGTGTGGGGGCCAATGTACTTGCGGTTTTCTCGGGAGAAGACAGCAGTTTTAACAAGTGATACTTCTCCATTTACTATTGGCAGGGCAGAGGTGTTGTGGGAAGAGAAGGGAGCAAAGGTTTTGATTATTGGGTGCGGACCCTTACTTCACCATGCTCTTTTGGCTGCAAAAGAGCTTAAGAAGGAAAAGGTTCCTGTTGTTGTTTTGAATTCTCATACCATAAAGCCATTGGACGCAAAGACGATTTTGCCTTTGGCAAAGAAGATTGGCGCTGTTTTAACAGTTGAGGAGCATCAGGTGCATGGCGGGCTTGGAGGAGCTGTTGCTGAACTTTTAGCACGGGAGTGTCCAGTGCCTATTGAGTTTATAGGAATGCAGGATACGTTTGCAGAGTCTGGTCCGCCTGACGAATTGTGGAACAAATATGGTATGGGGGTAGAAGATATAAAACGCGCTGTAAATAAAGTTTTAAAAAGAAAAAGATAAATGTTACCTCGCCAAGGCGGGGTCCTCAACTTCGTGGCTTCGCTGCGCTCAGACGAAGTTGGGAAATACGGAATGGGGGCTAAGGATATAAAGGAGGCGGTGAGGAGGGTATTGAAGAGAAAGAAATAGATTGATTTTGTTTGTATAAAAACAGGAACCTTTTGGAGGTTCCTTTTCGTGGACGGCCGAGTTGGTTCGGTCAGGCGGCTATCTTAGCGATTTGGATAGCCTTTTGTCGCACCCAGCTTACTCTTGCGAGGTCTTGTATGAGCTGTATGGCCTCTTCGGTGCTTCTGGTCAGCTCTACAGCTGTGTCGTCTTGTCCCTCGACTCGTTGTCCGAGCGCCTTCTCAGCCTCTCCTCGGTTGGTATCGTTGAGGTTGCATACGATTATTCGTAGTGCAACTCGTGCTGTTCCATCGTTCATGATGAGGGCTTCGGCTGTTTCCATGTCTACATGAACCCAGCTGACCTTACTCAGATCCACCTGCTCTGGCTGTTCACTGGTCAACACCACCTCGTCCGGTACGTGGGTGAGATGTATCGTGAGTATGTTCCCGGCATCATCTCCCAGATCCCGAACTATCTTCAGGTTTCTTACGGTGGTTTTCGTGGTGATTTCCACCGAACCCTCTGGCATGCCGAGTAGTTCTCTTATCTCCGACATTGCCTGCTCGGCAACTCCCATTCCTCCCATGAGCATGCGGACCCCGACTTCTTTGTCGTCTGGCATTTGCTCGATGAAGCCATCCAGCCCTGGGGAGTTAAATATGGTGGGCATTCGTTCTTCCCTTCTCATCCATGAGTCTGTGGGCTGTTAGGCCCTTTTTGGCGCGTAAGGCGCGAGCGCGGATCCGAATTTAGGGTATCTTCTTTCTGTTTATTTTGCAATATTTTGCCATTATTTTGCGTTTTGAACAGTGGTTTCCGGAGCTTTTTTGAGATATAATGGTCTTATGCATGATGTGGTGACTATTGGGACTGCGACGCGGGATGTCTATATTACAAATGAGTCTTTTAAGGTTTTAAAGGACCCTAAACATCTTGAGAAGATGGGTTTTGATACTGGAGTTGCTGAATGTTTTGCGCTGGGCACGAAGATGGATATTGAGAGGCCGGCGTTTACTATTGGAGGCGGGGCGATAAATACCGCAGTTTCGTTTTCTCGGCTTGGTCTGAATGCTGCATCCTCTTTTAAGGTGGGTGATGATGAGTTTGGAGATGTGCTTGTGCGAAAAGTAAAAGATGAAAAGATTTCTCCTATTGTTTCTCGGGATAAGTCTGTTGGAACCGCATATTCTACTATTCTTTTGAATCCGAATGGAGAACGAACTGTGCTGGCTTACAGGGGGGCATCGAATACGATTCGTAAGAGAGATATTGTTTTGAAAAAGCTCAGGGCGAGATGGGCCTATATTGTTTCAGGACATTTGCCGATTGCGCTTTTGAAATCTATTGTTGAACATTTAAAGAAGAGGGGCATATGTATTGCGTTTGCTCCTTCTCAATATCATGTAGATATGGGACATAAGAAGCTTCGAGTTGTTTTGAGACATGTGGACGTTGTGCTTATGAATCGGGAAGAGGCAGCGCGCTTTACGAAAGAGGATTATAAGCGTGAGAAGTTAATTTTTAGGAAGCTTGATGAGGCGGTGGATGGGATTGCGGTTATGACTGAGGGGTCAGGCGGTTCTCTTGTTTCAGATGGGCAGTTTATGTATCGGGCGGGAGTATTTAAAGAAAAGGAGCTTATTGACAGAACTGGAGCCGGAGATGCGTTTGGTTCCGGTTTTGTTGCCGGAATAATGCGCGGGCATGATATACCTCATGCTTTGCGGCTCGCGAGCGCGAATGCGACTTCTGTGGTTGAGAAGGTTGGAGCATCTACTGGGTCACTTACAGATAGAGAGTTTAAGAAGAAGCGGTGGCAGTATTTGGATTTGGATGTTGAGCCTCTTTAGACTATACGAATATGCGAATCAAGCACGAATATCTAATATACGAAATGTACGAATAAGGAATTCGTATATTTGTGCCCCATTCGATATTCGTGAAGTTTTATGACTCCACATGAAAAATTAGCAAATATATTACGTACTGATAAGGATTATATTCTGAAGATTAGCGAGAGGTTTCAGAAGGCGACAGGGAAGAAGGGCGTGATTGAGAATCTTGTAGAGGAGAATGAAAAACAGATTTCCGGACATCTGAAACGGATGGGAGTTTCTCGTGATGCAGGGCCTCAGGAGATTTTTTTGTCATTGGCAGATAAGATTGATTCTGATGAAGACAGGCTTCAAAAAGTTCTTCAGAATCCAAATGCTTCAAAGTCTGAGGATTTGGAGCGAGTACTTGCATCAATTATAGACGTTGCTGGTAAGCACGTTGGCTTTTTTCTAAAGAAGGAGAAGGCAAGAGAATTTTTAATAAATGAGCCCCCAAAGAACGTGATGAAGTATCTCAAGTATTCTTCGGTTGAGAAGATGCTTGCGAAAGAAGATCTTTTTGAGGTGTATAGTTCTTTGCGTTTTGTTGAGGATGAGGAGTGGATGAATAGCGTATTTTTTAAGCAGTATGAGAGTTTGAAGCCGGAAGATTTTGAGGAGCGGGAGATGAGGCTTCAGGTGTTGGATAAAAAGTGGGTGAAGGCTGCAGATGGTTTTTTGAAACATAAGTGGCACAATATTAGCCATCTAAAGGAGATGGGCGTTGTGTTTGTTATTCCTGCAACATTTGGGATTGCTGGCGAGATTCTTCGTATGATGAGTCTCATATTCCATTACTTGAGTGAGGTGCCGTATTATTCTGATATATTTCGCGGTCTTGCAGAGAAGCCGTCATTCTCTAAAAACTTTATCTCTCTTCTTCGCGGAGATGTTCTTGATAAAAAAATGCAGGAAGATGAGAAGTCTTTGTGGTTTGTTATTCAAAGGTATTTGGCAAAGGATGATCCAAATGAGTGGAGATTATTTGTTCCGCATATTAATCCAGAGGCAATACACTGGTTGAGGGCAGAGGAAAATTTAATTGAGGCGGGTAAGCGGCTGGATGGCAATCATGATGATTTGGGATTTTGGTTTCATTTGGATTGGGTCGGAGACTTTTTTAAGGATAAGAATGGAAATGATATTTTGATAAGCTTTGACTTGGTTGATGTTGTAATGAGTCTGGTTAAGAAGAAGGAGCAGATAAAGTTTTTGTATCATCATCAGGAGGCGCTGTGGAATAAGATTTTTATGGAGTATTTTGGGCGGGAGGAGTTAGTTAAACGTTCGCAGGATTATCTGCTTAAGGGGTATTTTAAGGTTTAGGATTTATGAAGACATTACTTGAAGTAGTGCGCGATGCGGATCCCTCACATAACAAGTTATGTAAGGGACAAGGAATACTAGATATTAATTTATGAAAAGTTTAATAGAAGTATTACGGGAAGCAGAAAAGAAGCGTGTTGCGATTGGGCATTTTAACTTTTCCACGATTGCTCAGCTTCGGGCAATTGTAAGTGTTGCTCGAAAACTTGATAAGCCGATTGTGTTAGGGCTTTCTGAGGGGGAGCGTAGTTATTTTGGTCTTAAGTCCGCGGTGCATATTGTTCGGAATCTTCGGAGCGAGGGACTTCCCATTTTTCTGAACGCGGATCATACGTATAATCTTGGCGGTGTTCGAGAGGCAGCAGAGGCGGGAGTAGACTCGATTATTTTTGACGGAGCAAAGCTTTCGTATAAAGAAAACGAGAAGAAAACAAAACAGGCAGTTAAGCTTGTGAAGGATATTAATCCCGATATTTTGATAGAGGGGGAGTTGGGGTACATCGGGGAGTCATCTAAGGTTTTGGATGCAATACCGGATAAGATTGATTTGGAGCATTTGCCGACTGTAGATCAGGCAAAATATTTTGTAGATGAGACTGGGGTGGATATGCTTGCTCCTGCAGTTGGAAATATTCATGGAATGTTTGGTAAGGCAAAGAATCCTCGTCTTCAGATTGATAGAATCCATAATATTAAAGATGCTGTGAAGATTCCTTTAGTTCTTCATGGGGGATCTGGAGTTACAGATGAAGATTTTCAGGCTGCGATAAAGTCAGGAATAAGCCTTATTCATATTAGTACGGAGATTCGGGCTGTGTGGCGTGAAAGTTTGGAGCAGATACTTAAAAAGCATCCAAAGGAGATTGCTCCGTATAAGCTTATGTCTTCTGTTGTGCGTGACGTGGAGGGTGTTGTTGAGGAACGAGTGCGTTTGTTTTCCAAAACATCTTAATTTTTGATTAGTTTTTTGTTTTTTACCGCGTCTAGTAAGGCGTTTTTTGTTTGTGTTTTTACTCTAATGTATACTTAATGTAATGGCAGAAAAAAAGACAGTGCCGGCAGAGAATCAGCAGGCAGCTCCGGCTGCTCCTGTGAAGGATGCTGGAGGGCTTAGAGCTGAGATAGAGAAGCTTCTTTTAGAGAAGGAGGATATTTCTATTATTCGGCTTGTTGATGCCCTTGTTCAGTATGCGAATCTTGCGCGCGCGTCAGATATTCATATTGATCCTGATGCTAAACGTCTTCGTGTTAGGTTTCGTATTGATGGGGTGATGCATGATGAGTTTGAATTTTTGAAAGATATCCAGTCAGAGGTTATTACCCGTATTAAGGTAGTTTCCGGACTTCGTACAGATGAACATCAGGCAGCGCAGGACGGCAGGTTTCGAATGCAGGTTGAGGGAATGGGAGATATTGATGTTAGAGTTTCTATTGCTCCTACGTATTATGGTGAGAATTGTGTGATGCGGGTTCTTGCGGGCCAGTCGGAGAGTTTTGCGGTTGAGACTTTAGGTCTTTCGCAGAGCAATTTAAAAAAAGTTCTTCAGGCAATTGGAAGGCCGTATGGGATGATTCTTGTTACTGGTCCTACTGGGTCTGGAAAGACGACTACTCTTTACTCGATTCTTCGGAGGCTGAATACTCCGGAGGTTTCTATTATTACAATTGAGGGTCCTATTGAGTATTCGATTGCAGGCATTGATCAGATTCCTGTCCATAAAGATACAAATCTTACGTTTGCCGCAGGACTTAGATTTATTTTGAGGCAGGATCCTGATGTGATTATGGTAGGGGAGATTAGGGATGAGGAGACGGCAAATATTGCGGTGAATGCCGCAATGACAGGACATTTGCTTTTGTCTACTCTTCATACTAATGATGCGGCGACTACTCTTCCCCGGCTTTTGGATATGAAGATTGAGCCGTTTCTTATTGCTTCGACAATGAATATTGCTATAAATCAGCGTTTAGTCAGGAAGATATGCCCTGATTGCCGTAAGGAGAAGAAAATCGGCGATTTGGAGCTTTCAAATATTAAAGAGATTGTTTCTGAAGAAATTCTGCAGGGAAGGCAGTCGTTTTATGTTGGGGAGGGATGTGATTTGTGCGGAGGGTCTGGATATCGTGGGAGAATTGGAATTCATGAGGTTTTGGAGGTTAGTGAGGAGATTCGGAAGCTTATTATGCAGCGCGCTGATGCGGATCAGATAAAACAGGCGTCTGTCCGCGGAGGCATGAGGACGATATTGGAAGATGGATTTGAGAAGGCGCTTCAGGGCATTACTACGATTGAAGAGGTTCTTAGGGTTTCACGCGAATAATTATGAAGGATATTGTACTTTTTCAGTCAGTTCCATTGCAGGAGAGGATAAACTTTGCCCGTCATTTGCATCTTATGATTAAGACGGGCCTTTCTTTGGTTGATGGGCTGCGTCTGATTCAGGATCAGACTCCATCCAAGTCTTTAAAGAGGATTGTTACGGATCTTATTAAAGAGATAAATAATGGACACTTCCTTTCTGAGGGACTTAAGCGATATCGTCGTGTATTTGGCGAGTTTTTTGTGAGTGTGGTTGAGATTGGAGAGAAGAGTGGGAATTTATCAGAAAGCTTGCTTCATCTTGCTGTTGAGCTTCAGAAGAAGAAGGAGCTGCGGCAGAGGTTCGATGTCGTCCAGCCCTAATCGCTCGGCGAGCTGAGAAAGCTCGTTGTCTCCAAAGAGACTGTATTCTCGCTCCCGCATGGAAAGAAGTCTGTCAAAGAAGCGGCTGGGCTTCGTATCATACTCCGCACGCTCACCAAGCTCGTCACGGATCCGCTCGCGTTCAACATCGACATTCTCAGCTGGTATTCGGCCGCGCAGCAAAAGCCGATCGAACTTCCTCTTCACGAAGCTATCGACAAACGCACTCGCGGCCAGAAGCATGAAACAGGAGGCGCCGATGTAGTCTACCCACGTATCCCCACGCGCTTGCAGTTCTTCCGGAATCGAGTAGAACCGCACCTCGTGAAACCATGCTCGAAGCCTGTCTATCCCATAGGGGACGAGAAAGAAGATGGCGTAGATGAGGACGGGCAGACTGAGACCACACATTGTGGCTCTGATTCTCCACAATGCTTGCTTTGCACGCTCAAACTCCCCCATCTCCCGACCTCCTATTGACAAAAATCTACGTATGTGTTACAGTAGATTCTTATTGTGGTAGGATGACATCTGCTCATTAAAAACTGAGGTCTCCCTCCTTCACAGGGAGAAGCGCCGTAGCACGTTGGTTTGGGCGCTTCTCCACTGTTTGAAGAAGGGAGATAGACCGTGCTTATAGAAGTGCCTGATGACTTCGGCGAACGTCTCATCAATCTGTTGGACAAGCTCGACGCCAAATCGTATGCGCGCATAGCAACCGCTCTGCACGCACAACGTCTACTCCGCCAGTTGAAGGTCAGCGACGCACCCGGCTCCGTTTGCCGGAAGTGTTGGAAACAGGTTGATCCCATCGTCTGCGCGTTCACAAGAGATGACCACTCTGACGAGGCGGCGGTTTCTGTGACCGATGCTGTGGAGGAGATTCTCGACTGCATAAACTTCAGAGACGCCGCTGACACTCCAATCCGCGTGGATCTGGTCATCACGCCACAGCATGAGATCGCCGAGCCACAGCCCGGTCTTACAACGTAGTGTAATGCGATACGCTACCAGCGTAAACGAGCCGCCCTTTGGGTGGCTTTTCCATTCCTTCCCCACCGTCTCGTCATTACAGCCCGTCCCACTTCACGTATACTCGCCTTACCCCAAACCAGACCAACATGAGGGAAGGCACATGACTCCGAACGCCGGGCGTTCACAACCGTCCTCAGAATCAGGCGACGTCGGATCCTCAAACGCCTTCATAGACTCTTGGTACGAGAAACTAGGGCAGCAAGTCCCCCGCCCCGTGCTGGACGACGCCCTAAACGCCATGTTTGATGGCGGCCACGAGGCCCGGATCTCCTTGTATGAGTTTCTAGATTCGGACGAATTACAGGCCAGCGAGAAAGCTGCACGCATGTGGTCGTTCTACGTCGAGTGGGCCAAAGTGCAGCGCGCTCTCAAACTCTTGCAGCTCGACAGGGCAGAAGACGCTCAGGAACTGCTAGATGATCCGCTCGTCTTTCAAGGGCGTGTGCCAGACTTACAGCTTCAGGTTGATAGCTACACCTTAGAAAGGATTTCGTTTATGGAAGTAGGTCAGTTCTAGCTTTTAGCTTCATTTCCGCCAGAGGCGGATCCGCCTTGGGCGGAAGCTATTAGCTTCATTAGCTTATAGATTTTATAATAGATGTATGTTTTTGTTTTTCCTAAAAGCTAAAAGCTATAAGCTAAAAGCTGAAAGGGGTTTTACTCTTTTAGAGGTGCTTGTCGTGTTAGCTATTATTGCTGTGGTTGGGGCAGTGGTTTTGATGCTGATAAATCCTTCAGCACGATTTGCAAAATCGAGAAATAATGAGCGAGCTGCGGATTTGAATGTGATTTTGAATGCAGTAAGTCAGAACATTGCTGATAACAAGGGGAGTTTTTCCTGCAGTGCTGGGTACTTGCCTTCTACTTCGACGCGGATGGCTGTTGGGTTGGGAGATTATGATATTGTTCCATGTCTTTTTCCAACATATCTTGTTGTTGTGCCTTATGATCCGAATGGGGAGGGTGTATTTTATACAAGTACTTCGAGTTATGATTCGGGTTATGACATTTTTCAGGATTCAGTTACGGGTAGGGTTATAATAGAGGCGCCGCTTGCAGAGCTTAGTGAGACGATTTCTGCGACGAGGTAGTTTTTCTGGTCTTCTTGTGCGCGCGGTTTTTTTGTTGTTTAATACTCATTGTTATGGAAGATATAAAACATATTATTTTAGAGATTCGTGCCGGTACTGGAGGGGATGAGGCGGCTCTTTTTGCTGCAGATTTGGAGAGTATGTATCAGAAGTATGCGGAAGATAAGGAGTTGAAGTTTGTGAAACTTGATTCGAGCGCTAACTCATTGGGGGGATATAAGAGTTTTTCAGCCCGGATTTCAGGAGAGGGAGCATATAAGGACTTTCAGCACGAATCAGGAGTTCATCGTGTTCAGAGGATTCCTGCCACAGAGAAGTCTGGACGAGTTCATACCTCAACTGCATCAGTTGCAATTTTGCCTGAGGTAGAGCCGGAGGAGATAGAGATTAATCAATCTGACTTGGAGATTTCGTTTTTTCGGTCTTCGGGTCCTGGAGGGCAGAATGTGAATAAGGTGGAGACTGCAGTGCGTATTCTGCATAAGCCGACTGGTCTTGTGGTTTCATCGCAGGCTGGTAGGGCGCAGCATGCAAATCGTGAGACTGCTTTGTCTATGCTTCGGGCAAAGCTCTATGAGGCAAAGCGTGAGCAGGAAGTAGGGTCTGTTTCAGAGCTTCGGCGGGAGCAGATTGGTTCTGCGGAGCGGGCAGAGAAGATTCGTACGTATAATATTCCGCAGGACAGGATTACAGATCATAGGATTGGGAAGAAGTGGGGTAATGCTACAAAGATTTTGGAAGGAGATTTTGGAAAGATTGTGAAGGGGTTTCAAAAGGCGGAAAAAGGTAAGAAGTAAAAATCTCATCTTATAAGATGAGATTTTTTACTATCCCTCCAGAATATCGATGTCGCGTTGGAATTTTTGGGCTTTTACTACAACTGGTTCTCCGTATACCCATCTATAGGTATACCATCTGCCTCCGGAGTAGTACTGGGCTGCGGCGCATCTCTCAGAGAGAATTTGAGCATCTACAATGTGTTTGTTTTCGCTCACATAGTTTCTGCAGGAGCGGGAGTTTAAGGAGTCTCTTAAATAGAGCGCTGTTGCTGAGAATGCGTCTGCATTGTTCCATGGGTTGGGCGGATTGTTTCCTGTTACTTTTTTAATTGAGGACTCATATAGTTTCCATGTAGAGGGAATGAATTGCGCTGGTCCCATTGCTCCTCCGTGATTTCCATCTCGAAGAATTGGACAGGAGACATACGCGGCGCGGGAGCTTGGATTAATATCTAGTCGTTTTAAGATGTCTTCGAAGACTGGAATGTCTTTTGAGCGCATAACAGTAGTGCCTGTTTGAGGGAGTACTTTGTCGTATCTGCACTGACCTACATTTCTGCCTAGGGCGGATTCTTGGTTTAGGATCGCTAGGATGAAGGCGGCGCGTACCCCTGTAGCTTTTTCCGCAAGTTTCGCATATTCGTATGCTTTTTCAAATGTGAGTTCTCCGCCGCCCAGAAGCTGGAATATGCGTTTTCGGATTTCTGCCGCAGTTTCCTGTGACTCTTTTAGGAGTTTTTGGTATTTTGATTCTTCTCCCTCGGTTATTTCCAGAAGATCTTCTTTTTCGTTTTGTGTGTACTGGACATTTTTTTTCTGTCCCTGCTGGGCAGTCTTTAAATTTTTAGTGTCTTCTTTTTCGAGTACAAGCTCACTTTTTTTAGTGACTAGTTCTCCTCGGAGATTTACTATTTCCTGAAGAGCAAGGCGTAGGTTGTCTTGTACGCGCGCGATTTCGTTTATTTCTCCGAAGAAGTCTGAAATTTGTTCGTTTGCCAGAAGGATTTGGATAAGGCCCTGTCTGTCCTGTTCGTAGATTTGCTGGACAGCGCTGGCTAATGCGTCTTTGTGGTCGTCTATTCTATTTTCAGTGTGGTTAATATTTTTTTGTGTTTCTATAATGTTCTGTCCAACTTTTTCGATTGTAATGTCAGTTGCCTGTATTTGGAGATTAAGTTTTTTAATTCTGGAGTTTAAGGAGTATATCTCGTTTTTTAGAGTTTTTCCCTGTGTTTGGTATGTTTCTACCTGCCCGCGCTGCTCTTCTATCTGTTCTTCCAATTCTTCGAGTTCACGCTCGAGTTCTTCTCTTGATCTATTGTCGTCCTCTGCTGCAATGGCTTGCTGCGCAGAAAGATAGCTCGTTTGCGTAAAGACGATGGTTTGTATAAGTAGTATTGCTAGTATGAGGATTTTTAGTCTTTCCATCGGGTTTATCATATCACAAAACCCCCACGCCTATGCATAGGTGTGGGGGTGTACCTTTTTAGTTGTTGTGATTTTGGATGAGTTTTATTTCTTTTCTTCTTGTTTTTCTGCTTTTGCAGGCTGGCCTCCTTTATCTTCTACAGGCGTTGCTCCTTCGCCTTCCGCAGGTGTTTCTCCTTCGCCTTCTGCGGGCGCTTCTCCTTCACCTTCTGTTCCTTCTGCTCCTTCTTCACCTTCTGCTGGTTCCGGCTCTTCAATCTCTTCTTCTTTTGGTTCGGAGATTGTTGCGACTACTGTTTCAGGCTGAACGAGTACTTTTACATTTTTTGGAATTTCCAGATTGCTTACATGGAGTGTGTCTCCTGCCTCTTCCAGGCTCTCGAGGGATATTTCTATTTTATGCGGGAGATCTGCGGGCAGAGCTTCTATCTCAAGCTCTTCTGTAACTTTTACCAGAATGAGTCCAAGTTTAATTCCTGGAGCTTCACCTGTGAATTCAATGGGTATGTGAGTTTGAATTTTTTCATCCATCCGGATTTGGTGCAGATCAACGGATAAATACTTTCCTGTTACAGGATTTTTCTGCACCTCTGCTATTAGCGTAGGGACTTTTTCTTTTCCTCCAATGGAAACTTGGATGATAGTGTGTTCCCCTGCTTCTTTGTAGACTTTGTCGAATTCTTTTTCAGAAATACTAATATGTTTATTTTTTTCTCCGTGTCCGTAGATTTCCGCAGGAATGAGCCCTTCTTTGCGGAGGGTTTTTACCTTTTTGCCAAGGACTGTGCGGGTTTGAATGTTTAGTTCAATTGCCATATTTGTGGAATTATTCTTTTTCCTTCTTTTCTATCTTCTTTTTAGCTCTTGTTACTTTTTTGGTTTTCTTTTTCTGTATTTTCTCTTTGTTTGCTTTTGCAGCGCGCGCTTTGAAGCGTTCAGCTCGGCCTGCTGTGTCAATTAGGGTCTGCTTGCCTGTATAGAAGGGGTGGCAGTTAGAGCAGATTTCCACCTCTAGTTTTTCTTTTGTTCCTCCAATAGTAAAAGAGTGCCCGCATGCGCAGGTTGTTTTTGCTTTAGGATAGTAGGCTGGATGTATATCTTTTTTCATAACGTACTAGATTGTAGGGGTTTTTAGCTTGTTTGGCAACCCCTGTTTTCGGGTTTTGTAAAAAAATCCGCCTCGGCAGTGAGATGCTTTGGCGGGTGTACGATGTTTGCGGGGCGTGATGGCTCGGCCACGTTCGCGCGGGTCAGGCGGTGAGTGCGACCCAGACGTTGGGATCTTGTCCCCATTTGCCCGTAGGAGGATGCGCGACGATGACTTCCACGAGAGGCTTCCACTTCGTGAGCATGTCGGTGTTGTCATTTGCCGCACAGGCTATGAGTATTCGTAGGATGTAGTCGATTCCTCCCTCCAGACACTTCTGGGGCGTTTCGGGGAGGCCGATGTTCCTGACAGTGGAGCACACTTCTTGGGAGAAGGCTTCGTATGCCTCGTCGAGGCCTTTCGGCATCTCCAGGCCTTCGGCCAGCTTGTCGAGTATGATCGTAGATACGTACCCGTCGTCTGGAACGCTATCTACGAAGAGTGTCTCGAGCTCGCCTTTGGTGATAGGGCCGTATGCAAGGAGATTCTCCCACAGCTCTTCGTCGGCCCATTCGGGTCGCGTGTCAGGTACTGGATTGCTTGCCGAGAGATGAATTACTCTCTCGACTCTTTCTGTCAGCGTTCTCAGAAGTGCCTGTTGGATCTTCTTTGTGTCGCAGTCGTCTCCTGATGTCAGGCTCCATCCAGCTTCGGTTGCCTGGAGAATGGGCCTGATTGTTTCCTCCAAGGCATCAACTGTTGTCTCGTCCGTGTGTTCGAGCAGAGCGACTTGCAGACGTTCCCAGCTTTCCATTGGGGAGCCTCCCTTTTGGCGGCGCTGGCGTTTAGGGCGTCACTGTGTTTTTTGTACTTGTTTTTTACTTGTGTGTCAATGTTTTTAGCTTGTTTGGCAAGGTTTTGTTGACAATCAGGACCCCTTCCTTATAATAAGGGCGAGCTTAGAGAAGCTGGTTTTTTTCTGCCCTGACAGATGTTTGACATATGTAGTAGTAGGTAATTAACAGAGGTGTTAATAATAGAGAATTTTTTTAGTTGTCCCAATTTATTTTTGAGGATTTGATCCTGGTCCAGGATGAACGCTGGCGGCGTGGATAAGGCATGCAAGTCGAACGATTATCTTCGGATAATAGTGGCAGACGAGTTAGTAGTACCTTGGAACCTACCCTCGAGTCAGGAATAATCCGCCGAAAGGCGGACTAATACCTGATAGTTCCCGTAAGGGTAAAGGCAGTTTACTGCCGCTTGAGGAGGGGCCTCGGTCCCATCAGCTTGTTGGTAAGGTAATGGCTTACCAAGGCTACGACGGGTAGGGGAGGTGAGAGCCTGACCCCCAACGACGACACTGAGATACGGGTCGTACACCTACGGGTGGCCGCAGTCGAGAATATTCCACAATGGGCGAAAGCCTGATGGAGCGACGCCGCGTGCAGGATGAATCACTTCGGTGTGTAAACTGCTTTTCTGCCGGATAAAGCTAGGCATTTCGGTGCCTTGTTGATAGTACGGCAGGAATAAGAGGTTGCAAACTTCGTGCCAGCAGCCGCGGTAATACGGAGACCTCAAGCGTTATCCGGATTTATTGGGCGTAAAGCGCACGCAGGAGGCCTAGCGGGTCTTTCGGTTAAATCTTAGGGCTCAACTCTAAGGCTGCCGGAGAAACTACTAGGCTAGAGGACGTTAGAGGGGAGTGGAACACATGGTGTAGGGGTGAAATCCGTTGATATCATGTGGAACACCAAAGGCGAAGGCAGCTCCCTGGGGCGTTCCTGACTCTAATGTGCGAAAGCGTGGGTAGCGAACGGGATTAGATACCCCGGTAGTCCACGCCGTAAACGATGTCTACTAGCTGTTTCGAGTATCGACCCTCGGAGTGGCGAAGCTAACGCGTTAAGTAGACCGCCTGGGAAGTACGAGCGCAAGCTTAAAACTCAAAGGAATAGACGGGGACTCGCACAAGCGGTGGAGCATGTGGTTTAATTCGATGGTAAGCGAGACACCTCACCAGGGCTTGAAATTCTGACGAAGACCGTCTGAAAGGATGGTTGTCATTTATGACGTCAGGACAGGTGCTGCATGGTTGCCGTCAGCTCGTGCCGTGAGGCGTTCCCTTAAGTGGGGTAACGAGCGCAACCCCTATCTTGTGTTATACGTGTCACAAGAGACTGCCACACCATATGTGGAGGAAGGTGGGGACGACGTCAAATCAGCATGGCCCTTTGATGCCCTGGGCGACACACATGCTACAATGGCCAGTACAGAGGGTTGCCAAGCCGTGAGGCGGAGCTAATCCCTTAAAACTGGTCTTAGTTCGGATTGGAGTCTGCAACTCGACTCCATGAAGTTGGAATCGCTAGTAATCGCGGATCAGAATGCCGCGGTGAATACGTTATCGAGTCCTGTACTCACCGCCCGTCACGTCAAGGGAGCCGGGAATACTTGAAGTCCCGCTTAGCGGGATTAGGGTAAGTTCGGTGACATGGACGAAGTCGTAACAAGGCACGCGTAGCGGAAGCTGTGCGTGGATTAATTCGTTTCGACTATACAATTTGTATAGTACCTTCTGCGGAAGGTAACTCGCCTTTGCATAAAGCTTTGGCGAGAAAAACCCGCCTTTGCTCACTTTGTGAGCTATGGCGTGGTAAAGGATGTTGGCCGAGGAGTCCTATGTGTTTCGGCTTCTGTTTAAACTCTTATGTGTGCGAAAGCACACGAATTATGACCTGCCTGTTGGTAGGTAGGTTCGTGTGAATTTCGTACACACTATTTGAGTGTGGACAGATTCTTGGGACAACTAAAAAAATTCTTTACTTTATCTTTTAGAGATTTTGTTTAACACAAAAACAGCCAATAGGCTGTTTTTGTGTTTTTCTTGGCATTGTCTTTGTGTGGAGCTTCAATAGTAAAAGGTGATATACTACTGGTAATGGAAGAGCAACAACAGCCTATTCAGTCTGCGCAGCCCGCCTCTGGCGCGGCAAAGTCCGCCTCTGCCCAAAGCTCTGGTCAGGCAAAGAGGGTGCTTATTGTTGAAGATGAGCCACTTTTGGGGAATCTTTTGAAACAGCGTCTTGGGAAAGAGGGCATCAGTGTTACTCTTGTTCGTGATGGAGAGGAGGCACTTCGTTCTTTACAGAACGAAGTGCCTGATTTGGTTCTTTTGGATATTATTCTGCCTAAGGTTTCCGGCTTTGAGCTTATGGAGAAGATTAATAGTGATCCTGCACTTGCAGGGAAAAAGGTTTCTATTGTGGTGATTTCTAATTTGGGACAGGAGGGAGATGTTCAGAAGGGACAGCAGCTTGGAGCTATAGGGTATTTTGTAAAGGCACAGCTTTCAATCGAGGGCTTGGTTTCGCAGGTTAGGGAGTTTTTTAGTAAGAATTAGGCATAGGAGTGGGATTTCTCTCCATATTGTTATCCCCAGTAACTTTGCATAAAATTTGTTATAATACTAGTATTAATGAAACTTTACTCAAGGTCGAACCCGTTATTTTAGAAGTGTTTTTATGAAAAAAGGATTTACACTTATTGAGCTTCTTGTTGTAATCGCGATTCTTGCTGTACTTGCGACAGCAGTTGTTTTGGTTTTGAACCCTGCAGAGCTTATTAGGCAGAGCCGTGATGCAACGAGAATATCTGATTTAGAGGCGATAAATACTGCTTTGGGATTCTATTTGGCTGATGTTGATCCTTCTAATATTAGTCTTGCTGAAGCATCAAGTGATGTTTGTCCAGCAACTGCGCGATGCACTTTTGCAAGCAGTACTTCTCCACTTGGAGGTAGGACGTGTGTTGTGCCTAGCGCAGCAGACTTATCTACGGTAGGTGGCGCTGGATGGATTGACGTGAATCTTGGAGCAATTACAGGAGGTTCCCCGCTTTCGTCACTTCCAATTGATCCTCGTAATACTGCTCCGCATCTTTTCTACTCATATGCGTGCGATAGCGCGAGTACATGGTATGAGATTAATGCGGATATGGAGAGCATAAAGTATAGTTCAGGCTCTTCAAATGTAGAGGCTAATGATGGAGGAGATAATGATAATGTGTATGAGGTTGGAAATGATCCGGGACTTGATCTGTAGATAGTTCTTGATTTGTTTTTGGGAAGCGTCGGCATTTGGTCGGCGTTTTCTTTTCTAGTAAAATAGAGCTTATGACTTTATCCTTTCTAACGGGGTTTACCATTTTGTTTTTGACCGTAGGTCTGTTTTTTCAGATATTTTTGAGAGGCAGGATTCGGTTTTTTCAGTATCTATTTTTTATAGCTCTTTTGGGAATTTTGGGGGTTTATCTGTATCTTGTGTATGGACAGTATGTGCTCTGGCGTGATTCAGGTCCTCCGTCCAGCTTTTTTGTTCCTCCGCATAGAAGCGCTTTGTATGTTTTTGGGTATCATTTTACTCGTTTTGGTCTGCAGTATCTTATTTCTTTAGGGGTTTCGATTTTGTTTTTCTTTCTTTCTTTGCGTCTGAATCAAAGATTTGGAGAGAGATTTTTTGAAAGAGAAGAGTTGTGGCTTGGGGCATTTTCTATTTTTCTTTTAGGGAATCCAGTATGGAATTACGCATGGATTTATTACCTTTTACTTCTAGGTCTTTTGTCAGTCTTGGGGTCTCTTTTTGCGCAGTATGTTTTTCGTATTCGTGAGAGATTTCCTTTGTACTGGTTATGGATTCCGTGTGCTCTTGGAGTTATACTTATACAAAAGCTTATAGCTTATGGCTTCATTAGCTTTTAGCTTTTTGTTATCTTGTCGAATTTTTTCCGTAAAGCTAACAAGCTATAAGCTAACACACTAGAAGCTAATTTATGATTCCATTACCTCCAGATAAAATTAAGAATCTTCTTGTTCAGGAGGGGCTTGTTGATGTTGAAAAGTTTGATGCTGCACTTGGGGAGGCGCAGCGTAAGCGTCAGGAAGTTGTTGAGGTTCTTATCTCACAGGGACTCTTGAACAAGGATTATTTTTATACTCTTCTTGCAAAGCATTTGGGAGTAGATCGGATACGGATTCGTACTTCTGATATTGATGAGAAGGTTCTTCGGATGCTTCCGGAGGATGTAGCTCGTGAGAGGCGGGCTATTGTTTTTGCCAGAGAGACAGATGGTACGTTTGATGTGGCAATGGAGAATCCTACAGATCTTGAGACTACTGATTTTTTGTCTTTGAAGCTTGATGGATCGGTGAAGGCATACTTGGCAACAGATGAGGATTTGAATAGGGGATTTTCTTTGTATGAGGAGAAGTTAACTCAGGACTTTAAGAAAATTATTGAGGATAGTATTCGGGAGTCTTTGAGGTCAAAGGTTCAGGGTGAGGAGGATCTTGAACAGGCTGCTGAAGATCTTCCTATTGTTGCGATTGTTGATAATTTGCTTGCTTATTCGGTATCTTCTAGGGCTTCTGATATCCATGTGGAGATTTTAGATGATGCGGTTCTTGTTCGATTTCGTATTGATGGCGTTCTCCATGAGATTATTCGTATGCCTAAAGAGATTCATCCTGCAGTTATTGCCAGGATTAAGATTCTTTCCGGACTTCGGGTTGATGAACATTCGAAGCCGCAGGATGGGCGTTTTCGGCATAAGATAGGAGATGAGAATATTGATATTCGTGTTTCCGCGCTCCCAACGTTTTATGGAGAGAAGATTGTCATGCGTCTTTTGAAGGGCGCGGACCGGCCTCTTTCTTTAGCTGAACTTGGAATTGTTGATGATCGTATGCGTGATGTAATTGTAGATGCGATTTCGAAGAGCTATGGAATGTTTTTGGTGTGTGGTCCTACTGGGTCTGGAAAGACGACGACGCTTTATTCAATTCTTAATATGTTGAATCGTCCTGAGGTGAATATTGTCACAGTTGAGGATCCAATTGAGTATGATATGCGGTTTGTGAATCAGGTTCAGGTGAATGCTGCTGCTGGTATTACGTTTGCCGGCGGTCTTCGGTCAATCTTGAGGCAGGATCCTAATATTATTATGGTTGGTGAGGTTCGGGATGCTGACACTGCAAGCATTGCTGTGCAGTCCGCGCTTACCGGGCATCTTGTTCTTTCTAGTTTGCATACGAATGATGCTCCTACTGCAATTCCACGGCTTTTTGATATGAAACTTCCTCCATTTTTGATTGCTGCGGTTTTGAACGCGGTATTTGCTCAGCGTCTTACTCGGAGGATCCATCTTCAGTGCATAGAGTCGTATACGCCGGATTCTGCGACGCTTGATAGTATCTCTGATCAGTTAAAGGCATTGAATGTGGATCCCGGAGCAATAAAGATGCCTACTACGTTTTATCGCGGGAAGGGGTGTGATGCGTGCAGCGGCACTGGGTATTTGGGGCGAGTTGGTATTTTTGAGGTCTTGCATATTACGGGGGCGCTTCGAAAGCTTATTGTTAGTCCTCAATTTTCTCTTGACGCGCTTCGGCAGGCTGCTCGTAAGG
Source organism: bacterium (assembly GCA_002686365.1). Lineage (GTDB taxonomy): Bacteria > Patescibacteriota > Minisyncoccia > UBA6257 > GWB1-50-10. Next base: position 71,302 of record NZBZ01000004.1, read on the forward strand.
AGGGAATGGTGACGATGTTTGAAGATGGTTTGCAGAAGGTTGAGCGTGGTGTTACTACAATTGATGAGGTGTTTAGAGTAATTCGTGAATAAATGCGGTATAAATACACAGCGACACAATCTGATGGGAAGATTGCAGATGGTGAGATGGATGCTGTAGATGTTCCTCAGGTATTGCAGTTTATCGCCTCCAGAGGGTTGAAGCCTATCAGTGTTCAGAAGACTGGAGGTTTTTGGCAGAAGCTGAAGCATGTTCAGGTTTTTGGCGGCAGTATTACGCCCATAGATCAGATTTTTATATCAAAGTATTTGGGGCTTATGCTTAAGATTGGCACGAGTCTTTTGCAGGCAATTAATATTCTTCTTGAAGACTTTAAGAAGCCTGCTGTGAGAGAGTTTCTTGTTCGGGTGCGTACTAGTCTTGAGCAGGGTCAGCCCTTCCACCTCGTTTTTCAGAATTATCCTAAGGTGTTTAGTTCTGTGTATGTGAATCTTGTAAAAGCCGGAGAGTCATCTGGAAATCTTGATAGTACATTTGAGAATTTGAGCGAATCTCTTGCTAAAGAGAAGGATTTGAAAGATCAGGTGAGAGGAGCTCTTGTCTATCCTATTATTCTGCTTGGCGCTTCATTTCTTATTCTTGTGTTTTTGATAACATTTGCTCTTCCTCGAATTTCTCAGGTTTTTACTGATGGAGGATTTGATCCTCCCCTTTTTTCTCGTGTTGTATTTAGCATAGGTCTTTTGTTTGGCAAGATTGGCTGGATTGTTGTAGTTGGTTTTATTTTGGCCATTATTCTCGCGTTTTATTTCTACCGCGCCTCTATTTTGTTTAAGCGGTTTGTTATTAGAACTCTTTCCGGGCTTCCTATGATTCGGGATGTTGTGCGAAAGATTGCGCTCCAGCGATTTTCTGCTACGCTTTCGTCTCTTATTCGTGCTGGCATGCCTTTTACTGAATCGCTTGAAATTACGGCCGATGCTGTCGGAAATACAGAGCTTAAAGACGCTCTTCTTCGAATTTCTCGAGAGGGAATTTCTAAGGGTCTTACTGTTGGAGAGGCGTTCAAACGAGAAACTTTTTTCCCGCAGACTGTGATAAATCTTATTTCTGTTTCAGAGAGAGCCGGTCATATTGAAGAGGTGCTTGACGCTCTTTCGGATTTTTACGCAAAGGAAGTTTCTAGTTCTTTGAAGACGGTAGTGTCATTTCTTGAGCCTGTTCTTCTTATGTTTGTTGGCGGTATTGTGGGAGTTATTGCTTTATCTGTGATTATTCCGGTGTATCAGCTTACGTCGCAGTTTTAATCTAGCTTATAGCTTTTAGCTTCATTAGCTTTTAGGTTTTATAATAGATGTATGTTTTTATCTTTCTTGAAAGTTATAAAGACTTGCTTGCCGGTAGGCGGGGCAGGTAGGTATAAGTTACGAACTTGTAAGGGCTTTACTCTTGTTGAGGTGATGATTGCTCTTGCTGTGCTTGTAGCCCTTTCAACTTTTGGGTTTACAAGCTTGTTTGGTATTCGTGAGTCCAGGAGTGTTCGAAGCGCTGCCCAGGGAATTAATTCTGTACTGCAGGATGCCAGAGAGCGTTCTCTTACTCAGGCAGACGGCATGAGCTGGGGAGTGCGTTTTCTTCATCCTTCAGAGGATGTTTATGAGTATCAGGAGTTTTTTGATGCTCCGTTTGGAGTACACAAGGCGCATTTTTTGTCGAACGGCGTGCAGTTTTCTGATTTGCCTTTAGGAGATACATTTGATGTTGCGTTTCAGTCGGTGAACGGAATGTCGTCGTTGGATAAAATTATCTCAGTTGCCAGCTCTGGAAAGGGAGGAGTTGTAGGAGATGTAATTCTTCGTTCTGTTGGTTTTATTTCTCCTCGTCTTGAGAAGGGAGTTGCGGGGTATTGGCATTTTGATCAAGAGAATGGTTCAGTGGCCTATGATGCGAGTGGTCTTGAAGGAAATGGAAGTATTTCCGGCGCAGTGTGGGATGGGCCATGTAGGGCTGGGGGATGCCTTCGATTTGATGGGGCAGATGATTATGTTTCTGGATCTTTTCCTCACACATTTTCTTCTTTTTCTATTTTGGGATGGGTTCGATTGGATGGAGATGGTGGTAATAAGGGGGCTCTTTGGTCTGGGTATGATGGTTCTTTGGGGCGGATATACGCACGAGTTTTGGGCTCATCCCGGAAGCCAAGCTTTTATACGAATCCTGGCGGCGGTGAGGGGACGACTGCTGCTATGACAGCTCTTTCAGATGGATGGCATCATCTTGCGTATGTATATGATGGTATCTCAAAGAAGATTTATATAGATGGCGTTGAGGATGTTTCAGAGGATAGCCCTGATCTTTTATTTCCTCTTGATTCTTTTGAGATTGGGAGGAGTGAGCAGGATGGGGCTAATGTTCTTCGGGGATGGATTGATGAGCCTCGTGTGTACGACAGAGCGCTTTCCTCAGAAGAGATTTGGGATCGGTATAATGATTTACGTTAATTTATAGCTTATGGCTTTTAGCTTCATTAGCTTTTAGGTTTTATAATAAATGTGTATGTTTTCGTTTTTTCTAAAAGCTATTACCTATAAGCTAAAAGCTAGGTCCGGTCAGTCTCTTATTGAGATTATTGTTGGGCTTGCGATTGGCGCGGTTCTTATTGGCGCTGCTGTGGTAGGTATTACATTTGTGCTTCGTTCTGGATCTTTGAATCAGCAGTCTCGAACTGCCTCAGGAGTTAGCCGGGCTCTTCTTCAAGAGGTACGGTCTGTATCGGATTCAAGCTGGCTGGATGTTTATAATCTTGATAGAGGAATTTCTCATTATATTGTTGCAAGCGGTACTTCTCTTTCTGCGTTTGAAGGGAAGGAGGGTGTTGTAGTTAACGCGCCTCAGGACGAGCTTCAAGCTCATTGGAATTTTGATGAGTCAGTTGAGAATATTGTTCACAATTCCGTTGCTTCAGGTGTTCGCGGAGATATTATCGGTACAATGCCTGTTTTTTCGTGCCGTGTGGGGACGTGTCGTTCGTTTGAGGGCTCTCAATATATGTTTTTTGGAGATGATTCGTCTTTAGATCTTCAGGCTGATTTTTCAGTGGCATTGTGGATGTATCCGGATGCTGTTCCTGTTTCTAATGTCGGGCTTGTGAGTAAGGAGGGGTCTCCGTATGGCTATGGCATTACATATGACTATGATGTGGATGGGCAGGTTCGATTTTTTGTTCGGGATGAGGGAAGCAGTGTGCAGGCGCCAATGCCGCCTCAGGGCTGGCATCATGTTGTTGGAGTATTTGGCAGCTCCCCAAGTTCGTTTCTTAATCTTTACGTAGATGGTCTTCTTGCGGCGACAAGCACATTAGGATTTTCTGCGTCGGGCGCTTCTGGAGATTTTTTTGTTGGTCGGCATAGTTCCGGTTTTTTTGATGGAATGATTGATGATGTTCGCGTGTATTCTAGGGCGTTTGACGCGAATGATGTTTGGTCTCTTTATAATGGAAGAGTTTTTGTTCGTTCTTTTTATGTGGAGGACGTGTTTCGGGATTCTGTTGGAGAAATTGTGTCTTCAGGAGGAAGTCTTGATCCATCTACTTTGAAAGTTACGATTGTTGTTGAGTGGAATCCTGTTGGATCTGCGGCAGCGCGTCATGAGGTGGAGGATTATTTTACTCGATGGAGGAATGATGTATTTCATCAGAGTGATTGGTCAGAGGGGCCGGAGTCTTTAGTTCCTATTCCAGAGCCGGGAGGCGGATTTTCTAATTCATCGAATATTCGATTTTCTCCCGGGTCTATTCAGATTGATGAGTTAAATGAGTGATTTATAGTACAATACACTTATGGTAAAGGTTCAGCATTTTACAGAGAATTTTGAGCAGAATGTTCAGCATGCTGGGGAGCGTGTTCAGGAGTATAAAGAGAGTCCTGATTTTCGAGAGGCGCCAAAACGGGAAGTTGTGAAGAAGTCTCTTCGGCAAGAGAAGGCGCCTTTGCCTCCACCGCCCAGTGCTTCTCAGGATGAGGACGATGATGTAAAGAAGGAGAAGGATTCTCCGGAGAATATGAATTCATTTCTTCCTGATTATTTCAATGGTGGAGATGCAGAGGGTATGGGTGAGGCAGTAGGACGACTTGCTGAGACAGCTCTTCATGGGAACCTTGAGAAGTCTCTTAAGGATGCGCGAAAGCTTACTCCTTTTCTTGAAGATGCGTTTCATGATTCGTTGGTTGATAAGTTATTGCCGGAGATGAAGAGGCGGGGAATTATTTGACGAGCTTTTAGCTTCTAGCTTCATTAGCTTTTAGGGGAGAATCTCTTTTAGCTATAAGCTATAAGCTATAAGCTATAAGCTATTTTATGTTAGTAGGTACACTTTTTGGAGCTGTTTTACTTCTAGTTGTTGGGGTGGTAGCGTTTTTTTTCTTTCGTAAATCGCAGGGAAATACACTTGTTGAGAAACTTAGTCTTGAGCTTTTTCTTGTTCGGCTTCCATATACTTCTTCTGAAGGTAAGGATTTAAAGGAAGAGATAGGTTTTTTTGAACAGCTTTTGAGTTCTCTCTCGTCTTTTAAAAAACCTTTTGTGTTTGAAGTTGCTGTTCCTCATGTGGGGGAGGAGATTCATTTTTATGCTGCTGTTCCTTTGCATCTTGGAGAGACGTTTTCTCGGCAGGTTCATGCTGTTTGGGCTGGGGCAGAGGTAGAAAAGGCTTCTGACTATACAATTTTTAGTCCTCATGGAGTATACGAGGGCGCGTGGGTGAAGCAGAGGGATAAGTTTATTCTTCCGGTCCGCACTTATCAGGATGTAGACGGAGATCCTTTTTCTTCAATTGTTGGCGCGCTTTCAAAGATTCAGGAGATTGGAGAGGGGGCTGTGATTCAGGTTCTTGTACAACCTGCGTCTCGAGCTTTGCGTACGAAGATTTTGAGCGCGCTTCGTAGACTGCAGAAGGGGGAGGAGTTTAAGAAGGTGATTCGGTCTTCGTTTTCTTTTGAGAGTATTACGGAAGCAGTTGTTCCTAAAGACAATACAAAACAGAAAGAGGAGGGCTTTCGGGAGAAGACAGTTGAGGATGTTGCGGTTCAGGCGCTTCAGAAGAAGGCCTCGACTCCTTTATTTCGTGTGAATATTCGGCTTCTGGCGTCCGCCCCCACAAAGGAGAAGGCAGAGATTCTTCTCTGGAGTTTGACCTCTGGATTTTCTCAGTTTGGAGCTCCAGACCGAAATGATTTGAAGATCGTGAGGGTGCGGTCAAATAAGGATTTTGCCCACAAGTTTTCTTTTCGGGAGTTTTCAAAGAATCAGGAGATGATTTTGAATTCGGAAGAGCTTACGAGCATGTTTCATTTCACCACTCCATTTTCTGAGATTCCTAAGGTGAAGTCCTTAAAGGCTAAACAGTCAGCTCCTCCTGCAGAGCTTCCAAAAGAGGGCGTTCTTATTGGAGAGAGTGCGTATAGAGGGGAGAAGAAAGAGGTGCGTGTTGCTAACGATGATCGCAGGCGGCATGTCTATCTTATTGGGCAGACAGGAACTGGGAAGTCTAATCTTATTACGAATATGGCTGCCTATGATGTAGCTCACGGCAAGGGAGTTGCGGTTATTGATCCTCATGGGGATTTAGTGGAGGCGGTTTTGAGGCAGGTGCCTGAATCCCGTGCTCAGGATGTTGTTGTATTTGATCCTTCAGACCTTGAGCGTCCTTTGGGGCTTAATATGATTGAGTATAATCTTGATAGACCGGAGGAGAAGACGTTTATTGTAAATGAGATGGTTAGTATTTTTGATAAGCTTTATGACTTGAAGGCTACTGGCGGGCCTATGTTTGAGCAGTATATGCGAAATGCTCTCCTGCTTTTAATGGAGGATTCGGCAAATGAGCCCGCGACCCTTATGGAGGTTGCGCGAATATTTACTGATAAGGGATATCGGGATAGGAAGCTTCAGCGTATTAAAAATCCAACAGTTCAGGATTTTTGGCAGAAGGAGGCAGAGAAGGCCGGAGGAGAGGCTTCGCTTCAAAATATTACTCCGTACATTACTTCTAAGTTCAATACATTTACTGCAAATGATTATATGCGTGTAATTATTGGGCAGGAGAGGTCTTCATTTAATTTTCGGCAGATTATGGATGAGGGAAAGATACTTCTTATTAATCTTTCTAAAGGAAGAATTGGAGATATAAATGCGAATCTGCTTGGAATGATCTTTGTAGGTAAGATTCTTATGGCTGCGCTCTCTCGGGTTGATATTAAGGAGGATGAGAGGAGAGATTTTAATTTGTATATTGATGAGTTTCAGAATTTCACAACAGATTCCATTGCTACAATTCTTTCAGAAGCTCGGAAGTATCGTTTGAATCTTGTGATTGCACATCAGTTTATTGCGCAGTTGTCGGATACGATACGGGACGCAGTATTTGGAAATGTTGGATCATTTGTTTCGTTTCGCGTTGGTGTGCAGGATACGGAGACTTTGATAAAGGAATTTGCTCCTGAATTTGATGAGCATGATCTTTCTAATATTGATAATTTTAATGCGTATGTGCGGCTTTTGGTGGATAATCAGACAACGAAGCCGTTTAATATTCGTACGATTCCGAGTGGAAAGGGAAGTGACGAGATTGCGGAGCGTCTTCGGGGCATATCTCAAGAGAAGCATGGAAGGCCGAGAGATGAAGTTGAAGATAGTATTTATCGACGTCTACGCGATTGAGATCGCGTAGACACGGAATTTTTAATTTTCAATTATCAATTTTTACCGGCTAACTCAATGTTCACTTTTGACTGTTTGAAAATTGTTGCATTGAACATTGATTGAAAATTGGACATTGGAAATTGGTCATTAGTAATATTTATTATGTCATCATCTGAACTTCGAAAAGACATTGTATCAGGAGAGTGGGTTGTGCTTGCGCCTGGGAGGGCCAAGAGGCCTGATGCGTTTATAAAAAAGATTAAACGTGAGCGGGTTTCAAAGAAGGATTGCCCGTTTGAGGATCCGCAGACTACAAATCATGGTGACCCTCTTTTGGTATATCCTAAAGACGCGCTTCATTCGACTTCTCGGCTTAATAAGCGTGACAAGTGGAGGATACAGATTATTCGGAACAAGTATCCCGCATTTCGGCATGAGCGGAAGTGTATCCCTGCAATTTCTCGCGGTCCGTATGAGGTGATGGAGGGGATTGGATATCATCATCTTCTGCTTACCAGAGATCATCATAGGAACTACCCGCGTCTTTCTTCTTCTGAAGCAGCATTGGTGTTTTTATCTTTTCAGGAGCATTATAAGGATCTTGCGCGGGATAAGTGTGTGAAGTATGTTTCTTTTTTCCATAACTGGGGTCCTAAGGCAGGAGCTTCGGTTTATCATCCTCACTATCAGATTATGGCTCTTCCTATGATTCCGCCGGATGTTGGCAGATCTCTTAAGGGTTCACAGCAATATTATAATAAGCATAAGAAGTGTGTGCATTGCACCATTTTAGGCTGGGAGCGGAAGGAGAAGAAGCGGATTATATATGAGACTAAGAATGTGATTGCGTTTATTCCTTACATTTCACGGGAGCCGTTTGAGGCGCGAATTTTTCCCAAGAAACATTCTTCGTATTTTGAAGATGCTTCTTCTAAGATTGTGGAGGAGGTGTCGCATGCTTTGCGGCTTGTGCTTCAGAGGATGGAGAGGAGATTGAAGGATCCGGATTATAATTTTTTTATTCATTCTGCGCCTACGCACAGACGGGATAAGTTCGCTCATTATCATTGGCACATTGAGGTTTTGCCAAAGATGAGTGTCTATGCTGGATTTGAGCTGGGGACGGGGATTGAGGTGACTGTTGTGGATCCGGATGATGCGGCTCGATTATTAAAAATAAAAAAATAGTAATACTGATTACTAGATGACTATCTATTGGATACTAACTGTTTTAATTGCGGCATTGCCTGTGGCAGAGCTTCGTGGGGCAATACCTTTGGCTGTTTTTGTATGGAATATTTCTCCGCTTACTGCTTTTTTTCTTGCTGTTATTGGAAATTTTTTGATAGTTATTCCGCTGCTATGGTTTTGGCATTTTGCTGTTCACAGACTCGCAAAGAGATATCATTTTGTGCATCGTTGTAAGGAGTGGATGTTTGATAGGACGCATCGCAGGCATGGCGGGAAGTTTGAGCTTTTGAAGGAGTTTGCATTGTTTTTCTTAGTCGCAATTCCTTTGCCTTTTACCGGAGCATGGACTGGAACTGTTGCTGCTTATCTTTTTGGCGTGCCGTTTTGGAGGGCAGTTTTATGGATTGGTCTTGGAATTATTTTCGCAGGAATTTTGGTTGGTGTGGGGGTGGGGCTTTTTGTGTAGCTTATAGCTTTTAGCTTCATTAGCTTTTAGCACGAAAAAAACCGCTTAATGCGGGTAGTAGTTGGCGGACGCCTTTTCTCTCGGATGAGTAGGCGTCCGCCAATGCGTTCTCTAGCTGGGTCTTGGGTGATGCGTGCATGCCTTTCACCGGTGTTTGCACGCCCTCTTTGTGAGCTGGGCAAGCACCGCAGTTTTCCCCCGTTTCCCGGCACTCTACAGCGCCCTCGTTGATACCCACCTACACTCTCTCCGTAGAGAGAGGAGGTGGGTATCAGGACGTGTCGTGCTTGTCAAAGCAGATGCGCATTTCTGCGCTTAACTCCTTGTGGCTGGGTCTGACGTAGTCCCTTGTGGGTTTTATCTCAGGCCACAGTAGGTAACTAGCTAGGAGTGTATCACAATTTTTGTGTTTTGCAATTTCATTGATTTTGGGGAGTTTGTGGAGATTGACAGAGGTTTTATGGGGTGATATATAGAAGTTAGGTCTTGAGTCGTGTCTTGAAGTCTGGGGCCTCTGGATTGGGAAGGAAGGACATGCCAGACACATCTTTTGGCGGTGACAATTATGGCGAGTGCTCTGACTGTGGCGATGAGGCCACTTGCAGTCATTGGGGACCCCTTGCTCCTCTGGGAGAGGTGTGGCGTTTCTGCGAGCACTGCTTTGGCTGGCGCAGGCATGAGCACGATGAGCATGATGGGGGCGGTGAGGAGTTTTCTCCCAAGCCCCTTGGTCATACATGGCCTGAACAGGATCCACCGCAGGCGTCTTAGCAGCTTAGCATTGCAGCAGCAGTGTGAGGCGCGCGATTAGAGAGGATGTGAGAGGCTTATGTCAAAATCTCTTACTGGGTGGGAAGTTCACGCTGGCAGGAGACGAGGCAGTGGTGTGGTTTTCAGGATTTGGATTCCACGTGCGCGGCAGTACGCAACCTCGGCTCTGTCTGAGTGCAGCGTACGGGCCTGGATCGAACGGGATTTCACTGAGCGTGACGTGTTATGGTGGGACATCAATTCCCTGGTGGATAACGCTAGGGCGTTTGGAGCCTCTTGGCAGCCGAGCGAGAGACGTAACAAGCGTCGCATGGGTCGTTGGGCGAGGGAGTTGCGACGAGTAGCGGCATAACCCCGGATTCATCAACCATAAGAGTTCTTTCGAGGCAGTCAAGCATGGCTGTCTTTTTTCTTTTATGACTGGAACTTGTTATTATAAGTAGTATGAAATTAGTGATAGCAAACTGGAAACTTAATCCTTCTACTGAAGATGAAGCTATAGAGCTTGCAAAGAAAGAGGATTTGGATGGAGTGATTCTAATGCCTCCTTTGTCTTTTTTGGCTGGAGTTGGGGATGTTTTGAAGAAGGCAAAACTTGGATCGCAGGATGTGTTTTATGAAGATGAGGGGGCGTACACTGGAGAGGTGTCTTCAGAGCAGCTGGAGTCAGTTGGGGTGAAGTATGTGCTTGTGGGTCATTCAGAGAGGCGTGCAATGGGTGAGACAGAGACGCAAATTAATAAGAAGGTACGAGCTGCTTTGAAAGAGGGGCTTATAGTTGTGTTGTGTGTTGGGGAGAAGGAGCGAAAGGATATTACTGGAGCAAAAGATTTTGTGAAAGCACAGTTGGAGAGTGCGTTGGATAAGGTAGCTTCTAGCCAGCTGGCGGGTCGGGACGATAAGGTAGCCCCTCGCTGCGCTCGGGACGATTGTGACGCGGGACGCGTCATAATCGCATACGAGCCAGTGTGGGCGATTTCATCGCATAGTGGGGGAGCGTCAGATACTCCAGAAGATGCTGCAGAAATGATTGGTTCTATAAAGGAGTTCCTAGAAGCTAAAAGCTATAAGCTAGAAGCTATTTTATATGGCGGGTCAGTGAATGGGGAAGATGCGAAAGGATTTTTAGATAAGGAGGAAATTGATGGAGTGTTGGTGGGAAGTGCGAGTTTGAAGTCAGAGGAGTTTAAAAAGATTGTAGAGACAGCATCATGAATCGTTCTACAAAAAAACTTGTGTATGGACTGTTTTACTTGGTCGTGTTTGCGATTATTGGTCTTTTAGTTTTTCTAATTGTTCGTCCTAGGGAGCAGGGTCCGGCTGCTGTAGGCGTTCCAACAGGTCCTCGAATTTTAGACTTAATGGTTCAAGAGAGCGAGGTGTTTCGTTTGTCGAGTGTGAATCCGGCATTTCTTTTTGCGCGAGTTTCGAATCCTAATGAAAAGTATAGAGCTTCCCACTTCTCTTATTCTTTTCTTTTGTATGGTTTTGAGGGTGAGCTTTTAGAGCAGGTTTCCGGAGAGGCGAATGTACTTCCTCGAGAGGAGACTATTTTATATGAGACGAGCGCAACGGCTTTTTCTCGGGATGTTCAGGAGATTCGTTTTTACATTGTGGATGTGGAGTGGTCTTCTGTGGGCCAGTCTTCCGGCTTAGAATTTTCTTTGCCTAGTGAGCCGCAGATTGAGATAGATGATGAGGCGCGAGAGATGCGTGTAAAGGGAGAGGTGCGGAATGATGGAGGGTCTCGTATTTCTGAGGCGCGAGTAGTTGTCGCGCTTCGGGATAGTTTTGGCTTTCGTGTGTTTGTGTCAGGGACGATTCTTTCAAACTTGCGGAGTTTTGCCTCAAAAGACTTTGTTGTATCTGTTCCTTATGATGAGGATTTGGTTCGGAGAGTTAGAGATGGAGCAGTAGAAGTGTTCTTATATCCGGTGTTTTAGTGATCGGTAATGCGCAGGGCGTGATTGCGGCCATTATTTTTGTGGAGGGTTTTATTTGTCATTGTCATTGTTATTTGTCATAGTGGGTATCTAGCTATGTCTTCTTTTTTTCACACTTTTTTTGCGAGCTTGCGGAGATTTGACTGGTTTTTAGTTGTAGGGATTGTGATTCTTTCTGCGATTGGCTTGGTTTCTCTTGCAAGTCTTAATACTGAACTTTTTAACCGTCAGATTTTGTGGTACGTGCTTTTTGTTTTAACAATTCTTGTTGGCAGTCAGATTCATTGGCGATGGCTTGTGGGGCGGGGATGGTTTCGGCAGGGAGCATATTGGTTTTTTGTCCTGCTTATTCTTTTTACTATGTTTCAGTCTGGGACGATTCGCGGTACGAAGAGCTGGATTTTTATCGGGAGCTTTCAGTTTCAGCCGTCTGAATTTTTGAAGATTGCCCTTATTTTTCTTCTGGCTGGCTTTTTTTCGAGAAAGTTTGAGGGGGCGTGGTTAGGGAAGAATATATTTGTTTCCTTTTTATACGCAGCGATTCCTTCGGCTCTTGTTGTTCTTCAGCCGGATTTGGGGACAGCGCTTGTTATTATGGGAGTTTGGGTGGGATTTCTTTTTATGAGCGGGTTTCATTTGAAGAGGGTTATTTTTATGTTTTTTACGCTTTTGTTTGCCGGAGCGCTTAGCTGGTTTTTTCTGCTTCAGCCGTATCAGAAGGAGCGTATAACTTCATTTCTTTTTCCGGACAGGGATCCTTTGGGCGCGAGTTATAACGTTATTCAGTCAAAGATTGCCGTTGGGTCGGCTGGATTTTTAGGCAAGGGCTTTGGATTCGGTACGCAGAGTCATCTTCAGTTTTTACCTGAGGCAGAGACAGATTTTCTTTTCGCGTCTTTTATTGAAGAATGGGGGATTCTTGGGGGTATTATTCTTCTATTGACATTTTTGTTTGTCGTTTTTAGAATTATGAATATTGGTTTGCGCTCTGCAAACAATGATTATCGGTTTATTAGCTTAGGGGTCGCGTTGGTTTTAATGATTCATTTTTTTATAAACGCGGGCTCAAATTTGGGTTTTACCCCTGTGACTGGCATTCCGTTTCCGTTTTTGAGTTATGGGGGGTCCCATTTGTTGACATTAGGAGTCCTCATTAGTATAATTCAACGGGTTAAAATTGAATCTTGATTAGCCACGAGAAGCCACAACTATTGTTTTGGAGGAGTCCTCTTTTTCTTTCTGTTGTATTCGGGGGCCTGATTTTTGTTTTTGGGGTTGCGTATTTTTTTTACGGCCTTCAGCCTATTTCTTCAGACGGAGATATACAGACATTTCAGATTACTCGAGGGGAGAGATTTGCCGGAATTGGCGCGCGTCTTTCTCAGGGCGGCCTCATAAAATCGATTTCTGTGTTTAAGATGTACTCTCTTGTTTCGGGCCGCGCTCAACGGTTTCAGCCTGGGACGTATGAGCTTGATGTCTCAATGAGCGTCCCGCAGATTGTCCGTACTCTTACAACTCATGGAAGTAATGAGGTTGAGATAACTATTCCTGAGGGGTACACGCTTCGTGATATTGACTCTCTTCTTTCTGAGGCTTTAGTGATAGATGAGGGAGAGCTGATTCAGACGCAGGTGGAGGATTTGGTTTCCGGATTTCCATTTCTTGAGGGAGTTGATAGTTTAGAGGGATTTTTATTCCCTGATACGTATCGTTTTGAGCGGCAGTCTCTTGTATCTCAGGTGCTTTCTCGTTTTCTTGAAAATTTTAGAGATAAGGCATGGCTTCACCTCCGGGATGAGGAAGATTGGTATGATCGTTTGATTCTTGCATCTTTTCTTGAGCGGGAAGTTCCAAAATTTGAAGATCGGAGGCTGGTTGCCGGAGTTTTATTGAAACGTTTGGATCTTGGTATGCGATTACAGGTGGACGCGACTATTAGTTACGCAAAGTGCAATGGAACGTTTTTTGAATGTGAAGAGGGTCGAGTTTTGAGGGAAGATTTAGATATTTCTTCTCCTTACAATACATATGAGCGTCGAGGATGGACGCCAACACCGATTTCAAGTCCTGGTGAGGAGGCGGTGCGTGCCGCTGTTACTCCTAGAAAGAGTTCATATTTGTATTATCTTTCTGCGCGGGATACAGGAGAGACGATTTTTTCACGAACGCTTGATGAACATAATACTAATCGGGTGAAGTATCTTTGACGAGGATATAGGACTTAAGACTTAGGATATAGGAGTTAGGGTAATTATTTTATGTCTACTTTGCTGAATAAAAAAGTATTTTCTACATATAAGAGGCCGGCGTTTAAAGAGAGGAGTCTTATTGAGGTTCAGAAGGATTCATTTGATTGGTTTCTGGAGGATGGGCTTCGGGAGCTTTTTGATGAGATTTCTCCGATTCAGGATCATACCGGAGAGGAGCTTGAACTTCATTTTTTGGATTATACGTTTGATAAGCCGAAATATACGGAAGAGCAGGCAAAGGCAAAAGATCAGACGTATGAGTCATCGCTTCGGGTAAAGCTGAAGCTTACTGATACAAAGCGGAATACAAAGGATGTCCAGGAGGTATATCTGGGAGATTTTCCAATGATGACGGATCGGGGAACGTTTATTATCAATGGCGTTGATCGTGTTGTTATTTCTCAGATTGTTCGATCTCCCGGTGCCTATTTTTTGATGAAAGTATTTCGAGGAAGGAAGTTTTTTGGAGCAAAGATTATTCCTAACAGGGGATCGTGGCTTGAGTTTGATACTGATCCTGATGGTTTTCTTGGGGTTCGAATTGATCGAAAGAGAAAGACTCCGGTTACGCAGCTTCTTCGGATATTTGGCTTTGAAACGAATGAGGAGATTTTAGAAGCGTTTAAAGATGTTGATACTGGAGAGGTGAATCATATTGAGGCGACTCTTAAGAAGGATGATGTTGAGGATGCCGCCCAATCATATGTAGAGATTTATAGACGTCTTAGGCCTGGAGATCTTGCTACTGCTGAAAATGCTCAATCTTTGATTGATGCTATGTTTCAGCGATTTGATAGGTACGATCTTAGTAAGGTTGGACGATTTAAACTTAATCAGCGGCTTGGGCTTTCTGATAAGAAGGAGGGCGGACTTTTGGACAAGGAGGACATCGTGGGTGTTTTGAAGGAGATTATTCGTTTGAATAATAATATTGAAGCAGGGCCTGATGATATTGATCATTTGGGAAATCGCAGAGTGCGGGCTGTTGGAGAGCTTGTGCAGTCTCGGCTTCGAGTTGGTTTTGCGCGGCTTAGGCGAGGAGTGCAGGATAGGATGTCTACTATTGAGCGGGATGAGCTTCAGCCGGTTCAGCTGGTAAATTATAAGGTTCTTTCTGCTGTGGTTCGTGACTTTTTCTCTTCTTCTCAGCTTTCTCAGTTTATGGATCAGGTAAATCCTTTGGCAGAGCTTGAGCATAAGCGCCGTCTTTCAGCAATGGGACCAGGAGGGCTTACGCGGGAGCGTGCTGGCTTTGAAGTTCGTGATGTGCATCCTTCGTATTATGGAAGGATTTGTCCGATTCAGACTCCAGAGGGAGCAAATATTGGTCTTGTGAGTTATCTGGCTAGCCATACACGTCTTAATGAGTTTGGATTTTTGGAAACTCCTTATTATAGGGTGGAGGATGGTGTAGTGACGTCCAAATTAGATTGGCTGGATGCGATTAAGGATGAGGAATATAACATTGCTCAGGCTGATGTTCGGCTTGATGATAATGGGAAGATTTTAGAAGATAATGTTTCTGCGCGTATTAAGGGCAGAGCTGGAACTTGTCTTCGGGAGGACGTTGATTATATGGATGTGTCTCCTGATCAGTTTACTAGTATTGCTGCGTCTCTTATACCGTTTCTTGAGCACAATGATGCAAACCGCGCGCTTATGGGTTCAAACATGCAGAGACAGGCAGTTCCTTCTATTGTGCCAGAGGCTCCTCTTGTGGGGACGGGTCGTGAAGAGAAGGCGGCGCAGGATTCTCAGCAGGTTATTCTTTCCGGAGTGAATGGGAGAGTGAGCGCTGTAGAGGCTGATGGGATTGATGTGAAGGCTTCGGGCGGCATTATTCATTCATATCCTCTTGTTAAATTTGTTCGTTCTAACCAGTCTACCTGCCTTTCTCAACGTCCTGTTGTGTCGGTTGGCGATAAAGTTAAGAAGGGTGATGTGCTTGCCGATGGTCCTGCAACTGATAATGGAGTACTTGCTCTTGGACAGAATCTTGTTGTTGCATTTGTCCCTTGGAGGGGGGCGAATTTTGAGGATGCTATTGTTCTTTCAGAGAGGGTTGCGCAGCATGATAGATTTACCTCTATTCATATTGAAACTTTCGTTTGCGCAGTTCGAGATACTAAGCTTGGCCCTGAGGTTACTACTCCGGATATTCCGAATGTTTCTGAGGATAAGCTTAGGAATTTAGATGAAGAAGGAGTTGTTAGAATTGGAGCCGAGGTTCGTTCTAATGATATTTTGGTTGGAAAAATTTCTCCTAAGGGTGAGTCTGAACTTACTTCTGAAGAACGTCTTCTTCGGGCTATTTTTGGCGAGAAGGCGCGGGATGTGAAAGATTCATCTCTTACTGTTCCTCATGGAAAGAAGGGACGTGTGATTGGCGTGAAGATTTTTTCTCGAGAGAAGGGAGATAAGCTTGAGCCGGGAATTATTCAGAAGATTCAGATTGAGGTTGCACAGCTTCGAAAGATTCGCGCCGGAGATAAGCTTACTGGCCGATATGGAAATAAGGGGGTAATTTCGCAGGTGAGGCCTGTGGAGGATATGCCGTATTTGGAAGATGGAACTCCTGTTGATGTGGTACTGAATCCTCTTGGTGTTCCTTCTCGAATGAACCTTGGTCAGATTCTTGAAATTCATACTGGATTTGCTGCCAAGCTTAATGGGTATCGTGCTGTGGTGCCGAACTTTGTTGGCGCGACTGAAGATGATATTCGTAAGGAGCTTGAAGAGGCTGGCGTTTCTCCGGAAGGAAAGGTTACGCTCTACGATGGTGTGACTGGACAGTGTTTCCGGGAGAAGATTGCTGTGGGAGTCATGTATGTTATGAAACTTAATCACTTGGTTGAGGATAAGATCCATATGCGTTCCACGGGTCCTTATTCTCTTATCACGCAGCAGCCGCTTGGCGGAAAGGCGCAGCTTGGAGGTCAGCGATTTGGAGAGATGGAAGTTTGGGCGCTTGAGGGATATGGCGCGGCGCACACTTTGCAGGAGATGCTTACTATTAAGTCAGATGATGTTTTGGGTCGAGCTTCTGCCTTTGAGTCTATTATTCGAGGGAGGGAGATTCGGAAGCCGAATATTCCGGCGTCATTTAATGTGCTTGTAAGTGAGCTCAAGTCTTTAGGTCTTAGCGTTGGATATGAAGGAAAGAGTATAGATGAGGGAGAAGAGGATGGAGCAGAAGACGGAAAAGAAGAGCAGGCAGAGGAAGAGACGAAGACTGAGGAGAATAAGAAGGAGGTCGGTTCGACAAATTAACCTAATTATTCTAATTGACTTAATTGTTTTAATTTATGGAAGCAAAATTAAAAGATGTACATAGTATTTCAATACGGCTTGCGTCTCCGGAGGAGATTCATTCCTGGTCTTATGGAGAGGTTTTGAAGCCGGAGACTTTGAATTATCGTACGCAGCGGCCAGAGAAGGATGGACTTTTTTCTGAGCGTATTTTTGGTCCTACAAAGGACTATGAGTGTTATTGCGGGAAGTATAAGAAGTATAGATATAAGGGAATTGTGTGTGAGAAGTGCGGAGTTGAAGTAACGCGTTCGGTTGTCCGGCGCGAGCGTATGGGGCATATTTCACTTGCAGTTCCTGTTACGCATATTTGGTTTCTTCGAACCATTCCTTCAAAACTTAGTCTTATTTTGGATATTTCTGTTCCAAAGCTTGAGAAGGTTATTTATTATGCTGCGTTTATCGTGACATCTGTGGATGAGGATGCGAAAAAGCGCGCGCTTGAAGATATTAAACGTGAGTACAAGTCGCTTAAGGATGAGGAGGGGGTAGAGAGTGCAAAGACCGCAAAAGAGCGGAGCGAGGAGATTGTGAAGGTTTTGGAGCCCGGACTTATTCTTACGGAGGAGGAGTATTATATGCTTTCTCAGAGATTTGGAGAGGTGTTTGAGGCGGATCGGGGAGCTGGTGCGGTTCGGAAGATTCTTGAGCAGGTAGAGCTTGATAAGCTTTATCGGCAGCTTATGAAAGATCTTGATTCGGTAAAAGACTTTAGCCGTAAGAAGAGAGCGCTTCGGCGTATTCGTGTTGTTCGTTCTTTCCTGCGGTCAGAGGTGAGGCCGGAGTGGATGGTCTTTACTGAACTTCCAATACTTCCGCCTGATCTTCGTCCAATGGTTGCTCTTGATGGCGGCCGGTATGCGACTGCGGACTTGAATGATTTATATCGACGGGTAATTAATAGAAATAATCGCTTGAAGAGACTTATTGAACTTCGATCTCCTGACGTTATTGTTACGAATGAGAAGAGAATGCTTCAGGAGGCGGTTGATGCTCTTATTGATAACTCTTCGCATGCTGGGTCTCAGATTCTTTCAAGCAGACGGCGGCCTCTGAAGTCTTTGGCTGACATGCTTAAAGGAAAGCAGGGAAGGTTTCGGCAGAATCTTTTGGGTAAACGAGTTGATTATTCTGCACGCAGTGTGATTGTAGTTGGTCCGGAGCTTGCTATTAATGAGTGTGGACTGCCGAAGAATTTGGCTCTTGAGGTATTTCGTCCGTTTGTTATTAATAAAATTATTGAGAGGGGTTTGGCATATAACATTAAACAGGCCAATCGTCTTATTGAGCATGGTCCGCCTGAAGTGTGGGCAATCCTTGAAGAGGTGATTGAGAATCGGCTTGTGCTTTTGAATCGCGCGCCTACTCTTCATAGGTTGGGAGTTCAGGCATTTAAGCCTCTTCTTATTGAAGACCTTGCAATTCGTATTCCTTCATTAGTCTGCGCTGCATTTAATGCTGACTTTGATGGTGATCAGATGGCAGTTCATCTTCCGCTTACTGTTGAGGCGCAGTATGAGGCGCGGGAGCTTATGGATGCCGCAAAGAATATTTTGAAGCCTGCAGATGGAGAGCCGATTGCTGATCCTACAAAGGATATTGTACTTGGGTGTTATGCCTTGACTCAGATGAGAGAGGGTGCGAAAGGGGATGGGCATACGTTCTCCGGCTTTACAGAGGCCACTCTTGCGTATGAATCCGGATTTATTGATTTGTGCGCGAAGATTCATGCGCGCGTACCTCTTTCTGATGGTACGGAGGAAGTTTATGAGACTACATATGGGAGACTTATCTTTAATCGTGTTTTGCCGAAAGAGTTTGAGTTTGTGAATGATCATCTTGGAAAGAAAAAGCTGGTGGCACTGGTTTCCCGCATTGTTGAGACATATGGAATTCAGGAGGCGCATGAGTATGTTGATAAGATTAAGAGTATTGGATTTGAGTATTCCACGATTTCCGGCATTACGTGGGGCATGGATGACACCAAAGTTCCTCCGGAGAAGGATCAGATTATTAAAGATGGAGAGGAACAGGTTGAGGTTATTGAGTCTCAGTTTGCCGAAGGACTTCTTACTTCTGAAGAGAGGAGAGAGAAGGTTATTATGATATGGACTGAGGCTCGAGAGAAAATTGCAGAGCTTATTCCTAAGACGCTTTCTGTTGATAATCCAGTGTATACCATTATTGACTCTGGAGCGCGAGGAAGCTGGTCTCAGCCTATTCAGATGATGGGCATGAAGGGGCTTGTGATTAACCCTAATGGTGAGATTATTGAGCTTCCTGTGAAGAAGTCATATAAAGAAGGCCTTAGTATTCTTGAATATTTTATTTCTTCTCACGGAGCCAGAAAGGGTTCAACAGATACTGCGCTTAAGACTGCGTCTGCCGGATATCTTACTCGTCGTCTTGTTGATGTTTCACAGGATCTTATTATTCGGGGTGAAGATTGTAAGACGAAAGAAGGAATTGAGGTGTTTCGAGCTGATGGAGAGGAGTTCGGATATAAGCTTTCTGAGCGATTATATTCTCGGGCTGCTTCCGAAGATATAAAGGATGGGCGGAAAACACTTGTGAAGGCGGGCGAGATTATTACGAAAGATATTGCTGCTGCTATTGAAGAGACTTCGTTAGATGTTGTGAAGATTCGTTCTCCTATTACATGTAAGACTCTTTACGGCGTGTGTCCTCGCTGCTATGGCTTGGATTTGAGCAGAGGAGATATTATTAATGAGGGTGAGGCGATTGGTATTGTTGCAGCTCAGTCTATTGGTGAGCCGGGTACACAGCTTACTATGAGGACTTTCCATGTCGGAGGTGTTGCAGGAGTTGATATTACTCATGGACTTCCAAGGGTTGAGGAGATTTTCGAAGCTCGAATTCCAAAAGGTAAGGCGCCTCTTGCTAAGATTGACGGCGTTATAGAAGATATTGAGTCTCGAGGCCTTACTCAGGTTGTGAAGATTAAAGCGTTTTCCGGAAAGGTTAAGAAGTCTTTGCAGGAGTATGTTCTGCCTGCAGGTGCAACGTTATATGTAAAGAAGGGAGATAATGTGGAGAAGGGGCTGCAGCTTGCTGAGGGCTCTTTGGATATTCAAGAGATTGCTGAGTTTCTGGGAATAAAGGAGGCACAGAGGTATATCATTAATGAGGTGCAGAAGATTTATGTTCCAGAAGGAGCTTCGATCTCTGATAAGCATATTGAGGTGATTGTTCGTCAGATGTTTGCGAGAGTAATGATACAGAAGACCGGTGATACTGATCTTACTATGGGGGAGGTTCTTGATAGGTCGCGATTTAGAGAGGTTGGCGCTCAGATGAAGGCAAAAGGCAAGGAGTCGCCTCGAGCGGATCAGCTTGTTATGGGTATTTCTCGAGTTGCGCTTTCCGCTGAGAGCTTTTTGTCCGCCGCCTCATTCCAAGAGACGAGTCGGGTTCTTGTTGATGCTGCTATTGAGGGCAGGTTTGATTGTCTTAAGGGACTGAAGGAGAATGTGATTATTGGAAAACTTATACCTGTTGGGACGGGATGGCGGAGTATTCCGCAAGAGGAGGTTGATATTATGAGGCGCGTATTTTTCCCTGAGGAATCGCAGGAAGAGTCGGAATCCGGAGAGATTTTAGGGTCAGAAGATGTTTCTCGTCCTATAGAGTCTGGGGATGTGCCTCCTTCTGCTTTATCAGGGTAGCAGTTGACCTTAAATCTTTCTTTGTGATAGCGTAGTAGTGTTTTTATGGCAGATATATCTACACAAAAAGAACGCACGATTGCGTATGAGATTACGTATCTTGTAAAAGATGAGAAAGATGCGTCTTTTATGCGATCAGTGCTTTTGAAGCATGAGGCTGTAATTGTTCGAGAGGATCCTATTTATAAGGTTCAGCTCGAGTATCCTATTGAGTCAGAGAAGTATGCATTTTTGGGAATTTTTGTCTTTGAGATTTTACAGGATAATATTTCTAAGTTGTCTTCTGATCTTCGGCTTGATAAGAAGGTTTTGCGATATCTTATTACAAAACCGATTTCTAGGCGGGAAGAACGGTTGATTGGTGGAGGTGTGTCGGAAGGCCCCCCTCCTTCTTTAGAGAAGGATGTTTCTCCCGCACCTGTAAAGGAGTCTCCGGCAAGCACTTCGTCTGAGTCTCTTTCAAATGAGGCGCTCGAAAAGAAAATTGAGGAGATACTCGAGTAGCTTATAACTTTAGCTTCTAGCTTTTAGCTTCATTAGCTTTCACGGTTTTTGGAGTTTTTTGTTTGTTTGTTGCCAAGCTATGAAGGCTTGTGGTACGGTAAAAGTAATGAATTTAAACAAAGTAATGCTTGTAGGCAGGCTTACTGCGGATCCACAGCTTCGGACTACTCAGTCTGGTCAGTCTGTGGGGAATTTTGGACTTGCTACGAATCGTGTTTGGAATGATAAGAACGGACAGAGACAGGAGGATACGGAGTTTCATAATATTGTGGTTTGGGGAAGGCAGGCTGAGATTGTGAGTCAGTTTTTGAAGAAGGGGAGTATGGCGCTTATAGAGGGTAGGCTTCAGACCAGAACATGGCAGGATCAGCAAGGCCAAAATCGGAAGACGACTGAGATTGTTGCAGAACGTGTTCAGTTTGGCCCTAGATCAGCTGGACAGGGCGTTCCAGTGGGACAGGGCGCTCCAGCGGGGCAGGAACCATCTCTTGGGGATGATAGTGTTCCCAGTAGTCCTGCTAAGCCTCAAGAGCCTCAGAAGCAGGAGAGTGCTTCAGAAGAGCCTGTTCCGCAGATTGATATTGATGAGGATGAGGTAAAGTCTGAGGATATACCCTTTTAGAATTTTCAATTACTAATTTTCAATTTTTAAGACGGTTGACTTTAGTTTTTAGTTGCGGTTTAATGCAACGACGTATGAATAAACAGTGTATTTTTTGTTCTCAAAATATGAAGGAAATTGATTTCAGAGATGCGGCCACTCTTAAGCGGTTTGTTTCTAGTCAGGCAAAGATTATTGACCCTATGCATACAGGAGTGTGCGCTAAGCATCAGAGGAAGCTTGCGCGTTCGATTAAGCGGGCGCGCTTTATGGGTTTGCTCCCATATGTGGGGAGGTAGTATATGGACTTATCTCTTTTTGAGTTTTTTTATTCTTTTGCCCATCGTTCTCCTTTTTGGGACGGTTTTATTGTGTTTTTTGCTTCGTATGTTCCGTATCTCCTCGGTATAGGGATTCTTTTTTTTGTGTATCGAATTTCTTCGAGTTGGAAGAATGGTCTATATCTTATAAGTGTTTTTGCGCTTACAGCGATACTTTCTCGGGGAATACTTGCAGAGCTTATTGGTTTTTTCTCGCAAAAACCCCGCCCATCTGTGTTTCTTGATATTGCTCCGCTTTTTCTCAAAGAAGGCTTTTCTTTTCCTTCGGGTCATGCTGCGTTCTTTTTCGCGCTTTCATTTTTCGCGTTTATTGTTTATCGAAAATGGGGAATAGTCTTTTTGGGCATATCTATTCTTATTGGTATTGCCCGAATTATTGCAGGCGTGCACTTTCCGGTTGATATCTTAGGTGGTATTGTTGTGGGCTTTATTTCTTTTGTGTTGGTATATAGTTTTCTTCCGCCTCGTCTTATTGGATTCAGGTCTTCGTAGTGTGTTTTTTGTTCTGCTTCTTGACAATTTATTAGTTTTATTTTTAAATAGATAAATATGTTTGATTTATTTGCAGATTTTACCTCTTCATTCGAGCGTCTCTTTGGAGAGGAGTCAATATATCGAGGGGCTATTTTTGGCGCACTTACTCTTTTTATTTTTTGGGTGCTTTATAAGCTTTCAACTAGGGCGCTTAGAAAGTATCTTCGAAGAGCTCTTAAGTGGGAGCGTGCTCAACACTTTTTGCTTGTCTGGCGTTATGTATGGATTGTTATCGCTGTTATTTTTGTCGGGATTAGCTTTTCCGGCTCTATTGCAACGCTTGGAATTTCTGCGGCGTTTTTAGGAATGATTTTGGGATGGTCCTTGCAGGCTCCTGTTACAGGGGTTGCTGCTTGGCTTATGATTGTGCTAAAGCGTCCATTTCGGATAGGAGATCGGATTATTGTTTCTGATATTACTGGTGATGTTGTGGACATTACCATGACTCATATTGTGTTAAATCAGGTAGGAGGCACTATCGGGGGTGAGGAGAAGTCTGGAAGAGGGGTGTATATTCCAAATGCGACTCTTTTTAAGGAGATTATTTATAATTACTCGTTTGAGAGCCGGTATCTTTTAGATGAGGTGAATGTTCTTGTTACGTATGAGTCAGATTCTAAAGAGGCAGAGAAGATTTTAATCTCTGCTGCCAGTAAGGTAACAAAGGAAATTATTGAGGCAACAGAGGATGAGCCGTTTGTTCGAATGGAGCTTGCTGATTCTGGTGTGAAGATGAAGCTTCGGTATAAGGCGTTTGCTACAGAGCGGCAGAGGATTTCAAGTGAGATTGTCCAGTATATTCTTAAGGAGTTTTCTAATAATAAGAAGGTGGAATTTGCGTATCCTCATACGGAAGTTGTGTATCGTGGTGAGAGCGATAAATAGTTCGTAACTTGTTAAAAACTATATAAAAAAATCCGGCTGCCCGTGGTATGGGTAGCCGGTTTGTTGTCGCGAGGCTAGTACTCTGTTCGTCTGGGCCCTTACTGCTTTTTTAGGATGGCTGTTGGAGCTTCGGTCACCAAACACCCGATTCCTGCCCCCCTCCATATGGGAAAGAATCGTATGGGGACGGGTGTGGTGTGCACTTTGTTTTTTCCCACAATTTCCGTGACGGTTTCTCGTACGTCGTCGTCTCCTTCCGTCATGAGCACTCTGCCATCAGGGAATTGCCTTAGGTTGAGTGCGTATGGGACGGATATTGTTCTTGGGGCGTGGACAGTGATTCCTAGGGGCTCACAGGTGGTTCGGAGCTTCTCAAGCGACTCTTTCGGATTCACTGGTATCCACGGTGGGTTTGCCGCTAGGCCTCTCCAGTGGATAGTGCGGATGTTTGGATCTACAACGAGGTGAGGGCGCTCGTCTTCTCCAAGGAGGAGGCATCCTGCGCGGTCTAGATGGTCATTGAAGAATGGGCGAAGTTTCGGCCCATTTTCGTCAAATGCGTAGGAGATTGTGGGGGGGATAGTTGCGATTCGTATGCCCGTTTTCTTGAGCGGGTTGAGGTCTTCCTCCGTTACAGCTTGTGACCCCCCTCCCTTTTTGATGATTCGGCTTGGTACAAGCGCTGTGTTACCACAAGGAAGAACTCTTCCTCCTTCTCCAAACGGGGAGGAGAGAAGTTGTTGCCCTTCTCTTTGGCTTACGAGGAGTTTTGCGACCTCTCCACTTATTAATGTGATTCCTGGGAGGGAAAGGGTGAAGTCGCGGGGATATGCCGTCACTTCGATGTGGAAATCTTCAGAGAGCTGTACTCCTCTACAGTTGAATGCTTGAGCACAGGCCATGAACAGTTCTGTGTCACAGTGGTCTGGGTGCGCGTATGCAATTCGAAAGCGCACTTCCATCTGTGCTAGTGTTGCGATGATGCCTAGGTACTCTGTGCGGAGGATGTCTCTTATTCTCTCCCTATCTTTCTCCTCGCGCAGGATTTTTATGCCCAGGTCTACTTGTCCGAATGCGATGCGATGTTCGACATTCCAACTTCTCTCATTTGTTAGGACAGGCTCTCCTACAAGGTAGAAGCTTTCCATTTTGTTTCTCCGTTGCGGTGTGTTGCGGGTTGGGTAGGACTGGTTGTTATATATCAGGAGCTCTTTGTTTCGTCAAGTTTTACTGTAAAAGAAAAGGACCTGACTCTGTGAATTAGACCTTTTTCGGCTGACCATGGGGTTGGTAGCCGGTGTTGTTGGTTGTCGTGTTTTCGGGGCCCTTGCTATTCCTCGTTCATCTCGGCGGCAGCGTTCGTTAACGCGTGGAGTTTTGCTTGGAGCCCTTCTAAGCGGGTTCCTACCGCGCTGAGCTTTTCCAGAAGCCGTTCGAGTCCCTCATCGAGCGACATTGTCACTGATACTTCTATGCGGGGCTCTTTCAGAAACTGCGCGAGCTCCTTAGAAGTCGACACTGTCGCTAAGGTTTCTATGTGTGGGTTTGCCAGAAACCTTTCGAGTCCTCCAGAAGGCGACACTGTCGTCGAGACATTGACGTCTGTCAGGAGTCTGCTTAGTGCCTGCGTGAGCTGGTCGTCGACGTCAACCAGCACTCTTCCTTCAGCAGTCACGCGATGCGTCGAGCATCCAATGATCAGGGCTGCCATAGCAAGAACAAGAACTATCGGAAGCTTGGTCATGTTTCGTACTCCAGTTGGGGTCAGGTCGCCATTTCTTCTGGGTCTCCTGAGGCCTTTGTCTAGCGTAGATACTACTGCATATTTTTTTGGTTTACAAGTTTTTTGTTTGTACTAGCAATCTATTTCCAAGTTCGTTTTTTGTTGATTTTTTCCTTTTCTCTAAATGCTTTTTCTAAATCAATGTTGAATTTGTTACAGATGTCTAGGAGATATATGAAGACGTCGGCGATTTCTTCTTCAAGGAGATGTTCTTTTGAATTCGGATCGCTTTTTACCTTTTCAAGCTTGCGAGCAGCCTTTGCCATTTCCCCGCATTCTTCAAGAAAGAGCATGAAGAGCTCTGGGATGGTTTCATCTGTGAAGCCGCGCTCACGCACCATTTCTTCAATGTATTTTTGAAAGTCTTTTAGAGTTGGGTTTTCTTGGAGGTTGGGCATGGTGTTTTTTTGTGCCCGGGGTCGGACTCGAACCGACAAGGCCTTGCGACCACGACATTTTGAGTGTCGCATGTTTACCAATTTCATCACCCGGGCTCTTTTTCTTCTTCTAGTTTTAAGGTTATAATAGAGGACGAATAGGCTATTATCAAGCATATATGTCAGCTCGAACTATATCAATAATGAATCAGAAGGGGGGGACTGGTAAGACCACTACGGCTGTGAATCTCGCAGCCTACTTAGCTATTTTGGGAAAGAGGGTGCTTCTTATTGATTTTGATCCGCAGGCAAATGCAACAATGGGTTTGGGCATAGAGCATGGGCCTGACGAGACTGTTTACCATGCAATGTTTGGATCACAAGACCATGGGCGCGTGATAAAGCCTACTCATTTTACAAATCTTCATATGGTTCCAGCGTCAGCTGATTTGGCAGGCGCTTTGGTTGAACTTGTAAATGTAGAGGATAGAGAGCGACACCTTCGCAAGTTTGTGGATTCGGTGAGGGATCAATATGATTTTATGTTTATTGATTTGGGTCCGAGTTTGAATCTTCTTACAATTAACGGATTTCTTGCTTCAGATGAGGTTATTATTCCTATTCAGTGTGAGTATTACAGTTTGCGTGGTGTGGAGCAGCTTTTAGAGACAGTTCAGATGGTGCGTGATAATTTAGGGCATCCGCTTCAAATCGCAGGAGCGCTTCTTACTATGCATGAAGAAGGCAAGCGCTTTTCTCAAGATGTAGTGAAGGATATACGCGAGAACTTTCCTCACCATGTTTATGAGTCAGTAGTGCCTCGATCCGTACCTCTTGCGGAAGCCCCTAGTTTTAGCCGTCCTGTGGTGTTATATGCGCCGCAAAGCTCTGGAGCGCGCGCGTATGAGCGGCTTGCAGAGGAGCTTATTAAACAGGGGGAGTCTGCAAATGAGTATCAGGCTCCAAAGGGGGAGGAGTAATAATCTTATCCACAGATTAGTACCAACTTTTCCAGTTGACGGTTTTTGATGTGGCAGTAAAATAAGAATTGGTTTCTGGTTGATTCGAGCGAGTATTTGGTGGAAGTTCTCGTGTGGCCACCGAGGATGGAAGCTGGGTGCTTGTCTTGATGAGGCTAGAGCCCGCGTACGTGTAAATTGGAGAAGCTGAAATTTTTTGTTCTCGCATAGTACACCGGCGTCTCGAGATGCATTCATTTTATATGAATTTTTCACTCGAGATCCCAGTCGGAAGAATTGTGAGGATGGAAGACAGAGGCTTCTTCATTTTTATTTAGACTTCACGAATATGCGAATTAAGCACGAATATACGAATATTTTTTGTGGCGTTTTGAGGGGAATCATATTATTATTAGATTATTATGCTAGGAAAAGGTTTGGCATCTCTTATTCCTTCTCGGAATGATGACAATAAAAAGAAGGAGGCTAAAGAGCAAGGCGTCCGTTCAGAAGTAGAAAAGAAAGATAAAGAAGTAAAAACTCCTCTTATTGAAGAGAAGGAGGTTCATTCTGTTCCACCGGCTCATGAGGATGGTTCTTCGTCTTTTAGTTCTAGAGATAAAGATGCCGTGATGGGCGATGAGCTTCGGCCCTTCGACGATGCTCAGGGTAAACGAGGCGAGGCAGTTTTTCATATTGAGATAGATAAAATTTGTCCTAATCCTTATCAGCCTCGTCGGAATTTTGATGAGGAGAGTTTGAAGGAGCTCGCGCATTCGATTCAGGAGTATGGAATTATTCAGCCCCTTGTTGTTTCGAGAATTCAGAAGGAGTCGGCTTCCGGTACTGATGTAGAGTATCAGGTTATTGCCGGAGAGCGGCGGCTTCGAGCCGCGAAGATTGCCGGGCTTCCGCGTGTTCCTGTGGTTGTTCGGAAGGAGGAAACGCCGAAAGGGAATCTTGAGGTTGCGCTCGTTGAGAATCTTCAGAGGAGCGATTTGAATCCTATTGAGACTGCGCGGGCATATTCACAATTACAGGATGAATTTGCGCTTACACAGCGGGAGATTGCTCAACGTGTTGGTAAGAGTCGGGAGGCGGTTGCAAATACACTTCGACTTTTAAACCTTTCTTCTGAAATTCAGGATTCAATTGCATCGGGTAAGATTGGAGAGTCGCAAGCGAGGGTTCTGTTGGCTATTAAGGATTTAGATAAGCAAAAGGCGGCATTTGAACAGCTTTTGAAGGGCGGGATGAGTGTTCGGACTCTTAAGGAGAAGGTAAGGGGTTCTCAATCTGATCCAGAGAAGAGTTTTTATGAGAAACAGCTTGAAGAGAAGATTGGTGCTCCGGTTCAGATTTCAAGGCGAGGTGATAAGGGGAAGGTTGTGATTAGGTTTTTTTCAGAAGATGAGATGGATGGGGTTTTTAAAAGGCTTTTGGGGGATATTGAGTAACAGAAAAAACTTTTTTCACTCACAAGTCTTTACGTGTCACCATGTGGGCCTGTTCTAGAAAGTTTTTTCTGTCTATTTTAGGCAATGTTATTTAATGATTTAAAAAATTTGGTAAAGGGGGAGGTGAGAGATGACGAGGAGACACTTGAGGAATTTAGTCATGATACGAGTTTATTTGGGGTGAGGCCGAAGGTAGTTGTTTCTCCGGAAGATGTAGAGGATGTAAAGACTCTTGTCCGTTATATTTCGGAGCATAAAGATTCGGATTCTTCTTTATCTTTGACTGCGCGGTCTGGTGGAACTGATATGAGTGGTGGACCTCTTAATGAGTCTATTGTTCTTGATTTTATACCGCACTTTAATCATTTTTCAGTTGATTCTGAGAGTTTGTGTGCAGAGATAGAGCCGGGCGTGTTTTATCGTGATTTTGAGAAGGAAACAGGGCCTAAGGGCGTGCTTATGCCGTCATATCCTGCCTCGAAGTCTATTGCAGCTTTGGGAGGGATGGTTATGAATAATGCCGGAGGCGAGAAGACTCTTAGGTATGGTCAGACAAGAAAATTTGTAGAGGAAGTTCGCATGGTGCTTCGAGATGGGAATGAGTATTCGTTTGGGTCTTTAGAGGCGGAGGAATTGGAAAGAAAACTCCAGCAGGATGATTTTGAGGGAGAGGTATATCAAGGCGTGCATAAGCTCTTGGAGGAGCATTACAAGCTTGTTCAGAGCGCGCAGCCAAAGACTTCAAAGAATTCCGCGGGATACGCGCTTTGGGATGTTTGGGATAAGGAGTCGGGCAGATTTGATCTTTCTCAGCTTTTTGTTGGTTCGCAGGGAACTCTTGGCATTATGACAGGTGCGAAACTTCGTCTTATTAAAGAGAAGAAGCATAAGATTTTGATGCCTGTGTTTTTATCGAGCTGGGATGAACTTCCGGAGATTGTGCAGGCAGTTTTGCCTCATGATCCGGAGAGCTTAGAGCTTTTTGATATTGAGACACTAAAATTGGGTCTTCGGTTTATGCCAGAGGTTGCAAAAAAGGCGGGGTCTAGTTTTATTCCGTTTGCGCTTAAGTTTTTGCCTGAGGTGTGGGTTGGAATTCGACTTATGGGTCTTCCTAAACTTGTTGTGCTTGTTCATCTGGCTGAAGATTCAGAGAGCGAGGTAAGGAGTAAGGCTGCAAAAGTTGATGCTCTGGTTCGGAGGTTTCATGTGTGCGCTCGGACAATTTATAGTGAGGAGGAGGCGGAAAAGTATTGGATAATGAGACGGGAGAGTTTTAATTTACTTAGGCAGCATGTAAAAGGGAAGAGAACAGCGCCTTTTATTGATGACTTTTGTATTTTTCCTAAGGATGTTCCTGAATTCTTGCCGAAACTTTTGAAGATTTTGAAGGAGCATAAGATTGCGGTAAATATCGCGGGACATGCTGGAGACGGGAATTTTCATATTATTCCTCTTATGGATTTGACCAAGGAGGAGGAGCAAGCAAAGATTTGGGTTGTGGCAGATAAGGTTTATGCTCTTGTTCTGCAGTATGGCGGAACTATAACTGCAGAACATAATGACGGGCTTATTCGGAGTCCGTATTTGGAGAAAATGTATGGAAAGGAAGTTTATGCGTTATTTGAGGAGGTGAAGCGTATTTTTGACCCTGAAGGTATTTTTAATCCTGGAAAGAAGGTGGGGTCTAGCAAGAAGTACGCGATGAGGCATTTGAAACAAGAATAAGGATTCACTCTTTCCTTTCTCTCGATGACTTGTCTTTGTTCAAAGAGAACTTATCTCGCTCGGCAAAAAATCTTTTACGGAATACACCGAACTCGCTTCGCTCAGACAACGGCGTATTCCTAGATTTTTCTTCTCGCTCGGAGTTCTCTTGTTGACCAAAGATTTTTAGTCAGCTCTAAAAAAGAAAAAGTGAATTTATAGAGGAGATCTCATTGTCTCTGGGGTTGGTGAGGGAGGTCTGAAGGTAGCCCCGCCTTGGCGGGGCTTTTGTTTAGTGTAATAAAAAACCGCGGGATTTTCCCGTGGTTTTTATTTCTTTCCATTCCCATTTTCTGTTTTGTAGAATTGCTTGTAAATTCTTTTGTATTTTCTTGCAGTAATTTTCCAGGTGAATTTTTGTTCAACTGTTTCTCGGGCTCGCTTCCCCATTTTTCTTCGCATTCTTTTTTTCGAAAGAAGTCTGTTAACTGCTTCTGCTACCTGTTTGCTGTTTCTTGGTCGTACAAAGGTGCCGTTTACTCCTTCTTTAACAGCTAGCGGAATTCCTCCTTTTTTTGTTACTATTACTGGAGTTTTTGCAGCCATTGCTTCAAGGATTACAAGTCCAAGCGGCTCATCCCATACAGAAGGGGCAACAAAGACGTCTGCGCGATAGTAAAAATCTACAAGCTCTTTTTTTCTGTTCTCTCCCATGTATCCCAGAAAGTGAACATTTTTTAGCTCTAGCTTGTGTTTTAAATCTTCTAGTCGTGCTCTTTCTGGTCCATCTCCTGCAAGATAGATTTGTCCTTTGATTTGCTTTGCTGCGTTTACAAGGTAGTACACGCCTTTTTTCTCAGTTAGTTTTCCAGAGAAAAGAACTACCTTTTTCCCTTTGAGTTTATATTTTCTGTCTAATGTTTTTGTCTCTTTTTTTATTGGGTAGTCTTCAATTGTGATTCCGCCAGGTATGATTCTTGTTTTTGTAGAGAACTCCTCTCCAAATGTTCTTAGCATCCAGTCTTTTGTATCCTTGCTTACTGGTATTACTTTTTTTGAGTGGTGCAGAGCATCTGCTGTGAGTGGTACGTAGCTTTTGTTTTCTGTTCCAGCAAGTACTCCTGTGCCATGAGCAGTAGCTATATAGTTTATTCCATATAAAGCTTTTACGAGGTTTGCGACCCACATCATAACTGAGATGTGATGGACGTGGATAATATCCGGTTTAAAGTCATCTACTGCGTGCATGACGCTTTGCGTGAAGTTGCGGTATACGTCTACCAACTCTCTTGGCGTAAGGTCTTTGTAGAGTTTGCATACTGGCCATGCAGGGTGTCCGGTAAATGCAACTGGGAATGGAAGATGTAGAGGATAGAGTTTTAGTCCTTGAACTTTTTTTCTATTCTCTGGACAGACAATGGCGGTTTTGACATTGTCTGATTTATTAAGCTCCCGCGCGAGTTCTCGCGCGTAGGTTCCGGATCCTGACCCCCATAGAGGAAATGCGAGAAGCATAAGAACTTTTTTGGCCTCTTTTTTGCGCGGAGCTTTTCTTTTTTTTGGAGATTTTGATGGTTTGCCCCTTTTCTTTTTTTTAGATGCTCGTTTCATGTATGTTAAAAGCTCACATTTGTGAGCTCTTTCCCGTGTATTGTATTCTATCTGATGTTTTTGGTCAAATTGGCTGTGTATATTGATACTGCAGTGATATTGTCTGCTTTTTTCCTCTTTTTTTCGGTCTTATGGCCATTTTTTGCGTTTTTCTTCTTTTGTTTTTAAGAGTATAATGGTGTGTATATGTTTAGGGAAAAAGGAGGTTTTGAGGACCCTGCGTCTGTAGAGGGTACAGCTTCGGAGCGCGAGGAGCACAAAGAGGAGGTTTTGTGGGAAGGAGATGATATTTTCGTGCGTTTCCCTGATCGTCCGGCGATTTCTCCAGATGATGGGTCTCACATTAAAATTGTTCCTTCTGGTCAGGGAAATCATGACTGGCGCACTGCCTCTGTTCGAGAAGTTGTTCATGAGGGGTTGTATGCTCTTCCTGCGGCGCGTATGCTGGCAGATAGCGGTCGCACTTCTGATTTGTGGGCGAACATTCATTGGAATTCTTTGGCCTCTGATGGCGCGAATGTGTTTGGTCGTGCGCCAGCATCTGAAGCTGGGTGGGCAAAGCCGGTTGTTATACAGGAAAAAGGCGCTGATTTTCCTGATAGCGATAGTGCGCGAGAGAATTTGAAAAAGTTTTCAGAGCGGTATTTTTCAAAATGGAGTCGACTTAAGGAAGAAGGTATTAGTTTATTTTCGGGCGGGGTGCGTGAGCTTGATTCTGATAGTTCTGAGTTTCAAAAAGAGGTGGAAAGTTATGCGGAACGTGAGCATCCTTGGCAGGAAACTGTGTTGTGGGTAAATGAAAAGTTCGTTCTGGTTTCAGTGGACAATCCTCATCTTTCCGGCACGCATTTAGTCATTCATCCTAGAGACGAGTATTGGAGTAAGAAAGGAGATTTTCGAAAGCCATGGCAGACAGAGGAGGCGCGTAGCGGAGACTTGTCTTATATTGAGGGCTTTCTTGAGTCTCTTGCGATTCTAAAGTCCGCCCAGAAAGTTCTTTCTGAGCAGGAGGATGTTCCTTTTATGAATTCTGAAATTCATTACAGCGGTAATTGGGCTGGTGATCTTCAGTCTCAGGAGAGAGGAGGGCAATTAGCAGAGGGAGAATTCGCTCAAGCACTTTCTGAATCTGATCCTCGAATTTCGGTTCGTGATCAGAAGCGAAGATATCAACGCGGTAGGCCGGAAGAGTTTCAAACTTCTATGCATGGGCATTTGTATGCTACTGAAGACTCTGGGGAATTTGTTCATC
The DNA here is from genome assembly GCA_002686365.1 of bacterium. Classification (GTDB taxonomy): domain Bacteria; phylum Patescibacteriota; class Minisyncoccia; order UBA6257; family GWB1-50-10. Next base: position 103,630 of record NZBZ01000004.1, read on the forward strand.
TTCCTACTCGTCCAAAATCAGAGGCTCCGGAAGAATGGCAAGGAATATCTCTAGCTGATCAGGGAGATGTTTCTAAGATACAGAAAGTTATTCAAGAGCGTCTTGGCGCTGTATTGGAGCGTGAGGCGAAAGAGTCTATAGTGTAATTTGTCTTTATTATGGCTTTAAAGAAATCATTTCGTATTTGTGTTGTTGCCCCACCGTTTAGTATGGTTCCACCGCGTGGGCAGGGTGGTACTGAACGGATTGCGTATCAGATGGTGGAGGGGTTTTGCGCGCGTGATCATCGAGTTACGCTTCTTGGCGTGGGGCTGGATAAGACGTCAGCGCGTTTTGTACAGATTTTTAAGCAGCCTATTTCTCAGCGTTCTTTTGACACTGCGAAAATTGAGGCTTCGCGCTCTTTGCGTCTTGAGCTTGCCTACACTGCTCGAGTTGTTCAGTTTTTGCGCAAACATCGCAGGAATTTTGATATTGTATTTAATCATTTGCGTGGAGGCACTGTTCTTGCAGCGCTTGGTGAGGAGATTGGGCTTCCAGTAGTATCTACTCTTCATCTTCCAATGTTTCAGGAGCTTGGGGAGGCTTATTCTTCTTTGCGGCATCCTAATCTTGTAAGTATTTCAAATAATCAGCGTAAGGATTTTCCTAAACTTAAATATCTTGCGACAGTGTACAATGGTGTCTTATTAGATGAGTTTCCATTTTCTGCGGAGGCAGATGATTATTTTTTGTTTATGGGTTCAATTGGGGAGCATAAGAATCCTTTGGATGCGATTCTGGCTGCTAAGAAGGCTCGAGTGAAACTTGTTCTTGCCGGAGGGAAGAAGCGGGAGCCCTATTTTTCGGAGAAGATTTTGCCTCTTATTGATGGAAAGCAGATTCAATATGCGGGAGAGGTTTCCGGCGCGAAGAGGATTCAGTTGATTCAGGGGGCTCGTGCTTTTTTGTTCCCTATCTCTTGGGAGGAGCCGTTTGGATTGGTTATGACTGAGGCAATGGCATGCGGGACTCCTGTTATTGCATATCGCAGGGGCGCGACCCGGGAAATTGTTATACATGGTAAGACTGGATTTTTGGTGTCTGGTGTTTCAGAAATGGCGCGTGCGATAGGGCGTATTGATACTATTTGTCGGAGTGTTTGCAGAGAGCGGATTGAACGCCATTTTTCTTCTCAAAAGATGATTGAGGATTATGAGGCTCTTATTTCTAAAGTAATATGAAGAAAAAATTACGCATAGCCATGTTTTGTTCTACTGAGTGGCCAACACCGCCTCCTCAGGACGTTATATTTGCTCCCTTGTGGATTCATTATTATGTTGCTGAGGGGTTGGCAAAGCGGGGACATGAAGTTTTTTATTTCGGACCTAAGGAGTCGAAGATGAAATATGCTAAGTTGGTATCTTGTGATATGTCTGCCATGAGGAATAATACTGAGCTTTTTCCCCTTGTTAGCATGAAAACTAGATGGGAGGCTGTTATTTTTTATGAACAGACGTTTATTTCTAAAATGTATGAGATGAATTCAAAGAAGAAATTTGATGTTATCCATACTTATCGTAATAGTTTTCCTTTTGCCTCCCTTACAAAAACTCCTACTGTTGTAACTATCCATGATCCTATTGAGAAGATTCGAAAATATAGATATGAGTGGACTCGTCAGTTTCCGCAAATTCATTTTATTTCTATTTCAGATGCGCAGCGGAGTCCTGCTCCTGATTTGAATTATCTGGATACGATTTATCACGGGATAGATCTTCGTAGGTTTCAATTTAACGCGAAGCCGGATGATTATTTTGTTATTGCCGGTCGGATGCTTCAGAGAAAGGGGATTGGTATTGCAATACAAGTTGCTAAGAAAGCTGGCGTGAAGCTTAAGATTGCCGGCGGTCCTGCGAAGGGTTTGTACTGGGAGAAGAGTATTAAACCGTATCTTGGTAAGGATATAGAGTATGTGGGAATGGTGGATTATTATTGCATGGGTGATTTTTTCCGCAAAGCAAAAGGCTTTATTTCTCCTCAGCGTTGGAATGAGCCGTTTGGACTTACGTTTGTTGAGGCAATGGCATGCGGGACGCCCGTTATTACTTTTCACCGAGGATCTGCGCCTGAGGTTGTGGCCCATGGAAAGACAGGCTTTGTCGTGCGTAGTGTTCCGCAGATGATTGAGGCAATAAAGAATGTGGATACAATTAAGCGCGAAGATTGCCGGAAGCACGTTGAAGAACATTTTTCTGTTAAGAAGATGGTGGATCGTTATGAGGAGGTTTTTCTGAAATTAGCAGAGAGCAAGTAGTGCTTTCGTGGTACTATATAAGATAAGGGGCGTAAGATAGCATTTTATATTAGTAGATAGTTTATGAGGAAACAGCTCAAAATTGGCTTGGTACTTCCTTCAATGTATGCGGCACGGCGTTTTGCCAAGCGTATTTTTGCTCCCAAGGAGCTGCTTGCGGAATTAGGGAATTCTTTTCTAGAGAAGGGGCATAAGGTGTATGCGTATACTTCTCCGGGAGTTCTTCCTGACAAAATTACTTTTGGCGGAGATTTGGAGTTGGAAAATAAGACTATTCCGTCAGCTTGGGATATGGGCGAGAAAAGCAGGCCTCCTGCTTCTGCTGCTTCGCAGATTAATATTCGGAATGCGCGCGCATATGAGGCAACTGTTATGAGGCAGGCGGTTTTGGATGCGAATAGACGCGGACTTGATATTCTGCATGTGTATCTTGGGGATAGTCCGCATCAGTTTGTGCCGTTTGCGAACATGCCAGTCGTATTTACCGTACATGATCCTGTGTGGCCGGGAACGCTTGAAGCATGGTCTTTTAAGACGTTTGCTCAGCATAATTATATAAACATATCTCATTCACAGGCAGGTCAGTATAAAAAGGCATTTGGATTTCGGAACTCTATCGTGATTCATCATGGAGTTGATTTAGATGATTTTTCTTTTTCTGAGAGTCCTCGTGGCGAATATGTTTCTTTTATCGGCCGGTACTTGGCAAAGAAGGGTGTTGAGGAAGCAATTCGGACAGCGCAGTCATTGAAGATTCCGCTTCTGATGGCCTCGAGTAAGGGGTATCGTACGTCAAAATATTACCAGAATCATATACGTCCTCATCTTTCTTCTCGGCTTGTCACAAGGGTTGGTTTTTTGACTCCTCATAAGAGAAATGAGTTTCTTCGGAATTCAAAGGCATTTCTTTTCCCAATCAAGTGGCCTGAGCCGTTTGGAATGGTGATGATTGAGGCAATGGCGTGCGGGACTCCTGTTGTTGCATTCGCAGAAGGGTCAGTGCCGGAAGTTGTAAAGGATGGTAAGACTGGGTTTGTTGTAAGGCGTACTCCAGAAGCAAAAGGTAATTATATTGTGAAAAAGATTGGCATGGCAGGATTTAAGGAGGCAGTAAAGAGAGTTTATGATATGAGTCCCGAAGAGTACAAGAAGATGCGTAATGAGTGTAGGGCTCATGTTGAGAAGTATTTTACGATTGAGAAGATGGCAGAGAATCATGAGAAGGCATATAGGCACTTTATTAAAAGGTGGAAGAAATAGTAGTTTTTGGTACTATTTTAACAATGCGGCAAACAGAACTTTTTACTAGAACTAGGAAAGAGGCGCCTAAAGATGAGGTGTCAGTAAATGCGCGGCTTTTAATGCGTGCTGGTTTTGTGAATAAGCTTATGGCTGGGGTATATTCCCTGCTTCCTTTGGGCTTGCGTGTGCATCAGAAGATAGAGAATATTATTCGTCGAGAGATGGATGCGATCGGGGGGCAGGAGCTTTTAATGCCTACGCTTCAGCCAAAGGCGAATTGGGATAAGACAGACAGGTGGGAGACATATGACTCTCTCTTTCGATTTACGAGTCATTACACAAAGAATGAGTATGCTTTAGGTCCTACGCATGAGGAGGTGGTAACGCCTCTGGTTCAGGATCAGAATCTCTCGTATAAGGATTTTCCTGTTTATGTATATCAGATTCAGACTAAGTTTCGGGATGAGCCAAGAGCAAAGTCCGGGCTTTTGAGGGGCAGAGAGTTTTCTATGAAGGATTTGTACTCATTTCATACGAATGAGAAGGACTTGGAGAAGTATTATGAGAAGGCAAGAGATGCGTACTTTAAGATTTTTAAAGAGGTTGGACTTGGTGATGTGACGTACTTAACTTTTGCGTCAGGCGGGTCGTTTTCAAAGTACTCCCACGAGTTTCAGACAGTTACAGATGCTGGAGAGGATATTATTTACTTGTGTAATAAGTGTAAGGTGGCAGTTAATAAGGAGATTATTCATGAGCAGAAGGACTGCCCAGAGTGCGGAGAGAAGAAGCTAAAAGAGGAGAAGGCAGTTGAAGTTGGAAATATATTTAAGTTAAAGACTAAGTATTCGTCTGCGTTTGGGTTGAAGTTTAAGGATGAGAAGGGAAAAGAGGGAGATGTAATAATGGGGTGTTATGGAATTGGGCTGACTCGGCTTTTGGGTACGGTTGTTGAGGCTCATTATGATAAGGATGGGATGATTTGGCCTGAGGCAGTTGCGCCATTTGCAGTACATCTTATTCGGCTTGGGATAGATTCTAAGGTAGTGAAGTTTGCAGATGATGTTTATAAAAAACTTGAGAAGAATAATGTTGAAGTTTTATATGATGACAGGGACGCGTCAGCTGGAGAGAAGTTTGCTGATTCAGATTTGATTGGGATTCCTTATCGGGTTGTGGTTAGTGAGAAGACCCTTCGACAGGCTCAGGGCAAGCTGGAAAAGAAGAAGGTTGAGTTAAAAAAGAGAAGTGAGAAGAAGGAGAAGTTGGTTGGGGTAGATGAGTTAATGAAGTTGGGGGCATAGGAAAGATCTCTTTTTCTCGTTCGTAAGTCTCCACACATTAAAATTCTTTATTCGCTCATTACGGCAATTTGCCGCCCTGTTTCGCTTTGCTCCACGGGCACCCGGCAAATTGTCTATTCGCTCATAGAATTTAAGATGTGTTTCAACACACTCACTCTGAAAAAAAGTTCTTTCCTAAAGGGGAAGATGGTTTTTGTAATCTTCTGTGGGGAGGTGGTGGGAGGGCTGTTGGTGGCTCACTTCGTCCCGATTGGGGACTCGTGAGCTTTTTTATATAAAAAAATACCCACCAAAGCGTGGGTGCTGGTGGGGTTGAGTCAGATGTGGAGGAGAATTGCTGCAGTACCGAGGAACGTGACGATGGCGCAGAAGATTGCGAGGCAGTTCATTGCTTGGGCAGTTCTCTTGCTCCAAGGTCTTCCTGCATCGTCGTCTATCTGTGCGAATATCCACACGTCCAGATTGAACAGGATGGTGCCGATGGCGAACAAGAGTGCCGCCCCGATCCAGTTCGAGATCATGGCGTTTTCTTGTGCGCCTACCATGGCTCCTGAGAGACATATAAACGCTGTGATCAGACTGACGAGGCCGGCAATGAAGGTTGCGTCGCGGCCACTGGTCTCGTGATTGCCACTTTTGTGTATTGCGGCAGCAGCGGCGGTCATTGTGCGTTCCTTCTCGGTTAGGCGGCGGATGGCTTGTGTCCGTACGTACTAGCCTCCGAAGATTAGGAAGTAGATGAGCCCTACGGCTCCGCAGAGCGCGTTGACGCCGAGGATCGTTGCAGCGTTGTAGAGTCTTCTGCGCATGTCGGGCTTTGGCTCGTTCTTTAGCCCTCCCATTCCTATCATCAGGATGAAAATGACACCGATGTAGAGCGTGAAGCCGGCGGAGTGATACCAGTGCCAGTTCGTGAGGCCTGGGGTTCCGCGTACGGCGAGTACGTTCGCCCAGAAGGAGAAGAATCCTGCAATGAGACCGAAGACAGTGTACGCGGAGAGCGAGAAGTTTCTTCGAAATGCGTCGGTCATTGTCAGATCCCTTCGGGTTGCGGTGTGTGTGGGTGGTTTTGAGTTACGGGTTGAGGTAGATGTGGTAGAGAATTCCTGCAGTGCCTAGGATCGCGCTGCCCGCGTAGAAGGTTATGATGACTCCTGCGGTGATGTAGGTGATGAGGGCTATGGCGCGATCGATGAGCCCATTGTTGCCACTCTTGTGTGTCGCTGCAGCAGCGGTCATGGCGTGATCCTTTTAAGTGTTGTCGGACAGATGGGAACAAGTTTGAGTATTGTTATACGCAGCGCTATGGCGCCCACCATAACATCCAGTATGCTGTGAGAGTTGGCAACTCCGTATGCTGTGATCAGCAAGCTTGCGACAAAGAACAGCATTGTGAAGATGTATAGGGTGGACCACTTGACCTTTGTCTGCATCTACATGAAGTTCTTTGCCTCCAGGCCTTCAGTTTGGGTCGCTGAAATTACTCTACATATTTTTGTTTTTAGTGTCAATTTTTATTGATATCCTTTTTTTCTTGCAGTAGAATCAGAGGACTATGACTTTGAAGAAAATAGTAGGAATTGACCTTGGAACAGACTCTACAAGGGTGTATTTGCGGAGAGCTGGGATTGTTGTTGATGAGCCGTCTATTGTTGCATTTAATAATAGGACTAATAGGATTATTGCGGTTGGTCTTGAGGCTAAGCGTATGATGTCTCGGACTCCTACACACATCACTGCTATTCGTTCTATTGTGCATGGGATTGTTGGGGATTTTGATATGGCTCGGGAGATGCTTCAGAAACTTTTGCAGAATAAGAATCTTCCATGGTCTTGGATGACAGAGGTTGCGCTTTCTGTTCCTACGAATCTTACTGAGGTTGAGCGGAAGTCATTTGAAGATCTTGTGCGGGAGGCTGGTGCTGGACAGGTTTATTTAGTGGAGCAGCCGTTACTCGCAGCGCTCGGAAGCGGTCTTGATATTTATCAGCCAACAGCCTACTTGGTGGTGGATATTGGGGCAGGGACGACTGATATGGCAGTTGTATCTATGAATGGCATTGTGATTTCTAAGCGTTTGAAGATTGCCGGGAATCATTTTAATAATGAGATTATTAGGGCAGTGCGGGACGAGATGAAGCTTCATATTGGAGAGCCTACTGCGGAGGAAATAAAGATTGGTGTGGGATCCGCGATTCCGCAGGAGGAGCGGCTTGAGATTATGGTTCGGGGTCGGGATGTGGCATCGGGGCTTCCTCGCGAGCTCACTGTGAAGGATGTGCAAGTCAGGACGTGGCTTGTTCGGTCCCTGAAGCTTATTCTTGAGAGCGTTCGGGATCTTGTTGAAGAGACTCCTCCGGAGCTTGTTGGAGATGTGCATAAAAATGGAATATATATATGCGGAGGAGGAAGTCTTCTTCGCGGAATTGATGAATTGCTCGAGCGAGAGATTGGTGTTGAGGTGAAAGTTGTTGAGGATCCTCTTCATTGTGTTGCGCGCGGAGCAGGGATGATTGCCGATGACATGAAGACCTACCAGCCGATTCTTAATACATTTTCAAGCCTTGGTATTGGAGATGAGTCTGAATAATTTCTCTCTTTTTACATGAGATCATTGGGAGCATATATAGGAGTTCTGGTCTTTTTTATCGTTTTGTTTGTATTTGTTATTTTTTATCGTGAGTCTATTCGTGGGTTTTTTGTAACTCGAGGATTTTTGAAGAGTTTTTTTTCTGCTCCGTTTTATTATTCGAGGGTTGAGGATTTGGAGATAGAAAATGCAGTGTTAAAGGAGATGGTGTTTCTCTTGGCGCAGGAGTCTGAAGTTCAGCTAGACGATTCTTTTGGAGTCTCTTCGGGCGTGGAGGATGGGGGATACAAGAGAGTCGGAGTGTATTCTCGGTATCCTTATCAGGATAAGCGTTCTCTTGCGATTGATTTTGGAGAGAGGGATGGTGCAATTGTTGGTATGCCGGTTCTTGCTCATTCTCGTGTTCTTTTGGGAGAGATTGTGTCTGTTTCCCGTACACAGAGTGAAGTTCGGACTATGTTTGATACTTCGTGGGCGAGTAGCGTATCTCTTAGGTCCGCTGTAGAGCTTGGGCAATCTACACAGGGAGTTTTGAGAGGGGGATCGTCTCCTCACGTAGAACTTGTTTCTTCCGACTTTTCTCTTATGGAAGGGGATGTTGTTGTTAATGCATCTGAAGAATTTCCTTTAGGCATTTTGGTTGGTGTTGTTGAATCTTTAGAGATGGGAAGCGGAAATTTCTGGTCGCAGGTTTCTCTTAGGCCTGTTGTGCGGATTGAGGAGCTTCAAGAGGTGCTTGTTCCATTAGATTTCCCTTAAAGAGTATGATGTTTCTTTTTACTCGGTTTCTTGTGCTTTCTTTGCTTCTTTTTGCCGCTTTTGCGCTTCAGTCCGCGCACGTATTTGGTTTTTTTGGAATTCAGCCGAATATTGTACTTCTTTTGCTTGTTGTTTTCTCTCTTCTTGTTCCTATTTTTAGAATGGGCATCTTTCTTTTCTTTTTTATGGAGGCAGTGTTTCTTTTGCTGGTATTTGCTCTTTTTCCATTTTGGTTTTTCGAAACACTTTTTCTTATTCTTCTCGCTTCTTTTCTTTTTTTCGGGAAGAAGCTTCTTACAGGAACTTTTGGAATAGATTTCTTTATTTCTTTTGTTATTGTGTCTGTTGCATTTTATATAGTGCTTGGAATTTCTAATGCTTCGCTTGGATTTGTTTGGTTTGCGTTTTTTGAATTTATTTTTACTCTTTTAGTTGCGCTTTTCTTCTGGTATGTTCTTTTTTACCGGAGTAGGTTTGTTCAGGATTTTTTTCAGGTGTCACTTTAATATTTTGTAAGTAGTTTATATGAAGAGACCCGAGTTTCATTTTGAGGATATATTGCTTGATAAGGAGGCAGAAGAAGATTTTGTGGGGTTTCCTATTGCTGAGAGGATTTTTCGGGGTTTTCGGGTGCTTGTGGTTCTTACTGTTCTTTTTGTTGGGATTCAGGTATTTCGAATTGGCGTGTTTCAGCATAGTGAATATGAGGGCTTGGCATTGCAGAATACAGAGAATTATCGAGTGCTTCAGGCAGGGAGAGGTATTATCGTGGATCGTTTTGGGAAGGTGCTTGCGGAGAATAAGAGCGCGTTTCAGGCCTATTTGGTTCCAAGGGAGATTTCAGATGATGCTAATGAGCGTGATCAGATGTTTTTATCCCTTAGTGAGTTTTTCGGAATAGACACAGAAGTTCTTCGGGAGGATGTTTCGCGGAAGGAGAAGTATTTTGATGCTCGTGTTTTTCTTTCTCGTGATGTTCCTCAGGAGGATCTTGTGCCTGCGGCATCTTTTTCTTTTCCCGGGTTTTATATGGAGGAGGGCTCTCAGAGATTTTATGGTGAGCCGGAGATTTTTTCTCATATTTTAGGATATACGGCTCTTGTTGATGAGGAGGATTTGCTTGCGAATAGTAATCTTACTCCATATGACGAGGTGGGTAAGTCTGGGCTTGAGGCGTATTATGATGAAAGTTTACGTGGAATGCACGGAGCTGAAATATATGTTCGGGATTCGCTTGGAAGTGTTCAGGAGAGTAGGGTTTTGCGGCAGCCGGAGCAGGGATATTTTCTTCAGACATATATTGATAAGGAGTTTCAGGAGTATTTTTATAACCGGATGAGTAAGGAGCTTCGCGGGTTGGGCCGTAGTGTTGGTGTTGGTATTGCGATGAATCCGCAGAATGGAGAGGTGCTTGCGCTTTTCGGAGTTCCTGGATTTGATTCGTCAGACCTTGTGGAATATTTAGATGACGAGAATCGTCCCCTTTTTAATCGGGCTGTGAGTGGTCTTTATAGTCCGGGTTCTACTATTAAGCCATTGGTTGCTCTTGCCGCGCTTTCAGAGGGAGTAGTGACTCCGCAAAAAAATATTTTTTCTGCTGGATTTATTGAAGTTCCTAATCCTTTTGATTCTGAGGCGTTGCCGAGCGTGTTTCGGGACTGGGCTCAACATGGGTGGGTTGATGTAAGGAGCGCGCTCGCCCGCTCTAGTAATGTATATTTTTATGAGGTTGGCGGCGGATTTGAAGATCAGGAGGGTTTGGGTATTCGTCGGCTTAAGAAGTGGTGGAAAAAGTTTAAGTTGGATAAGGAGACTGGGATTGATTTGCCTGCGGAGGCACTGGGATTTTTGCCCGATCCTCAATGGAAGGATGATGTTTTCGGTCGTATGTGGCGCGTGGGAGATACATATAACGTGAGCATTGGACAGGGAGATCTTCTTGTGACTCCTCTTGGGCTTTTGTCTTATATAAATGCTTTTGCAAATGGTGGAGAGTTTTATCGGCCTCGCCTTATGGAGAAGATTTATGAGGAGAGTGGAGGAGTTTTTGAAGAGAGTTCTCCTGCGCTTGCCGGAGATGTTGGCGGGGATGGTCAGGAGTTTTTTGAGTATGTTCAGGAAGGATTGGAAGATGCGGTAGGTAAGCCGTATGGGACAGCGTACAAGCTTTATGACTTGCCGTTTCAAGTTGCTGCAAAGACTGGAAGCGCGCAGATTCAGAATAATTCGAAAACAAATGCGTTTTTTGTCGGGTATGGGCCTATACCGCCCCGAAACCACGAATTATCCGAATCTACAAATATTCAAATGGACGAAGATGAAATGGAGAGTGATGAGGTGAAGCCGGAGATTGCGATTCTTGTTTTGGTGGAGGATGCGCTTGAGGGGAGTTTGAATGCTATTCCTATAGCCAAAGATGTTTTTGCGTGGTACTATGAGAATCGTATTCAGGCGCGGAATAACACGGATCTAGACGCGGATATACGCGAAGACTAGAGAAGTGTTTCCGTGTTTCTTTATTACTATGGCTAAATATCTTACTAAAAAGAGGTATGGGGAATTAAAGGAGAAGCTTGATGAGCTTAAAAATAGTGGGCGTCGCGAGATTGCGGCGCGTCTTAAACACGCGAAGTCGTTTGGAGATCTTTCTGAGAACTCCGAATATCAGGAGGCGCGGGATTCTCAAAGACAGCTTGAGCGTCGTATTGGGGAGCTTGAGGAAGTTGTTCGAACATCGCAGATTATTGAAAAGGCGGGAGAGTCTGAAGAGGTAGGGGTTGGCAGTAAGGTAACACTAAAGAAAAATGGGGATGAGATGGTTTATACGATTGTTGGATCGAATGAGGCGCAGCCCACACAGGGACTTATTTCTAATGAGTCTTTGATTGGTCAGGCGCTTTTAGGAAAGAAGTCCGGGGAGAGCTTTGAGGTTGAAACGCCGGCTGGAAAGATGACATATAAAATTCTTGATATAGAATAATAACTAGGGTTGTAGACACTAGTTTATGTTGAAGGATTTAATTAAGGATAGACTGAATAAGCTCGAGAAGTATCGAGAGAGTTTTGGTGATCCGTATCCTGCCCAATCCAAGCGAACATCTGATATTGCTTCTGCGTTGAAGGATTTTTCAAAACTTGAGAAATCCTCAAAGAAAATTTCTTTGGTTGGGCGCATAACATCTTTGCGGGGGCAGGGTGGGATTTTGTTTGGAGATTTTTTTGATGAGAGTGGAAAGGCGCAATTTGTGCTTCGTAAGGGTGATACAAAAGACTTTGCGGAAAAGAAGGGGTTGTTTGATCCGGGAGACTTTGTTCAGGTTACTGGTAAGTTTTTCAAAACAAAGAGAGGGGAGAAGAGTGTTTTGGTTTCAGAGGTTGTTATGCTTTCTAAGTGTCTTAGGCCGTGGCCATCTTCGTTTTATGGTGTTTCTGATGAGGAGAAGCGTCACAGGAATCGATATTTAGATTTTATTTTTAATTCAGAGTCGAAAGAAAAGATAGAGCTTCGGACGCGGATTATCTCTGAATTATGGGGAGCAATAGAGAAGGATGGCTTTTTAGAAGTTCAGACCCCGATTTTGCAGCCTATCCCTGGTGGTGCGCTTGCCAGGCCTTTTAAGACGCGTTTTAACGCGTTAGATACTGATGTGTATCTGCGGATTGCCCCAGAGCTTTACTTGAAGCGTTTGCTTGTTGCTGGTTTTGAGAAAGTGTTTGAGATTGCGAAGAATTTTCGTAATGAGGGAGTTGATAAAGACCACTACCCGGAGTTTACTATGCTTGAGCTTTACTGGGCCTATCAGGACTATGAAGGCATGATGGAGGCAACAGAGAAGTGGATTCAGTCTGCGGCAAAGAACGCGGGGATTAAGGAAGTTTCGTTCCGCGGGAAGAAACTTAAAAACTTTTTTAAGAAGTGGCCGAGGAAGAGGTATGGTGATTTGATAAAACAGTATAGCGGTAAGGAGTTGAAGGATTTGAAGACAGAGGAGATTGATGAGGTCTTTAAGAAGAGTGTTAGGCCAAAGCTTGTGGAGCCTGTGTTTGTTATAGATCATCCTAAGGCGATTTCTCCGCTTTCAAAGTCTAGGAATGACGATTCTGATTTAACAGAGCGGTTTCAGGTTGTGGTTGCGGGCACAGAGCTTTTAAATGGATTTTCAGAGTTGAATGATCCAATTGACCAGCGGGAACGAATGGAAGAGCAGGAAAAGCAGTTTCGGGCGGGAAATGAGGAGGTCACTCGTATGGATGAGGACTTTTTGGAGGCATTGGAGTATGGTATGCCTCCTGCTGCGGGTGTGGGCATTGGTGTTGATAGACTCGTTATTTTACTTACAGACAGTCATTCAATTCGGGATGTGATGACGTTTACGAATCTGCGTCCAAAGAAGTAGTTCCTATGAAAAAGGTTCTTGTGTTTGGTGTATTTGATGGGGTCCATGATGGGCACCTTTCTTTTTTGAAGCAGGCTCGCGAGTGCGGGGACTACTTAATTGTTGCAGTGGCTCAAGATGAGGTTATTCAGGCTTTGAAAGGAAGGGGCCCTTTAAAAGAATTAAAAATTAGAAAGCAGGAGGTGAAGGATACAAAATTTGTGGATGAGGTGATTGATGGAGATACTGATTTGGGAAGTTGGGGCGTGATTGGAAAAGTGAAGCCCAATGTTATAGCATTAGGATATGATCAAGAGGGGTTGAGGGGCGTTTTGGAAAGAGCCTTGAAGGAGAAGGGTCTAGATATTGAGATTGTGGTTATGGGTGGGTATAGGCCAGATAAGCTGCATTCTTCAATTTTGAGTCAAAAATAGTTTATGTTGGACGTTAATTTAATTCGTAAAGAGCCGGATAAGGTTCGTGAGGGAGTAGAGAAGAAGGGAGTTGATCCAAAGCTCGTGGATGATTTTTTGGCTGTTGATGAGAAGTGGCGTGGTATTGTTGCATCTTTAGATGAGCTTCGGTCAAAGCAGAATGAGATTACTGATAAACTTTCAGCCGGTAAGAAGGATGATTTGATTGAGGAGGCAAAAAAGTTTAAGGAGAAAATTTCGAAACTTGAGGATGAATCGAAGGGGCTGGAGAATGAGCGGAATAAGATTTTGAATGATTTGCCGAACATTCCGTTTAGAGATGTACTAGTTGGAAAAGATGAGAATGAAAATAAAGTTCTTCGAAAAGAGGGCAAGAAGCCAAAGTTTGGTTTTAAAGTAAAAGATTCGTTTTCTCTTGGCGAGGATTTGGGAATTATTGATACGAAAAAGGCATCTCAAGTTGCAGGTACGCGATTTGGATATCTGAAGGGAGATGCTGTGATGCTTCAGTTTGCTCTTATGCGTCTTGGGTTTGAAATGCTTATGAAGGATGGGTTTGTTCCAGTTCTTCCTCCTGTGATGATTAAGCCGGAGGTTTTCGCGGGAATGGGGCGTCTTGCAGCAGATCAGGAGCAGGAGCGGTATCATTTTTCAAAAGATGATTTGTATCTTGTAGGAAGCGCAGAGCATACGCTCGGTCCTTTGCATATGAAAGACACTTTGGATTCAAAAGATCTTCCGAGGCGGTATGTTGGGTACTCTACTTGCTTTCGTCGTGAGGCAGGGTCTTATGGAAAGGATACAAAGGGAATTTTTCGAGTGCATCAGTTTGATAAACTTGAGATGTTTTCGTTTGTAGATCCGGAGAAGTCGGGAGAGGAGCATGAGTTTATGCTTTCTTTGCAGGAGAAGCTGATGCAGAAGCTGGAGCTGCCGTATCAGGTGGTTGATATTTGTACAGGAGATATGGGATGGACTGATGCAAAGCAGTACGATATTGAGGTGTGGTTTCCTAGTGAGGACAGGTATCGTGAGACACATTCCTGCTCAGATACAACTGATTTTCAGGCGCGGGGAATTGGTGCAAAGTATCGAAAGGATGGTAAGACGGAATTTTTGCACATGTTAAACGCTACTGTGTTTTCACAGCGTCCGCTTCTTGCGATTTTGGAAAACTATCAGAAGAAAGATGGGACTATTGAAGTTCCGAAAGTTTTGCAGAAGGACATGGGGAAGAAGGTTATTGGATAGGATTTAGGCGATAGAAATAAAGAGGCGCATCTTGGTAGATGCGTCTTTTTTTCGTAACAGTGGTCCCTATTGTCCACCTTTCGTTTGCGGTGCAGTTACTTTCGTCGGCTACCTTTTCTCAATGGTTTACGTCCTCTGGGTCTAGGAGGTATTGCTAGTGATGTTAGGGTTCCCTGTTCAAGGCCTAGAGCGTTTTCGTACGCTCTTAAGACTGGTTTAGATGCTCGAACTTTCCCTTTTTCAATGTATGATAGAGTCTGCCTTGTAAGCGGTTTTGGATCGACGAGTATTGCTATATTTGCCAAGCTGAGCCTTGGTCTTGTCGACTCTCTTCTTCTTCGCAGCTTTTTTCCTAATGCTCGGTCTTCAGGTCGTACTATCATTGTCAGCTCTTTTCTTCTGTTTCTTGAGGGGGCGTGATGGGGAGGGGAGAGCGGAGGCCTAGTATATTTTTAAGGAATAAGTTTGTTGTTGTCAAACTACTTTCTTTTCCAGAAGGATTGTTCTTTTTCTCTTAGAGCTTTTCTTATGTGAGTTTTTGCCATGGAAGTTTTTACAAATTTTAACCATGATTCTGATGGTTTTTTCTTTTTCTGGCGCTGGATTTCTACAACATCGCCGGATTCCAGCTTGTGTTCTAATTGAACTATATTCCCGTTTACCTTTGCCCCAATACATTCATCCCCAACTTCAGAGTGGATGTGGTATGCAAAGTCAACTGGTGTTGCGTCATGAGGAAGATCTATAACATCTCCTTTTGGTGTTACTGCGAAGATTCGGTCCTTGAAGAAGTCTTTTAGAGAGTTTAGGAATTCTCCTCCTGATCCTCCGTGCGTTTCCTGCCATTCTTTTAACTGTTTTAGCCAAGCAGTCTCTTTTTTGTCCGCGAATACAGCCTTTCTTTTTTTGTATGATTTTTTTTCTTTTTCTTCTTCGTATGCCCAGTGTGCGGCCATTCCGTATTGGGCCTCTTCGTGCATCTTCTCTGTTCGTATTTGGAATTCTGCTATTTTGTTATCTAGACAGAAGACTGTGGTGTGGAGTGATTGGTAGCCGTTTGGTTTTGGTAGGGCGATATAGTCTTTTATTTTTCCCGGGAGTGGTTTCCATAGGCTGTGTATGATTCCGAGGACTTTATAACACTCCTCAACGTTTTTTACGATTATTCGCATTGCGATAAGGTCGTGGATCTGTTCAAAGTTCATGTCGTACTTTTTGAGTTTTTTATAGATGCTTGAGAGACGTTTTGCTCTAAAGTTTATTCTTGTTGGCGTTAGATTATTTTCTTTCAGTTCTTTTTCTATAACCTTTCTTACTTTTTTTAAATACTTCTCTCTCTGCTCGAGCTTTTCCGAAACGTTTTTTTGTAGCCACTTGTAGTCTTTTGGAAAGAGATAGGGGAGACAGAGGTCTTCGAGCTCTCCTGCAACTGATGCCATTCCAAGGCGATAGGCAAGAGAGGCATAGATCTCATATGTTTCTAAAGCGATACGATTACGCTTTTCTTCTGGGAGGGCGTCCAGGGTTTTCATGTTGTGCAGGCGGTCAGCAAGTTTTATAAAGATGACGCGTATGTCATCACTTATTGCAAGGATCATTTTTTTAAAGTTTTCTCCTCGCTCTTTTTCCCGCTTTTTGTCTTCTTTTCTTTCTCGGAATTTGAAGTGTCCGAGTTTTGTTACTCCGTCTACGAGGCAGGCAATTTCTTCTCCGAATTCTTTTTTTATTTCACTTAGTGAGCTGTGCGTATCTTCTGTAGTGTCGTGGAGGATACTGGCTGCAATTACATATGGTCCTAAGCCCCACTCACAGAGAGTTTTTGCTGTTTCAAATGGATGAATAAAATAGTCTTCTCCGGACTTTCGTTTTAGGCCTTCGTGGGCCATTTTTGAGAACTCGTAGGCGCGTTTAATAAGGTCTTTTTCCTGCTTTGAGAGCTTTCCGTTTTTTATTTTTAGTAGGTCGTTTAAGTCGTACATGATTTTTGGTGTATTTTGATGATACCTTCTTTTTCTTGACTTTTCTATGGGTCTTTTTATATACTTGGTAGGCATTAGCAGGGAAAGGTCGTCACTGCTAATAAGGCGCATATTCACTAATTTAAAGGAATTTTATGAATTTTAAGCCACTTTCGAATCATGTCTTCATTGAGCCTCTAGATGAGGAGAAGACAACAGAGTCGGGGATTGTGATTCCTGATACTGCGGATAAAGAGAAGCCTATGCAGGGCAAGGTTATTGCTGTTGGCCCTGGAAAGAAAGATGATGGCGGGAAGGTTGTCCCAATGTCAGTTAAGGTCGGAGACGTTATTCTTTTTAAGAAGTATGGTCCTGATGAGATAGAGTTCGGGGGCACGGAGTATCTTGTTGGAAGCGAGGATGACATACTTGCGATAATCGAAAAATAATTAATGTAGTGGTGGGGCTCGTTACGCTCATAGAAAAATATGGCTAAACAAATTATATTTGACGAAAACGCAAGAAATGCATTGAAGAAGGGGGTAGATGTTCTTGCTGATACAGTAAAGGTTACACTCGGTCCTAAGGGGCGGGCTGTTGTGCTTGATAGAGGGTTTGGTTCTCCGGTTGTTACTCTTGATGGAGTAACTATTGCAAAGGAGATAGAGCTTGAAGACAAAGTAGAGAAGATTGGAGCAGAGCTTGTAAAAGAAGTTGCTTCAAAAACAAATGATGTCGCAGGAGATGGAACTACAACCGCGACTCTTTTGGCTCAAGTTCTTGTGCGAGAGGGAGTAAAGAATGTTACTGCTGGAATGGATCCTATGGCTCTTCGCGCAGGAATGAGAGAGGCTGAAAAAATTATTGTAGAGGCCCTTAAAGAGCTTTCTGAAGAGGTTGGTTCAAGCAAAGATAAGATTGCTCAAGTTGCTACAATTTCTGCACGCGATCCAAAGGTTGGAGAGCTTATTGCAGATGTTATTGAAAAGGTGGGCAAGGACGGAGTTATGACTGTTGAGGAGTCAAAGACTCTTGGCCTTACGCATGAGGTTGTGGAAGGTATGCAGTTTGATAACGGGTATATTTCACCCTACATGATTACGAATCAGGAGCGCATGGAGGCGGTTTTGGAAGATCCGCATGTTCTTGTTACTGACCAGAAGATTTCCGCAATCAATGATCTTTTGCCTTTGCTTGAGAAGATTGTTCAAGGCGGAAAGAAGGAGCTTGTTATTATTGCAGATGATGTTGATGGCGAGGCACTTGCAACGCTTGTTGTAAATAAGATTCGCGGCACCTTTAATGTACTTGCTGTGAAGTCTCCGGGATTTGGTGATAGAAAGAAGGAGATGCTTGAGGATGTTGCTGCGGTTACTGGCGCTCAGATTATTTCTGAAGAGCTTGGGCGGAAGCTTGAGTCAGTTGAGGTTGCAGATCTTGGAAGCGCGCATCGGATAGTTTCGGATAAAGACAGTACTACGATTGTTGATGGTAAGGGAGATAAGAAGGCTATTGATGAACGAGTTTCTCAGATTAAGGCGCAAATTGAGACAGCGGATTCTGACTTTGATAAAGAAAAGCTTCAGGAGCGGCTTGGAAAGCTTGCTGGCGGAGTTGCTGTTATCAGAGTTGGCGCGCCGTCTGAAGTTGAACAGAAAGAGGCACAGCATAGGATTGAAGATGCAGTATCTGCAACTCGCGCTGCTATTGAGGAAGGTATTGTTCCTGGTGGTGGTGTTGCTCTTGCTAGATCTGCAAAGAAGGTTAAGGACTATATGAATGAGCTTAGCAAGGGTGAGGTTGGTAAGATGGTTGGAGCTAAGATTGTGCTTGAGAGCTTGTATGCTCCTTTGAAGCAGATTGCTGAAAATGCAGGGCAGGACGGCGCAGTTGTGCTGGATAAAGTTCTTTCGCACGGCGATGAAGATCATGGGTTTAATGCCCGAACTGGTAAGTTCGAAGGGTTAAAAGCCGCAGGTATTGTTGACCCTACAAAGGTGACACGGTCTGCTCTTCAGAATGCAATCTCTGTTGCTTCTATGATTCTTGTTACTGAAGCTATTGTTGCTGATATTCCAGAAAAAAATGGTGAGGGAGGGGACGCAGCTGGAATGGGCATGGGTGGTGGTATGCCTGGTATGGGGGGCATGGGAGGTATGATGTAATACTTTCTCTTTCCTCGTTTCGTGCGCTTCGCTCGAATTTTCTCATCTTTACTTGTCGTAAGAAATAACGAAATTTCGCGAACTCGCTTCGCTCAAACACCGCTCGATTTCTATTTCTTGATACTCCTCGTTCAGTGAGCATTCTCTCGCTACGCGATACTCAACAAAGGAAAGATAAAGTATCTTTGGGGTTGGAGGGTGATTATTGAAAGCCCCGCCTTGGCGGGGTTTTTGGTTGTAAAAAAAATGACCCTAGCATGGTGCGTAGGGTCTATATTGCGAGGCGGCATTGGGGGACTTGCTTGTCGGCTAGGAGGTCGCCGAGAGTTCCGGGTCCTCGGGTTCGTCATCGAGGAGCGCCATGCTAGCTGCTTGCGGGTCGAAGTGCTCGGGGAGCTTAGTCGTGTCACTATAGCTTGCCCCGAGAAGTTTCGCTCCTGCAAGGTCTGTCTTGCTAAGATCCGCCCCCCGAAGATCTGCTCCGTGAAGATTCGCGTCTCGGAGATTCGTTTCGAGAAGAGTCGCTCCTCGGAGACTTGCTCCGCGGAAATCTGCGCCTTGTAGGTTTGCCATGCTTAGGCTTGCCATGCGTAGGTCTGCCCCTGGCGCGTGTACTCCGGGTCCGAGAGCGAGGACGACGGTAACAGTGAGCCTGCCGTTCTCTTGGTTCAGGGTCGTGATCGTGCGGGGCTTGTGCATCTTGGACTCCTGTTTCAGGTTGTTTCTGGGGAGTGGTAGCGCGGGGTTGAAGAGGGGTTGGGCCTTGAGCTTCTTAGCTTGTTATGTTGTATGATATTTTTGTCTTTGTGTCAATGTTTTTTGATTTTGTCTGGCTTTTGGTTTTTTGCGCTAGTGGGGTATAATGCTAAAAAGGCCGGATTAGTTAAATATTAAGTATTTTTATGTTTTTAGGTATTTCTATTGGTTTGTGGGTTGTTATCGGGGTCGTTCTTATTGTTGTACTGTGGTTTATCGGTACATATAACCGATTTGTGCGGCTTAGGAATCGCGTAGATGAGGCATGGTCGGATATTGACGTGCAGTTAAAGCGTCGCGCTAATCTTATCCCTAATGTTATAGAGACTGTAAAGGGGTATGCAAAGCATGAAGAGGGAGTGTTTACAAAGGTAACAGATGCTAGAACGCGTGTGATGGATGCGGAGAAAAAGGGTGACGTAAAGGGAACAGCACAGGCTGAAAATATGCTTTCCGGCGCACTGAAGACTCTTTTCGCGGTTTCAGAGAATTATCCTGATTTGAAGGCAAATGCGAACTTTTTGGATTTGCAGAGAGAGCTTGCTGATACAGAGAATAAGATTCAGGCATCACGCAGATTCTATAACACGAACGTGAAAGAACTGAACGTGAAGATAGATTCTGTGCCGAGCAATGTTGTGGCAAGTATGATTGGCGTTAAGAAGCGTGAGTACTTTGAGGTTGAGGAAGAGGGAGAAAGGAAGCCGACTAAGGTTAGCTTCTAGCTTCTAGCTTTTAGCTTATAGCTTCATTAGCTTATAGCTTTTATTTTTAGTAGATAATAGTTACAGACTAAAGACTATTAGCCGCGTTAATGGCAACTCTTTATACACACAAGGATTCGAATATCCGGAAGACATTTTTGCTCTTTACGGTATTTTTGGTATTTGTAATTGGTGTTGGATGGATTTTTGCGCAAGTGTATGGGAATTCGCTGATTTTGTATGTTGCTGTTGCATTCAGTCTGATTATGAATGTTTTGGCGTACTGGTATTCAGATAAGATTGTTTTGAAGATGGCCCGCGCTAAGGAGATTTCTAAGAAGGATTATAGAGAGCTTTATAACATTGTAGAAAATCTTTCTATTACAGCGGGTTTGCCTACGCCAAAGATATATCTAGTTGATGAGGTTCAGCCTAATGCGTTTGCAACTGGCAGGGATCCAGAGCATGGAGTGGTGGCTGTTACGCGTGGACTTTTAGAGCGATTGGATAGGAGCGAGCTTGAAGGGGTGATTGCCCATGAGCTTTCGCACATTGGAAATCGGGATATGCTTATTTCTACTGTTGCAGTTGTGCTTGTTGGGTTTATCTCTATTCTTTCTGATATATTTATGCGTTCCATGCTTTGGGGAGGGCTTGGGAGGCGGGATAGTCGGGATAGCGGGGGACAGGTTATGTTCTTGATTGGAATTGCCGCCTCGATTTTGGCTCCTATTGGAGCAGTTTTAATGCAGCTTGCTATTTCCAGAAAGAGAGAGTTTTTAGCTGATGCTTCTGGGGCCTTGCTTACTCGGCATCCAGAGGGGCTTGCCCTAGCGCTTGAGAAGATTTCATCTGATCAGACTCCCATGAAGAAGGCAGCTAGTTCTACAACAGCGCACTTGTGGCTCTCCTCTCCGTTTCGGGGGCGGAAGGGCACGCCATGGTTTGCAAAAATGTTTATGACTCATCCTCCGACTCATGATAGAACAAAGGCTCTTCGTGGGATGGATGTTTGATTGTGTGTGTGATAAACTTTGTTCGCTATGAGACATGAATTTGGAAAGACAATAATTATTGCGCTTGGGGGGTCTGTTATTTTTCCAGAGAAGATTGATATAAAGTTTTTGAAAGAATTTCGGGCTCTTATTATGAGTCAGATTAATCGTCACAAGAGGCGATTTATTATTGTTACTGGTGGTGGAAGAATTTGCCGGGTGTATCAGCAGGCCGCGAAAAGAGTTGTGCGTGTTGCAGATGAGGATACGGATTGGCTTGGGATTCATACTACAAGGTGTAATGCGCATCTTTTGCGGACTATTTTTCGGAAGGATGCAAATCCTATTGTGTTTGATAAGCGGCATCGAATAAAGGGTTTGAAATATCCAATTACGATTGCATCTGGTTGGAGGCCGGGCAATTCAACGGATTATATTGCAGTTCGTCTTGCTTGTGATTTTAAGGTGTCAGAAATTGTGATTTTAGGAAAACCAAAGTATGTGTATGATAAGGATCCAGATAAATATAAGGGAGCAAATCCTATTCAAGATATGAGTTGGAAGGAGTGTCGCAAGCTTGTCCCTGAAAAGTGGGTGCCGGGAGCTAATTCTCCGGTAGATCCTATTGCTGCGCGAATTGGAGAGGAGCGTAATGTGAATGCTCTTGTTTTGGGTAAGAATTTAAAAAACCTTAAAAACCTTTTGGAAGGACGCGATTTCCAAGGAACTTTAATTTCATAATGTATTGCGGGGGTGTTTAGTAGGTATGGTTCTTGGCAGTTTTTTGTTATTTTACTATTTTACGATTTACGATGCAGTTATGTGACGGTCGTGCTATAATTGCATCGTGGGTGTTGCAGATGACATTTTAACAATACTTTTTAGCTATTCCGCTGGGTATAAGCGTCTGCGTCAATTGACGTATGGGGGCTCTCCTTATCAATCGTCAGATTCTCGAAGGAAGATTAGAGATGAAACTCTTCGTTCTACACTTTCTCGAATGAGGAAGAATAAGCTTGTGTCCCGCAAGGGGGATGAATGGGTTATCACCGCGAAAGGCAAGGCTTTTTATCGTCGTCGTAGGGAAAAGCGGAAACTTGAAGAGATTTCTGATGAATTGCGAAGTAGAAAGAAGTCTGTGATTATTGCGTTTGATGTTCCAGAAGAAAGGCGTGTTATTCGCGCATGGTTGCGGAGAGAATTAGTATTTTTAGGATTTGAGCCTATTCAGAAGAGTGTTTGGTTTGGTCCGGGTCCTTTGCCCGAGATATTTATTCAAGAATTGGGTGATAGAGATCTTTTGGGCTGTTTAAAATTTTTTAGGGCGACTGAGGATGATGTTGTTTAAATATTGTTTAGTATTGTTTAGTGATTTTACGATGCACTTTTAGCACGACCGTGCTATAGGTGCATCGTTGGTTGGTTTTTGATTGATAGATTAATGCTTGAGGGTTTTGGGGATTTGCAGATTCGCGGATTTGCGGATTTATCTCATTGTTTGTATATTGTTTGTACGTTCTTTGACCTATGGAATGGAGAAAATGCGCTATGTCGTTAAGAAAAGGCGTCAGGCGGCAGGTTCGCAAGAGGCGCGCTTCTAAGGCGCGCAGAGAGGCTCTGGTTAATGAGCAGTTCTTAAGTCTAGTCGGTCGAATTCCAGGAGAAGGAGAATTGGATCGTCTTGCTGCTCAGATATAATTCGGAGATGCTCAGCCCTTGTCTGAGGCATTGGGCTTTGTGGGCGCCTATGTGGTGGCAACTGATGATCGTGATGTCTGGGTAAGTGTCCGCTTTAATAGCGCCACCAGGCAGATCTTCGGTGTGTCGCGGCCGCCCTCTAATGAGCATCTTGACAGCTTGCACAATCTCAGTGCCTGTGGGGAGTCTTCTGGTTCTGATTGGGTTTCGTCGTAGACGTCCCGCATGCCTTTATGGATGCGGGACGTTGTCATGTTTAGATAATGCTTATAACTTGAGAAGTTTGGATTTTTCCATGTATCAGTGTACTAGTACACTGATACATGGAGTGGGCGGAGCGGACTGCGGAGAGGACTTGAGAAATTTGGGGGTTTGGGTATTGTAAGTGTATTGAAGGTCGTTTTTTCCGCCAATTGGCGGATTCGGCGTACCAATGGAGGGATGCCGGAGTGGTCAAACGGAACGGCTTGGAAAGCCGTGGCCCTAACAGGCCCCGTGGGTTCGAATCCCACTCCCTCCGCAGAATGCTTCTCCAAGAGCCCCCATGGGGCTTATGGAGAAGCATAGTGTTGATGAAGTAGCGGGATTCGAAGGGTGTTTTTAGAAAGCAAACTGCTTTGCTTTCTAAAAAACCCGGGCTCCGAAGGAGGAGCGGAGCATGTGCCAGAGGCACCGCGGAGCGACGGGTGAGGAGGAATTCCTGCCTACCGGCAGGCAGGTCACTCTTACATTCATTTAGCCATTCAACAATTCCATGGAATTGTTGAATGGGCGGGGGAGCGGGAATCCCACCTATGTTAAAATAAATACAATGATGGAATTAACAAAAAATTTTAGAAATTTAAATAAAGATGATGTTTTTTTAGCTGGCGGCAAAGGTGCTTCTCTTGGCGAGATGACGTATGCAGGAATTCCAGTGCCCCCTGGCTTTGTTGTGTTATCTACTACTTTTGATGAATTTATTAAAAAATCTGATTTGGCTCAAGAGATAGATGCTATTTTAGACAAAGTTGATCACAAGGAAGTTCATTTGGTTGAAAATGCTTCAGAAAAAATTCAAGGTTTGATTAAAAATGCGGTGATGCCAGAAAATATCGCTAAAGAAATCAAAAAAAAGTTCAAACAATTGAATACTGAGTATGTTGCTGTTCGTTCTTCTGCTACTGCAGAAGATGGTGTTGAAAATGCTTGGGCTGGACAGCTTGACTCATTTTTAAACACGAAAGACGATAATTTATTGGGAAAGATACAACATTGTTGGGCGTCTCTTTTTACTCCGAGAGCAATATTTTATAGATTTGAGAAGGGTTTGCACTCAACCAAAATATCAGTAGCCGTAGTAGTGCAGAAAATGGTCAATTCTGAAATTTCAGGCATTGCTTTTTCTGTCCATCCAATTACAGAAG
Source organism: bacterium (assembly GCA_002686365.1). Classification (GTDB taxonomy): domain Bacteria; phylum Patescibacteriota; class Minisyncoccia; order UBA6257; family GWB1-50-10. The sequence goes on from NZBZ01000004.1 coordinate 127,564, forward strand.
ATCGAAATCAAATTATTATTGAGTCAGGGTTTGGATTAGGTGAAGCTATTGTGTCGGGACAAATTACACCAGATAGTTATGTGGTAGAAAAAGAACCGAGAAGAATTATTGATATTAATATTGCTACTCAAAGCAAGGGACTTTATCGTATTACCACTGGTGGTAATGAATGGATTGATATTCCTGAGCCAAAATCATCGTCTCAGGTTCTTTCTGAAGCTCAGATTTTAGAATTTGCTGATTTGATAATGAAAATCGAAAATCACTATGGCTTCCCCTGTGATATTGAATGGGCATATGAAGACGGGAAATTTTATATTGTTCAAAGTAGACCGATCACCACTCTCTTGAATGAGAAACATAATGATTTAAACAGGTTTACAAATAAAAATACATCACTTGAGCATGCGGACGGATTGCCTGTGTATTTTGAAATGACAATGGCAGGATTTACCGATAGATTGAGAAATAATAATTTATCATCGTACGAAATTGGAATCAGTCACTTCATGAAAGATGAGCTTGATTACATTTCTCTTATTCAAGATCAGAATAAAATTGGTAGCGCAATTATAAAAGATTTTCTAAATAATCCATCGAGTATATACAATCTCTATAAAGAATGGGCGATCGGGTACGAAAAAATGCTTGATCGTTTTAGTGTGGTTTTTGATTACGATTTAAAGAAATTTAGTGATAAAAAACTTTTGTCATTATCAGATGATCTTTACTCTTTTTATCGCGAAGAGGTGTCAATGCCCGGTTTTACTGATGGCTTTATGTTCTATGCCGAGAAGCGCTTGAACGATTTAATAATGGAATATTGCGATATTAATAAATTAAAGAATTTTACAGAAATATTCACAACGCTTACAGCTTCTACTGAACCATCATTCTTTAACGAAAAAGAGTCTGATTTAAGTCATGTTTCGGATACAGAGTCAAAAAATAATTTATTAAAAAAATATGCGTGGTTAAATTCAAGTTATTCAGGCTATAAACCATATTCAAAGAAAAATCTTGAGGATGACTTAAAAGATGTTAAAGACCCAGCTTTGGCGAAAAAACAATTGTCTGACAATAAATTAGCAAAGCAGGATTTAATAAAGAAGCATAAATTTAATGATGAGATATTGGCAATAGTTAAGCTAACTGATTTATTTATTAAATGGCAAGATCAAAGAAAGGTCTACACTCTTTCGTATGCAGTATTGCGAAGCAGGATATTGCATGAAATTGCTCAGCGTTTTAAGTTTGATATAAAACTTCTTGAATTTGCATTAACAGAAGAACTTCCACTAGTTTTAAATAGAAGTCTCAGTATCGATGTTTTAAAAAATCGTAGAGATAGTGGAGTGTTATTTATTCATAAAAATGGAAAATTGCAGGAAATTATAGTTGGCGAGGCGTCTGAATCTTTTGTTGCCAAATTGCAGGCTCCAGAAAATAGTGGGGCTTCTGAAATTTCAGGAACAATTGCCTCAAGAGGTAAAGTTACTGGAAAAGTTAGAATAGTTATGACTGCAAAAAATATAAACGAGGTTGAGGAAGGCGAAATTTTGGTTGCTCCAATGACTAGACCCGAACACTTAATAGGCATGAAAAAAGCCGCGGCGATTGTTACTGATGATGGCGGAATCACATGTCATGCGGCAATTGTTTCTCGAGAGCTTGGCAAACCTTGTATTATTGGAACAAAGAATGCCACTAAGATTTTAAAAAATGGCGATTTGGTTGAGGTTGACGCGGAAAATGGCGTAGTGAAAATTATTAAGAAGTAATTAAATATGCGTGGAGAAGATTTTTTTACAAGACATTCAACCAAACCAAAGGATGAAGATCCAGAATCCTCGGAATTTTCCGGCATTTCTGAAAAAGGGGTTGAACTTGCAAAAGAGAGAGCAGGAGAAATTTTAGCGAATTTAGAGAAACAAGAAAATGGAACTGTGATGTTAATTAGTGGTGTTTCGGAAATGCCGAGAACAAAATCAACGGCCATGATTTATGGTCAGGAAATTAAAAATATAATAGAACTGCAAAAAATAGATGATGTGCTTGTTTTTTTGCCAGAGGATTTAGGGAATATTGATGGATATACAAATAAAGTTAATTTTTTGATTGAACAAATTAAAGCAAATCCAAACAAAAAAATAGTATTGGATTTCCCGTTGTTTATTAAAGAACTTTCTTTCAAAGATAGATGGGCAGATGAAGAAGGAAATTTATCAGAATATACGAAACAATTATTAGAACGAAACAGTGACGATGACGAGGAAGCGATGAAGGATTGGTTTGATAATCAAGGCAGAATTGATGATTTAATTGGTCCAAATCCAACTGAAGTTGCGGAGCAGCAATTGGCTGGAATTGAAAGATTAAGAGAGTTTGCCAAAAAATATATTTCAGACAGGCCATTAGTCATTGGTTCGGTTGGACATAGTTGGAGTTTAGACGCAGTTGCTGTTTATCTGGCAAACAACGGAGAAATAAACAAAGAATCGTTTGAGAAAATGAAAGCTAAAATGATTGGAGAAACAAAAATGATTAAACTATCGGAACGAGATGGAAAACAAGTTTTGGAGTATGGAGATCTTGTAATTCCTTTAGAAAAATAAGACAGCGCGTCAATGAAATTGGTACAGCTACATTATTCGTAGGAGCGACGGGTGAGGAGGAATCCCACTCCTACATTCATTTAGTCATTCAACAATTCCATGGAATTGTTGAATGGGCGGGTGAGCGGGAATCCCACCTCCTCTAGCTAGCCTTAGGTGGGTTTTATATGAAAATTTTTACAAGGACAACAATTAATATTATATCGGTAATTGGTATTACTTTTGTTTCGATTCTTATACAAATGGCAGATAGTAGGTTAACGTCTCATCAAAATGAAATTATTATCAAACAAGGTTCTATTAACCAAACGCTGATTGAGCAGGCGGAGATATCTCGCGATTTGTATGACTTGTATGAATAGCATGGTGATGCCACATCTCAACCGATTAAGCTGTTTTTAGAAGGTAGAATTGGGAATCAAAGAAGAAGTTATTTTGAATTTGTCTCAAGTACTGATGAATTGATAATAGGGCGAGATGAATTGAAGGGCGAGACCCCGCATTTTCTTGGATTCAATGCCGAGACAATAAAGAGCGTCTTGTATGTTGTTCAGTTTTTTACGATTATTCTTTTAATTATTTCACAAAACTGGACTAACAAAAAAGAAGATCATGTCTAAAAAACAAGGTGTTTGAGGATTCTTGTTTTAATAAAACAAGCTTGGCACGCGGATTATAAGAGATAAACCCTCCCATGAAAAACCGTTACGAAAATAAGTTAAAAAAATATAACGCGCAAATACTTAATTTGTATCCTGCGCATTTCATTTCAAGGCTTATTCTTGCTCTTGAAATGAAAAAAATTGAGAAAGAGGGCTTAATCGTATTAGAAATAGGTTGTGGCGAGGGGGATTCGGCAATGCCGATTTTGGAAAACACTAATCTGCATTTGGATTTGTCTGATGTTTCAGAAGAAATGATTGAGGAGTGCAAATCCAAGTTGAGTTCTTACAAAGACCGTATTAATTATATCTGCGAAGATGGTTTATCGTATTTACAAAATTGTAAGCCCTACGACATTATATTTTCAGAATGGGTAATTCATAATTTTACTTGGGATGAAAAAAAAGATCTGTTTAGCGCGATTTACAACAAATTGAATCAGGGAGGATCCTTTTTTCTTATGGATAAAATTTATCCAGCTGAAGGCGCAAAAGAAATGTTTGATACGCAGATGAAGAGATTTGAATATTTAGAGACTGAAGCAAAAGAAGGAATAGTGAAATACGAAACTCAAGATTGCCTTCCTGAGTTTAAGATGGATGAAAAAAATACAATGGAGGGTCTGAAAGATGCAGGATTCAATGATGTTGTCATTGTTGATAGATTAGAAAGAGATGTGGTTTTAATAGCTAAGAAAGAATAAGTCGTGCGAGAAAAATCTCATTAAATTTATTGTATGACTAAGATTATACTTCACGGTGGGTTTACTAGTGAGGATAATGAGCTAAATAGGGGATATTATCGTGAAATAACCAAAGACTTGAAAGATGGAGCAACTGTTCTGGCGGTTTTATTTGCCAGAGAGAAAGAGGAACATTCAAAACTATTTCAAGATGAAATACAAAAACTTACTGCAAGCATAGATAAGCATTTGGATATAGTTCAGGCCTCAGAAGATAAATTTATCAATCAGGTTAAAGAAGCTGATGTGATAGTAATTAGGGGAGGTGATACATCTAAGTTAATTAAGACATTTAAACAGTATCCAGACTTTATGGAATCGGCCAGAGATAAGGTGATAGGTGGTTCCTCTGCGGGAGCGTATTTGTTTTCTAAATATTATCACTCGGCTAGCAAGGGCAAGGTATTTGAGGGATTAGGGATTTTACCTATACGTATTGTTTGTCATCACAACAGCAAGGAGTTCAAGGTGAAGAAAAGCGCTGTTGAGCAACTAGAAAAATATCCTAATGATTTAGAATTAGTTATTCTCAAAGACTACGAATGGCGAGTGTTTGAGATATAAATCTTTTTTATCTTGAAACGTATTTGTTACGAATATATCATGGAGATATGGCTAAATTGGTAGCAAGGAAAGGGGGCACTGTCGTATACAGAGTTGCTTTTGGTTTTGGGCTTGCAGGAGCCTTTCTCCTTTTTTGGGTAAATGGCGCTGTTGGTATTATTGGGAATGAGGCACAGCCTGCTAATTTGTTGTATGGAGCAGTATTTGCTGTTGGGCTTGTTGGTTCTCTTATATCACGTTTTAAGCCGCGCGGAATGGCGCGTACACTCATTGCTGCAGCATTTACTCAAATGTTAGTTCCTATAGTCGCGCTTTTTATCTGGCCTCCTCCAGCTATTTCATGGTCGCCTAGTGTATTTGGTGTGTTTGTTCTTAGCGCGTTCTTTGCTATGCTGTTTATCATATCAGCCTTGCTTTTTCGACGCGCAAGCGCTGCGGGCTAGGGCCTATTGGTAGACAGGCCATTTATGTTTATGACCACAATCAATTACGACGAATTTGAAAAAGTAGATATTCGTTTGGAAAAATAGATTAGGGGAGTGGAATTCCCACTCCCCTCTGAGCGCTTCTCCTTTGTATTGGGTCGCTATGTAGCCTTTACTACTAGGGGCTTGTGGTCTGAACCGGGCATGTCGAGCATGTAGGCTGAATCGATGCCCATGTTTTTGGTGAAGATGTAGTCTAACCGGAATCGTAACTTCACCCTCAGCACTCTGCATATTTTTGCGACGGTTTCCCACTTGTCCTGTGGAGCCGTATAGGACATGTCACAACTCCATGGAAGATCCGGCAAGACATTTCTGTACTTTTTGCCTAATAGCACCTCTATCTGTTGTATGTGGCGCTTTTTAGAACCGGGCGGTGTGACTGTGTTGAAATCTCCGGCAAGGATGACCCCGCCGGTTTTGTGCAAATCCATCACTTCTTTGATACATCGCAATTGAGCTAATCTGTGGCGCGTGCCGCCTTCCCATGCTAAATGGGTATTCACGACGATCACAACTTTATTGCCGTATCGGAACGTTCCGAATACGGCTGCTCTCTGTATCACCGTGTTGGGAAACTTTAGGCGCTGTATTGGGCCCGGTGATGTGGTTGGAAGTAAAAGCGTCTCCGTGTTTTCCAGTCGTACTCTAGAGCTGTTCCGCACAAAGGCCAGATGAGTGCCTACTCCGTGATGGGTGGAGCTTATTTTCCAAGAGCTTAAACCGTTGGCGTCGAGATGTTTCCCAAGACTCGTCTCAAATGGACTGTCGGCCTCTTGGAGGCAGATGATATCCATTCCTTTTTGGATCAATGCGCTTACGTTCCCTAGGATAAGGCCTTCATAATGCCCGTGAAGAATGTTATATGTAGCCAATGTGAACATAGCTTTAACCCTTCTCCTACTTTGTTCTTATGTGGTGATCTATAGGTAGATTATCAACACTGTATTTTGGTTGCAAGGGTTTGTGCTATAGTGTTATTAAGTATGAGTATATTACGTATCCGTAAAGAGCTTTTACCTCTTTTATATGTGAACCTCGCAGTTATCGGGGTGTTTTCAGTCCTCTTTTTTCAGCGGAAGAATTATGAGTTTTTGATTTATGAGGGGGTGGTGGTGTTTTTCTTTCTTCTTATTATATATAGCGATAAGAAGGTTCAATATCCTTTAGATGTGCTTTGGGGACTTAGCTTCTGGTCTCTTATGCATATGGCAGGGGGAGGGATTTTTATTAAAGGAGTGAAGCTTTATGAGATGATGATACTTCCGCTTTCTTCTGAGTATTCAATTTTGCGATATGATCAGGTGGTGCATATTATTGGTTTTGGAGTGGCAACGTATCTGATGTATATTCTTTTGCGACCGCTTTTGGACATGGAAAAAATCACGTGGGTCAGACTTGGTATTGTTGTGGTCATGGCTGGGCTTGGAGTGGGCGCATTAAATGAGATTATTGAGTTTTCTCTTGTTGTTATTTTGCCGGAAACAGGAGTTGGGGGATATATAAATACCTCGCTTGATTTAGTTGCGGACCTTGTTGGAGCGCTTTTGGCGCTTTGGTATATCAAGTTTCGTAAAATTTAGAATATAGATAACTCATTATGAAACCCCCCATCAAACACATTTGGTTTGATTTTAGTCAGACACTCGCGTTTATTAAAAAAGAGCCGCACGATCGATTGTGCTATGAAACCTATTCTCAAATAATAGGGAAGCCTGTTAGTGAAGAGCTGATTGCTGAATATAAAGATTTGTATAAAAAATACAGCAGTAATTCAGCTGTTTTTCGTTCTCTGGGCCAGACTTCGAATTTTTGGTCTGAAAAGCTTAATTCTCTCGAGTCTGGTGACTTATACAAGATTACAGATGAAAATGTGCCAGAGGTTTTGCAGAAGGTTAGGGAGCTTGTTCCTATGTCGCTTTTTTCTAATATGCATCTTGAAAAGGTTTTACCAGCGCTTAATATTAATCTGGATTGGTTTACGCATATTATTAGCGCTGGAATGGTTAAGGAGCCTAAGCCGGTATTGGATGGCTTTTATAAAATGATTGAGTTGAGCAAGGTGTCTGCTAAAGAGATTTTGTATATTGGTGATGATATTGAAAAAGATGTAAGGCCTGCAAAAAAAGTAGGAATTCAAACAGGATTAGTGTGGAAGAAGTCATATGAGGCAGATTACTCATTTGAGAAGTTTGAGGATATTTTAACGATTTTTTAAATAATTCTTGGTTTAGCATTCTCCTTCTGTATAATATGGTATACTGGTTTTATGGCAAATCAGCAGTTGCTTGACTATATTAGGGGGCAGAAACAGCAGGGTGTAGATCAGCAGAGTCTTCGAGGCTCGCTTCTTGCAAGTGGTTGGGATACTGCTCAGGTTGATGAGGCATTCCGTCTTTTAGATTCTCCTGTTCAACAGCCCGTTCAGCCAGTTCCTCCAGAGAGCAGTGCGCCCGCACAGACATTTTCTGCTCAGCCATCGCGAAAGCTTATTCGAATCTTGCTGATAAGCATTTTTGTGATTGCGGTCTTAGTGATTGGCGCAGGAGCGTTTGGCTATTTGCCTGGTTTTCAGTCACTTGCACCTGAGGAAGTTATCCAGAAAATGTTTTCTCGTTTGTCTGATATTCGGTCTTTAGAGTATTCGGGAGAGGTGGAGGCTTTATTTGATACTGGGGGAGTGCCTATTGGCGGGGCTGGTTTTTCTTCGCTTACTCGATCATTTTCAGGAGGGGTAGGTATTTTTTCCATTAGCTTTGACGGGGCTTTTGATTATCGTGATTCTGAAGATCCTTTGTATTCTTTATCTTTGCGAGTGGAAGATGATTCATTGTTGGAGAAGAGTGTTGTTGCTGATGTGGAGGCGAGGGTTCTTGATGGGATTGTATACATTAAGCTTAATCGTGTGCCGGAATTAGACATTTTTGATATTAGTTTTCTTCAGGGTCAGTGGGTGAAGATTGATCCTGAAGTTCTTAGAAAGCAGTTCGGATTGAATGCGGAGGAATATTTTGCCAACATACAGGAGCAGCAGGGAGTATCTTTGCGTCAAGCCGAGGACATTAGAGAAGCTGTTTCGCGTGTTCAGATCCTTGATGTGACTGATGTGCTGCCGGATGAAAAGATTGGGGGAGTAGATACGCATCATTATGCGTTTACTGTTCGTAAGGAGGGCTTGAGAGAGTTGGTTATTGATCTGTATTATAATACGCAGGGCCATTCATTAGATGAGAGAGAACTTGCTGAGTTTGATAGAAACTTGGAATTAGCAGAGTTTCCTAATGGTGAGATTTGGATTGGCAAGAAAGATTCATTCCCTTATAAGCTTGTTTTGAGTTCTGTTGCTGAAGATTCTTATGGATATGGGTTTACTGGATCGTTTTCTACTGTTTTGCTGTTTAAGAGCTTTAATCAGCCTGTTCGTGTGGATGTTCCTGCTTCGGCTATTCCGCTGGAGGAAATTTTTGGCGCATTACTTGGGGGCGTACAGGGTTCCTCAAGTGGTACATTTTTTCCTGAATAAATAAGTTGATGAGGGTTCTGATTTTGTCTGCGTTGGTTTTTAGCAGGTTGGTTTGAGATTTTTTCCTCCGCCATTTTTGAAAAGAGTGTATAATAAAAAGCAATGAAAAAGTTTCTAATATTTTTTCTCATTATTTTGATTGGGATTGTGGTGGGGGTGTTTTTGCTTACATCTCGTGATGAGGAGTCTGCATATGATACGGTTGAGGCAGAAAGAACCGAGCTTATTCAGGAGGTTAATGTAACAGGAAGTGTTCGGCCTGCTGATGAGGTTCAGCTTGCGTTTGAGAAGGCAGGAAAGGTTACTTCAGTTTTGGCTCGTGTGGGGAGTCAGGTTCGCACTGGGGATTCGCTTGTTCGGCTTGATAGTGATGAGCTTGAGGCTCAGCTTGCAGGAGCAGAGGCAACGCTTCAGAAACGAAATGCTGAGCTTGATGAGCTTCTTCGCGGAACTCGTGAAGAGGAGGTGAAGATAAAGGAGTCTGAGCTTGATACAGCAAAACAGACTCTTCAGAATTATTATGATAATGCACTTACTGTTTTGGACGATGTATATTTGAAGGCGGATGACGCGGTTCTTACTAAGACTGCCGGAGTTTTTCAGGGCACTGGAGGGGCAAGTATTTATAGTCTTACATTTACGACATGCAATAGTGAGTTGGAGCTGGATGTTGTTGCAGGAAGGGTTCAGAGCGCGGATAAGCTGAATTCTTGGCTTGGAGAATTAAATGAGTTTGACTCTGGTTTTATTCAGTCTGAGCTTGATGATGCTTTTCAGAGCAGTAAGGCGTATCTCACATTTTTCAGAGGCTTTTTGGATGATGTGAGCGCGGCGCTTACTGATAATTGTGTGGCAGATGATTCCTCTTTGGATACATATCGTACAGCTGTAAGTACAGCCCGTACGAATATTCTTACAGCGCTTACTTCTATAGATAGTCAGGAACAGGATATTGCTTCACAGAAGATAGCAGTTCAGTCTGCCTTAGACGAGCTTGATTTGAAGCTTGCTGGCTCAAGGCCGGAGCAGATTTCAGCGCAGAGAGCATTGGTGCTGCAGGCAGAGGCAGATATTGATGTTATTGAGGCTCAAATTATAAAGACTGTGCTTATCTCACCTATTGATGGTGTTGTGACATTGCGGGATGTTGAGGTTGGAGAGATTGTGTCTGCCAATACATCAGTTGTTTCTATTATTTCTGATGGCGCGTTTGAGATTGAGGCGAATATCCCAGAAGTTGATATTGCAAATGTTAGGGCGGGAAATTTGGCAGAGGTTACTCTTGATCCATATGGAGATGATGTGAAGTTCAGGGCAAAGGTGCTTTCTATTGATCCTGCAGAGACGGTTATTGACGGCGTTGTTACTTACAAGACTACTCTGCTTTTTGAGGAAGATGATTCCCGCATAAGGTCTGGGATGACTGCAAATGTTGATATTCTTACTGCTGAGCGATTTGGTGTGATTACTATTCCTCAACGGACAGTTATATTTAAGAATGGCTCGAAGATTGTTCGTCTGCTTGAAGGAGAAAAGGTAGTAGAGACAGAGGTTCGCACTGGTCTTAGCGGAACTCATGGAGAGATTGAGATTCTGGATGGGATTCAGGAAGGGGATATTATTGTTACCTCAATTAGAGAAAAATAATAAATAATAAATGCGTAGCGGATACCCACGCACTCATTTTGTAAACGTGTAGAGTAGGAGACGGCAAAATGAGTGCGGGATGCTCATATTTCTAGCTACTCGCTGCGCTCGTAAAGAAATATGGCACATGGCACTCATTGAGGTCAATGACTTAGAGAAAACCTATTTTGGAGAGGAGGTAGAGACGCGCGTACTTCACGGGCTTACTTTTGATATTAAAGAGGGCGAGTTTGTAACGATTATGGGTCCATCCGGCTCTGGCAAATCTACTCTTATGCATATTTTGGGATTTTTGGACAGATTGACTGGGGGGCGGTATATATTTGACGGGAAGAATGTTGATACGTTTTCAGACAAGGAGCTTGCTTTGCTTCGCGGTGAGCAGATTGGATTTGTTTTTCAGGCATTTAACTTATTGCCTCGGACTACTTTGTTTGAGAATGTGAAACTTCCTCTTACTTATATTAAGAGGCGCGGGAGTATGAAGGACAGGGTTGAGAGCGTGCTTGAAAGTGTTGGGCTTTCTCATCGGCTTCATTATTATACTAATCAGATTTCTGGAGGTGAGCAGCAGAGAGCTGCGATTGCGCGCGCCTTAGTGAATGAGCCGTCTGTTGTATTTGCTGATGAGCCCACCGGGAATCTGGATTCAAAGTCCGGAGCGCAGGTTATAGAGGTTTTGCAGAAATTAAATGACGCGGGTACTACTATTATCTTGGTTACTCATGATGGGAATCTTGCAAAGAGCGCAAAGAGGATAATTCATATAAAGGATGGGCTCATTACTACTGATAGTGAGGTAAAGCACAGGAGGATTGCTCGGGATGGGGAGATACATATTAGCGAGTGACCTGTAACGTGGGACCAGTAACCAGTAATTTGTAACCTGTAGTTCGTACAATGATTCAGATGTTTGCACAATCTGTTCGGATGGCAATTACTGCTCTCCTTTCTAACAAAGGAAGGAGCTTTTTAACTATGCTTGGGATTATTATTGGTGTTTCAGCTGTGATTATTATTGTTTCTATTGGGGCTGGAGCGCAGAGTATGATTTTGTCGCAGATTGAGGATTTGGGAACTAATCTGGTTGGCGTTATGCCCGGATATTCTGAAGAGGGTTCTCCTCCTACTTCTGTTATGGGCATTGTTATTACTACTCTTACCTATGAAGATGCGATGGCTTTGGGGGAGAAGAGAAATGTTCCGAATATTGTAGAGGCGGTTGCGTATTATAAGAGTGTTGGGACTGTGACGTGGAGGTCTGAGTCGTATGATACGAATTTGAATGGTGTGAGTGCGGGCTATCTTGATGTGGAGGGCGGTGAGATAGAGAAGGGACGATTTTTTACAGAAGAGGAGGAGAGAACTTTGGGAAGAGTTGCAATTTTGGGCAGCGCTGTTCGAGATGAGCTCTTTGGCCCGTCTGAAGCAATAGGGCAGAAGGTAAAGATTGAGAATCAGGCATTTGAGGTGATTGGAGTTATGGAGGAGCGTGGGGTTGTTGCTATGCAGGATTATGATGATCAGGTGTTTGTTCCGGTTCGTACTATGCAGAAACTCGTTGCAGGCGTAAATCATCTAGGGCTTATTCGCGCTAAAGTTGATTCAGAGGATAATATAAATGCTGCATTGGAAGACATTAGAGCAGTGCTTAGGGAGCGTCATGATATTCGGGATTCGAGCGGGGCAGGTGATGATTTTACGGTTCGGAGCGCAACGCAGGCGCTTGAGATGATTACTTCTATTACTGATGGGCTTAGATTTTTTCTTGCTGGAATGGCAGCTCTTTCTTTGATTGTTGGGGGGGTGGGAATAATGAATATTATGCTTATCTCTGTTGCAGAGAGGACGCGGGAGATTGGTTTGCGTAAGGCGATTGGCGCGGACAATCTTCATGTGTTTATTCAATTTTTGGCAGAGGCGATTACCATTACTGTTTTGAGCGGAGCTTTGGGAGTTGTTGGCGGAATTCTTATCTCGTATCTTATCTCGCTTGGCGTGCAGTTTGCCGGATTTGACTGGGAGTTTATTGTTTCTCCTTTTTCAGTAGGCTTGGCTTTATCAGTATCTCTTTTTGTTGGACTTTTGTTTGGTATGTATCCCGCAAGTAAGGCGTCTCGGCTCGATCCTATTGATGCTTTACGATACGAATAGGACATAAGATATAGGACATAAGACACATGAGATTTTTAATACTTTTTAAAATTTCAATTAAGGCCATGCATTCGAATCTTGTTCGGACTGGTCTTACAGTTTTAGGAATGGTGATTGGTATTGCAACTATTGTTGTTGTATTTTCCGCAGGAGAAGGTGTTCGCGGGCTTCTACTTGGACAGATTGAGGCGTTTGGTACTGATGTGATTGAGACAGAGATTAAGGTTCCTTCCAGTAAGACTGGGGGAGCGAGTGAGCGGCAGAGCGCTACAAATCTTGCCCAGGGTGTTCAGGTTACTACTCTTACTTTGGATGATATGGAGGATATTATGAGGTTGCCTAATGTGAAGGATGGATATGCTGGAATTATGAGTCAGGAGACGGTTAGTTATGAGGGGGAGAGGAGGAAGGCATTTCTTTTGGGCGCGAGCGCGAGCTATATTGATATTGATCAGAGTGAGATGGGTGAGGGGCGGTTTTTCACTGATGGAGAGGATCGTTCCCTTTCTCCTGTTGTTGTTTTGGGTACGAAGATGAAGGAGATACTTTTTGGAGAGAGTGATGCTATTGGGAGGTCTGTTAAGATTCGGGATGCCAAGTACAGGGTGATAGGCATTATGGAGGAGCGGGGCGCGGTTATGGGTATAGACTTTGATGATTTTGTGTATATGCCTTTAGAGACTCTCCAGAAGCGGGTGTCGGGGATTGGTCACATTCTTTATATGGTTCATCAGCTGCATGATTTAGAGATTGCAGAGGAGACTGCAGAGGATATTCGGGCTATTTTGAGGATGAATCATAGTATTCCGCCTCCTGCCTTGGATGAGAAAAGGGGATGGGCTGATACAGGCAAGGATGATTTTCGAGTAATGACTATGGCTGAGGCTATGGATGTATGGGAGAACATTATGAGTACCCTTACTATTCTTTTGCTTGGCATTGTGGCTGTCTCTCTTGTGGTTGGCGGAGTTGGGATTATGAATGTGATGTACGTTATTGTTACAGAAAGGACGCACGAGATTGGTTTGCGTAAGGCAGTTGGAGCAAAGTATTCGGATATTATGTGGCAGTTTTTGATTGAGGCAGTTCTTATTGCTCTTACTGGAGGGATTGTTGGTATTATTCTTGGGTTGCTTCTTTCATATGGAATGTCTATTGGGGCGGGCTCGTATGGTTTGGATTGGGGCTTTTCAGTGCCTATTCAGGCGTTTGTTGTATCAATTCTTTTCTCTTTTGGATTTGGAATACTTTTTGGAGTTTTCCCTGCGCGAAAAGCAGCGCGAATGGATCCTATTGTTGCGCTTAGAAGTGAATAGGTTGTTTGGAATTAGGCAACTTCTTTTTGGTAGCAAGTCTCGCAGTAGACAATTTCTTTTCGTTCTGGGTCGTAGGATGTTTCGAATTCATTTGTACATCGTCCTTCTGGATGGTGTTCGTGTTTTGCGGAATTTTTGTATACTTCGTAGTCACATACGCACTGTCTATGCCAGAGTTTTAATGGGGTTCGTTTTGCAAGGCGCGCGTAATGCCTACAGTTTGGGCAGAGGCGAGGAAGGGGGAGCGATGCGTTTTTATACATCTGGAGTTCCTCGGGCAGAATACGGAATGCTGTTGTGCACTGGTGTGTGCATTTTCCCCCATGTTCGCATCCTATGATGTCTTTCGTTATAGAAGTTGGTGCGTTTTCTATATTGTCTGGCAGGGTCTCTGTTGGAAGGGAAATTTTATAATTTTTGGTTTCTGGCTCATTCCATTGGTATCCTTGTTTTTCTATCTCGTTTTTTGAGAGTGGAAAAAATTCTTGACTTAACGATTCATTATATGCGTGAGGTGAGCAATTAAATGGAAAGAATTCGCCGTAGCGGTATTTTTTTTCTTTTGTGTCTGTGTATGGTATTGCATTCATCTGCTCTATTATTTCCGGAACAAGTTTTTCGTATTCCTCTTTTGAGTATTTCTTATTTAAGATGTAGTATTCTGCGTTTTGAAGACCAATACATCCGAAAAGGTTTTTTGAGTTGTGGCAGTTCATTACATATTGGCTTTCTGTAAGTCCGCTCCAGCATTCGTGTGCAAATGCGACATTCGAGCATTGGATTCCTATGTTTACGGCTTCGTAGATGAGTTCTGACTCTTTTCCCCAATATGTATAGTCCATTACATCTTTTGCTCCGCTTATTGCAAAGCAATATCGTCCGTCTTCGACGTCGAGTGAGCTAAATGAATCCCGTAGGTTTTTTGAGTTCTCAATCCAGTTTCCGCTTACGTTTTTATTTCGGTGGCCCGAGATTGCGGGGACTATGAATTGCTTTCGAAAATCTTGAAATTTTGCGTGGATCCCCGCGAGCGTAAGTGCACTTCCGGATCGGAGTGGCTGAACCATTTTTTCGTATTCTTCTTTGGAGTATTGCTTATTCCAAATGCAGTAGTTTTTGTTTCTGAGATTGACGCACCCAAAGCAGTTTTGGCAATTTATGCAGTCCATAAGAAACCAAGAGTCTATGCAGTTTGAAGATTCTTCAGAAAATGCCGTTTGGTAGCATTGCACGCAGTCAATGCATTCGTAGCATTGTTCGGACTTTTGGACGTTGTAGCAGTCCATACATTCTTTGGAGTCGTTCAGCCACACGCTGTATTTGCAAAATTCATCGTTGATGGCTCCGAAGACTAGGTAGCAGTTTCGCATGTCCGTTACTCGATTGGTATATTCGCTGTCTGTATTATTTCCTTGTTGAATTGTACCTGGCCTAGGTACAGCGTGGAGAAGTTCTTTGAATTGTTTGAAGAATGGTTTTGATGGATTATATTCTTTTGCATATGATTTTGGGTCCCATGTATCAGACCACCAGCATTCTTTGCAGTAGACCGTATATGGGGCGTTTGTGTGGTACATGAAGATTTTTTCCTTTTTACAGAGATCGCAGGTGCGTTTGTAGAGCGACCTCTCATTTCGGAAAGTCATTCGTCGTACGAGGCGGCACTCTGGGCACCATGTTGGCGGAGGGGTTTTTACCTTCTCGTAGAAATCGAGGTCGTCAGGAGTGATTTGGAAGTCTGTGTTGCAGTTTGCGCACTTTTTGGTTTCTGTAGTCATGCTGGGATTATATCTTGTTTTTTTGCGCGAGTACATATTGTTTGCTTTCCCAGCCTTCTCTTTGTAGACTGGATAGATGAGTGATACAGAGATTGAAATTAAGGTTGGGGTAGAGCATACAGACAAGCTTTTAGAATTCTTGGAGAAGGAGGGAAAGTTTTTAGGAGAAAGACAACAGAAGGATGAGTATTTTACTCCAGCACATCGTGACTTTTTGAAAGTGCGGCCTGTTAAGGAGTGGCTTCGTTTGCGGGATGCGGATGGGCAGTGTTCTTTCACGTACAAGAACTATTACTATGATGAGCGCGGCAAGAGTAGTCATTGTGATGAGTATGAGGCGGAACTTACAAGCATGGATCAGTCTAAGAAGATGTTTAACGCGCTTGATTTTAAATCTATCTGCTTGGTGGATAAGGTACGGAGGAGTTGGATGTATAAGGATTATGAAGTATCACTCGACTCGGTGAAGGATTTAGGAGATTTTGTGGAAATTGAGTATAAAGGCAAGGATGAGAACGTGGAGCCAAAAAAGGTAACAGCAGATATGGTGAAGTTTTTAAAGGATTTGGGGTGCGGAAAGATTCAGAGGGATTATGTTGGGTATCCGTTTCTTTTAATGTTTCCAGATGAGGCAGATAGGTAGGAGGTTTGACGAAATTTTCAATTTCTAATTTTCAATATTTTTGATAATTTAATGGATCATTATCTAAAACTTGAGCTTGCAGCAACGTCTGAGGAAGAGGCAGGACAATTTTTGGATGTGCTCTTGGAAAAGCATTTAGTTGCGGGCGGACACCTTTTTCCTGGTGAGACGCGGCATTGGTGGAAAGGAAAAATTGATATTGCGAAGTATTGGTATGTGAAGGCGTATACAGTTTCTGCTCACAAAAAGAAAATTATTTCGGAGATTGAGTCTATTTCAAAAGACGAGGTTCCGGGTATCGTGTTTTATGAAATCAGTTCTGCGAATGAGAGCTTTTTGAAGTGGATTCGAGATAATACATTATGAAGAAGCGTTGTGCGTGGGCTACGGAGGAGTCTTTGCTCGAGTATCATGATAAGGAGTGGGGAGTGCCATCGCATGATGATCGGCTGCTTTTTGAGTTTTTGATTTTAGAGGGAGCTCAAGCAGGACTTAGTTGGACTACTATTTTGAAGAAGCGGGAGAATTATCGGAAAGCATTTGATAATTTTGATGCAAAGAAGATTGCGAAGTATGGAGAGAAGAAGATTCAGTCTTTATTGCAGGATGAGAGTATTGTGCGTAACCGTCTGAAGATACGGGGGGCAGTGCAGAATGCGAAAGTATTTTTGGAGATTCAGAGAGAGTTTGGGTCCTTTGACGCATATATCTGGCAGTTTGTTGTTGGTCGAGTGAAGAAGAATAGATTGAGAAGCGAAAAGCAGATTCCAGCAACAACTTTAGAGTCAGATGCAATGAGTAAGGACTTGAAGAAGCGCGGATGCACATTCGTAGGGGCAACGATTTGTTATGCCTTTATGCAGGCAGTAGGGATGGTCAATGACCATACAGTGAACTGTTTTCGTTACAAGCAGGTTTAGGATACTATATGGTCTAAGATTGCGTGTAGGATGACAGAGTGTGAGCTTTCCGCAACTCCATAAGAGGCGGTAGGAGTGTAGATGTTTATGTCGCCTTTTTGGGAAAGTGGATTTCCTTCCTCAAATCCTGATAGTGTAATTGTTTTACATCCAATACTTTTTGCTGCTTTTACACCATTCAAGATGTTTGGAGACTTGCCAGAGCTTGAGATTGCAAAGAGTACATCGCCCTCATCAGCATATATTTCAATTGCTTTTTCAAAGGCCTCCTCAAATGAGTAGTCATTTGAAAGGCAGGTTAGGAGGGGTCCGTTATTAAATGAGAGTCCGCGGATATTTGCCATTTTTGAGAAGTCTTCTGCAAGATGGTCTGCTATTGTGGCGCTTCCTCCATTTCCAATAAAGAGAAGTTTTTTCTTATTCGCTTTTACTTCTTTTATTGTGTTTTCTATCTCTTTTAGCGCCTCTTCTTTGGAGATTTCTTTTTGTCCTTGTCTAAGGAACTTTGCGTTTTTGATGCAGTTTTGGATTCCAGAGATATAGGCCTCAAGATTTGTATTTTGTGTCATTGGAACATTATACTACAGTAGTAAGTATTGGGTATCAATAGTAAATAATTATGAAAGACACAATTTCTTTTGGTGATTTTCAAAAATTGGATTTGCGAATAGGCAAGGTTTTGGAGGCAGAGTCTGTGGAGGAGTCAGATAAACTTGTGAAACTGCAGGTTGATTTGGGGCCTGATATTGGAGCGCGGCAGATTTTGGCTGGTGTGGGAAAGAAGTACTCTGCTGCAGACTTAGTTGGGCGTATGATTGTAGTAGTTGTGAATCTTGAATCAAAAGAGATGATGGGTTTGGAGAGTGAGGGAATGCTTTTGGCTGCAAGTAAAGATGAAGGGCCTGTTTTACTTACGATTTCAGAGGATATTTTGCCTGGGGCAGAGGTTGGGTGATTTTTGCCTTTTTTTGAGGATTTTGATAGGATATTTGTCGTATACAGAGCTTCCATAATTTGAGGGAGCAAGGGGGTATAGGTCGATTTTTTCTATTTTTCTTGAATAATTATGAATAAAAATACTTGGATTGCGGCAATTATAGCCTTTATTCTTGGATTCGTTATTTCTTGGGGCATTTTTGGACGTAATGATGTTCCTGCGCTTCAGGATGGTGATGATGCTGATATTTCTGATATAGGGGAAGTATTAGAAGATGGTACACCTTTGGATTCTTCTGATTCTTTGGGTCTAGATGAGGTGATTCCTCCTTCTTCTTCTACTCAGACAGGAGAGGGATCTATCATAGTTTCTAATCAGTTGGCAGGAGATATGGTTTCGATTGCTGAAGCTACTCTTGGAGCTGGTGGATGGATTGCTATTCGGGAAGATCTTGATGGAGAGCCATGGAATATTCTTGGAGCTGGCTGGTTCCCTGAAGGAGTTTCGAATTCTGTAATTGTTGAGCTTCTTCGCGCAACAGATCCCGGAAGTGTATATTATGCAGAACTTCGAAGTGATGATGGCGATCGAGAGTTCGACAACAAGAAAGATTTGCTGCTTGAGGATCTTGATGGAAAGATCTTGAGGGTGAGTTTTGAGACTCTTCCTGATTCTGTTGATTTAGTTCCTGATGATTCAGAGGAGGCATGGGATTCAGGGGAGTCAGAGGAGGTAGAGCTTTAGTAGATATTATGCAAGACTGCCCATAGCTGGGCAGTCTTGTGTTTTATAGTGGTATACTAAGTAGTTGAAATGGATAAATAATATGGAAAATGTTCCACAACATGTTGCTGCTATCCCTGATGGGAATAGGCGGTGGGCAAAGAAGCGGGGCCTTCCCGGTACTGCTGGCCATACAGAAGGGGTAAAGCGTTTTTATGATGTAATGGAGGAGGCGTTTGATAAGGGCGTCAAGTACTTTACGTTTTGGGGCGCATCAGAGAGTAATCTTACCAATCGTACAAAGGTAGAGGTGAAATTTTTGATGGATATTTTTCAAAATGAGATTTTGCGGCATTTTGATTCAAAGAAGTTTAAGGAGAATAAGATTCGGGTTCGGGTTCGCGGCAAGGGTGTGGAAATGATTGATAATCCAAAGCTTACTGAGACTGTGAAAAAGCTTGAGGAGGAGTCTGCGGAGTTTACAGATAAGAACTTAACAATTCTTTTTGGATATAGCGGGACTACAGAGATACGTGAGGCGATTTCTAAAATAAAGGAAGAGGATTTGGAAGTTACTGATGAGAATATAAAGAAGTCTTTGTGGACTGGGGATTTGCCGCCAGTAGATTTTGTGATAAGAACTGGAATAGAAGGAGATCCTCATGTTTCTGCTGGATTTATGATGTGGCAGACAGCAGAGAGTCAGCTTTACTTTACAGAAATGTGCTGGCCTGATTTTGGAAAGAAGGAGCTTGCAAAGGTTTTGGAAGAGTATGGGGCAAGGGAGAGGAGGTTGGGGAAATAAAATCCTTTTTCTCGTTCGTAAGTCTCCACACATTAAAATTCTTTATTTGCTCATTACGGCAATTTGCCGCCCTGTTTCGCTTTGCTCCACGGGCACCCGGCAAATTGCCTATTCGCTCATAGAATTTAAGATGTGTTTCAACACACTCACTCTGAAAAATAATTTTATTTTTCTATGGGAAGTCGTTCTAGGTGCTTTTTACAAAGTAACTTTTTTAAGTCGTCTCAAGAAAGAAAAGATGAATTGTGAGTAATAGAATTTTTCCTCATTCTGTAGTGGGATGGAGGAGGTCTGTAGGTAGCCCCGCCAGGGCGGGGCTTTTTTTGTAATTTCTTGAACCTTTTGGGAGGTTTGGTACAATTGGTTTTGTATGGAGCTTTTATCCTTTTTAGACCGCATTCCATATGCGGATTATGTAATTTTAGGGAATAGTGTGCGGGATTATGTTGTTGCTTTGGCAGTGCTTGCTGCAGCGCTTATTGTGTTTCGAATATTTCAGCAGGTTCTTATACAGCGTTTTAAGAAGTTTGCAAAGCAAACAAAGACAGATATTGATGATATGTTTTTGCAGATTGTGGAGAGCTTGAGACCTCCTTTCTATGTATTTCTCGCGTTTTATGTTGGGATTCGATTTTTGGCAGTTGATGTAACAGTTCAGAAGGTTATTGATTCTCTTCTTGTTATTTGGGTTGTGTATCAGGTGGTTTTGGCAGTTCAGATTTTGATTGATTATGGAATAAAGAAGGGTGTTCGTGGAGGGGAGGATAAGGGTACAAAGGCGGCGCTTGGGGCAATGAGCAGAATTGTTAAGTGGGTGCTTTGGGCAGTTGCTATACTTTTTGTACTTTCTAACTTGGGGGTGAATGTGAGTTCTGTTCTTGCAGGGCTTGGTATTGGCGGAATCGCGATTGCGCTTGCTGCTCAGAATATCTTGGGAGATTTGTTTAGTTCGTTTGCAATTTATTTTGATAAGCCGTTTATGGTTGGGGACTTTATTGTATTGGGTAAGCATAAGGGTACGGTTGAGAAGATTGGCATAAAGACTACGCGACTTCGGTCTTTAAGCGGTGAGGAGATTGTTATTTCTAATAAGGAGCTTACCTCTACTAGAATTCAGAACTTTCGGAGAATGGAGAAACGGAGGATTGCTTTTAAGATTGGAGTTATATATGAGACTTCAACGGAGAAATTGAAGAAAATACCAAAGATTGTAAAGGAGATTTTTAATAAAGTTGAAACAGCAGAGTTAAACCGAGTACATTTCGCGCAATTTGATGATTTTGCTTTAACGTTTGAGATTGTGTATTATGTGACCTCGCGAGAGTTTGAAATATATATGGATACACAGCAGGATGTGAATTTTGCTCTGAAAGAACGGTTTGAAAAGGAGGGTATTGAATTTGCCTATCCAACGCAGATGGTATATGTAAAGAAATGATACGGGCAAAGAAATGGTGCGGGCCGTAGTATACCGGTAGTACGCCTGTTTTGGGAACAGGTAGACCGGGTTCGATTCCCGGCGGCCCGACTAAGGTATCAAAAGGAGCTCTCATGAGCTCCTTTTGAGACTCTATGTGGTCGGGAATCGAAGGGAACCCCGACATTTATCGTCGGGGTGGGGGAGCGGGATTCCCGGCCTCCTATTGAGCGACGTGAGATTCCCCGGCCCGACAGCGATTTTTATAGATTTTTATAACATTTCCTACGATCGTAGGAAATGTTATAATTTGTGTATGGCTTTTAATAATGATTTGCTTACAGTTCTTTTTCGCAACACGATGAGCTATAAACTGCTTAGGGAGTTTGCGCATAAACGTCGTCAAAAAGAAGTAAAGGATTCGGTTTTGCGAACAACTCTCTATCGTTTACGAAAACAGGGCTTGGTTGTTCAAAAAGATGGAAAGTGGAGCATAACAAATCTAGGTAAGGACTTTTTGAAACGTAAGGAAAAGGCAAAGATTTGGGAGCATGGTTTGTACGACAAGTCTTTACGTGAGCGTGACAAGAATATGATTATTGCTTTTGATATTCCAGAATCTGAAAGGAGAAAACGGGATTGGTTAAGAGTTGAGCTGCGTCTTCTTGGCTTTGATCCTATTCAGAAGAGTGTTTGGTTTGGTCCATATCCGTTGCCTCGAGAGTTTATTCAGTCTTTGGGTAAATTGGAGCTTATTACGTACTTGAAGTTTTTTCGTGCTCGGAAAGATGAGGTTGTTTGACTTTTTGTAAACAAACCTTACGATCGTGAGGTTTGTTATATTTTTTTGAGTGTGATTTTTTGGTATACTAAAAGCATGAATAAAAAAGATTCGAAGACAATACTTTTAGTCGAGGATGATCAGATTTTATTGAAGACTGTTACGGAGGAGCTAGAAGAGCATGGGTATAATGTCCTTTAGGCTATAGATGGTGAGGTTGGTTTGAAGTCCGCATTTGAAGCTCATCCGGATTTGGTGATGCTTGATGTAAAGCTTCCTGGTATGGATGGAATGGAGGTGATGAAAAATATCCGTGAGGATTCGTGGGGGAAGAATGTTCCTCTTATTATTTTTACTGTTATTCATCCTGATGATGAGATGGTAAAAATGATAGAGAAGTATGAGCCTTCGCATTATCTTGTAAAGTCTGAGTGGAGTTTGGAGAAGGTTGTTGAAAAGGTAAAGGATGTTTTGAAATAAGTAGAATGTCGGGGGCTATGAGAAATAATTTATTTATAGCTGAATCTTTGGTTTGGCTTTTTATTGATTAGTTTAGGGGCCATAGATTTTCTTATGTAGTGAAATTGCGTATAGTGAAAAAGCGTAAGAAGCAGACTCGAGAAATGAATCAGATACTTCGTAAGGCGTTTGATTCGCTAGATAAGGGTGTTCGTGAGCAAATTAAAGTATTAGAGAAAGCTAAATCAAAACGTAGACTTACTAAAGAAGAGGAAGAGGTAATGAGGGGGCTTAGAAAGGAGGTGCGCGACGCAAAAAAGTCAGCAAAGAAATAGGGTAATCAATAAGGAATAATTATCTTAGTAATACACAGAGGTCTTCTTCTGGGATGGTTTTTTGTGGTACATTTAGGTGTATATGAGAATACAAAATTATAAAGAGCTTGCTCAGTCGGATTTGCGGGAGAAGGCATTTCAGATTGTTAATGCTGGCTTGGAGGCGATTGATACGGAGAGGGCTGTACGTAATGGAATTCGTTTAGAGGGTAATACATTTTTTGTCAGGGATGAGAAGTTTTCTCTTACAGGAGTAGAGAAGATTCATGTAGTTGGATTTGGGAAGGTGTCTTTGGACGCGTGCAAAGCCTTAGAGGAGGTTTTGGGAGATCGTTTAGATGGAGGCATTTGTTTGGATGTCCGAGAAGGAGATTTGAAGAAGATTCAGGTGTTGGTTGGGACGCATCCATTTCCATCTGAAGATAATGAGAGGGCAACAAAGGAGATTATTGAGTTTTTGTCTGGGCTTACAGAAAAGGATTTTGTGATTTTTGTGATTTCCGGCGGAGGATCTACGCTTTTGGTTCAGCCTGAAGGTATGTCTGTTGAAGATGAGGTAGAGACCTTAAAGGCGCTTTTCGTAGGAGGCGCGAATATTGAAGAGATGAATACGATTCGTAAGCATGTTTCGCATGCGCGCGGAGGATGGCTTGCGCGCCATGTGTATCCCGCATCATCTTTGTCTTTGATTTTTTCTGATGTGCCGGGTGATGATGTTCAAGTGATTTCTTCAGGACCAACTGTGAAAGATGGAACCACAATGGAAGATGCGCGTCGTGTTATGAAGAGGTATAAGGTTAGCTTGCCAAATGAGGCGATTTTTGAGACGCCAAAAGAAGAGAAGTGTTTTAAGAATGCAAAGCATGTGATTTTTGTTTCAAATAAAATTGCGCTTGGTGCTATGGAGGAGAAGGCAAAAGAGCTTGGTATGAGTCCGGATATACGAGAGACCGCGCTTCAGGGTGAGGCGCAGGATGTTGGCAAGAAGGTTTTGGGCGATTTGCGTAAAGCTTCGTCTGGGGATGTGCTTTTGTATGGCGGGGAGACTACGGTTACGATTTCTGGGGATGGTAAGGGAGGACGGAATCAGGAGGTTTCTCTTGGAGCACTTTCAGGCGTGGAGGATGGAGAGCTCTTGCTTCCGTTTGCTTCAGACGGGAGAGATAATACTGATTTTGCGGGAGGAGTGTGTGATATACTAACTAAGAAGAAGGCAGAGAGGATGGATTTGAGTCCAGAAGAGTTTCTTAAAAATAATGATTCGTTTCATTTTTTTGAGAGAGTTGGGAGTGCTTTGATTTTGGGGAGGACAGGGTCAAATGTTTCAGACTTAATTATTGCTATGAAGGCCTAGTGGTAGATTATGACAATACAGGATATACGAATTCGGCAGATATTTGATTCGAGGGGGGATAAGACTCTTGAGATAGTTTTATATGATGCAGGGGGTCGAGAGTTTACTGCGCAGATTCCTTCTGGTAAGGGAAGAGGCGAGGAGGAGGTTCAGTCATTTGATTATGAAAAGGCAGAGGATGTACTTTTGAATATTTTGAAGAAGGAGATTGTTGGGAAAGACCTCCCTTCAGTTATGGAGCTGGATAAGGCGCTTATTGCGCTTGACGGGACTCCTTCTAAAGAGAAGATTGGAGGGAATGTGATGCTTGGTATATCGATTGCGTTTGCTAGGGCCTTGGCTTTTCAGGAAAAGAAGCAGTTGTGGGAGATTTTTAGGGGGGAGTTTTTTTCTGGGATAGCAGAAGAAAAGAAGCCGCTTATTTTTTCGAACTTTATTAATGGCGGGGTTCATGCGCGGAATAATCTGGATATTCAGGAGTATTTGGTAGTTGTAGATCCAAAGGATTCTTTGGTGGACAGTATTCATCGTTTGAGTGTGCTTTATAAGAACTTGGGGACGTTTTTGGAGCAGAGGGACAATGTGAATAATCCTCCTATTGGAGATGAGAGCGGGTATTCTGTTGATTTTCCGAATAATTTTGAGCCTTTGAATGTGTTGGGTGAGTTTATTACAGAGTTTCATTTGGAAAATGAGGTTTTGATTGGTCTTGATGCTGCTGCTTCAGGATTTTATAAGGATGGCAAGTATGTATTTGAGAGCAATACATTCTCAAATGAGGATTTGCTTTCTCTTTATGTTGATTATTACAGGCGATCCAAGTTTCTGTATTCGATTGAGGATCCGTTTGATCCAGAAGATGGGGAGTCGTTTAGGAAGCTTTTGGGAGAGTTGCGGGATAAGCTCGTAGTTGGAGATGATCTTACTACGACGCATCCTGATTCTATTGAGAAGTATGCGACAATGGAGGCGGTAAATAGTGTGATTATTAAGCCGAATCAGATTGGGACGGTTTCAGAGGCGTGCCAGGCAATGAAGATTGCTCGGGAGAGGAAGGTGAAGACGATTGTGTCGCATAGGTCAGGGGAGACAGAGGATAATTTTATTATTCATCTTGCAAAAGCCGGAGGAGCGGATGGAGTGAAGATTGGAGTTCCTGTTCATGAGCGTATTTTTAAATTCAACGAGCTCATAAGAGTTTATGAGGATTAGACTTATTCGGTTTTAGGAAAAAAACCGACCTTGCGGTCGGTTTTTGATTTAGGGTACAATGGTGAACATGGTAAAACAGATGGAAAAAATGCTGGAATTGTACCAGTTTGAGGAGTGTCCGTATTGTAAGGTAGTTCGAACTAAGCTCACAGACTTGGGAATTAGCTATATTATTCATAATGTGTCGCGAGAGCAAGAGGAGCGAACAGATCTGGAGAAAATTTCAGAGCAGAAGTTTGTTCCGGTTTTAGTTGATCCAAATACTGATATGATGATTTCAGATGATGATGAGAAGGCAGTTAAGTATTTAGAAGAGACATATGGGGCTGAATAAATATATAGGTCGAGTTTATTAATTTTTTTGTTCTTATGAAGAAATTTTTAATTTTTGTGATTTTGGTGGCTGCAGTCGGGGTTTTGGTATTTTTGCTTCGAACAGATAGGAGTCTTTTGCCTGGGTCTGGAGATGAAGGTTCGGAAGATGCGGCGACAGAGGAGGATGCTGCTGCAGACTATGGAGAAAATACAATAGTGTACACTGATGATGGATTCTCTCCTGTTGAGATTATTGTAAGTGTTGGTGAGATAGTTACATTTGTGAATGACTCAAGCCGTGTGGTTTGGCCTGCGACAGCAGAGCATCCTACACATACTGTCTATCCTGGGAGTGATATAACAAAGTGTGATTCTGCAGAGGCAGCAGATATGTTTGACTCCTGTGGACCTGTGATGTCAGATGAGAGTTGGTCTTTTGCGTTTGATGAGGTAGGAGAGTGGGGATACCACGATCATCTGGATTCTAGTTATTTTGGAAAAGTTATCGTTGAATAACTTCGTTAGCTTATTAGCTTCAGATCCGTTGTTCTTTATAGAGCGGCGGATTTGTTTTGCTTTTGGGTTTTTGAGTGATAGAATCTAGGTAATGTCTGGTGAGGTTGAAGAGATAAAAAAGAGGATTGACGTGGTGGAGTTTTTGAAGGGTTATCTGGACTTACAGCCGGCTGGGAAGAATTTTAAGGCGCTTTGTCCATTTCACTCGGAGAAGACGCCGTCTTTTGTTGTGTCTCCTGATAGATCAAGGTGGCACTGCTTTGGCTCGTGCGGAGAGGGAGGTGACATCTTCACCTTTCTTATGAAGTATGAGAATTTGGAGTTTTATGAGGCGCTTCAGGTTTTAGCAGAACGGGCAGGAGTTCCTTTGAGACAGCTTGATCCGCAGAAGCAGAAAGAGTTTGGAATTCTGTACGATATTAATGAGGAGGCAAATAATTTCTTTCAAGAAGAGTTAAAGAAGAATGAGGAGGCATTAGGATATCTTCGGGCGCGTGGTTTGAAGGATAAAACTATAGAGGAGTTTGAGCTTGGTTATTCGCCCGGAGGTGAGGCTCTTACTATGCACTTACTTCAGAAGGGTCATTCTATTGAGGATATTGTTCGTGCCGGAGTTTCGTATAAAAATAGGCGGGGTATGTATTGGGATAAGTTTCAGCGCAGGATTATGTTTCCTATTGCCAGCGGCGTAGGCAAGACAGTAGCGTTTACCGGACGGATGATGCCTTCGGATGAGGAGCGCGGGATTGAGGCGCCGAAATATTTGAATAGTCCCGAAACTCTTATTTTCAGCAAATCAAAGATTTTGTACGGGCTTCATCTTTCAAAAAGAGACATTTCAAAGTCGAGGACTGCGTTTTTAGTGGAGGGGCAGATGGATGTTTTGATGGCGTGGCAGTCAGGAGTGAAAAATGTTATTGCAGTCTCTGGTACCGGACTTACGCAGTTTCATCTGCAGAGACTTGGGCGTATTGCTGATACTATACTTCTTAGTTTTGATAATGATGAGGCAGGGCTGAAAGCTATGGAGCGTGGACTTGATATTTTTGGTGATTTCGACTTTTATGTTAAGGTAGTTCATTTGGGGGAGCATAAGGATCCGGCAGATGCTGCGCAGGCGGATCCTGAATTTTTGAAAGGCGCGATGGAGAAGGCGCGAGGCGCGTTTACCAATCTTTTTGAGACTCGTTTTCATGGGGTTCAGGGGGATGATGTGGCAGAGCGGAAGCGGTTAGTTCGGCACTTTCTTTCAAAGATAAGGGGGGTTCGAAGCGCTACAGAGCAGGATGCATGGATAAAGGAGCTTTCTAGAGTGTCTGGAGTGCCGGAGACAGCTCTTCTTGAGGAGTTTTCTTCAGCTGAAGCGCCTTCTTCCGGTAGCCCTAATGTGATTTCTGAGGCAGAGGGTAGTGAATCTGAAACATTGGATTTTTCTTCCTCGAATCTTCAGAGAGTTGATAGGATTTGCAGAAGGTTGTTTTCTTTAGCGTTTGCCTATGATGGATTTCTTGAAGAGCTAAAAAAGAAGGCAGAGCTTGTTCCTAATGAATATAGGAAGATGCTTGATAATCCAGAGAGTGAAGATGCACTTCAATTTAGTATGCAGGGGACGTATAATGCAGGAGATTTGGAAGAAGAGATACTTCAGGCAGAATTTGAGGGTCTTTTACTTCAGCTTCATATAGAGGCGTTAAAGAGGCAGAAGAATGAGATTCGTACAAAAATACGTGAATCAGAACAGCAGGGGTCAGAGGAGGATTCCTTGCGATTTTTAGAAGAGTTTCAGCAGGTTGCGATTGAGATGGATAAGTTGAAGCAGTAATATATGGCTACTAAAAGAAAAAAAACTACAAGCTCACGAACTCGAAAAAAGACAAAAGTTCGAAAGAATGCAGCTCCTCGGAAAAAGGCGTCTAAGAAACGGGCACAGAAGAGAGCTGCGCGAGGCCGTAAGCCGACAAAGAGACAGCCTCGAAAAACTTCGTCTCGTGGCAGGCCTAAAAAGACTTCTGCGCAGGTTCGTAAGGCGTATCCGCGTAAGAAAGTTCCGCGCAGGAAGCTTACAAAAAAGCAGCAGGAGCTTTTGGATGAGTATAATAAGCGGCTTGATGATCTTGCATATCGTGGGCGGTCCCGCGGATTTGTTACTGATTCAGAGGTCTTGAGTTTCTTCCCTGATATTGAGCAGTATCTTCCATTTTTGGAGACTGTGTATGAGCGTCTTGAAAATGATGGAATTAAGATTCGTGAGTCATCTTCTTTGAAGGGCGATGTTCGGGAGGAGATCTCCGCGAAGGAGTTAAAGGATGCTACGCGTATTGGGCAGGACTTGCCGGATGCAGTACAGATGTATTTGAAAGAGATTGGGCGGACTCTATTGCTTACTTCAAAGGATGAGAAGGAGCTTGCAAAACGCGCTGAAGGAGGAGATGAGGAGGCGCGTAAGAAACTTATTCAGGCGAACTTGAGACTCGTTGTCTCTATCGCAAAGCGGTATGTGAATCGCAGTCCGCATCTTTCGATTTTGGATTTGATTCAGGAGGGGAATATTGGGCTTTCGCGGGCGGTTGATAAGTTTGATTATCGAAAGGGATTTAAGTTTTCAACGTATGCAACATGGTGGATTCGTCAGGCGATTACTCGCGCTCTTGCGGATTATTCTAGGACAATCCGCATACCTGTGCATATGGTTGAGACGATTACAAAATATACACAGTTGAAGCGGCGGCTTATGCAGGAGCTTGGGCGTGAGCCATTGCCGGAAGAGGTGGCAGCAGAGATGGGTGTGGAGGTAGATAAGGTGCATTATATTCAGAAGATTTCACAAGAGGTTGTATCTTTAGAGGCGCCAATTGGAGATGATGAGGAGGACTCGGTTTTATCTGATTTTATTAAGGATGAGCAGAGTTTGTCTCCGGACCAGCAGGCAAGTTTTGGGCTTTTGAAAGATCAGATTCGGGAGGTAATGTCAGACCTTAGTGAGCGGGAGAGGAAAATTTTGTCTATGCGGTTTGGGCTGGATGATGGAATTTCTCGTACTCTTGAGGAGGTTGGAAAGGTGTTTGGAGTTACACGTGAGAGGATTCGGCAGATTGAGGCAAAGGCTTTAGAGAAGATTAGGCAGAATGATAAGGTTAGGAAGTTGGAGGGATATTAACGTTAGCTTTTAGCTTATAGCTTCATTAGCTTTTAGGTTTTCGCCTTTTTCTTTGTTTTCGTCGTTTAATATTTCATTTCCTCACTTTGCGATACTCAAAGACGAAAAGGATGTGTGCTTCCTAGCCTTTTCATTTTTTGAGAGGTTGGGGGGTGGATGGTTATTGACACTGGGCCTGTAGAGTGTAGGATATAGGCCATTATATGAGATATCTTTCTTTTCTGGTTTTTGGCTTTATTTTTTTTGGCCTTGTAATTGGAGCGCGAGTTATAGGGGATAATCCGGGAGGCCGGGCTCTTTTAACTGAGCCAAAGATTTCCAGAACAAGAACAATGCCGGGAAGTTCTTTGTACTTTTTTAAGGAGTTTCGTAGGAGCATTGATCAGGCGCTTTCATTTGGAAGTCTTTCAAAAATTCGAAATCGGCTAGATGTTCTTGATGAGCGCCTTGGCGAGCTGCATGAGCTTTTAGTGCATCGTGAGGCTTCTCCAGATGAGTTTTTGAGTGTTTCAGGGGAGTATCAGAATGATTTAGATTATATTCGTTCGAAGATTGGCGCGTCTGAAGAACGCGCTTTGGATTTTTCAGATGAGTTTTTGGAGAGGACTTTTTATCATTTCCAGATTTTTGAGAAGCTTCGATGGGAAGTTCCTGAATTTCGTTCTGATGTAGTTTTTTTGGAGGAGAAGATGCTTGAGACAGCGGCATTTGTTTTTGGTATAGCAGGGGATGGGGCAGAGGTTGATACTGATATATTTGAAAAAAACTCTCTTCCTGGGCTTCAGTTTCTTCAGAAATTTGCTGATTTTTTGCCGGCAGCAATTTCTCGCGCGCGTGTTTCCGCGGCCAAGCAGGAAATTGTTTCCATTCTTCGGGGATACTACTTAGCTAACGAACTTTCTCCTACCAGCCTTGTTGGATTTTTAATAGATGAGGCGAATGGTGATTTTATTTCTCGCGTGAGGGCTGTAGATGTTTTGCGGGAGGGTTTTCAGGATGAGGAGATGAAGAATCAGCTTGTATTTTTGCGGCAGAAGATGTTTGAGGAAGTTGATGCGTCTTTGTTTTTTGAGGATGGAGTGATTGATGATGAGATTGAGCGTCTTTCTTCTTTTATTTCTGAGCTTAGGGAAAATGATGCTGATTTGAGTGAGGATCTGCAGGAGAAGTTAGAGAAGGCGGAGTTTACTTATGATAGATCTCTTGAGTTTTATTCTTCAGGGCTTTATGATCGGGTGTTTAGCCAGCTTTCTCTTACTTCTGTAACTTTGGATTCTTTGCTTTTGGATGTTTCTCTTCCTTCTGCTTTTTTTGAACACTCTGTAAATTCTTTGAAGAATGAGTTTGAGTCGTTGAAGGGTAAGATTGACGGCAATGGAGAGGATGGTGTTATTTCGGAATTTTTTCATGAGGCAGAGGAGAATATCGCGGAACTTTTGGTTTCTATAGGACAGGAAGTTTCTTTTGACTTTCGTCTTATTTCTAGAACCAAGTCTATTTTGGTGGCGTTGAGGGAGGCGCTTCGTTAGCTTATAGCTTCGTTAGCTTTCAGCTTCGTTAGCTTCTGGAGCTTCCGGAGCTTTTTTGATACCATAACTTCATGACCATTCATGAGGTTCGAAAAAAGTACCTCGAGTTTTTTGAGAGTAGGGGGCATGTTGTTATTTCTTCAGCCTCTCTTTATCCAGAGAATGATCCAACAACTTTGTTTACGGGTTCTGGCATGCAGTCTATGATTCCGTATCTGCTTGGCGAGGAGTATCCAAAGGGCAATAGAGTTGCTGATTCGCAAAAGTGTTTTCGAACACAGGACATAGAAGAAGTGGGCGATAATCGGCATACGACATATTTTGAGATGCTTGGGAACTGGTCTTTGGGCGACTATTTTAAGAAGGAACAGATTCCGTGGGTGTTTGAATTTTATACAAAGGTTCTTGGACTTGATCCTAAGCGGCTTTACGTTACGGTATTTTGTGGAAATGAGGATATAGGTATTCCAAAAGATGAAGAGAGCGTGAATATTTGGAAGGAGGTGTTTTCAAATGTTGGGATTGAGGCAAAGGATGTGGATAATTCAGAAGATAGGGGCATGTGTGATGGGAGAATTTTTTATTATGATGAGACTAAAAATTGGTGGTCACGCGCAGGAGCTCCTCAAGATATGCCGGAGGGAGAGTTGGGTGGGCCGGATTCGGAAGTGTTTTGGGATTTTGACCCTGATGAGTTAAAGAAAACTCATGAAAATTCAGAGTTTTCAAAAAAACCATGCCATGTGAATTGTGATTGCGGGAGATTTTTGGAGATTGGGAATAGCGTGTTTATGGAGTATCAGAAGACTGCGGATGGATTTGAGCAGTTGAAGCAGAAGAATGTAGACTTTGGCGGAGGGCTTGAGAGAATGGTTGCGGCAGCTTTAGATGAGCAGGACATGTTAAGGATTCCCGTGTTTACATCTTCTCGAAGAGTTTTAGAGTCTTTGTCTGGAAAAAAGTATGGTGATGACAAGGAAGAGACTCGCGCGTTTCGGGTTATTCTGGATCATTTGCGCGCCGCATCATTTCTTATGGGTGATGAGTGTGGAGTAGAGCCGTCGAATACTGATCAGGGATATGTTGTTCGTCGGCTTGTTAGAAGAGCTATTCGGTATGGAAGGCAGCTTGGGATAAAGGAGGGTCCTTGGACGCAAAAGCTTGTAGAGGCAGTTGCAGGCGAGTATGAGGAGTCGTATCCGGAAATTCGTAAGAACGAGAAGCGAATTTCAAAATGGATGCAGGACGAGGAGGAGAAATTTATGAAGACTGTTGAGAGGGGACTGAAGGAACTGCAGAAGATGGAAAAGCCGACTGGCAAAGAGCTTTTTGTTCTTTATTCCACCTATGGATTTCCTCTTGAGATGAGCTTTGAGGAGCTTGGGACTTTGGCAAGTGATCAAGAGGTGCTTACAGAGGAGTTTCATAAGGAGGCAAAGAAGCATGGTGAGCTTTCGCGGACTGCTTCAGCAGGGAAGTTTACCGGAGGATTGGCAGATCAGTCAGAGGAGGTTATTCGTCTTCATACTGCAACGCATCTGCTGAATGAGGCTCTTCGGCAGAAAGTTGATCCTAGTATTACGCAGAAGGGATCAAATATAACATCAGAGCGGCTTCGATTTGACTTTAGTTTTGACAGGAAACTCACAGATAAGGAGGTTGCAGATGTTGAAGAGCTTGTGAATAAAAAGATAGGGGAGGGGATTTCAGTTGAGCGAAAGGAGATGCCTTTACAGAAGGCATTGGATTCCGGAGCACAGGCTGAGTTTGGAGCAAAATATCCTGATACGGTTTCCGTATATTCTATTGGAGATTTTTCTAAGGAGCTTTGCGCAGGTCCGCATGTTTCAAGTACTTCGGAAATTGGGAAGTTTAAGGTTTTAAAGCAGGAGGCAGTTGCAGCAGGAGTGCGGAGGATTAAGGCTACGGTTGAGTGATTTCACCCCTTCTTTCTTTCGTCTCCTTTTCCGTTCCTTAGATAACACAATTTTCACTCGTCAGAAAAAACTTACGGAAAAGAGTGAACTCGCTACGCTCAAACAACACTCTTTTCCTATTTTTTCTTTCTCGCTCAACGTGTTCTTTACGAAGGAACTCTTTTAAGTCGTCGAGAAGAAAGAAGCGGTGAAGTTAAGGAGGAAAATGTTTGGTTGAGGTTTTCCACTGGTCAGAACAGCTTTTCGGGTTTATAATTTAAGTAATCATTATGGCGAAAGCAGGTTCAACAAAGAAGCTTTTTTTGGAGGCAGAGGATGATATAGATGAAGCATTGGAGAGGATTTCCGCGTTTGAAGGGAAGAATGTTGTTTTGAATATTCCAAAGGGTTCTGTGCTCGGAGGTTCTGTTAAGAACTTCCGTTTTTTGCGTAAGAAGACGGATGAGCTTGAGAAGAATTTGGTTATTGAGTCTGTTGATGATCATGTGCTTGAGCTTGCAGAGGTTGCTGATATTGATGCTGTAAATCCCGTGTTTCGTACAAAAGGCAAGGCAGTTGTTGATATTGTTCCGGGCGGTTCTGGAGAGTCTCGTTCAGGGCGCAGTAAAAAGACTGAGAAAATATCTCTTCAGCAAGTAAAAGAAGAGGAGGTTGAAGAGGAAGAGGGTGAAGAAGAGCCTGACGCAGAGCCAGAGGAGAAAGCAGAGGATGTGGTTCAGGATGAGATTCCGCAAAAGGTAGTTCATTTTTGGGAGAGAGATCGTGCAGCAAAGGCGCCTCAGCCCGCGAAGATGGGTTTTCTTTCGTTTTTGCAGAGAGGTAAGAAGTCGAAGGGCGGCATTCAGCTTCCTTCTGCGCGTTTTGTCCGGTTTGCTGTAGTTTTTCTTGTGATTATTGCTTTAGGTTGGGGACTTGCGACAATTCTTCCTAAGGCAACTATTACACTTGCGCTTAAGCGATACCCAGTATCTTTTGTTGAGACGGTGAAGGTTGATACAAAGACTCCTCTGCCAAGCTTTGCCGGAGAGACGGTCTTTTTACCCGGAGAGCTTCTTACTGCAGTAAAAAATCTTGAGATGAGTTTTCCTGCTACTGGAGAGGATGAGGTAGAGCGGAAAGCAACAGGGAAGATTAAAATTTTTAATGAGTTTAGTTCAAAATCTCAGGCTTTGGTTGCGCGTACTAGATTTGAGACGCCGGATGGGCTTGTATACCGATTGTTTGAGCAGGTCACTGTGCCTGGGGCAGATGTTGTAGAAGGGGAGATAGAGGCATCATCTATTGAGGTTGAGGTATATGCTGATGAAGCAGGAGAGGAGTATAACATTGGGCCGGTTCCGAAGTTTACTATTCCCGGATTTAAGGGAGGACCTCGGTACGATGGATTTTATGCCGCGTCCGTCGGGTCCATGAAGGGAGGATTTGTAGGAGTTCAGAGAGTTCCAACAGATGCGGACTTAGAGGTGGCTACAGAGACAATTACGGACAGCTTGCTTGATTCTCTTGAGGGAGAGCTTGCTATTTTAATGAGTGACAGCTTTAAAGTTTTTGATGACACAACATTGTTTCAGATAGTTCGGGAGGAGGTTTATCCGCCTTCCCCCGGAGAGGAGATGTTTAGCGTATTTGTTGAGGGGCAGCTTCAGCAGTTTGTGTTTCGGGAGGATGATTTGGAGGAGGCTCTTGTTGGCCGCGCTAAGGAGAGTTTAACAGAGGATGTGAGTTTTAATGTTGATGATTTTTCCGTGGAGTTTACAGACCTTTCAGTTGATTTGTCAGCTGAACGTTTACAGTTTGGAGTTGAGGGAGAGGCTGTGTTTATCGCGGACATTGATTCTTCTGGGCTTACAGCAGAGCTTTTAGGTAAGAGTTCTGAAGATGTGAAAAAGGAGATTTTTAAACTTCCTGGGCTTGATAGGGCACGTGTGTCGCTTTGGCCATTCTGGGTAAAGAAGGTTCCTGGGAAAGAAGGGAAGGTGACGATTGAGGTAGAATAAACTCCTTTTTCTCGTTCGTAAGTCTCCACACATTAAAATTCTTTATTCACTCATTACGGCAATTTGCCGCCCTGTTTCGCTTTGCTTCACGGGCACCCGGCAAATTGCCTATTCGCTCATAGAATTTAAGATGTGCTCCAACACACTCACTCTGAAAAAGGAGTTTATTCTTATGGGTTTATGGGAGGTCTGATGGTAGCTCACTTCGTTCCGGCTCGGAACTAGTGAGCTTTTTAATTATGTATAGGGGTTTACATGTTTGGTTTTATGTGGCATAATTGTCCATTATGAAACTTGGGTATTTTGCGCTTATATCTCTTATAGTATTTACCCTGCTTTTTGCAGTTTTAGGGCTATTTGGGCCTGTTTTTGCGCATTCTGGGGTATCAGTGGATGAAGATGGGTGTCATGAGTGTCGTTCTGAAGATGGATGCTTATTTTTCAATTATTGGAGTGTTCCATATGTTAGGAAGCACTGCCATGGCTTGCCTGCGACTTCCACTATTCACATAGGATTTTTTGCAGCAACTTCTACTACAAAAGTTATTGAGGTTTTGCAGGGAGATTTGCTTGAAGTTGAGTTTTCTGATGGAGACACTGCGGAGATTCGGCTTCTTGGAGTTCAGAATCCTGATGCTCATGAGTCTCATGACGCATCAGAGTGTAAGGATGCCAGACTTCGTTATTCAAAAGAGAGCTTGGAGGATATTGTATTAGATAAGGAGGTTCGCCTTGCCTTAGATGACCCCGATGAGATAGCGTTGCGCGCATCTAACGGGGCAGGGGATGAGGAGAGTTTTGATGAGGAGGGGAACATTCTTGTGTATGTGTATCAGGATGAGTTATTTGTAAATGAAGAGATGATAAAGAATGGATATGCGTATCGAAATGCTTCCTCAACGCATGGATTTTCAGGGGAATTTGAAGAGATTGAGAAGGAGGCAAGAGAATCTTTGCTTGGTCTTTGGGACAAAGAGTTTTGTGAGTGGAGTGAGAGGAATTTTATTGCAATGCTTTTTTCTCAAATTTCCAGCTTTGGAGGCTTATCAAGAGGTGTTAAGTTTCTTTTTGTAGTAATTGCTATTTTGGGTATATATATTCTTGGACGGCTTATTCGGCGAGTGCAGAGCCGAGCTGAATAAAAACTGCCCCGCTTGACGGGGCAGTTTTTATTTTGAATATTTATTAAGGGAGCATGCTGTATGATCCTGCTCCGAAAGTTAGAATAACGAGCGCTAGGGCAAGGAGGAGCAGGTCGTATGAGTAGTCAGTAAATGGTTTTTTAGCTTTCCTTGCTTTCCAGATTGCGTTTATAAACATTTCAATTGCAATAAGTAGCGCTACAGGACCTGAAAATATTCCAAGGATTATTGCAATTCCTCCGAAGAATTCTATTATTCCAGTGAGTGTTTTCCATACAATACTTGACTCTGATTCTATGTTTTTAGAA
This sequence comes from bacterium, assembly GCA_002686365.1. Taxonomy (GTDB): domain Bacteria; phylum Patescibacteriota; class Minisyncoccia; order UBA6257; family GWB1-50-10. The sequence goes on from NZBZ01000004.1 coordinate 163,538, forward strand.
CCGATGGTATTTTTTCGAAGATTTTTTATCTTTGGATAGCCGTGATAGATTACCACGACTCCTATGATGATTCGAACGAGAAAGAGAATCTCATTCGGATAGATTTCTAAAGGAGTCATATGTGTATTATAGCATTTTACGCTCTGATTTCGTTTCTAATGTGTAAAACTCAACGCACCCTTTTTATTATTTTGCTGAAAGGGAAGAGGAGGAGTGACCATGGGAGTACTGCGAGGATGACTGGTATGATGATGTTTGGTTCGTTAAAGAACTTATCCGCGAGGTAGATTGCGAGAGTGAAGTTCATATATGTTAGACAGACTGTGACAGTGATGCGGTCTTTTTTGTTTCTCCAGAAGATTGTGAAGTAGCCAATAAAATGCAGGAGTATGAAAAAAATGAAGAGGGCTGCAATGTATAGTATAGATTTTTCTCCTGATATCGCTTCAAAGATTGCGTCTTTTTGTTTTGCAACAATGCCTGCGATAAGAAGGGCAAGGAGAATAATGGAGATTGGCTTGATTGCTGGAGTCCAGTGTTTTACTGATTTGTTCCACATGTGCTTTATGATTTCTGCGAGGATGAATGGAATAAATATTACTTTCATAAGAGCAAGGGACATATCGAGAAAGCTTACAGCGATTTCTGTTCCTGCTGTTAATTGTAGAACAAGGGGGATTGTAAATGGCGCAAGCAGGGAGGTGGAGATTGTAAGAATGAGGGCTAGTCCCTGTCCTCCGCCGCTAATTTCTGAAAGCAATGGGTCAGTCATGCCGGATGGCATTGCAGCTAGAAGCAAGAGGGCGAGTGCCAGCTCTGGGATAATAAGTAGTGTTATAACATACGTTGCTACTGGGAAGAGGATTAGCATAAAGATGTTTACTACAAGGAGCATCTTTATGGCTTTTAGATATTTTACTGCTTCTCGTAAGTTTATTTTGAGGGCACCGAGAAAGAAGATGGCGCCAAGAAGCAGTGTGCTTATACTGCCCAGTTCTTTTATGCCTGGAATAATGAGTCCTGCTGCAAGTGTTACAAGGATGATTGCAAAGTAGGAGTTTGAGAGAGTCTTTAGAATCTGTTTCATGGAGATTATTATATATGATATATGTTTTGCGGGGATTTGCTATGTTTCTTGACTTGGATGTTTCTTCTGTGTTTCAGTTGTATTAGTTCAGAGGGTCGTTTCATACGCGGCTTAGTCACACGCGGAGGTCTATCAGATCATGGACATTGTTCCTGCCTCGTCGTGGCTCTTTGATGAGGAACAGATGGCGTTGGTTCAGAGGTTTCTCGAGTGGGGCTTGATCGAGTGCGATAACGGACGAGGCCTTACTCTTAAGGGGGGAGGCACGACCGACATCTATCTCAAGGAGCGGGATGCTAGGAATCATTCTGAGGCAACTGCTCTTTTCGCTAAGCTGTACGCCAGACCGCTCAATCTTCTTGGGGTGGATCGATTCGTCGAAGTTCCCGCTGCGGTTTCGGGCATTGCTGGGGCATTGTCTGTGGTGTCCGGCATTCCCTACCTTACGATTCGAGAGGTTCCTAAGGAGGGTAGGGTTGGCAACAGGGATATCATCGGCAATCCTCGATGGGGCGAGTCAATCGTCATCGTCGACGATGTGGTCACTGATGGCGGGTCTAAGGTCATTCCGATTCAGCGATGTGGGCAGCTTGGTCTGCGAACGAAGGCAATAGTCGTTGTTCTGGATCGTCAGCAGGGCTGGCAACAGAACTTCGCTCGCCTTGGCATCACAGTTCCGGTCTGGGCCGGTATGACTCTGCACGATATGCGTCGTTGTCTCATCCAGATGGGCGCGATGCAGCGATGTGACCCAGAGGTTGAGGCAAAGAATCCTCTCATCGTTGCCTTGGATGGCAAGAGCTGGGAGGAGATTCTTCCTATCATTGATGTTCTCCGGACGACTGGGTGCATCCTGAAGGTGAATGATCTTCTCTTGAATAAGGGGATTGAGTGGCTTTTGCCGAACCTTTCGGTCTACGGAAGAGTCATGGCAGATCTGAAGGCTCATGACATTCCGGAGACGGTTCGGAACATCTGCAAGCATCTTCGTGCTTGTCCGCCGTGGGCTGTGACGGTTCACGCAACAGGCGGCGGAGAGATGGTCAAGGCCGCAGTCGAGATTCTCGAGGGTCTTCCAACGAAGATCCTTGCTGTTACGGTTCTCACCTCTATCAAGCGGGGGACTTGCGAGGAAATCTACACGCGTCGTCCTCTTGCGCAGGTGAAGGTTCTGGCCGAGGTCGCCTGGAAAGCAGGTGCGCGTGGATTCGTCTGCTCACCCAAGGAAGTTGGAGTACTCCGCAAGCTTTATCCTGAAGCAGAGCCGTTGTTCCCGGAGTTCGTTCTCCGGGCGAGGATACTCATGATCAGGCGCGCACTGGTACTCCTGCGTACGTAATGGAGGAGGCTGAAAATCGTCTCTTCCATCTCGTCATGGGGCGGCAGATCATGAAAGCAGAGGATCCGGTTGCTGAGGCGTATCGGATTCTCAGAAAGGAGCTTAGGATCGCGGCCTGAACATTACGCACATTCACATACGATTTCGATTGGCACAGCTAAGAAAGGAAGTATTAGCTGTGCTTTTTTATTTCTTGCCCCGTTAGAAAGGACGGGGTTTTTATGTTGTTTCTTCTGTAGGGAAGTAAATTCTTTATTTATATTTTATCCTAGTTATTATACGGCTTTCTAACGGGGCTTGCTCCATCTCCAGCTAGGTTTTTCTCCGGTTTTGAGCGCAATTATTATGAGCAGGGCAGTAAGGAGCCCTACTGGTATAAGAATGTTTTGTGATTCTGCGTTTGGATTATTTCCTTCTCTTATTCCTATGAATAATAGTGCAGCCATGTAGATTATCGTGACAAGCCAGCCTTCTTTTGAAACAGGTGTCCATCCCCACCCAAAGCTTCGTGCTTTGAACCAGAGTTTTTTCTCTGCTTTCGCAGACGGGTCGGTCTTTTTGTCTTCCATGAGGGTTATTATACGATTTCTCTTTGTTAATGAGTAGTATTCTAGTTTTGAAGAGGGATTTGTAGAGTAGGATTTCTCACTGCCCCCATTCGCGCGAATGGGGGCAGTGAGATTTGTGGGAATGGGGCAGTAGGGGCGTGATAATAATTTTTTTGGCTTGACCCCGTTAGAGATCTGAAGTCAATGTCTTCGGCAAATGCTTCTCAGTGTTTTATCTCTAACGGGGTTGACGTTTTGGTTGATACTGTTTTATGGTGTTTTTGGAGGGATTCAAAGGAGTCCTCTTCACAACAGGAAGGAACGAGTCGTGTGGTTTCTTGTCGCTATTCTTGTGGGCGGGATCGTTGCGATGATCTCTCTGAATCGGAAACATACTGTGCTTGCATGGATTCTGTTCTTGTGCGGTGCTTCACCGCTCATTGGCAAGATTCTGGGACAGCACTTTTAACTGCCTTCTTTGGGAGGGTCGTATGCTGGGTTTTTACCCGGCATTTTTTTATGCAGTTCCTTATTCAAAAAAGACAGGGATTTCTAATGCATTATCAAGCTCTCTGAAGTCAGATGGATTATTTTTTTGTAGGATGAGCGTTCCGCGCTTCATAAAGTCGGGATCTCCTCCTTTGTATGGGGATTCAAATTCTAGGATACTTTTAAATGGCACAAAGTCTGTGGTCATCCATTCACCATTGGCATTTGCGAAGTGTTCAGCGACAATCTTTCCATCCCAGTCAGTCAAAATTACAGGAAAGTCAGCTTCAAAAAACCATGTGCCTTTTGCTTCGCCTTTAATAGTAAGGGGGCTTGTGATTACTGATTCTGGGAGAGGTTTGGTTGTTTTGATAAGATCGGGCAGTTCTGCTGCTGTTTGAGCTGGTTTTTTATATACAAGAATCATGAAGATTATTCCTGTGATTATTACCATGAATATAATAGTTGAGAATACGAGCTTGATTGCTTCTTTTTTTGTTCCATTAAGGCACCAGAGTGTGGGCTTTGCAAAGATTATGATACCCATAATTGCAACAGACAGGACAAAGGTGAGGAGGAATGCAACTGCGGAGAGTGTTCCTTCCATTCTGCCAAAGAGTTCTTCGCCTCTTGAGATAATAGAGGCAGCAAGTGCTATATATGCAGTTGCGAGTATGGCTTGGACAAGACCGTATTTTATAATTTTTGAGTTTGTCATGATGTTTTTACTATACGCTTTGTTTGTTTAAATTTAAACACCCCCCGTTTTAGCGGGGAGTGTTTTAAGTATATTAAGGTTTGTTTTAGAGTTCTGGGTCAAGTTCTCGTAGCTTCTCGCCGATTTCTTCTTTTGTGCAGCTTGCTTTTTCTGCACATTCTTCTGCGTGGGGGGTTGAAATTTTAAAACATTCGTCTACACATGCCGGATCTGTTTCTGCGCATGTGGCATTTGCTTCAGTTCCTGGCGGGCATACAGAAGGAAGGAATGGGCAGGATTCTATGCATCCAACAAGATCGAATTCATCTCTGCATGCAACAAATTCTTCAAAGTTGCATGCTTTGGGCGTTGGAGGCGGAGGAGGCGGCGTTGGTTCTGGCTCTGGAGTCGGTTCTGGCAAGGGTTCGCTTGGCTCTTCTGCCTCATCTACTGGCCCACCTTCTATTATATCTTCAGCTGGACATGACCAGCCAAAGCAGGCAATAGAGCACCATACTTCATAGCTTTCTGTAATTTCGTCATCTACTTTCTTTCCTTTTTGTGCGTCAAGAGATTGTGATTTTATATATAACGGGTAGTAGTCTCCTGCGCCTGTGCCAAGGCATTCATTGTATGGTCCGAGCACATACTCTTCAAATTCAAAGTTGTTGTATCTCGCGTTTTCTTCAGATGTCCAGTCGTTTCGAACTACTGCTACGTCAAGGCTCCAGTTGTCATGTTGTGTGATGCAGAATCTTTCCATTTTTTCAATTGCGCTTCTGCACTCTCTTAGATACTCTGCGCCCGGTGTTTTGAATGCAATTTCAGAGTCGAGTCTTGATATGAGCCCGAGTATGCTGAAGTGTTGGATTTTTCCCTCTAGCGTGGCAGTCTTCGTTTCAAAGTTTGGTGTTATTGTTATTTCCTGTATAAGTTCTGGACCTTCATCGCTTATGTGATATAGAGCGGGGAAGTCATCTTCTTCCATAGGGATTTCAATGGAGAATTCGACTGGTTTTTTGAGTTCTAGTCCATCTGGTTCAAGGCGATATACTTTTTCAGGATTTAGATTTTGTACGCTTTCAGGGAAGTTGTCTGGACTTAGTTCTTCAACTGATACTTCATCCTGCGATATGCTTTTTGGCAGGGCATTTGCAGGGATTTGAAATGCATAGCTTTCTCCTGTGAAGCTTAGTTCTTCTTGTTTTGATTTGTCTCCGGAGAATATGAAAAAGACAAGTATGCCTAGAGCAATGACAGCGATTATGGGAATAATGTAGATCCCTTTATTCATAAGGAGTACTTTTTATTCTAGCACGCTTGGGTGATTTTTAATGTTTTTATGTTAGTTTTTTGCAGATGACTTTGTCTGCAAAAGCGTGTGCAGGAGATGGGTCGATATCATAGAGGCAGAGTGTGTCAAAAGTTATTTCTGGAAGAGTGAAGTCTTTTATCTTTTGCAGGAGCTCGGGCTTTCGGAAAATTGTGAGATGGGGTTTGTAATTTTTTTTGTCCCACTCTGGCCGCTTTGCCACAGATATTGGATTTAGTAGGGTTGTGATTTTTTCATGCTCTGCGGAGAACTGTTTTTCATTTTTTGCCAAAAGTACGAGTGTGTTTTCTCCCATCTTCTCTACTTTTGAGAATGTTGTTGTTATTTTTTTCATGGAGAAGCTTTGGATAGCTTTTTTTAATTCAATTTCTGCAATATTAGGACGCATGAAGAAGCTGCGCCGTAGGGTGATATGCGGAGGGAGTGCGTCAGTAAATTTTTGACCAGTGTATTTGATTCGGAGCTCCTTTACTTCTTTTGCTGCGTTCTTTTCTGGAAGTAGTATGATGGTGTATTTTTTCATTGGTTTTAGTATATGGTTTTTATTGAAGTGTTTAAGAAGCGGGGGTGGTTGGGGTATTTTTGATTATCTTTCAATAATATGTTATTACATATAGTGGATTTTTGAGCTCCTCATTTGCGCCTATGAGGCGATGATCAGAGTCGGGGACCTTCTGCCTAAAGGGAGAAATGACGTGATTTGTAATAGAGTTGCGGTTGTCGTTAAGGTGGGTGAAGGATATGTGATTGCCATAGACCTTGAAAGGAGCGAGAGTGTCTTTGTGCCTTTTTCTCTCGATAAGGTCTTTGGGTTTCAACCTGACGATCTCATCCAGTGGCGTGAGGACGAGGACTACTTTCCAAAGCATGGGAAGTCGTCGTTTCGGGCGTCGGCTGCTAGGCTCGCCATTCTGGAACATGTCAACGGAGCTTCGAGTGATCTTGTTGCTCCGGAATCTGTCCAGAGGTTTCCTGTGCTGGGAGATGTTCTCGAGCGGTGTCTTTTTAAGATGCCGATACGCCTCGTTGGTCAGTTCGAGGTTATCGAGGGCACGGCTGGTGATCTGAGCAGGGCCTTTACAGAGGTTCCTGTGATTGAGTATGACAGAGGGAATATTGCTTTGTTCTTTCTTGTCATCTCTAATCCCGAGCGGGATCAGGTGGCTGTTCTGGGGCTGGATTACGACTTCTGGGGCGTGGATGATGCGGGCCATCGCAGCAAACTTCGTGGAGAGTCTTTGTCAGTCCGTGAGCAGGTTCGTGGATATAGACTCTTCACTTTGCCGAGGAGTCACAATAGGCTTCTTGCGTCGATAGTGAAGGTGTACATCGGCTACAAGGGGAACGTGCCGTATTGTGAACTGTGTAAGATGCGCGGCGGTACTCCTAACCTCGCGGACCGGGATGCCCAGATAACCGTCTTCAACTCCTTCGCTCACTAGGACGTGATCGAGCAGAACATTAGGGGGAATCATTAGGACACGCATGCATTGCGTGTCCGTTTTTTATTCTAGATGTATCAGTGTACTAGTACGCTGATACATTGAAGAAGGGGCGGATTTGTGGTAAAAATAGTTTGTGATGACGGTTCGTTCCGGGATCGTCTAGTGGTAGGACGCCAGGTTTTGGTCCTGGAAACTGGGGTTCGAATCCCTGTCCCGGAGCCAGATGTTTTATTTGGGTTTAAGATGTGAGGTGGTATAATTAGTTTATGGAACAACAAACAAAAAAAGTAAATAAGCCAATGTTTTGGGTTGGTCTGGCTATGGTAGTAGTAACAGCGGCACTCTTGTTTGTAGATTTTGGGACATGGTTTATAGCTATAGGGATATTAGGATTAGTGGCTATGGGCGCTTCTAAATATAGACCAATGAAATAATATGCTGAAAAGTCTTCATAATTGACCTTTCCTTAAATTCTTTTGATGGTTTTAAAACCTGTCTGCGTAGGCAGGGCGTCAAATAGGGGGAGCTAATGAAAATATCGCACAATCATGCGGTGTTTTTTTGCGCTTGTAAAAGTAATGAGGAGATAGAATTGCTTGACAAAATTAAAGAAATAGAATATAATAAAAAAATCCTTGAGAAAACGTGTAGGGTTCTTGAGCTGATAGATACGAAATTTCCTGCACAACCCTACAGTTTTATGAACTCCTCGTATAAGACATACGGCCGAGGCGGCCGATTTAGAAGTGGAAACAAAAGACCCCGAAGGGGCGGTTTTCGGCATTCTGGAAATTCAGGCGGAGGACAGAGTGGTGGAAGAAAAAAAGAGGAGTTCAACGTATCGCAGTATATAAATAGAAATCCCGTACAAGAGAAAGCAGTAGAGACGTACATTCCGACACACGCATTCACGGACTTTGGTTTGAGAAAAGAGATTTTAACACGAGTGGAGGCTTGCGGATTTAAGGATCCAACACCAATTCAAGATCAAATCATTTCTCTCGTGCTTGAGGGGAGAGATGTGGTAGGTCTTGCAAACACAGGCACGGGAAAGACTGCCGCATTTCTTATTCCGCTTATTCAGAAAACTCTGGATAATCCGAATAGGGAAACACTTATTATGGCGCCAACTCGTGAGCTAGCTATTCAGATAGAAGAGGAGTTAAAGGCGCTTACACGAGGATGCAGAATATGGTCTACCGTATGTGTTGGAGGAGTGGGAATAGGAATCCAGCTTCGTACTCTTCGGAGAAAAAATAATTTTATAATCGGTACGCCTGGCCGTCTTCTAGATCTTATTAATAGAAAAGCTTTGCGTCTTCAAAATGTAGAAACAGTAGTTTTGGATGAGGCGGACAGAATGCTTGATATGGGCTTCATACACGACATGAAAGCAATACTTTCGGAAATTCCAGAGAAACGGCAAACTCTTTTTTTCTCAGCAACAATGCAGAAAGATATAGAATTGCTCATAAAAAATCACTCAAAAAATTCTACGGCAATTTCTGTGAAGAAGCAGGATGTGGCGGAGAATATTGAACAGGACGTGGTACGCTTCGGCAGTAATGATAAGGTGGAGGTGTTGTCTGAACTTCTTTCAGGAGAAGAATTCAGAAGGGTTCTTGTATTCGGAAGAACAAAGCATGGAGTTGAGAAGCTTTCAAAAAAACTAGCGAGGAACAGGCATAGGGCAGAATCAATCCATGGAAATAAATCTCATAATCAAAGACAGAGAGCGCTGAAAAGATTTAAAAATTCCGAAGTGAAGATTCTCGTGGCGACGGATGTTGCGGCACGTGGGCTTGATATACATAATATAAGCCACGTTATCAACTTTGATTTGCCGACGACCTACGAGGATTATGTCCATCGTATTGGGAGAACCGGTCGAGGTGAAAAGAGGGGGAAGGCGCTGACTCTAATACCGTAAGATTTATTTTAATCTTACTGTCTTATATTTTTTTGTAACTCTATGGAAATACGAAATATCGCAATTATCGCTCATGTTGACCACGGGAAAACAACGTTAACCGATGCCATAATGAAAAAGGCGGGCGCATCAAAGGGGGAGGCAAGTATGGATTCTAATGCGCTGGAAATTGAGCGAGGTATTACTATCTACTCAAAAAACGCCGCGATTGAGTACAAGGGAACTAAGATAAATATTGTAGACACTCCTGGGCACGCGGACTTTGGTTCTGAGGTGGAACGTATTTTGCGGTCTATTGATTCGGTGCTTCTTGTTGTGGATGCGGCAGAGGGTCCTATGCCGCAAACGCGCTTCGTGCTGAAGAAATCTCTTGCATTGGGTCTTCGCCCAATTTTAGTTGTTAATAAGATAGATAAGACTGCGGCAAATCCAGCTCGTGTGCATGACCAGGTATTTGAATTGTTTATGGAGCTGGGGGCTACGGAGGAACAGCTCGATTTCCCTATGATATATGCAATAGGGAAGGATGGAATCGCAAAGCAGACTATTGAGGAGGAGGGTAAGGATATTGTTCCACTTCTTGATTTGATTCTGAAGAGTGTCCCGCCTGCGTCAGGAGATATTGAGGCTCCATTTCGTGCCCAGCCATTTAATCTTGCATATGATAATTTTCTTGGACGACTCGCTATAGTCCGTGTCTATGATGGAAAAATAAAGCAGGGAGAAACGGTGTATGTAAAAAACGCGACAGGAAAAAACACAAAACACACGATAGCAAAACTTTTTACATTTAAGGGTGTGGAGCGTATTGAGATACAGGAAGTAGAAGCAGGAGACATCGCTATTATTGCAGGAATGGAAGACGTATATATAGGAGATACGATAGGGCAGAGTCCAGAGACAAAACTTTTGGAAGCAATCGCCGTTGATGAGCCAACCGTAGAGCTGGATTTTTTAGTTAATAACTCTCCATTTGCGGGACGTGAAGGAAAGTTTGTGACTTCAAGGCAGATTCGCGAACGACTTTCGCGTGAGTTAGAGGTGAACGTGGGGTTAAAAGTAAATTTAGACACGGGAAACGGAGAGCAGTTTACGGTATACGGAAGGGGAGAGCTGCATATCGCTATTCTTTTGGAAAATATGAGAAGAGAGGGGTATGAGCTGCAGGTTTCTCAGCCCAAAGTGATTATGAAAGAAATTGAGGGAAAGAAGCATGAACCATTTGAAGAAATCGTAGTGGACGTGCCGGTTGAATTTCAGGGCATGGTGATAGAGAAGTTGAGCAAGCGCGGAGCAAAGCTGATGAATATGGAAACGAATGAAAATCATGTACTTCTTTTTTTGGAAGGGCCCTCAAGAGGACTTTTTGGGTATCGAACGCAGTTTGTGGTTGAAACAAAAGGACAGGGGATTCTCGCTGCAAGAACGATAGGGTATCGCGCCTATGCTGGGGAGATTGAACGGCGCGAAACCGGCTCCATGATTTCACAGGAAACCGGAAAGTCGCTTGCATTTTCACTGGCAAATTTGCAGACAAGGGGAGTGCTCTATATTAAGGCGAATACGGAAGTGTATGAAGGGATGGTAATTGGGAATACATCAAAGGGAGAGCAGATGACTGTGAATCCAATAAAAGGAAAGCATCTAACCAATATGCGCGCATCTGGTTCGGATGACGCGATTCGGCTCACTCCTCCAGCATTATTGAGTATTGAAAAGGGGCTTGAAGTTATGTCGGGAGATGAATATTTAGAGATTACGCCTAAAAGCGTACGCTTGAGAAAACAGCACCTTACGGAACTTGACCGAAAACATCAAGGCAGGAAGTAGGGCAATTAGGTATTAAGTATTTACAAGCATGACAATGCTGCGTTATGGTATATAGTACTATGATGCGAAAACGTCCTGCTTTATATATTATTTTCGGCCTGATAGCGCTGTTTGCTTTTATCGCACCCCGTTTTTTTCAACTTTTGACTGATTGGTACTGGTTTGGAGAAATTGGCTTTAGTAATATTTTTACTACCATACTTTACTCCAAGATTCTTCTGGGATTAGGGGTTGGTGTCCTGGCCTTTTTTATTATCTACGGCAATCTAAGGCTTACTAGGCGGCTTGTTGTATCAAAGCCGCTTACTATCCATTTGCCCACTTCAATAAATCTTCAGGGAGGCGAGCGTGAAGGCGAGCATGGAGAAGCTGTCAGGATTAAAGAATTAGACGTAGAGAAGTATATTAATAAGATTATCTTACCCGTCTCCATTGTGATTGGATTTTTGACTGGTCTGTTTGGAGCGGGCAGCTGGGAGACTGTGTTGAAGTATTTTAACGCAGTGCCATTTAACACGCTCGATCCGATTTTTGGCCGCGATATTGGCTTTTACTTTTTTGATTTGCCGTTTATTCAGTTTTTGGTCGGGCTTGGCTTTTCTCTTATTATTGTTTCTTTCATAGGAGCTGCTGCAAGCTACGTTTTGCGGGGCGCTATTATTTTAAAACAGCCAGAACCAGGTTCGCCTACGCGGACGGGTATGAGAGTCTTAAAATCTTTATTTATAGAAAAGCCGGCTAGGGTCCACCTGTCAATTCTCATCGCTTTTTTGTTTGTTTTAACTAGCTTTAAGATTTACGCCATAAGAATTCCTTCTCTTCTCTACGGTTCTACTGGGTCGTTTACCGGCGCCGGCTTTACTGATATTAATGCTGTTTTGCCGTTCTTGAAAATATTTATTTTTGTTGCCATTGTTGCAGCTGTGCTCGTTGTGATAAGTATTTTTAAAACGAGTAATCGTCTCATTGTTTTAGCTGTTGGTATTTATGTTGTAACTTCTTCTTTTGGTGGTTGGATATATCCTTCCTTTCTGCAAAAATTCGTGGTTTCGCCAAATGAGTTGATTAAGGAAACTCCCTATATAAAGCATAATATTGCAGCCACGCAAAAGGCATATGCCTTGGACACAGTAACGGAGCGCGATTTAACTGGTGAGGCTGCGTTAACCATGTCTGATATTAATAATAATCGCTCCACCATTAAAAATGTGCGGCTCTGGGATCGTGAACCCCTGCTTGATACGTTTGGTCAGCTTCAGGAAATCCGCACTTACTATGATTTTGTCTCTATTGATAACGACCGTTATAATCTGAACGGCGACTACCGTCAGGTCCTGCTCTCTCCAAGGGAGCTTGATTCTGTGAGTCTTCCTCAGCGTACCTTTATCAACGAGCGTTTGACCTTTACTCATGGCTTTGGGCTTACTCTAAGTCCGGTCAATGAAGTAACGCCGGAGGGTCTGCCAGTGTTGTTTTTGAAAGATCTGCCGCCCTTCTCCAGCATAGAATCGCTTTCAGTGAGCAGGCCGGAAATATACTATGGAGAGTTGGTCAGCGACTGGGTTGTGGTTAATACCAAAGCCCAAGAGTTCAATTATCCATCTGGCGAGGAGAATGTCTTTGCAAAGTATGAAGGAGTGGGAGGCGTAAAAATTAAATCATTTCTTCGTAAAGTGCTGTTTGCTTTGAAATTTAGGTCATTAAAAATTCTTTTGTCTGACGACATAACTAAGGAGTCAAGAATAATGTATCATCGCGATATTGAGGAGAGAGTCAAGAAGGCGCTTCCTTTTTTGAGTCTTGATCACGACCCTTATATGGTTGTCACTAAGGAAGGTGAGCTGAAATGGATTTATGATGTCTATACAACTTCAGATCGTTATCCGTACGCTGAGCAGGTGAAAGATGCGTTTAGTTCTTTTCCGCCGGGTAAGAGTCTTAATTATATAAGGAACTCGGTTAAGGTGGTGATTGATGCTTATGACGGTAGGATGACATTTTATATCGCAGATGAGGATGATCCGATTATTAAAACCTACGCTAAGGTTTTCAAGGACACATTTTTGCCGCTTGAGCAGATGGATGAGGATCTGATGTCTCATATTAGATATCCCGAAGATTTGTTTGCTTACCAGACAGCACTTTACGCGGTGTATCACATGGATGAGGCACAGATTTTTTACAACAAAGAAGATCAGTGGCAGATTCCAGTCATTGCCAGCGGAGGACAGGCCGATCCAATGATGCGGCATATGATCATGAGACTGCCGGCCGAGGAGGAGGAAGAGTTTATTCTGATGATTCCGTTTACGCCTCGTGGTAAAGACAATCTCTCGGCCTGGATGGTGGCGCGTAATGACGGAGAGTTTTACGGTCAGCTGGTGGTTTACCGCTTCCCTAAACAAAAACTGGTCTTTGGGCCTAAGCAGATTACTAATCGTATCAATCAGGACACAGAGATTTCTCGGCAGATTTCTCTTTGGGATCAAAGAGGCTCTGAAGTAATAAGAGGAAACCTTTTGGTAATCCCGATTGAAGAGTCGCTTATTTATGTCCAGCCCATCTATTTGCGGGCTGAAGGCGGCAGGATTCCAGAACTTAAAAGAGTGATTGTGGCTTATGAAAACCGAATTGCTATGGAGGAAACTTTGGATTTGGCTTTAGAGATGGTGTTTGGCGGGCGAGTTGAAGCGGGCAGAGGATCGACTACAGTAGTTCCAAGTAGGCCGGTTATCAGCCAGGATTTGATTAAGCAGGCTAAAGATTATTTTGATCAGGCTATGTCTGCCCAGCGTAATGGGAATTGGGCTTTGTATGGCGAGAGAATCAGAAAACTGGGCGAGATATTTGAAAGCGTGAGGTAGGCGATAGAGTTTGCCCAAGAACGGAGTGATTGGGGGCAAACTCATCGCTTCGCATAATTTATTATGTGAAGCACATTTGTGTCATGAATTATGTAGTTTATATTCTTGAGTGTTCTGACAAAACTCTTTACGTAGGCTGTACTAACAATTTTGAAAAGCGTCTTGAACAGCACAATGTATCAAAGTGTGGTGCTCACTATACAAAAATCAGACGACCAGTGAAATTAATATATTCTGAAACTTTTAAAACTCTAACTAAAGCTCGACGTAGAGAAATAGAAATAAAGTCGTGGAAGCGGGAGAAAAAATTGGAGTTGGTTAAAACATGAATTTTGAGAATAAAACAAAAAATTCTAAAGAGCGTTTTTCTGTTGAGCAGATATGCGAGCAGGGCGCTGGGCTTATGAATGAGGATGTTTTTTTTGCGCAGGGCAATGTATTTGGAGTGGCTGATGGAGCTTCTAGTTCGAATGACTGGGAGGATCCTGATGGGAAGACAGGAGGATATCGTGCGAGTCATATTGTGGAACATGTTGTGCGTACTTCTGAAGATTTATCGCCTCGTGAGCAGCTTCTTAAGGCAAATAAGCGGGTGGATGAGGAAATGCGTGAACATGATGATATTGATATTCAGGATAAGTGTTCTGTGTGGACTACTACTGCTGCTCTTGTGCGTGTTGAAGATGAGAGTTTCTTGTGGGCGCAGATAGGGGATAGTCGTATAGTTCTTATATATAAGGACGAAACATTTAAAACATTGGGAAGTGATCTTGATTGGGATATAGAGATTATTGCGCTTTGGCAGAAGCTTGTGCAAAAGGGAGTTTTTGAGGAGCGTGCTCGTGATAACAGCGTGATAGATAAGCAGGTAAAAAAAGTTCGAAGCAGAGCAAATGCTGATTATGGGCTTTTGAATGGCGATGAGAGGATGGAGGAGTTTTTGCAGAGTGGGGAGAAGCCGCTTGAAAATGTATCTGCAATTCTTTTATTTACTGATGGACTTACTATTCCAAAAGAAGATCCTCGTTTAGAAGATGATATTGCTGGTATTGTTCGATTGTATAACGAGGGAGGGCTTTCAGGCGTAAAAGACCGCATTCGTTCTTTGGAGAAGAGTGACCCGAAGTTTCAGCGCTTCCCCAGATTAAAGCCCAGTGATGATATTGCTGCTGTTGCAATAAAGTTTTCGTAGAATTTGATTTTGTATTTTTTAATGTATCAGTGTACTAGTACGCTGATACATAGTTGTGCAAAAGGCTGTTTTTGCTTTAGACTAAACGCGTAGGAGCGTGTTTTTCTATATGGCTGATATACAGACAACTGTTATAAAAAGAAGCCCAATTGTGCCCCTTTGGACGTTTTTGGTTATTGAGGTTTTGGCTATTTTAATCTTTTTTATTGCTGCTCAGTTTGATACTTTGAAATTTCAAGTTTATTCGTTTATTCCAATTTCTAGTTTTTTGTCTTATGAGATGACGAAGTTTTTTATTCTTTCTATTATTCAATTCGTAATAACCGTGTATGTTTTTTTGCGGTGGTATTATGAGTCGTATGCAGTTCGCTCAGGTTCTCTTACGCATCATTGGGGCGTCTTTTTCAAGAAAGAAAAAACATTTTCTCTTAGTCCATCAATGTCAATTGCGATTTCTCGGGGTCCCTTGGGCAGGCGTCTTCGCTATGGTTCTGTTTCTATAGATAATACGTTGAAGAAGCCGTTGGTTGTTCTGGCCCATGTTTCTCGGCCGGATGATGTTGTACGTACTTTGAAGCGTTTTCTGCATCAAGGACATGGGGATTTTCGTAAAGAGCCGGACGCAATGAAGCTGCTTCGCGGGGAGGAGCATGAGCTTTTAGAGTTCAAATCATCTCTTCGTTTTGATTATAAGAGCGGTCAGGTGAATCGTGATTTGGAGAAGTCGATTATGAAGACAATTTCCGCGTTTTTGAATACAAGAGGGGGTCATTTGGTGATTGGTGTGAATGACAAGCGGGATCCTCTGGGGCTCACGAAAGATTATGGAACGCTGCGGCGGTCTGATAGTGATGGATTTGAAAATCATTTTACACAGATTTTCAACTCGGCTATTGGGCCGGAATTTCGGCACTTGGTGAAGCTTTGGTTTCCTATTGTGGGGGATAATACTATTTGTGTTGTTCAGGCTGTTTCAAGTCCTCGTCCGGTCTATCTCAAGCTTGATAATAATGAGCACTTTTATGTTCGCACTGGAAATGTTTCAACTCCTCTTAGGATGAGTGAGGTGGAGGCATATCGGAAGTCCCGCTGGCCGAGTCGTTTAGTGAGGGGGGCGTGATTTTGTTATATTTATTTCTTTACTTCAATTTTTTAGACGTATCAGTGTACTAGTACACTGATACATTGGCGGCGGAGGATAGTGTGTTTATTTATGGCTGGTAAGTCTGTATAGTTGCAGTAATGATTATTGATGATGTAAAAATAAATGTTTCCGCAGGCCATGGAGGCAAGGGGTCTGTGGCGTTTCAAAAGACAAAGCAGGCGCTTGGGCCGACTGGCGGCAGTGGGGGCAATGGCGGGAGTGTTATTTTTAGAGGTGTTTCTGATTTAACCGCGTTAAACCAATTTCGTAATAAGATAGATCGAGTTGCTGAAAACGGAAGAGATGGACGGCCTCAGTTTCGTGACGGGAATACTGGCAAAGACTTAGTTCTTAATGTGCCTGTTGGTACGGTTATTCATAATTTGAATACTGATGATAAGCAGGAAATTATTAAGGTGGATGAGCATATTGTTATAGCGCGAGGGGGGAACGGAGGCAAGGGAAATTTTCTATTTCGTTCATCCCGCAATACAACACCAAAGCAGTTTCAGCCGGGTCTTCCGGGGGAGGGCGCGCGTGTGCGGCTTGAGTTAAAATTTATTGCTGATGTTGGGCTTATTGGATATCCGAATGTTGGAAAATCAAGCTTGCTTAATGAGCTTACAAATGCGAATAGTAAGGTTGCGAATTACCATTTTACAACTCTTGAGCCCAATCTTGGTGTGTACTACGGGCTTATTCTCGCGGATATTCCTGGACTTATTGAGGGCGCCTCTAAGGGAAAGGGATTGGGCATTAAGTTTCTTCGGCATATTGAACGCACAAAAGTACTTTTTCATCTGGTGAGTGCTGAGTCTCAAGATCTGGCAAAGGACTATAGGTCTATTCGTAAGGAGCTGAGCGCGCACAATAAAGAAATTTTGAAAAAGCCGGAGTATGTATTTTTGAGCAAGAGCGATATTCTTACAAAAGAAGAAATAAAGGAGAAGATTTCCAGTCTGGAAAAAATTTCAAATCAGAAAAATTCAAGAATAAAATCTGTTATGTCTCTTACGATTTATGATGATAAGGATTTAAAGAGAATAGAGAAGATTCTTAATTTACTGAAAAGGGAGAAGGGGCTTGATTAGAAAAAAATATCTGAAAGTATCATAATAACAGCATGCTAATTTTATATATTATTGTTGTGGGAGTTGTTGTGGGGTATGTGGTGAGTTTTCGAAAATCTATATTTTCCAAAGCTCTTTGTATATTTGCTTCTTTCCTCGGCTCTCTTATTGGGGCACTTCTTTCGTTAGGAGATTCTGTACTTTACTTGAAATATCCTTTTTTAAATATGTGGACAGTGCCTGTTATTTTTTCTGTTGCGCTTGCGTTTATAGCTGTGTTTGCCCACAGGGGAGGTATTAAGAGAATTATTCTCCTTGTTGTTCTTGTGATTGCGGTTATTGCAGGCGCTTTTTATTTGTACTCCACTTTTTTGAATCGTGCGTTAGAGGATTCTTCAGTTACTAATTCTAGAGCTGTAGACTGCTTGCCAGAGCAGAGAGATGTTGACGCGTGTATTGAGATATATCAGCCAGTGTGCGGGATTGTAAATGTGCAGTGTGTTACAACGCCATGTTATCCTGTGCAGGAGACATTTGAAAATTCATGTAAGGCGTGTAGTAATTCTTTGGTCAGTTCTTATGTAGAGGGTGAGTGTTTGGCTGTTCAGTAGGTTGGGGTTGATATAGTGTTTTGAGAATTGGAAGTTTTGAGGCGAGTATTATATGCAGCGCGCTCTGCTGTTTTTTTGGTGCGGGTTTTATCTGTAACACAGTGTGTTACAGATATTTAGTTGTGTTATGAAATTGACGTTTTTTAGGATTTGTTTTATTGTTTCTTTTGGAATGAGGGGTGCGGCTTATATACAATAACAATAAAAGATATAGGGAGGCAGACAGTGAAAGAGTTCCTTGCGATGGTTTCCGCAGTACTTGTTATAGTCATCTACGGCGTTGGTCTTATTCGGTATGTCTTCCAGGTGATTCGTAATCCTGAGGCTAAGGCCTTTATGCTCTCTACGTGGCTTCTCTTCAGCGTTGCAACTGGATTGAATGTGTTCAGTTTTTTCTGGGGAGGAGATCGGGAGTGGTACAGTGGTATTTTGGGCATTTGCGATTTTGCCCTCTGTATCATTGTTTTTCTAATTACTCTCAAATTCGCGTATGGGGGCTTTCATCTCAAGCCGTTCGAGTGCTACTACCTGATCGGAGCGGCAGCTATCGTTCTGTTCTGGATTTTGTCGGATAGTTCTCTTGTCACGAATCTGCTTGCAGAGGGCTTGCTTGTCGTGGCATATATTCCGACTATCCATAACATACTAGTAGAGCGAAAGAGCAGCGAGCCAGTATCTACGTGGTACATACTTCTCTTGGGAACGGTCTTCTCTTTTCACCCTGCGATTGCGGAAGGGGAATGGCTTTCCGTCATATACTCGTTCCGTGCCTTTGTCTCTATACTTCTCGTTCTTGGGTTCACGTTCAAGTTTCGAGGGGTTGCCTGAACTAACCCGTTTGGACGGGCATTATTCGGCAGCTTTCATTAGTTGCCGATTTTTTATTCAAAGGAGCGGTCTATTTTTGCCTCTTCTTGGGGGATCTGTTTTATATATCCTGCTCCTGAAATTTCCTGTGTGACATTTACTGCCTCGCCTATGTAGGAGAGTTTGCTTGCTCCGGAGAGAATAGTATTGAGCGAGTTCTCTATGTTCGCAGTAATACTTGATGCTCCTGATGCAGTTATTTTTGCGTCTAAGATTCTAAATTCATATCCGCTTACATGTGATGCTCCGCTTAAATCCATGTCTAGTGTTTTTGTTTCACCAACGAGTTTTATTTTTGATGCGCCTGATGCCCTGAAAGTTGTTGTGGTATTTTTTAGACTTGCCAATAGGCTTGTTGCTCCGCTTAGTGATATGTCTATTTTGTCACTTTCAAATTCAGTTACTACTCCCTCAATGTTTCCGCTTAGTTCGAGTTCTTTAAGCAGGGGAGTGGTTATTGTGATTTCCGCGCCATCTTTTATTGGGCAGAAGAAGAAGCAGAATTTGTATGGCCGTTCGAGTTCCACATTTAGCGTGTTGTCTTCGTCTACTTCTATTTCTGTGCGTTCGTGTGCCTCTTCAGAGTCGAGCACTGTGATTGTTTGCTTGTCTCCATGATGTATTAGCGCTTTTAAGTTGTATCCTTCTAAGGATGCGATAGAGAACTCATCAAGATTTTCGTATTTTACTTCATACTTTTCACTATCGGATAGTTCTATTGACGCGTCATATATGCCCTGCTCGATTCTTGGGATATGAATGGCGCCGAGCGCGAATGCAAATGTCAGGGCAACTATCCAGACAAAGATTAGTTGCAGCATTACTGGTGTTGTAAATCGATTTTTTTTCTGCAGTATGCTGATGCCCATAAGCATAATGACAAGCAAAGGGACGAGTATGACCAGATATGCTGCTATGAATAGAATGATTGAGAGTGTTCCTGAAGATGTTATTGAGTTTAATATGGCGAGCACTTCGGGCTGCATGCTTATGGCTTCTTTGCTTACAAGAAGGGTTATTGTAGCTGCTGTTATTCCTGCAATGCTGAAGACCGCGCTTATAAATAGGGCAATGCCTAAGATGATGCGAATTGGTTCGAAGATAATTTTAAATATTAGTCCTATTATCTGAAATATTTTTTGTAGTACTCCGCGTTTTTCTTTTTTTGGTGCTGGTTCTTTTTCTCCGTCTTCTTCGCGGTCGTGCTTGTTGGCGTTTTTCCTGTTTTTTATTTTTTCTACGCTTTCTTCTACGATTTTGCTGATTTTCGCAATGGTTACTTCTTCACCACGCATTTCCAGCTTTTGCGCAGTGGTTTCTGCTTTTGGGACTATGAGTGCAAGGATGATGTAGAGGATTACTCCGAATCCGCCAAAGAAGATTGAGATTGCAAAGAGTAGGCGGACGATTGTGGTGTCTATGCCAATGTATGCAGCAATGCCTGATGCAACACCTGCGATAATTTTGTCGTCAGAGTCTCTGTGTAGGCGTCTTGTGTTTTGGGTTTTTGTTTGCGGTTCTTCTGGCGTGCCGTATTCTTCAAAGTCTTCTGGTTTTCCCATGGCGTGAATTATGTCTTCTACATGAGAGATAGAGATTGCGCTCTTTTCGTTTTTCCTTTTCGTAATTAGTTTTTCTGCAATACTCGTTTCAATATCTTCGATAATTTCTTCTGACTCTTCTTTTTCCGCAAAGTGTTTTCTAATTGATTCGAGGTAGTTCTCAAAAGTGTTTTCTAATTGATTCGAGGTAGTTCTCAAGTTTTTTGTATGCGTCTTCTTCTACTGCGAATACTATTCCTCCAATTGTTATGTTAACTATTTTTTTCATTATTTTTGATTAGTGCGTTAATTGAATTATTTAGACCTTTCCACACGCTTTCTAATTGTTTTAAGATTTCTCTTCCTTTGCGTGTGAGTGTGTAGTACTTGCGCGGCGGTCCGCTTTTTGACTCCTCCCAAGTGTATTCGACGAGCCCCAGATGACGCAGTCGGCTAAGGAGGGGATAGAGAGTGCCCTCAACTATGATGAGGTCGGCCTTTTTCAGCTTTTTTATAATGTCAGAGGCGTAGCTTCTGCCTTCTGCAATGATAAGGAGGACAGGGAACTCGAGGATTCCTTTTCTAATTTGCGCCTTTGCATTTTCTAAGTCAAATTCTTCTTTTTTGTTCATGCTTGAACAGTATCACATAGTACCTTGTAAAGCAAAGTACTATGTGGATAACTTTTCCTGTTTATGATTTTATGGAAAAAGAAAAACGATGACACCGGTGTATCATCGTTTCACGAATGGGGGCGTGGGGGCATGTTGGGAGTGGTTGGCGTTACAGAAGGGGGGTGGTCTTGATGCTCCCGGCCGGTCGAATCTTGATTCCGGGAATGAAGCTGAACGAGACGGGGGTGGTCTTGATGCTCCCTGTTGGCCAGATCCTTACTCGGCCATGTTCCGTGTGGATCGGGGGGTCCCAAACCCTGCGCACTTCTCCTTGAGATCTATCCCTGGGTCTTCCAGGACAGAATGGATAGAATGTACCCGTTCCCCACCTTGGGTCTTCCGGGATTTCCGTGGCTGCTTTTTTCATGGGCCCGTGTCTCGATTCTTTGTATACGCCCTTGTTTCCCCTAGTATGTCTTTAGCACATTATTGTATTTTTGTCAATCCTTTGCTAAATCATTGAATTATGGTCTGGGATTGACATTTTTATTTGTTTATGCTAGTGTTCATGTATCAAATGGGAACTGTAGTAAAAGCGTAGTCGGGTTTTGTTCGCAGTCTTTGCATTTGAGTTCTATTCACGTTAATTTCTATAAAAATGGCAGAAGGAACAATTACTCGATTGACTGATCGCGGATTCGGATTCATCGCTCGTGATGGAGAGGAAAAGGATCTCTTTTTCCACTCTAATGAGTTGAAGGATGTAGAATTCAACGATCTTCAAGAGGGAGACAAGGTTACGTTTGAAGTAGAGGAAGGTCCGAAAGGACTTAATGCTACCGGCGTTTCCAAGGTCTAACTATAAACAAAGCTGCCCCCGCTTGCGGGGGTGGTTTTGTTTTTGGGGTTTTGATTCTTGGGATATAATAAGAGTAATGTCTGAACGAGGATTTATAAGCATTATTGTCGTAGCTGTAGTTGCAGTTTTTGTAGTTGGCGTTGGTGGAGTTGCTTTTTTCGGAACATCTCCTTCAAGAGTAGTTTTAATGGAGACACAGAATATTCAAACGAGGCAGGAGGGTATGCAGAGAGAGGTTTTTGTACCGGATTCCAGATTAGTTCATGAGCCGCGTCAGAGAGAAGTGTCTGTATCTTATCCTACTCAAATTATAGAAGGGGGCGATGTTAGTTTAGGGAATGTTTTTCCACAGGTTGATTTGATAAGTAATGCTGTGTCTGGGGTTGATGCAGCAAAGGATGTTGTTCAAGCTGTTTTGCCTCAGGTTGTTTTGGAGGAGCCAATTTACGAAGAGCCGAGTGTGCATGTAGATAGTCTTGCGGCGCAGTTTTCTATTTTAGAGAGTGAGCTTTTGAATGCGCAGTCCGTAGGGTCAAATCTTTCAGAGTCTCATGCAGATAGGGTTTTAAAAGATATTGCAGAGTTGGAAGTGCAGGGATATTTGATTAGTGAGGTTGTACGGCTTCGGGAGCTTGTAATACAGCTTAGTCCGCACTTGCAGGATTATAGTGAGAGTCAGGTGGTAGAGATGCCTGTTGAGTCAGTATCTTTGCCTCCTCAGCCTCCTCAGGAGACTTGTGTGAGTAATCCGAATCCTGTGCTTACTGCAGATATTACTGATATGTGGCGTGTTTCTCAGATTACTCCTCCTGGTGTTCTAATGGGCGGTGTGCAGTTAAAATCACATTCATATATTTGGATTGAGGATGGGGGAACGGTTCCAGTGTATGCTCCTGCAGATGTGGAGCTTGTTACAGGCGCGTATTATCTTGAGGGCGGAATTTCGCAGTATATACTTATATTTCGTTTGAGTTGTGAGGTAGATATAAAGTTTGATCATATATTAGAGCCGATTGTTGCGATTCGAGACGCGTTTCCAGATACGCCAAAAGGGGATACTCGGACAGATCCTGTTGGCCCAATTTCTTTTAAAGCAGGGGATGTTGTTGGATATACTTCCGGCACTCCAGAGGCGCATAACTGGGATTTTGGGCTGTATAATGATTCAGTTGCGGATCCTGATGCAAATGTTCCAGAGGCAGTTGGTACGGATTTGCGCGCTAACTGTCCGTATGACTACTACTCGTCAGATAGGCGGCAGACATATTTTGATTTGATGGGCTATTCCTTGCTTGGAGGAGCGGATCCGTACGTTACATATTGTGATTTGCAGCGTTAATAAGTATTAATTAGATAATGCAGGCTAAATTATCTTTATGGCGTTTTAAGAATCTTTCGCGATTTAGCGAGATTCAGCACTTTGTTTCTGCTCGCGTAGGAGGCGCTAGCCACTCTCCCTATGATTCTTTTAATTTAGGGTTTCATGTTGGAGATGATGCAGAAGCGGTTTTGAATAATAGAGAGGCGCTTGCTCTATCTCTTGGAGTATCTTGTGATGATTTTGTGATTGGGAAACAGGTGCATGGGAGGAAAGTTGTGGTTGTGAGTGAGGATATGCGAGGCAGAGGAGCAAGAGACTTCGAAACAGCGATTGATGCAGCAGATGCATTTGTTACAGATGTTTTGGGCGTTGTTCCTATGGTTCTTGTGGCAGACTGCGTGCCAGTTCTGCTTTTTGATCCTAAGCAAAAGGTTGTGGGGG
Source organism: bacterium (assembly GCA_002686365.1). Lineage (GTDB taxonomy): Bacteria > Patescibacteriota > Minisyncoccia > UBA6257 > GWB1-50-10. Next base: position 186,760 of record NZBZ01000004.1, read on the forward strand.
TTGCGCACGCTGGGTGGAAGGGAACGCTGAAGCTTATTGCGAAGCATATGGCAGAGGTTTTAATAGAGAAGTTTGAATGTAGTCCAGCAGATATTGTGGTGGGGATTGGTCCATCTCTTGGTCCCTGTCATACAGAAGTTGGACCAGAGGCTCTTCGAGAGATTCGACATGTGTTTGGGGGTGATGATAGTATTGTAAAGAATCATTCGTTTTTTGATATGTGGGAGGCGAATAAAAAACAGCTTCTGGACATTGGCATTTTAGAGAAGAATATAGAGATTTCTGGGATTTGTACGTATTGTAAGAGCGATAGGTTTTTTTCAGCGAGAAAAAGTGAAGGAGACACTGGCAGGTTTGGTGTTGGGATTTTTTTAAGGCACTAATGACAAGTAGGAAATTTTTTGTATAATGGGTGTATATGGTACATTTTGAAAAACAAACATATGGTTCTGAGAGTAAGGGTGAGGGGTATGAAGCTAGGCAGATTGAGAAGTTGTCTGAGTCTTTGGGTGAGGTTGCAGAGCATCTTCAGGAAAATGATGGGTTGCCAGTTAATCCGGTTTCGTGCTGCGTTGATATGGGCGACTCTTCTTTTGAGAAGAAGAAGACTGAAGATGGAGAGATCGGGGCGCATAGCAAGGACAGAATTCAGGAAGATATTGAGTTTGCGAAAAGGGAAGCTGAGAGAGATGGGAAGCGTTATGAGTTAGATATAAGTGCTGAGGAGTTTGATGGCAATCTTTTAGATGACAAGAGGGAACAGTTAGAGGTTGCTACTGTTCTGATGTTTTTTGAATTTTTAAAGAAAGAGTTTATTGTTGTTCGTGCGTCTCCTCATGACAGGCATGAGAATGGTGTTGGTATATTAATTATTCATAGGGATACTGGTAATGTTGTTTGCGGTATTACTGAAACAGAAGATAAGAAAGGAGAGGGGGTGGAGGGCTTGGAGAGCAATGTTGTTGAAACAAATGCGGGTGATCGGGGCGTTTATATAGATTATGGTTTTCGTCTGGAAAGAAAGGAAGGAGGGAAGAGTCGTTTTGCTCCTGCCGCACTTTCTAATGTGCCTGTATTTTATCTTCCTCTTTCTTCGGATTATGTTACTCGAGTTAGGAATGCAATGACTGGGTCCAGTGATAAGGCTGCTTTAAGTGAAAGAGATGAGTTTGCTCGTATTTTGTCACTTCTCTTGGATGAGGAGATTCCAGATGTTGAAGATGGTTTAAGGCAGCAGTTTGGTGTTGTCAGGGGTGGTACAGGAATATCTGAGTTAAACGCAGTTCAGGGGCGTGTGAATACATTTCGAGATGCTTTAAAGGGAGCAAGAGATAGTCTTGGTCTGTCTGATGTTAGTTTGGGCGCAGAGAAGCGAGAGGCAGCCTAGCTTTGGAGGCTTTCTATAATAGCGATTTCTAAAGGAATTTGAGGAAATTGTGAGTACCTCATTTGGGAATAGGCCTTTATGATGTTTTTTAAAAGTTCTAGGTGTTCGTTTTTATACAGCTCTCTGTGTGATTCAATGGTTTTTATCTGGTCTGCAGGTAGTTCTGTCTCAAATTTTGATTTCATAGTTGGGTTTTTGGCAAGGACTGCTACTTTTCGCATATAGAGAATAAGGTCTTTTGTAAGTTCTACAAGATTTTGTCCCTCGTCTGTTATTTCTGAAAGCGCTTGGAGAGCTTCATCAAGTTTATTTTCTAGAAGAAGAGTTGCAAGACTTGTGACTTTTCTAAAGCCGATTTTTCCGAGCGTGCTTTCTACGGCTTCAGTTGTAATTTTCCCCTCTGTAAGGGATGCCATCTGGTCTAAGAGAGACTCTGCATCGCGGAAACTTCCCTCGCCTGCTGATGCAATGAGTTCCAGAGCATCACCGTCTATTTGTATTTTTTCCTCTGTAGCGATTTTCTTGAGTTTTTCAGTGACGAGTTTTAATGGGACGTGTTTGAATTGGAATTTTTGCGCGCGAGAGGCAATTGTTGCTGGTATCTTTTCCAGCTCTGTAGTTGCTAAGATTATTGTGACGTACTCTGGCGGCTCTTCTAAAGTTTTTAAAAGCGCGTTTGCAGCTTCTTTAGTGAGTTGATGCGCCTCGTCTATGATGAAGACTTTGTTTTGGAGAACTCCGGGGGCAATGCGTACATTTTCTTTGAGCGCCCGCATCTCATCTATTCCGCGGTTTGATGCAGCGTCAATTTCAATAACATCTAGAGCTGCGCCTTTGTCTATGCTTTCGCAGGCAAGGCAGGCATTGCAGGGCTCTCCTAATGCTTTGTGATTTTTGTCAGTGTGTCGGGTTGTGCAGTTTGCGATTTTTGTAATAAGGCGGGCTGTGGTAGTTTTTCCTGTGCCCCTTGGTCCGGAGAGTAGGTAGGCGTGCGCGAGCCGGTCTTTACGCGCAGCCTCTTTTAAGATTTGCGCGATTATATCCTGTCCAAGCAAATCAGAGAGCGTTGAGGGCCTATATTTTCTATATATAGCAAGGTTGGGCATAACATCATCATATTAGACGATGGATATTGTTGTGGCAATGTTGTGGCAATGAGGAGGCGTTTGTCTTATGTACACTTGTTATGCGGTCGTCGTGTTAGTGTACATATGTGGGTAGATTTTACATTGCTCTACTTGGCTCTACTTATTGTTGGGAGATTTTTGATATAATGTGGGTATTATGAAGTGGGTAATATTTATTATTATTGTTGGTCTTATCGTTTTTATTGGTTTTTATGTTTGGCCTCAAAGGGCGAATCATATTTCTCCGGGTACAGAGGAAGTTGATATTATGGGAGATTTAAAATTAACAAGTTTAGAGTTTGAGGAAGGCAAGAAGATTCCTGCAAAGTATACGTGTGATGGGGAAGATGTAAGTCCTCCGCTTGCGATTGCTGGTGTGTCTGATGAGGCAAAGAGTCTGGTTCTTATAATGGATGACCCTGATGTGCCTAAGAATTTGCGGCCGGACGGGATGTGGGATCACTGGGTTGTGTTTAATATTTCGCCTGACACAACAGAGATTTCAGAAGGGGAGGAGCCGCAAGGTGTTCATGGAAAGGGCACGAGTGGAAATCTTAAGTATCACGGTCCTTGCCCGCCGGATAAGGAGCATAGGTATTTCTTTAAGCTGTATGCATTGGATACAGAGCTGGATTTGAATGAGGGCGTGACAAAGGCAGAGGTGGAGAAGGCAATGGAGGGACATGTTTTGGAGCAGGCAGAGCTCGTTGGGTTGTACGAGAGGGGATAGTTTGATTATTTAGTATTTTTTGTCTGCTGATGTGTTGTCTGCTGAGTAGATTTTGTAACAAGTTATACGATCGTATTGTTTGTTATAAAAAATAAAACCGGCGGCTCGGATGCCGTCGGCTATGTGTTGTATCTTTCTGGGAGGGGTCTCCTTTGTCTCCAATCCTTTATGAGAACTATGATGGCTATTATGGCCATAAGAAAAGATAGTCCAAAGAGGGCGTATATTCCTATCATTTGATAGTCTCCAAGAAAGTTTGAGGCCGAGCTAGTTGCTGCTCGGCCTGCACGTTTCCTTGCTTTGGCTTAGGCGTTACATCTTTGGGATGTTTTTTGCCCAACCTTCTGGCAAGGGGATTCTTGCTTTGCCTACTACGATTCGGCAAAACGTCATGAGTGTCATTGATCCTATAACTATCGTTAGTATGGGGTCTATTGGACCCTCCTTCCAATCAATGCGGCAGATCATGATTCCATCTTATTATATTATTACATATTTTGGTTGATTTGTCAATCCCTCACATATTTACAAGCTATGTGAGGGACAAGGTGATAAAATAGGGAAATGAAGCAGTTTTTGGGCATAGATAAATATGAGTGGACAAAGCATGCTCAGTTTAAGATGCGTCAGTATGGGCTTTCGGAACAGAGAATAAAGAGGGTGATTCGGTATCCGTATCGTTCAGAGGAGGGGATTGCGTCGAGTACTGTTGCGGTGATGCAGCCTGCCTCCGTCCGCAGGACTTCGGCAGGCAAGCCTGCTTGGAGTCAAGAGATTTGGGCGATGTATAAAGTTGTTTTAAAGAGACGAGGAAATTCCAAGTTAAGAGGAAAGACAATACGGATTATCACGGCGTGGCGTTATCCGGGGGTGAGTCCAAAGCGGGATCCTATTCCAGAAGAGGTTTTGATGGAGATTCAATCTTTGTTGTAAAAAAAGAACCTCGTGCGTGAGGTTCGATAATGGTTGGTTATGTTCGGGTGCGCGAGGCAAGAGGGAGGATTAGTCTAGGAAGTCTTTATTGGAGGTAGCCAAGGTGATGAACAGGATAGGCCATAGGCCTATTATGAACCAGTTGAGCCTGCTGTTGTATCCGTGCTCTTTTCTTGTCTGGCTTTGGCTTCGGCGAGCTATTGCCCATCCGATAAGGAAATGGCCAAGTATTACTGCGGCTGCAACTATGATCCAGAACCATGTTGGCATGGTTTTCTCCGTTATGCCTGTTGGAGTTTGTCGTGGATTTGACTCATGACTTCGGGGTAGTGTTCTTGAATGACCCTGAGTGCCCTTTTTTGGATTTCGACGGCTAAGTTGTGGAAGTTTCTGTGGAAGGTGGCGCAGACTTCGTCTCCGGGCAGCGACATGCCTTTTACAAGCATTTCGAATAGGTCTATGAGGCGACATTCCATGTGCGTGTATTTCTGTTGGTGTTTGTGAAACGGTTGACGGGAAGCTGATTAAATTGTATTTATTTTTGGTTGGATGTCAATTTGTTTATCCTTACGACATGTTGATGGAGCATTAAGTGTTTCTTTTTTGTTTGAAAAGATCATTTACAGCTGTTGTAGGAAGGAATTTGAGCTTTTTTGAGATCAGATTTCTTCCTATAACTACATGGAAGACCTGCGGCAATGGTGTCGCAAGAAAGAAGGAGAAGATCATGTCCGAGCGCGTTTTGATTCATACGACTGCCGAGTTTGATGAAGCGGTTGCTGCCGGCATCTCTTTTGTCGGCGCGAGCTTCTTCAACGCCGATCTCGATGGCATCACCATCCTTGGTGATGTAGATCTCACCGGTGCAGTCTTCAATGAAGCGACCATCGAGAATGCGGACCTTACGGCCGCGAATCTTGATGGCGTGAATTTCAGCGGCGTCATCTACGATACGGAGACTGTTCAGTTCCCTGAAGGCTTCAATCCTGAGGCTGCAGGGATGAGGGGTCGTAACTTTTATGTTGTTCGTGCCGGGGCGAGGGCGGACAGAGTGCGACGGATGAGTCATTGACATCGAGTCGAGCTTCAACCAGCATCGCCTAACATCTTCATAAAGTGTTGTACAAGCAGCACTGGGAACCCCCATACAATGGTGGGTTCTTTTCGTTTTAGAGAGCATTTTATTTGAATTTTTATCCTTATCAGATACACTTTGTATTATGAAATTAAGTATTGGTATGGTTGGAACACAATACGACATGGTGATATGGTAAAAGGCGTGCCTTTTGAGCTTAGCATTACTGTATAATAAAAGTTATATGAGGGTTATTTCTTATTTCTTTGGGGCTGTGGCAGTTTTCTTGGTTTCGATTTTTTTATTTTTTGTTTCTACCGTGCAGTCTGTTCAAGAGCCTATAATTGTTGTTTCTCCTGTGGCGGGTGAGGTTATTTCGCTTGATTCTGATTATGTGATTCGTTGGAGGGTTGATAAGACTTTTGTTCCCGAATCCTCTTTTGATGTGCGTGTCGTTGGTGTTGGTGGAGAGACCATTTTTGGGGGAGGTCTTGCGATAAATTACTTTTGTGCGTCGAGCGAATGCAGTTACGTATGGCACGCGTCTGTTCCTGTCGGCGTTTCGGACAATGAGTTTCGTATCAAGATTGGTGGAGGAGAGCAACAAGAAGGAGGGAGACAGTTCTACGCTGTTTCTGATAGTTTTCAAATAGACATCTCCTCACTTCTTATATTGCGTGAATTGGGGCAACAGATTGATCTTGTAAAAAATGGCGATCCTTCGGAGAAAATAGATTTACTTTTTATCCCGCATAACATATCTGATTTTTCTATTCTTAGATCTAAAATAAATGATATGTTATATAAAACTGGGACTAATATTAATGGGGGATCCATGATTAGTCTGTTTAGCGTAGAACCATTTAAAAGTTATGGAAGCGAATTTAATGTTGCTTATGTAGATAAAAACATAGATGAAGATTTTTTTGGTTGCTGGAAACCTGAACCTGATCCAACCGGACCTTCACGACGACTTCCCTTTCAATGCGATACTTTAAAAATAAGAGAAGGTTATAAAATATTCAATCCCGATTATATAATAGTCCTTTTTAACGTATCTGCTGGATATGTCTCTACTGGGGGTGAGATACAATATTTAAATGTGAATTTAGAATCAAGTGATAGAATCGCAACTCTGAGTCGGACATTTGTTCATGAGTTTGGCCATCAGCTCGGGTTGGCCGATGAGTATACGGACACCTTCTCTCCTTCTTTGTCTTGCGGAGAGGCGACTACTAATCAGTGTTTTTCCGACTATGAGAATGCTGTGCAGGTATATCCGAATCTTGATACTTTGGGTTGTCCGAAATGGTGTGGTTCGTATGATAGGATGAAATTGCTTCAAGAGAATGCGTTTTGTGTCGCATTTCAGGCGGAGGCGGAGTGCGGGAGTGCAAGTGGGGGTGGAATATGCACTTGGTTTGAACTTCCTCACCCTTTTTTTGGGTCTCGCTGTGTTATGACGTCAGGGTTTGAGGATATTGGCATAGAATGTGAGGGGGGATCGCAGTGCGTGTTTGGAGGTGATCATGGGCAGCTTGCATTCAATGCGGGGATGGGGAGCATTATGGGCGGCGGGAATATTTTTACTTATCCGTCTCGTGTTCACTTAGAAACTTTTTTACAATGTTTTCGTAATAAAGACGCATCATCTGGAGAATGCTCTAATTTTATTTCTCAATTTCGGAACGTTTCTTCTAACGTGCATTTCGATCTTCGCAAGTCTTATGAGAAGTTGATTGATATTCTGAATTTTTCTACCTGCTCTGAAGATGTAAATGGAGATGGGAATATTAATATTCTTGATCTTGAATCTGTTGCCCGTATTTTTGGAGATACCGTTGGATTGGACGCTCAGGGCAATCGTCCGCCACAGGATATAAATGGGGATAATGTTATAAATATTATTGATCTTGCAACTGTTGCCAGAAAGTTTGGACAGACTTGTGATGATACAGCGTACGCACCGCACAGTCCTCCACAGCGCGTTGTATTTGTTCCTGTTCAGCAACTAGAATCTACAGGAGCATCAAGATTTGCATCAGTTCTTAAATCTATTTTTTGGGTGATTGGAGAGTAATGTTTTGGCATGGTTGGAACACAATACGACATACTGAGTGGGTGAGGGGAGTGCCGTTTGAGTTTATTATTGATATTCCAAAAAGAAGAAAAGAAAGTAAATTAATAAAATAAAAGAGCCAACCAGTTGTCCTAGTTGGCCCTCGCGGAACTGAAGGTGGAACAGGAGAGGGGCGGATTGATGTCCCTACCATCTATCGCCGTGGAGGTTCTTACTCTCTCCACGTCTTTTTGCCCTCCGACTTCTTTCGGATAGAGCGTCCTCATACCCCTTGAGTTGTGATTTGGAAGTTGGGGCCGTGCCCATCGGCTGCACGTGAGACGAAGACTTTCTTCGAGGAGCACAGCACTCTCTGACCTCATCGCGAGAATCATGCTCAGTATCGCATTTCGAGCAAACGTACACTTTTTCGGCCATGATATTCTCACCACCCTTCTGATGTTTTGGGTCTATAGTTAAAGTAACTATTTATGTGTATATTGTCAATAAGTGTTATTGGAGCACAATGTGACATGGAGAAAGGGCACTAGGAGTGCCTTTTTTATTTGAGGTTGAGTTGGATGATATCTAGTTGTTTATTAGTTATACATTGACACGTGAAAAGAAATGTAGTATCGTACGTCCAGTTCGAAAAGGCCTTATAAGCCTAATTTCTTTCATTGGAGGGCCAAAACATGGCCTTAGTAGATAGAGGTGCGCTTTGTTCGCTCTTGCTAAAGGAAGATCCTCCAAAAGGTCTCGTCACAGATGTGATGGGGCACCTCGGACACTTCTTTGTGGCAGCAGAGAGTGGTAAGTACCCTCTTGGGTCCGTAGGAGATGTTGACCTCGAGGCGGTGAAAACAGCCGTAATGGGGGTAACGGGGAATAACGTCACAAGGATTATCCCGATCTCCATCAGCAGTCTATTCCCCTGGCCGGAGTGGATGGGTGAGGATGCATACAAAGCTATTCTCAGGGACAGTCTCAAGGTCAGCTTCAGGCAAAGCCTCGAGGACATCCTCAGGTACAACTTCTGGGTAAGGGTTGGTGACAGCCTCAAGGACGACCTCAGGAACAATCTCTGGGACAGTCTCAAGGTCAGCCTCGAGAGTAGTCTCAGTGTCATCCTCGATGACAGCCTCAGGGACAGCCTCAGGGACAGCCTCGGGGACAGCATCTGGATCAGCCTATTTTATGCATTAGAGTTCGTCCTAGCAGGGCAGGAGGAGCAAGCGAGAAAGTTCTTTGCCCTTTTGGATGCCTGGAATGGCATTCTCATTCTCGGCGAAAAAGGAGACGAGCCAGGAGTTTGGCTCATCCTCGTCGCCTAATCAAGTGACACGAATTCAAAAGCTCACACATACGCGTGTGGGTTTTTTATTTGAATTTATATCTTTATCAGATACACTTTGTATTATGAAATTAAGTATTGGCATGGTTGGAACACAATACGACATTCTGATGAGGTGAGGGGGGTGCCTTTTTTGTTTGAGATTGGGCTTGGTGATATACTGAAAACATGATAGAAAATCCAAATTTTCTAAAAAAGAAGTATGATCTCCACAATGAGCCAGAGGTGGAGTCTGCAGTAAAAAGAAAGGAAGCAAGAACAGGAGAAAAGGTATCAGGAGCCCCAGAGGCAAAGATCCAAACATATTTGGATAGATTCGGTGAGATACTAGAAAGAGAAGATGAGGAGAAGAGAGAGCGTGGATTAGAGGCGATAAAGAAGGTATTACACAAGCAGTTTGTTATCAAGCCGGAAGAGGTGCCGGATGGATATTTTGAGAATCAAAGACGAATAGCACGGGAGCAGGGACATGGAGATGTAGAGATAAGCGATGAGATTCGTGATCAGTTGACAGAGGTTATCGTAACGGATCAGGAAAGTTCACTCGACAAGTGGGTGGACTACTTTGCGTCTCAAGATGCTATGTATCCTGATTGGCTAAAGTATTATGCCACACGAAGTATCCTCAGCATGGGGGAGTATGACAAGGAGAAGAAGCAGTTTACAAAGCGATCAAAAGGGACTGTAAAACCATTTCCAGACTTAAACCGTGAGGCTCTCGCATACGTACTTGACGCTATTGAGAAGAAGTACGAGGGAGAGCAGACAAGCCTTGCCGCATTTGAGGCAGAAGACAAGGAGGCGTTCGACAAGTTACTTCAGGGGGAAAACTTCGGAAAGCTCTACGCTTGGGCAATTGACAAGGTTACTCCGGACTCGGTTGGTCAACTCTCTGTTACCCAAGGCGCATGGGTGATGTATGACCAGAACTCCGACCATATGCCGCTCGTAGAATCTCTTCAGGGGCATGGTACGGGTTGGTGTACTGTGGGGGAGTCAACCGCCCAAACCCAGCTTGAGACTGGAGACTTCCATGTTTATTACTCTCTTGACGAAGACGGTAAACCTACTATTCCTCGAGTTGCTATCCGGATGGAGGAAGGGAGTATTGCCGAAGTTCGTGGCGTTGCTCCGGAACAGAACCTTGATCCGTATATCACGTCTATCGTTCAGGAGAAGCTTGATGAGTTTCCAGATGGTAAGGAGTATGAGAAAAAGGTAGAAGATATGAAACGACTGACAGAGTTAGAAAAAAGACAGACTGATGGAGAGGTATTTGACGTTGAAGATTTGAAGTTTCTTTATGAGACGGAAGGGCAGGTACAAGGATTTGGATATGACAAAGATCCAAGAATTAGTGAGATGCAGGGAATAAGAGACGGGAGGCAGGATTATGCCGATATTTTTCAATGTAAGAGAGAGGAGGTTGCCATAACGCAGGATGAGTTAAGTGATCATACTATTGTTTTTGGCAGAAATTTGGATCTTCGGAATTCCCAGACCCAGGAACTTCCCGCAGGTCTTACTCATATTAGTGGAGGTCTCTATCTTGAAGGTAGTCAGCTCAAAGAACTTCCCGCAGGTCTTACTCATATTGGTGGAGGTCTCTATCTTGAAGGTAGTCAGCTCAAAGAACTTCCCGCAGGTCTTACTCATATTGGTGGAGGTTTGGATCTTCAGGATTCCCAGATCCAGGAACTCCCCGCAGGTCTTACTCATATTGGTGGAAGTTTGGCTCTTCGGAATTCCCAGATCCAGGAATTTCCTGCAGGTCTTACCCATATTGGTGGAGGTCTCTATCTTGAAGGTAGTCAGCTTAAGGGGTTACCAGAAGGATTAACGCATATTGGCGGAAGGTTGGATCTTCGGAATTCCCAGATCCAGGAACTTCCCGCAGGTCTTACTCATATTGGTGGAGGTCTCAATCTTCAAGGTAGTCAGCTCAAAGAACTCCCCGCAGGTCTTACTCATATTGGTGGAGATCTAAGTCTTGAAGGTAGTCGGCTCAAAGAGCTTCCCGCAGGTCTTACTCATATTGGTCTAGATCTAAATCTTCAAGGTAGTCAGCTCAAAGAGCTTCCCGCAGGTCTTACTCATATTGGTGGAAATTTAAGTCTTGAAGGTAGTCAGCTCAAAGAACTCCCCGC
>NZBZ01000005.1 GCA_002686365.1 bacterium
ACATCAACCATTTTCTCTATAGGCCAGCAGATATATATAAATAAACGCATCAAAAAAGAAGATGTAGATGAGGAAATAGAAGAGTTGAAGGAGGAGGCTGAGGAAGAGGTAGAAAAAGAAGAAGAAAAAGAAAACAAGACGAAGACATAAGACATAAGACGTAAGACATAGGAAAAACAAACCCGTCGCTCCTATGTCCTATGTCCTAAGCCCTAACATGGAACACATTAAAGAAAAAATCGAATCGGCAATAACTCTTATGGGGTTTGAAGAGGCAAAGGTAACAATCGATGAGGAGTATCGGAAGATTTCTATTTTTATAGATGATGACCTTGTCCAGTCACAGGTAGAACGTGTACTCCCCGCACTCGACCATTTATGCAATTTAATACTTCGAAAAGAGGAGTTTCCGCCCCACATAGTAGATTTAAACTACTACAGAAAGGAGCGAGAGCGTCTCATAATAGAGCTTGCCAGGGCAGCAGCGCGCAAAGCAACTATTAAAAAAGAAAACATAGAACTTCCTCCAATGAACTCATATGAAAGGAGAATCGTTCATATGGAGCTGGCTGATAAGCCTGATCTTCAGACAGAGAGCATAGGCGAGTCAAGAGACCGAAGGGTGGTGATAAAACTAATAGAAGAATAAGTCCCGGAACAGTAAATTAAAAAGCCCCGCTGATTTGCGGGGCTTTTGGTTGGATTTGTGCAATTGGTGTTCATTCGTGTAATTCGTGGACTCATTCGGAGAATGAGTAAAGGTAATTGTCGTATCGATTAATAAAGTAAAACACGCCTCGAGCAAGCGATGGAGAGAGCCCGTCTATTACTGGAATCTCATTCCTCCCGCTTACAAATATAGTGTCCTCACCAGGCTCCTCTATGCCAGAGGTAACAAGGATGTCAGTGGTGTAGATACGTTTCTTTGCGTAATCATCAAAAAAGCCCTCATCTTCAAATACGTCTGCGTCTGGAACAAAGCAGTAGATTTCATCTGCGCCAAATCCGCACTTTTGAGGCAGGGTGAGCGTAATCGTAGGAATAGTATTTTCTAGATGTTCGTTCAAAATCATGAAGATATCAGGAGAGACAAATTTAAGAAACGCGCTTCCATCAGGAGATCCTTGTAAAATCACCCCCTCTTCAATACTTGAAAGCAAACGGAGAGAGCGGTCCTCTAAATCAAGCTCCCACGTACGGCTAAGAGTTTCAACAAGCGGCTTTTCTATCAAATAGAGCTTGCTGGAAGAAGACCAGAGCATGGAAACTTCTTTTAGCCGAAAATCTCTAATCTTTGAGGTAAAGGGGAGGCCATCCTTCTCTAAATCAATGGTTCCAAGGCTAAGATCTGGCCCATCCTCAAGCCGAACAATAATTTTTCTCTCATCAGCGCCCCACACAGCATCAATAATGCCGGAAGGAAGGGGTCTCCACACCCCGTCAACACTGTCATACACACCCCACTTAGGAAATTCGCGCGTGCCAAAAAGACCTAAGACCAGCCTGCCTTTTGGAGACACTCGTGTCTCACGCAAAGATGATGGAAGGGTCTGCGAGGAAATTTCAATGTCGCCTCCCTCTTCTGCAAGAAACACAAGACCATCAGAGGTAAAGTAGAATACCTCTCCTGTGTCCTGTTGGACCCAGTAAGAAAAGACTGATTGGTCAGAAATCTTGGAAACCTCTCCTCGAGAAATAGAAGAAACAGCACTTCCTGTCTCTGAAAGAGGAAGAGGAGAGCCTGTGTCATCAAATAAAGAGCCTTCTCCGCCACCAACTTGAGGCACCTCTTGAAATTCAAATGAAGGGGCTGTAGCCTGCTGTGCGCTAGGCGCGACATCTTCCCCCCCTCCCCCACTAATGGAGCGCCACCAGAAAATAAGGGCAATAATTAAAACAATTGCAATGCCTACGAGAATAAGTATTTTGTATAATGACTTCATATAAAAATTAAAAAGTGGTACGACAAAGCTGAAGACCGCGAAGTCCGGCCATTACCCACTTACTATCAGGATTTTCAAGGTCCTTATAAGCATAGGCAACGCAAATAGGAGTTTCTGCGCCTATGTTTTTTCTGTAGTAAGGATAACGCGCATATTTTACATTAATGCCAACTTTCGCCTCTTTTAGAGTTTCGTATAACGGCTTACCGCGCAGACTATCATTACAAGAGTGTCCAATTCCGCAATCAGGAAAAATTTCAATTGGTCCGCTGTCTTCCCTTGCAGCCTCTTCTGCCTCCAGCTGAGCCACTACATCGCTTAACTCATTCTGTGGCGGGACAATACGTTTTTGTACGCAGTCATCATAGCTTTTCTCGGAAGTAACAAGATCCACATCTTCCAGAGCAAGTCTGTCGGGAAATTCTTCATCACAATATGCTTCGGCGTTATTGATACTAGCTCGAAGTTCAGAAGATCGCTCTGCAAGTTCAGAGCCCTCTCCAATAGTAATCACCTGCGGATTACAAAAATCTGCACTAGGGAAAACACACGTTGTTGGGACTGTTTTATAGCATTGCGGCGGGAAGTAGTCGCCTGGATTTTCTCCTTCCTTGCAGACCTCCATTCTGCCTACGCAGTTATCATTCTCAGGCTCCTGTCTGCCTCTGCAGAAGCGAACATTTGGTGAACATCCAGTAGGCTCGGTATTAGCTTTATTTGTACACTCTTTAACGCATCCATTTGCGCCGGGAAACTCACTATTTGCGCACTCACGGATATATGCTGTTATATTGCTTGATTGAGGAGCCTGCAGATTAACAAGCGAAGGATTAATGGTATTTAAAATAAGATGCGCTCCAAAAAGAAGCACAAGCCCTAAAATTGCAGAGGTAATCATCTCCTTCCCTTCCTGCTGTTTATCAACTGCGCCGGAAATAGCAATATAAAATCCTCCCAACGCAATCATGCCAACAGCAAGAACTCCTGCAATATTACGGCCAAACGTATAAATGTTTACAATAAACTCAACAAAATTTCCTCCAGCAAAAGGACTCCCCATATTTGGACTAGCTCCAGTCTTAGCAAGCGCAACTCCCGCGCTAAGGAAGAGAAGCAAGAAGGTTATAAAAATAATGCGTTTCATAATAATAATTTAAAGCACAAAAAGCTGAATTGTATGGCGGGCAGACTCGAGGACATTAAGACGGCTTTGCACAGAGCCAAAAACTTCAATGTATCTTTGGAAAACAGTCCATGGGCTGCCAATAGTAAGAGAAAGAACATTGTCGCTTCCTGCTGGAATGGTTCCTTCGTTATTAACGTTCCAGAAAAACTCAAGATCCTGAAGGGAGGATATGGCAAAGAAATACGGCACAGCTGTAAGTGTTGTCTTGCTAAGAGATGGAACAGCACCATTGGAATAAGGAGCTTCTATTACAAGTTCTTGCTGAGAGGTAGGGATGCTTAGAGAGCCCGCATAGGTCTCTCCAGAAAGCAGAATTTCTACCTCTACAAGATATGAATTTCCATAGAGCTTTTTAACAGGAAAAGAAATTTCCTTTGTTCCGCGGCCCTTGCTGAAAAATTCTCTATCTGTGCGCCACGTAAACATTGCCTGTGAAGTATCAACGAGTTTGCCGTCTCGAATAAGCTCTGCTGAGATAGAAAGGGAGGAGTTTACAGTTGCAGGAGACTTCCCGAGATATCCGGGAGGAGTGTAATTTTCTGCTTCCCAAGTAAGAATTGCATTAGAAGACGCAGCATGAGAATTAAGAAGGCTGGCTCCAAAAAATAATCCCGCGCAAACAAGAGATACGAAGAAAAAAATAATATGTGTGCGTAAAAAAATCATGTAGTGAAACTATTATGCGGCAAGCTCTAGCTCTTCTTCTGCTGACTGGCGGGGCGCTGCTTTTGCCTTAGCTCTTCGTCCGCCAGCAATCTTAGCCTCAGGATTTGGCATCTTTCCCTTTCCAATAGCAAGCAAAGAGCCAATTTTTCCCGGATGGTTATGAATATAGGCGGTTACAAAAAATACAAAGGCTACAGTAGGAACAAATGGGATAATATTTGCCAAGTGTAGGGCAATCTGACGACCAGGTTTTACAGCTGCTTTATTCCCCTTTGACCATAGCCACACAGTGATAACTCCAGTGCCAAAAGACTGAAGTATCGGAGCAATAGCCATTCCAACCCCTGTTACATCAATAAGTGCTGCAATCCCATCAAGCCCAGAAAAAAAGATGACACCAATTAATATCTCCGACTCAACAAATTGTTTACGTTCTCCCATGCGTTTAGAAATTAGACATTAAGAGTTAAGGCCTCATTTAAGCCCCTTTAGTTCCAAAAGCTGCTCGGGATTCGTAGTGATAATCTGATCCTCTGTATATGATGGAATAATT
Organism: bacterium; assembly: GCA_002686365.1. Lineage (GTDB taxonomy): Bacteria > Patescibacteriota > Minisyncoccia > UBA6257 > GWB1-50-10. Next base: position 4,349 of record NZBZ01000005.1, read on the forward strand.
TTAACTGCCACATGCTTTAACCCTGCAAAGAAAAGCCCCTCCCCCACCTTGGTTTCTAAGAGAAATGCCTTTTCTCCATCTGTGAGCCCGAATGCCTTGCCCACAGAGTCAATAGATGCTGGCGCCTGCTTGAGCAAAAGCTGAATAGAGGAGTTTGTTATAATCGGCTTTCCGAATTCAGACTTTAGGAAGTCATCAACATCCTGTGTAATAGTAGTAACGCCTAAGTAATACTTCCGAGCACGCTTTACAAGCCCGAAAAGGAAAGAGGCGCTATCCGGATATTTCATCATCCACCACGCCTCATCCACAACCAGAATTCGCTTTTGGAGTTTTACCCGAATTAGGTTCCACACAAAATTCAAAATAATATACATGGCAATCGGACGAAGCTCATCCTCTAAATCACGTATAGAGAAGACAATAAGGCGATTTTTAATGTCTACATTTGTCGGTGCGTTCGTAAATCCAGCGTAGGAGCCATGAGTAAACTTCTCAAGGCGCTCAGCCAATTGCTGTCCACCCTGCGTATTCCTAAGAACAGTCTGAAGGTCCTCCAAGAGCGGAGAGGCAAGCTCCTTTTGTGTTCCAAATGTTTCAGGAGTAATGTCCCGCGACGCATATGTTTCAGAGACCACTCTATCAAGGAGTGAGTCCTCCTCTGCCGTAATAGTCCCCAGCATAAGCTTTAAGAGTCCTGTGAGATTTAAGATATGCGAGCGAAACACATCAGCTGGATCCTCATCCTCTGGAATAAGAGGGATATCAAATGGATTAATTCGATTTGCAGAGGAAAGAGAGATTCTAAAGTAGCTTCCTCCCATTGCCTCTGATAGATTGTGATACTCATCCTCTGGGTCAATAACAATTACGTCTGTTCCCATCATCAAGGAGCGAATAATCTCAAGTTTTGAGGCATACGACTTACCGGATCCGGACTTTGCAAATACAACAGAGTTGGCATTCTCAAGAGAGAAGCGGTCAAAAATAACAAGGCTATTGTTATGCAAGTTAATCCCATACAGAATTCCCGTATCAGAAGTAAGATCAGGAGATACAAAGGGAAATAGGGAGGAAACCGGTCCGGAATTAAGCGGGGTTGTCACGTTAAGCTTGTCCTTGCCCAACGGCAGGGTAGAAGAAAATCCCTCAAGCTGCTGAAAGAGAGCGGGCTTTGTGTACACAAGCTTACTTTCAAGAGTGGAAGAAAGAGAATTCTCGAGCTTTTTAAGCTCCTCCAGCTTTTTACCGTAGATTGTGATATAGATGCCAACCTGAAAAAGCTTTTCTTGGGCCTGCTGTAGGGAGTCACGAAGCCGTTCTACGTCCTCATGCGCTGTCTCAAGCTGCGGATCACGCACAAGACCCTTTTCATCTCGTTCAATAAGCTCTGCCTCGATTTGGGCAACTTTCTTCTTAAGATTTCGAAGCGCGAGCGAGGTGTCCATGGGGTGGGCAAAGATAGAAATATCCATCATGGCAGGGTTGTTGATGATTGGAGAGAACCATCCGCTCGAAATATATCGCGGATAGGTAAATATAAAGAGGGTTTTTACAAAATACTCTCCAAGCTTTACATAGTTTGAGTTCACCTCAACTCCAGAGGGCGCAATTACGTTGGGGGCATCAGACTTTGAGGCTTCGTATGGTTTTGGGATGTTTAGTTTCATGAAATTATGCTTCTTTGGGATTCTTTTTTTGCTCCTCTGCTTCAGGAGATTGGGCTATTGCCAAATCTTCCTTTTCAATAAGTGCTGGGTTATAGAGGTTATAAAATAACTCAGTAATTTCTTCATCCTCCAAAGGCTGTGCGTGAACTCCAATGCCTCCAAGGCCCTGAATAACCTCATCAACGCGCTGACCCAGCTGAAATGTCTGTTTTTGGTGCTCCATTCGCTCGTCGGTTTTTGCTTTAGAGGCGGGCTTTTTCTTGAAAAAACCCAAGAGTCCTTTTGTCGGGGCAGAGGCCTTAGGAGTCTCATATGGTACGACGATAAAAAAAGTCTTTGTAACAATGGGATTATCTCGAACAAAAGTTTTAACAAACTCAATATAATCCCCAATCTGTATTTTCAGGAGCTCATTCTGTTCTTCTGCCTTTCTTTCCTCAATTTTTTGAAGATATGATTGAACATTAACCTTCCGAGAGTGTATAAAGATCTGAATAGAGAAATCAAGAGTGTTCAAAAAATTCTGAAACGAGTGAAGAATAACCTCCTGCTCCTCCTGAGATTTTAGATCAAAATTTATGCCTCCCACTGCTAAGACGCGGCGAATGCCCCCGCCCTTAAGATAAAGAACCCCGCCCTTCACTTCTTTTATGTCAACAAACTGTTGAGTTGAAAGAGTTTGATTTGGCATACCTTAATTCTACTTAATAAACACTAAATACTAAACCATCTAATAATCCACCTTTTTCGCCTTCTCCTCCTCCCCGGTAAGATATTTTACAGTTTCATACTGCTGATCCTTTTTTTGCTCTCCCTTAATATGATGGCGGGTACGAGACGCCTTTGTGAGAACAAAAGTTTTAAGAGAATTCATCTTCTCCTGAAGCTGTGCTTGCTTGCGTGCTGCCTGAAGCTTCTCTAAGCTTGATGTATCAATAGTCTGATCTTTTACAACCTCTCTCTTCCATGTATACGTCTTGGGCTTCCATATATATCCAAATCCAGCAGTAATAACATGCGAGAACTCTCTTCCGTTTATCTTTACAAACGCAAAAGCAATAGCAGCAGCTCCTACTACAAGAGAGATAATAACCCACAAGAAGTAGGTGAAGGTGTAGTAAGATATGAGAGAAATCGCAGCAGCCCCTCCAATGTACAGAAATTGTTTTAAGGTAAGAGGGCCTACAATCTTTGACTTCTGTTCAATGAATTGCGGGACTTGAAATGTTGGCATTATTTTAAGTGAACCACATTACCGTCGACTTTTGGCTTGCCGTCTTTCTTTGCGTTTTTTGAGCCACTAGGAAAAGAAAACGAACTCTTCTTTATTTGCACCTCTCCTTCAGCTGCTGGTTTTTCAATGCTTGGTCTTGTGGCCTTCGAGGGAGTGTCTGTCGAAGATTTCTGTCCGTCCTGTTTTTTAGCAAGGCTAAACGACTCCTCAAATGGATTTTTTACATCTGGAACAGGCTTGTCTTTGCTTGATTGGGCTAATGATGTCTGCTCGCTGGTCTTAGGGGACGCAACAGGAACAGACGCCTTAGGTGAAGTTGGTTTTGGGGCAGTATTGCCGCTGTTATTAGCCGTTGCTGGGGCTTTTGAGTCTTTGACTTGAAAGATATCTTCTTCCTGCGCAAATGGCGTAACCTGTGTCCGTTCTCCGCTGTAATGAACAACTCGCTCTGGGCGTTCCTTAATCTTTCCAAGAATCCCTAATCCGGAGGATTGCTTTCCTTTGGCAGGCGGCGGCGCAGAAGGAGCGCTTCCAGCACTCTGAACCTCTGCTTTTACAGGCTTACTTGCTGAAGCTTTAGCAAGAGCAGGCTCTGGTGCTGAATCGTCCTTTTTTCCAAAAAACCCAAATGGCAAAGAGAATCCCTTTCGTTTCTTCTTTGGCGCCTCCTCTTTAGGCTTCTGATCAAAGAGCACGAAGGGCTTATCATCCTTGGCCTCTCCAGAGGCTTGAGAAGGCGTCCCAGCCTGCTTTTCAGCTGGGAGTTTTGAAGCAGTAGCTCCTGCAGGAACAGGGGTTTTTGTATCAGTAGTCTTTTTAGCTGGCTGAGGAGCGCCTCCCTTTTGCAGGCCCAAGAGAACGGGATTGATGGCAATCTTTTTCTTTTTAACAGTATCTTTTGGAGCAGCAGCGGTCTTTTTCTTCTCTGCCTTAATAGGAACAGGCGTCTTTTTCACCTCCTTTTCTTTCTTCTTTGCAGAAGAAATCTCTTCAGGCGTAAGAGGTCGGTAGTTTTTAATTATTTCAGCATTTATTGGAGCAAAAATCTTTTTCTTAATCTCTTCAGAGAAAACATGAACAATCTTTGTATCAATTCCAAGCTCTCTTTCAAGCTCTTTTTCAAAATCACTAGGATGCAAAAATCCATAAAGAACTCGACCAACAAGAATCATAAGAACATCAATGTGATGAGAGGAAAAATGCTGTTCTTCAGAAATCTCATGCACTACCCCTCCAGTTCCAACAGAAAACAATGGCTCCTTCAGAGATATGGGTAGGGAGTCTATCCGTTCGTGAATTAATGTTTTAGGAATTCTGTCCATGAAAATATAGTGTTACGTAGTAGAGGTGGGCGCCCCAGAAGAAGTGGAAGCGGTAGGCGCGGGTCCACCGCCTCCATACGCATTAAGCTCGCCTCCCTCGCGTAGGGCAATAATTTTGTTTAGGGCTGTTTGCACCTTATCAGCCTGCTTGGACGTAAGAGTTGATTTTGCTCCCTCGATAACGCTCTGGGCATTTTCGAAATTCTTTTCCCCTTTCACAGACATAATTATCTTTGAAACGTTTCCAGGGTTGTTTGATGCAATGCCATGAACAATGGCTGTTTGTAGGCTAGTCAGTGAATCTTCATTTAAGCCAAAGACCTGTTTTTTAGAGTCATACTTAGCCATGAGATCATTAAGCATGACCTTATTCAAATCTTGCTGAGAGTACTTTCCAAAATGTTCCTTGGCAGCAGCTTGAAGGGCAGTATCGTCTCCTTTTTTAAGAGCTTCTGCCATGGTCACATTTACACCAGATGATTTTTCAATATTGTTAAATTCATTATTCATCCCAAGGCGAGAGAAAAGATTTTTCTGTCCCTTTGTGGGATAGCGCACAGAGGGTGGAAGCATGTTCAAGTTTCCATTTTTTTCAAGTCGTGCCATTGCATACGCAAACTTATCTCCTTTAAGAGCGGGTGTCATCTGGGCAAGCCTCTCATCGTTGGTTATCTTATCGAGGTTTTTCTTCACCCGGTCCACACGAATTTGTTCTCCTCGCGCACCTGCGCGATTCAGGCCTCTTCCAAGCGCTTTAACACCCGTGACACTTTTCAAGATATCTCCCGCCTTAGTTTTCCCCGCGGCCTGCAGATTTCCAGTTATTTCCTGGCCCTTTTTGGTCCGAAGCCCCCACGTACCCATTCGAACTCTACCCTCATTTGCTCTTGTGCCAGCCCATTTTGTAGCTCCTTTCCCAGCCCTTTTTCCAAGAGACATAAGGCCAGACGCGCCTTTTACTCCCAACTGCTGCGCAGCAATAAGTCCTCCTAAAAGAAATCCTGTAAGAACAACAATTTTTACCCCCTGCTCCATGAGGGTACTTAAGGTGCCGCCTTCAAAAAAAGATTGCGCAGTTGTTTTTTTGCCAAGCTCTCCCAGCTTATCAATACTTATAATTGCTAAATACATAAAGAAAGAAGCCGCAGGAGCAAAGAAGACCCACTTCAGGAAAGAGCTCCACCAATCACTAAAGTACTTCTGAAAATAAGGAATAACCCAAAAAAGCCAGACAATAGGAGCAAGAATAAGCAGAAAAGATAAGGCTATATACCTAAGAAGAAGCAAGAGACCAAACGCAAGCATGACAAATGCTCCAATAAACGTAAATATCGCAGTAAATACAATGCCGGCAACAGTAAGCAGAGTTTGTCTGCCTAGACCTTCAAGAAAATTAACTTGATTGTTTGGGTCTGGCGGCTCTGGAACCTCGGGATCAGCAAAAAGTTTTTGTGGATTAAAGGCTCCGGAAATTGCACCAACAAGCTGGGAAGGTCCGCCGCCTCTTTGAATGGGGGCAAAGAAAAACTTTGTAAGAGAGTGGGAAAAATCTATGAATATTCCAGCAATAGCAAGGCTGAAATTTACAATTATAGCAGCAGCAATAAGCCGAGGAAGAAGAGTTTGGGCGCCATATTCCCGAAAACGCAAGATTGTCGCAATCGCGATAATAACAATAACGAGCACAAAGCCAAGGTTTGCGAGATCTCGAACAATACTCCATCCAGTTGTAATAAAGTGGTTAGACTCAAGGATAGTGTAGTTAACCTGAAGTATCGTAGAGGCGAGAAAGCCTGCAAAGGAGAAAAGTACCGCGCCCACATATTGCAGAATATAAAAGACTGCAATGATGATCATCGCTATAGCAGCAGCGCCGAGTCCCGGAATAATAGCGTATGCTGCAATAGGAGAAGTCAAAAAGAGAAACAGGAGAGGGCTGAGCAAAATGAGTGTTTTCTTTTTAATTCTAGAACGCATGAGAAAATTATTAGATATATAAAACTACGCTAACCTAATCTCCCCCGTCTTCGTCAACAGCGCCATCTTCGATAATATGAGCTGGAGGGCATACATATAGAACGCCTGGATCTACGCCAAGACAGATATCAAGTTCTGTTTTTACTGCATCGATATCATGGAGTGCTTGTCCACGAAAAGCAGAATATATTTCAAGAATAGAGTCAGTTTCTGAAAGAATGCGGTCAAGAGTTGAGGAGAGAGACGCAAGCGCGTCTTCTGAGGCATCTTCGAGCGAACCTAGAATGCGATTAAGATCTGCAAGAAGAACGTCGTTAATGCGCTCTATGTGAGTATCGAAAAACTCATCACCGCCAAGAAGCGATTGGGCTCGTTCCAGCGTCTCCTGAGTTACCCCGCACCTGCGGTTATCAAGTACTCTTTGTTGGCAGGCCAGAAGTCCATCTCCAGCCTCATCACCTATAAGCTCAACAAGTTGGGTGTTCAAGTTCCGCGCCTCCTCAATAAGCTGAAGGGAGTAGCTTAGAGAACTACTTGCAGTTTCAGCATCTAAGCGGATGGAATCACGAAGAATGCTAGCAGTATCAAGGAGCGCAAGATTGTCTGCTGATTGTTGGGTATCGCGGTAAATCCTTTGGAGCTGTACTATTTGTTCTTCTTCCGTTAAGCTGGAGTCATTAAAAATCTCCTCAGCACGCTCTGACGGTGTTTCTAGAGAATAAATCCCACGTCCAGTTCTACTGATGTAGCTAGGAGCTCCAAGCGCCAAGCCATCTGCTTCTGTGTCTTTCTCCTCACCCAGAACAATAGGAAGTTCTAGCTCATCATCATATTCAGCTTCGATCTTTCCGAGCGGCCCGAATAGACCGTCAGACGCCCATCGAACAGTCCTTCGCATTCCAGAGTCAAAGAGACCAGTAAGATAACGTTCTGTAACAGAGAGATCTCCGGCATACTCAGCATCAGCTGAAAGAGCTGTGTCAAATATAGCCGCAGTAGTGCGTCCGGGGAAAAGAACCTTCTCCTCTCTGCACCGAAGAATATACTCACTTGAATTATAGAGTTCAAGCGTAGTTCTATCGATATCATACGCCACCCTGTCATTATCACTTTTGTTATAGATATCCCATGAGACGCACTGCTTTTCGCTTGTAAAGCCCTGATTTGCAAGGATCTCTAAACGCGCCGCCTCCTGTTCCTCCTCTATTCTAGTAACAGCTTCATCATACAGAAGCAGACTAAGCCCATACCGATTATTCTGAGGCTCTAGAAGCTGAAAGTAGTTCTTCCACCCATTATTGGTGGTAAACATATGATTAAAGGCCTCTGACCCGTTAGCCCATATGTCAGCAGCAGTGCATGATATGCGTTCGGAGAATTCAGGCACTCTATCATCGCCGATAATCTGTAGCTCTGCCTCGCGGGCCTGGAATGGAGTACAGAAGTCAGCAAGGCCAAGATCAAGGGCAATATCACCAACTGCAGCATTTCCAGCATTCTGGACAAAGCGTCCAAAATTCTCATACCACTTGGGCGACCCCTTGCCGCCGTTTACAACCCACTCCATGGTCTCGTCAACCCACTGGTCTACCAGCCGTTTCCTAGAATCCTCGAAAATAACATCCTTCCAATTGCTGGAAATAGAACGAATGCATGCCCTAACTCGATCGCCTTCTGCCTCTCGTCGTAATGTCGAGTCCCGAACCTTTTCCTCATCACTTCCAATACCAAGAAATCCTAAGGAAGATGAGAGAGCACCACCGACCCACGGAAGTTCAGAGAGCACCTCATCATTCACAAAACCTAAAACCGCATCTGTTGCATGTGCAGCACCCTCAAGCGCAAGATCAATAGCAAAGTCCTCAAGAAGACGAAGTGAGCACCGCGTGGAAGGATCATTGCTGGACTTTCGAATCGCCTCCTGCCGTTCTCTATTTTCGTCATCATTTTCTTTGATGGCATCAAGAAGCTCAGGCGGTGATCCAGGCACAGAAGCTTTATTTGTATCTTGGGCGCGCGCAGACGGAAAGTGCGGAGCAAGAAGGAAAATCACCAAGGAAAAGGAGAGGGCGGGTTTTATAAAGAAGAAAAAGTATTTCATGAATTCATTTAATTAAGCAAAAGAAGATCAAAAAGAAGCGCGACATCCTTTTCTCTCATCATGGCATCAGTCAAACTATTTAGAGCCAGCGCGCTTCGCACAGGATCAGTCTCACTCTGTTCGAAAACAGTGCCAAGCACGAACCGCCTCTGCCACATATTAAGAAGTTCCAGATGAAGAGAGGAAAACCCTTCAGGAACCTCAACTTTCAAAAGGTCTTGCACCTGTGCGGAGGCAGCAGACACATGGGCGCGCAGATGAAGAGAGTCGGAATACTCAAGAAATTCATATACTGCTGCCACAAAATGAGTATCAACTCCTTTCAGATTCTTCTGAGATATGTCTGAGTACGAATCAAGATATGTTGCAAGGTCTTTCCCCGCACTGCTTGCTGTGGAAATTCGAATATCTTTAACATCAAAAAGCGGAATGGCGAGGGACCCGCTCGTCCCCTCCTCAAGGAGAGAATCTACAAACATCTCATCAGGAGTAACTAGAGAGGGAATTGCCTCAAGGCCTTGGCCTGCCTTATCTTGATTTAAGCGGAAGAATTCTTCTCCATACTTCTGGACAAGTTTGTCCGTAGCATTTTCTCCCAAAGCAGCCACATAACCTGAGGACGGAGAACGTTTTAGGAGCTGTTCATATGTAGATAAACTACGCTCTCCCAAAGACGCATCAAAGAGATCCGACGCAGAAGGAGAGTAGGGCTTTTTTGCAATACCAAAAGCAAGAGCAATGCCTAATAAAACAACAACCAATGAAACGATTTTTGGCTTCTTCTGGAAGAAGCGAATAAACTTCCCCATCACTACCTATTGTACAACATCTGGGCGAGCTTGATAATGAGGTTTATGCCCAAATTTTGAGGTCGAGCACTAGGGTCTATCCCTGTCTCTCCCAAAAGACATGTCAACTCTTTTTTTGGCTTTTCAAGACCAGCAGAAAGGTTATTTAGAATGGTTTTCCTTGGCTGTTTAAACAGAATTTTTACAAGAGAATAATAATTCTTGATTTGTTTTTCTGTTAACTCACGTTTTTTGATTTTCAGCTTGATAACTGCTGATTCCACCTTTGGCTGAGGCACAAATTCCTTTTGAGATACTGAAAATAAGACCTCTGTATCTGCCCAAAACTGTACGCTTGCAGCAAGCAGATTCATTTTAGGAGGAGAAGCAGAAACCCGCTCCGCAACCTCCTTCTGAATCATAAGCACCACTGTTTTTGGCTTGCGCTCCAGTTCTCCAATGATTCGAAACAGTCGTCCTGTTAAATAATAGGGAATATTTCCGACAAGCTTATACCTGCCTGCCGGCAGGCAGGGCTTTATAGCTTTTACCTGCCTGCCGGCAGGCAGGGCTTTATAGCTTTTCGCTAACTCAGGAAGCACTTTCAGCATATCTCCCTCAATAATTTCAAAAGGAACTTCTGGATCTTTAATCTTAGTCCTTAAACTTTCAGCCAGCCTGCCGTCTTTCTCAATCGCAACCACCCGTCCTTTAGAAGTTTTGGAAGCTCCGGAAGCTTCCGCCAAAGGCGGATCCGCCTCTGGCGGAAATGAAGCTAAAGAAGCTATAAGCTCGCGTGTAAGCGCGCCGCGTCCTGCCCCCACCTCTAATACCGCATCTCCTTGAGAGAGTTCAAGTGCGTCAGTAATCTTCTTCGCAACCTCTTTATTTCGTAAAAAATGCTGTCCTAGTCGCCTTCCCATAGAAAAAAATCTTATTTTAGACCTCGAATTTTATAATCTTGCCGAGGTAAGATTATGTGCTATACTAGCACCACTGACATGATAAGAGAACCCTGGGGCCGCCTAAAGAGTATTCTCTCCTCGACCTATATTTGGTCGCTCTTTTTTGTGGGCATTTTAGGGCTTATTGGAGGAATTGTAAAAGGAGACGCAAAAACACTCCCTGAATATATATTCTCCAAAAATGGAGAAACAATCGCCTTTTCATTTGGGGGGCCGTTAGAAGGAGGCGGAGAAGTAACTCCTATAAGCGAAGCTGGAGCCATACAAAACACAGTAGATCCATCAGATATCTATGAGTTATCAGGCAGAGATACGCCTATTGGAGATGATGGATCTCTTCCAGGCCTTTCAAGTCCGCTAAGCAATGTCCTGGCAGAGAGAAATGGAGTAAAAACATACAAAATACAAGAAGGAGACACTCTTTCAGAGATTGCAGCGCAGTTCGGCGTTTCTATGGAAACTCTGCGCTGGGCAAATCCAGGGCTTCGCTCACTTATACGCATAGGAGAAGAAATAGTTATACTTCCAGTAAACGGTATTCTCTATGAGGTGCGTGAGGGAGATTCCATAGAATCAGTTGCAAGCAGATACCGCGTGCCAATGAGCATTATTGCAAAGTATAATCCAGACCATCAGAAGCTTTTTGATGTGCCGGGAGAAAAAATAGTGCTTCCTCACGCAAAGCCTCTTGCATATAAAGGGAGCCAGAAGCTGCCGGATATGAGATATTACTTTGCCCTGCCTGCCCGAGGATGGAACTGGGGAGCGCTTCACTATGATAATGCCGTAGACATTGCTGATAAGTGTGGAAGCCCAATTTATGCGTCAGCAGAAGGGCTTGTGGTAGAAGAATCAGCTGAAGGGTATTGGAATGATGGATATGGAAACTACATCACAATAGAGCATCCAAATGGAACCCGAACCAAGTATAGTCATATAGAAACAAGTCTTGTGAAAGTAGGAGATTATGTTGCCCAAGGAGACCAGATTGCAACAATCGGAAACACTGGAAAAACTCACGGTCCTACTGGCTGTCATCTTCACTTTGAAATTGACGGAGCTAAAAATCCGTTCGCAATACGATAGGTTCAGCGCATAACCTCCAACCCCCAAATGAGTAGCATTTGCTACTCATTTGCTTTTAAACGGTACTGAAACGCCTCTCCTAGGTGTGCTTCAGTTACAATACTCGACCCTGCAAGGTCAGCAATGGTTTGGGAGAGCTTTAAAATCCTATAGTATCCCCGAGGAGACACAAACGACTTATCTAAAACCCTCCTAAGCATTTCTTCCGCAGGAGTATTAAGCTTTACAATAGAATCAACGTGTTTTGAACTCATCTCAGAGTTCGTAAAATACGGAAGGCGCGCCTTAGTAAATCTCTCTATCTGTGTCTTGCGGGCCTGAAGAATTCGGCGCTGCATCTTATCTTCTGCCTTAACATTATATTCTTTGTCTCGGAGCTCCTCTATGGGAATTCGGGGAACATCAACCTGAATATCCATTCTATCAAGAAGAGGCCCTGAGAGTTTTCTTTGATAGCGGAATACTTCTGACGCTGTGCATTTGCACTCTTTTTCTATGTCTCCATAATATCCGCACGGACAGGGATTCATAGCAAGCACAAGCTGAAAACGGGCTGGAAAACAAGCTGAACCTCGCGCGCGGGAAACGTGTATCTCCCCGCTCTCAAGGGGCTGCCGCAGAGCATCTAGCGCGTCCCGATGAAACTCCGGCGCCTCATCTAGAAAGAGTACTCCTCGGTGAGCAAGGCTTATCTCTCCGGCACGAGGCTGGGATCCGCCTCCAACAAGAGAGATAAGAGAAGAGCTGTGGTGGGGGTCTCGAAACGGACGATAGGAGAAAAACGGATTCTCTGATGTGAGTCCCACACTGCTGTAAATACGCGTAATCTCAGTGCTCTCCTCAAGGCTTGGAGGAGGAAGAAGCGAGGCAAGAGCTTGGGCAAGCATGGTTTTCCCAGTGCCGGGAGAGCCATACAAAAAAATGTTATGATTCCCCGCAGCTGCAACCAAAAGCGCGCGCTTTGCATGATCCTGCCCCTTGATTTCTGAAACACGCCCAAGTCGAGGAGGAAAAGAAGGAATAATACGAGTAGGCGGCTGAGGAGGAATCTCATCCCGGCCCTCTAAATGGTTTACGAGCCCCAGTAAGTTTTCTACAGGAATAATTTGAATACCAGAAACTATAGCTGCTTCTTCTGCGTTCTCTTTTGAAACAAAAAAAGTTCTAATTCCCTGCTCTTTTGCGAGAAGAGCGCTACTTAAAATCCCGGAAACAGGCTGTACTGCTCCATCAAGCGAGAGCTCTCCCGCAAACATTTTGTCTTTTGAAGAAAATGGAGAAAGCTGCTCGCTCGCAAGCAAATAGGCAAGCGCAATAGGAAGATCAAAACGAGAACCAGTCTTTTTTACATCAGCTGGCGCAAGATTTATCGTAATTCTCTTGTTTTCTTTAGTGGGAGGTTTTACTCCAGCATGCTTTAGAGCAGAATTTACACGCTCCTTTGCCTCAGAAACCGCCTTATCAGCAAGTCCAACAATGGAAAAAGAACGAAGGCCGACATTCAAGTCGGCCTCCACACGAACGAGATGGGCATCGATTCCATCCACATCCGAAGCAAAAAGTTTAGGTACAGAACTCATCTCTGCTAGAGCTTTTGAAGGTCAGCCTCAATTCTTCGCAGGCGTTTTTGAAGCACATCCTTCACTCCAAGATACGTTGCAAATTCTTCTGCCTCATCAGTCTCCTCATCAACAAGATTTTCATCATCGCCAAATCCAAGCTCATCCTTATAGGCGCTAAGAAGATTCTCAATCTTTTCTTTTTCAGCCAAAAGCTGCTCTTTCTGTGTCATGATTTTTTATTGTAAGCGTCGTACCGCCTCTTGGGCAGCGCTATAGTTGGTAGCAAGAACTAAGAGGTCATTGACCCACAAGTAGTTGAATGATGCGCCGCTTTCAGTAAACACGCGATATCTTCCGGACGTTCCAAGAACCTGACCATCTTTCCACTCGCCTGCACCTCCAGAACTCTGAAGATAAAAATTACTAAGAGAAGGCACGTTTATCTCTTCAATGCGAGCCAGATCTTCTTTTGCGCGATCTGTTCCTACAGTAGGCAGGCGCTGAAGAATATACACAGGCCAGGATCCTTTGCTGTCAGAATAGATTGCTGTAGTAAAGTCAGACTCAAAGAGGTCAACAATATCCTCGGTGAAAAGATCAGGAATAAGCGCAGGAGCAAATTCAGAAAGCTCTACAAGCAGACCTTCCGAATCCATAAACACAACTTCTTTAAGAGACGCTACTTGGGCTGTAGTAATTTCAACTGCGTCTCGAACTCCCTGTGTGCTTATTTCATCGAGAGTAACATCAGAAGTTATATCAGGCGGAGTAACGAATAAGGATGAGTGCCCTGATGGAACTGGAACATCCGGAGCAGGAATGGTCGGCTCTGGAGGAGGTACTGGGTCAGGCGGCAAAGAGCCAGCAGGAGGCACATCAAAAAGATCGCTCGGAGGGGCAGTGTCTTGGACAGAAGGAGCAGGAGGAAAGACTGGGGCAGGTTCATTTACAGCCTCATCTTCTCCTACAAAAAGCGGGAATACGAAGAAGTACCCGATAACACCAGCTCCAACAACAATAATAATTGAAAGAATAAGCGTAAATAAGCCCTTTTTTGACCCCGGCTTCTTTGGAAGCTCTGGAACCTGCTTAGGCTTGTCTCCGGATGGCGGTGATGGAGGTTTAAAAGACGGCTCGCCTCCAGGCGCCCCTACGGGCTTAGGAGGTCCTGACTGCGCAGGCAGAGAAGAAGGAGTTGGCGGCTTAGGGGGAATTGGAGGTTTTGGCGGAGTAAACGAAGGCTTCTCCATGCCTCCGGAAGGCTTTGGAGGAATAGGAGGAGGAGAATATGGCTTAGGTGCACCGCCGCCGCTATCTTGAACCGACTTTGTATCAGACCCCATGGTCCGAACATCCACCTTTGGAGGATGCGCGGGATTAAACCCGCCAGACTGATTTCCGCTCCCAGTAGGAAGATTGGAGGGTGGTTTAGGACCCTGCCCCGGGCCGGAAGGAGAGCCCGGATTTTGTTGAGGATTATCCATATGAATTTATTATGACATGTAGCATAGTAGAACACAAAACTCCCTGTGGATAGGGAGAGTATAATACTGTGATTACCCGCTTTGTGGGGCAGAAACTACAGTAATCAACAGAAAAAGCTGGAAATTTTAACTAATCTGCCTTTACTTTTACGCTTCGCACCTTCTTTCTATCAAATTTCGGCATTTTTACAGTAAGAACCCCGTTCTTTAAAGACGCAGTAGACTTATCAGGATCAACTTCCTGTGGAAGTACAATAGACCGAGAAAACGATCCCCAAAAACACTCTTGATAAAAGTAGTCATCTTCTTCTACGCTGCGAATCTTCTCTCGTTTCCCGCGAATCGTAACAGCCTCCTTGGTGATATTTACATCCAATGCTTCTGGATCAACTCCGGCAACTGCTGACTGTACGTAGATATGGTCATCATCCTGGAACACATCAACCGTAAGCTGTCCCTCAGCCTCTTCTATAATGTCTTGCTCTTCCTCAGGCTGAACCTCTTCCTCCTCATCAGACTCTACCTTAAGATGCATGGGAGTAGATTTTGCTTTCGCAAGCTCTGCAAAAATATCATCCGTATTGTTTACTTCTTCATCCATGCATTTATTATATCACAAGATATTTTTTTGCAAGAGCCCCAAACTGCTCTCCCCTGTCAAACTCGTTTTTGAACTTCTCAAAGCTCGCTGCTCCGGGAGAAAAGACAATAATACCTCCGCCTGCCTCATCAATCTTCTTTTTTACGTCTTGCACAAGGGTTTCCAAGTCTTGATATTTCGACATCTCGACATCTCGATATTTCGACAATGCTTTCTCCATTTTATCAGTCGCACTGCCCTCCAAAAGAAAAAGATGAAACTCCAATCTCTCGGCATCTCGATATCTCGATATCTCACTCGCAAGAACCTCCGCCCACTTTTCATACGAAAGCCCCTTGTCCGTTCCCCCTGCAATGAGGAACAGGGGAAGATGTTTTCGTCGAGCCTCTTCAGGAAACCAACGAATCGCCGCAATCCCTGCATCCGGTGAAGTTGAGGCAGAGTCGTTAACAATAAGAAGTTTATCATTCTCATATATATATTGTTGTCGAAATCTAACAGAAGGAAGCGAACTAGTGAGATCGCCCAGCTCCTTCCATGATATTCCCATGGAGTTGGCAACAACAAAAGCCATGCGGAGATTTTCCGTATTATGCTCTCCATCTATTCCCGTCGTGATTCCTCCTGTTGTAAGTTCGGCAGAAGAACTATATAGAATTTTTGACTTTGGTTTCTGTTCCAAAGACCATTTTGTCCACTCATTGTCTTTATTCAAAATAAGTGTCTGCTCCTTTGTCTGATTCTTAAATATATTTGCCTTAGCCATAGCATACTCCTCCATAGAGCTGTATCGGTTCATGTGGTCCTCATATAAGTTAGTAATAACTGCAATATCCGGCGCCCTGTCTGCTCTATCTAAAAACTCTAACTGCCACGAAGAAAGCTCCACCACAACAGGAGTTTTAGAGTCCTTTTCTAACGAGCTAATCGCATTCAAAAGCGGATTATCCGGCGTATTCCCTGCAATTTGCACATTGGGCCATTTTGCTTTTAAGAAATGGGCAATCCAATTGGTAGTTGTGGTCTTCCCTCGCGTCCCAGTAACAGCAATAATTGGATTCTTAACTAAGTTAAAGAAAATTAG
>NZBZ01000006.1 GCA_002686365.1 bacterium
ATGTATCCGGTTGTACACTTCAAAGCTTTTGAGAAGCATGATAGTGATTTATACAACTATTACCCTATCGCGATGAGCGATAGGAGAGACGGCGCTTTAGGGAGCACAGATGAGAGGAAGAGGGATCCTCGTCAGGGAGAACTTTTCGCCGATAAGACTGTGCAAGAATCAACCCTGAGATACGCTGATATGTACTTTGATCACGAGAGCGAGCGATGAGGGCATGATGGATAAGCATACGAAAGATGTCTTGTTTAGTAGCAGGGAAACGTCTTGGGCGACCCCTCAAGATTTTTATGACACACTAGATAGTCATTTTGGGTTTGACTTGGACCCTTGTGCTTCTAGAGAGAATGCGAAATGTAAAGAGTATTTTACCGAAGAAGACGATGGTCTCTCCAAGCGCTGGGGTCCGAATAAGAAAGTGTTTGTTAACCCTCCATATGGAAAAGACATCAAGCATTGGATCAAGAAGGCATATGAAGAGTCTAGGAGAGAGGGAAGTATAGTGGTGGTCTTGATGCCAGCACGAACTGACACATCTTATTGGCATGACTACTGCATGAAAGCATCAGAGATATATTTTGTCAGGGGAAGATTGAGGTTCGGCGATGCAAAGGCAGGCGCACCATTTCCATCCGCGGTGGTAGTTTTTGACAGGTACCACCGCGCGCTATCGCCGCACATAATGTCAATTGGTAGATGAAAAAACTAGTTAGGTATGTGGTGGAAAGGTACGCATACTTATGTTTTTTTGTGATATTACTATCTAATGCTGCGATAGGGTGCATTACCATCTCCTCCAAATTCCACCTGTGGAACCGGGTTGATGGTACTTACGATTGCGTCACGCCGAGCAAGATGACCCGAGTTCCGGGTCTCAAGTTTACCTATCAGCATCATGACAACTGTGAATTATTTCCTGGTGAACAGGTATCGATGGCATTGATTATTTTTTACCTTCATTGGTATGGCGCCTTTCAAGATCCAGCAGACGCTGTCTTGAATAACTTAAATAACCTAATAATTGAGTGGGAATCAGAAAAAATGAAATTTCACAATGGATACGGAATGGATGGAAAGTTTATTTCTGAGGGCGTGGCGGTAGGACTTGCGCACGGCAAAGAGCATATTCAAGTTTATGCGCCTACCAGCGCGAGCATATATGAGACATCGCTGGTGCATGAACTTGTACATGTGTCTATCTACGCATCGAATGCCTACGGGCATGGTGACCCGGATCATGAGGGAAACAAATATCGGGGATGGACACCACGCCACACTCAGTTAATATCTGAAGTAAATGCGTCGCTAAAGATATTGACGGAAGCAAATGATGGTACGCAAAATTAAAAAAACGACCCTTACAAAGCGGCAAGCAGAGAAAGACCTAAGAGAGAAGTTGAATATGTTTGACAAACTTCCGGATGAGTGCGTCGCTTGTTATGCGCCCTTCGACAAGAAGGATAGAGATATGGTGCGTTCTTGGCATGTTATTGTGCGCACCAAAGAGGGCGTCGTAAGACTTTATTGCCCTACATGCTGGAAGTCGGCAATGGCAGTTGTTAAATCTATAACGGAGGAAGAGTGAGAGATCTAAAGATAAGGCAAGATAAATTTTGGGGCAATATAAGTAACGACCCTGCACGGACAGGAGATTCTGATAGCAATAGTGATAACCAAGTTTCTATGGCGAATAATAGAATATATTTTTATTCAGAAGTAACGAGACCAGACTGTCTAAATCTCAACAGGAACATCCAGACCTTATCGGATGCAATGGTAAATACGTCTCACAGTTATGGCGTGCCAATTCCCCCCATCAAACTACACATAAATTCTTATGGCGGAAGCGTGTTTGCTGGACTGTCGTCAGTTGATTATATCGCCTCTTCGAGGTCTCCCATACACTCGATCATCGAGGGATGCGCCGCCAGCGCAGCGACGATAATGAGCGTTGTTGCGGAAAAGAGATATATGCGGAAAAATGCTTTTATGCTCATACACCAACTCTCGTCTGGGATGTGGGGGAAGTACGAGGAACTAAAAGATGATATGGAAAACAATGAGAGACTGATGGAGACGATCAGAGACATTTACAACAACCACACAAAAATACCTAAAAAGAAATTAAATGAAATACTAAAGCACGATCTTTGGTTTGACTCAGATACTTGTCTAGAATACGGATTGGTAGATGAGATAATCTCCTAATGATTATTGGGTTTGAGGACACAGATGCAACATACGCCAAGTTGCTGATAAGACTTAAGCACGAGGGCATAACTAAGCGTGAGTTTTTCCGCGGCGCTGTGGATGCCTTCCTCAGAGAAGACCCCAAGTTTATGCAGTATATTCTTGAATTCAAGAAAAAGAAAAATTTATATACTCAAAGTAAGCAGAAAATACTTGACAAAGAGCGAAAAATATCATATAATATAGGTAATCAAATGAATCTTTCAGGAGATGAAATCGAAGATTTGTTCGATATGTTTGATGAGGAGATGGGTGTGTGATATGCGAGAGTGTGCGGATGAGTGTATAGAGAGGGATAAAGGATGTGATAACAAAGAGTGCCGCCTGTGGATAAAACACAAGGAGGATCACAATTGTACCTTGGTTGCCATAGAAAAGCATGGCGCACTTACCCTCCATCAGGTGGGCGCCAGATTAAACCTCAGTTATGCCCGAATTAAGCAAATTCAAGACGTTGCGGTTGGGAAGGTTGACAAGGAAGAAATGCGGAATGAACTTTTTGTACTAGATGATGGCTTTTTCTAGATCTTGGAAACTATTTATTTATTGAAAAAGTGTTGTGCCCAAAACCACACACAAAAGGAGATTTACTGCTATGACTAAAAAGAAAACACTGCTTGAAGAGGGAACTGTGAGGCAGTTCATGAAACTTGCCGATCTGAGACCTCTCGCGGGTGACTTTGTCGGCCGCCTTTATGAAGGTGAAGATGTCCAAGAAGAGGAAGTTAAAGAAGAAGGTAAGGATGTCCAAGAAGAGGAAGTTAAAGAAGAAGGTAAGGATGTCCAAAAAGAAGAGTTAGAAGTCGAAGATGAAGTTGAAGATGAAGTGGGATTAGAGGATCCTGGATTGGGCGGACCCGAAGAAGAGTTGGATGTGACTGCATTGGTGCAGGCAATTGCTGACGCCGTTGAAGAACATACTGGTGTTGCTATTGAAGTAGCGGGCGATGCTGATGAAGAATTAGGTTTGGGCGACGAAGAAGAAGAGGTTGAGTTGGATGATCTTGGCGGAGAAGAAGAAGTTGTAGATGTCGAAGCAGAAGAGGAAGTTGAAGAAGGTCCGCCTCTCGAAGAAATTGTTTCTGCAATCGCTGAAAACGTGACGGCGCGTCTCAAAACACTGGCTAAAAAAAAAGTAAAAGGTTAGTAAAAGAGCAGTATGAATCTGAGCGCAACCACCTCGAATTTATGTGCGATGAGTTCGACGAAGAAGCATGTCGGAAATTGAAACAGATGGATGCGGCGAATTTGACTTTTTCAGCAGATCCGGCGGATGACATTTATCCATCCAAAGAACTTCAAAAAAAACTTCGAACCGATGCAAATCTAAAGCGCGCAAAAGGCAAAGGTGGCGCATATGAGCGCATTAGTGCCGCAGTTCTTAATCATCCACATACTCCACCTGGTTTCAAAGGCGGACAGAAAGATGTAGATGAACTTAGTCGCGCTCTTGGATTGAAGTATGGAGTAGACTATCGCAATTGGGCAACTTTGGGAAAGGCGATTTTAAATGCGCTGCCTTCCGCCTCGCCCGAAAAAGACCCTCTTGGTCAGCAAGTTGGGCAAAGTGTGCAAAATCTAAAAAGGACACCAGCGCCGAAGGGATCCGGCACAGGAGTTACACGGCGAACTGGTTCAGGAAAACCAGCGCAGCACCCTCTCAGTAAATACGGAACACAGGGCATTTAGATTTATAAATAACAAACATTATTATTACTAATAGAATTAAAAAAACCACCGCCAGGTGGTTTTTTTTCTTGACAAGCAGTTCAAAATCGTGTATGATGTAAGTAACAAATAAATTATTGGAAACTATTTATTGAGAGGTAACAAAACTATGGAATATGTTAAGCGATGTTTGTATTTTTTGGAAAGTTTCTTCACAAGACTTATTACACAATCGTCATATTCATATTGTCGTATCGACAGAGATACGAGTGGAAGAAGGCGCTCTGTTCCAAGAAGAATAGAAAGAATGTAAGAGTGCTCGCTTATTACTTTAGAAGATCAGAATTACTTAAGAAAAGAATTGAATTAGCACAAATTAAACGAAAGTTTTCATTTCGGGAGGATCGATGACAACCAAGAACTATCTTAGCACAAAAGAAGGTTTAAATCAAAAAATTGTAGAGGGAGTAAATAAATTAGCAGACAACGTTGCTGCAACAATGGGACCGAGAGGGAGGAACGTTATACTTCACGCTCCCAATCAAAACCCAATTATTACAAAAGACGGGGTGACCGTTGCTCGGTTTGTCGATTTAGAAGATCCTTTCGAGAATGCCGGCGCACAAATAATCAAACAAGCAAGTGAAGAAACCAATAGTGGTGCCGGTGACGGCACGACGACCGCTATGGTCTTGGCACGTGCAATTCTTGTAGGCGCCCAAAAGCATTTAGTAGCAGGACACTCTCCGGTTGAACTTAAGAGAGGTATTGATAAGGCAGCAGAGGCAATAGTTGAAAATCTGAAATTAGGCGTGAGGAAGGTCACTAGGTTAGAAGATATAGAAGATATTGCCACTATCTCCGCTAACGGCGATGAAACTATAGGGAAACTAATCTCCACGGCGATTGATCTGATAGGGAAAGATGGTAGCATTACCATCGAAGAGTCACGGTCGCTGGAGACTAGTCTAGACGTGGTGGAAGGATTCAGATTTGATAGCGGTTTCGCAGCAAATGCTTTTATTAGTGATGAGCGAAGAGGGGTCATGAAATATGACAATCCCCTTTTTCTTGTAACAGATGAGAAAATAGAGTTTGTAGACGACATCATTAAAGTGCTTGAGATAGCAGCAAGAGATGGCAGACCTCTTATTGTGATTGCTGAGGACATAGAGGGGCAGGCACTCGCTGCCATGATCATGAACTCAGTCCGCGGAACCATGAAGGTGGCAGCAGTTAAGGCGCCACGCTACGGCGAAGAGCGCAGAAACATCCTAGAAGATCTATCTGTTAGCGTCGGAGCGACTTTTGTATCCAGGAGTTCTGGCATGCAACTAAAAGATGTGAAACTTCAGCATCTAGGGAACGCTAAGACTATTGAGTGCACAAAGACTTCCACCACCATTGTCGGCGGGAAGGGTGACGATGAGGAAGTAGAGAAGAGAATCGAGTCCCTAAAGTCTTTGTTCGGGCAAACAGATAACATGCACGAGTGTGAAAGGTTACAAGAGAGGATAACAAGATTAGCTAGTGGTATTGCAGTGATCAATATTGGCGGCGCCACTGAGATAGAAATGATCGAGAGAAAGCATCGCATTGAAGATGCCTTGGAGGCAGTCAAATCCGCCCAGCAAGAGGGCATGGTTGTTGGCGGCGGAGTGGCAATTATAAAAGCAGCACAAAAAGTAGAAAAAGAAGATCTTTGTGTTGCCGGCAGCGAACAATCTTACGGCGTGGATATTGTCCTGAGAGCGGTCGAATCTCCATTACGCCAAATGGTTGAAAATGCGGGTGGCATGCCGGATGTTGTCTTGTCTCTCTCTAGAGAACTGGAGGAAGGAATGGGTTTTGATTTAACTTCCTGCGAGAATGACCCGGTGGATCTGTTCGAGCGGGGGATCATTGATCCACTTAAGGTAGTGCGAACCGCCCTCCAGAACGCTGTATCCGCAGCTGGTACACTTATTACCAGCAGTCACGCGATAATATCGAAATGATATACTATTTATATACATCGTAGTGAGGGATAAAGTGTGGCGCCCATAAAAAAAGATACAAAAGAAGTGTGCTTGACGATCTTAGATGGTAAGTTAGATATGTTAGATATGAAAATTGATGAATTGAAAGATAAGCAAGAAGATATGGCAGAAGACATATCTAAAGTAAAAGAGGCAGTATACCACCCAGATGAAGGGTTGTATGCGCGCCTGAGAGAGTTGGAATCCTGGCAGAAGACTTCGACTCGGTTCATCTGGATGCTCGTATCTTCTACTTTGGGGATTTTTGCTTATATCATCACCAAAATTTTGTCTTAGTTTTTCCTTGACAAGACCTGCTGAAGATGCTATAATGGGCGTGTCCGTTATGGGCGATCATTGTTACACAAGGGAGTTGAAAGATGACAAGAGAAGTTAATATTTCTTTACGAGGGTTTTTGGAGGACTTGCCGCAGGAGGTTGTCGAACTGCTCACTACGGTGAGCAAGAAGGCGTTTGAGCGTGCAGACGACATCCGCGACATTGCTACTCGTCTAGGAGACCCAGAAGAAGTTGATCACTGCCTGGTTGATTTGGATCAAATCCGCCGCGAGTTTTATAAAATAGACAGTCGTCTTGGCGACTGCATGAGCATTCTGTCGGGATACCGGGAACACCTTTATTCTGTCGCTGACGATGACAACCGTCGCCCTGAATCCGCAGATATCGAAGAAGAGGAAGAAGAGGAAGGCATAAGTGCCGAAGAATAGGGACTGGGAAAGGGGCGATCTAGTCTACATCCCCCAAGGATGCACTCTGGAAGAGAAGGACGACCAGGCAGGTTACGGGTTTTATCGCACCGGGAAACCTGAATTGGGCATGGTAATTAGCAGTGACATACCCAACAAATATACTATTTTTTGCATGGGTCGTGTTTTGGTCGCACCGTACAACCAGGTTCATTGCCTTTGGCCAAAGAAAGGATAAAGATATGTTAGTTAAGTTAGTAGAGGTATCCAGAACTGCTGGTGCCGCGGGTAAAAACCATTACAAGATGAATGAGATTTTTGTAAATCCAGAGAGCATCGTAAACATTAGGGAAGATATACAGTTCAATAGATTGTTTCAGGAAGGTCAGCTTCCGTGGGATAATTTGAATCAGTGCACGGTGTTTTCAACCATTACAATGAATAGTGGTGCGATCTCAAACGTCGTGACGGTTGCCGGATCGCCCTCTCAGATACAAGAAAAATGCTTTGTTGCGCAGAAGCAACTGCTTAAGGGGTGACGAGTGTTCGAATATTTTCACCTATATATAAAGGTTGATTGCGGTTTTTGCAAGGATGCCATTGATCTGCTAGAGCGTGAAAACAAAGAGTTTGTTATTACTGTTCTAGATAAGTGCTCTTCCTTTGAGGAGGGGATCAAGCGCGAACTTGGATTTAGGACTGTTCCCATCATTTTAAAGTGCACAGTTCCTGGAACGCCCGCGCTGATTGGAGGGTACACAGAACTCAAAGCAGCACTCCTGAAGGGGGACAAGAAGTGATTACATGTAATTTTCGAGATATGAATTTTGCTGGGAGCGAAACAAGGAAAGGTCGATATCACGGTTCCAACTTTCGCGATATAGAGGGATTTGGGAAAGACAGGTGGGTCATCGCCGCCTATATTGATTTTGACAGTGATGATCAACTTGGTCAATCTCCGCCATGGATGAGCGAAGAGGAGGTTGTAGATGATTGCATTAAATTTCTCAATGAAGTTCCAAGGCGGAAAAAGTACGAAAAGAAAGAACTCGAACCCCTCTATGGGAACCTGTCTCTTTATCGATACACCTTTAGGAGGAATGAGTCAGCGCGAAGAAATTATATAGAAGTTCTTTTAATTACAGATCAAAAGAAAAACCCTAACTTTTGGGGAAAGGGTCAAAGCGATAAGTGTTAGGAGAAACTAGTTATTTATATGGGTATGAAAAAGATAATGGAAAGTTTCAATACCTTCCTTGAAGAATCCACAGAACTTCCCGATTTCCGGTTCCAGGCAGCGCTCGTAAACCGTAGCGAAAAAGACAGAGGAAAAGAGGATGTTTTAAACGACATCAGATCTCTGTCTGGCGTAACGATTGTTGCGGTTCGCGAAGCAGAGAAACCGAAACCCGGGGAAGACTATTCTCTTTTGTCTATAAAGGTAGACCGGTATACGCTTGGACACTATTCAGTTAGGACGATTATCAATTCTTTGACGAAAAAGATCAACAGAATAGATGGCGTCCTTTCTTTTTCGGCGAAGGGCATACCAGAACTAATGTGAAATGGATGAAGAAGCAGATGATGATCACTTTCCGGACGCCAAACTCTACACGAGATCACTGTGTATGACTTGTAAGGGAAAAAATTATAGTTGCTATTATTGCAATGGGGATGGAAAGAATTACATAGAAGCATCCGATAAGACCATCGCTCGTTGGATTGTTGGAGTGGGCGAAGAAAGAAGAAGCGATATAATGAGATGTATTAAGGAACTTGATAATGAAAAGTGAAGAAAGAGAAAATCTAAAAAAAGAAATTAAAGAAGAGATTTATGTAAAGTACACACAGATTGTGAGATCCATGCTCGACAAGGATTACTATGCTACTGCACAATCCACTTTGAGTACTTTTCTTGCTCTGAGTATGTCCGCAGAAGCGACAAAGAAAAATTTAATATCTATGGGAATAGATTCTGCGAAGATCGAGTCTTCCCGACGCGCGATTATACATGAAATCTGGCAACTTATGGAAATGCATGACAAGGGCATTTTGCAGGAGTTGCTGGAAAAACATGAGAGAGAGACCCAAGAAGAATAGGGTCAAAGAAAAACATATGTCTGCACAACGCATCTCACTTATAGTTATATTATTCTCCTTTTTGAGTGGATGTTCGTGCGACGAAACATTGTCCTACAGGTGCCCAGACCCCCAACCATGCACAAACCTCTCTGATGGTGGCATCGAGATATTTGAAGATGACATAATCTCTCGCGTGAAGGGAGAGTGCCGCCTAGGATACACCGACTGCGATGAGGAAAACAAAGACATTTGCATTGGTCAAATAAACCCAACAGAAGAGACATGTGACGGTTTGGATAATGATTGCGACGGCATAGCGGACAACGGATTGTTTACGGACAATGACAACGATTCATTTAACGACCCAGAGTCCTGCTTGGGACCAAAAACAGATTGCGACGATGAAGACCCGACAGCATTTCCAGGCAATGAAGAAGTGTGTGATGGCGTGGATAATGACTGCGATGGCGAAGTAGACAATATAGGACCATTTGAGTGTTGGACTGGCGGAGAGAGTGCAGTATTTGATGAAAATTCTCCTTGCCGAACAGGCGTCGTTGAGTGTGTTGATGGTGCTTGGTCAGGGTGCCTAGGGCAGGTGTTCCCGATACCAGAGCAGTGTGATTTGATAGACAATGATTGTAATGGAGAGATTGACGATTCACCATGGGGTGAGGGCGCCCCGTGTGGACCAGAAAGTAACATCGGGCAGTGTTCTTACGGACATAGTGTGTGCGTTTCAGGTGAGATGTATTGTGTTGATGCAATGTATCCGCAGAACGAAGCATGCGATGCTGTTGATAATGATTGCAATGGGTTTGTTGACGAGAGTTTGGATAGACTCTGCGAAACAGAGTGCGGGTATGGTGCAGAGGAGTGCTTTAATGGTGCTTGGGTTAACTGTTCGGCGCCAACGCCAAGTCCTGAACTTTGTGATAACATAGATAATGACTGTGATGGCGAGGTAGATGAAGGTTGTCTATGTATTGCGGGCGATACACAAGTCTGCGTCGAAGAAGAAATGTTGGACCAATCTACTGGTCAAATGATGAGTTGTGGTCAAGGCATACAAGTGTGTAATCTGCTAGGCATGTGGGGTGAGTGTTTTTGGCTTGGACCCACTGAAGAAGTTTGTAACAATTGGGACGACGATTGCGACGACATAGTGGATATGATGCAGTCATCTTGCGGGAACCAGGACAGCACAACAGTAGGAGTGGGGGAATGCAAGCTTGGTACCACAACCTGCGTAGAGGGAGAGTGGGGAATATGTGAAGGAGAAATATCTCCGACAGAAGAAGTGTGTGATGAACTAGACAATGATTGTGATGGCGAGATAGATGAAGATCTAGATCCACACGAGAAAGTTGATATGGTTTTCGCCATTGATATATCTGGATCCATGTGCAGTTATATTAACGCCTTGGCGCAGGGGATTATGACATACATTGCCGACTTTACCGACACTGAACACAGATTTGGTTTGGTGGTATTTCCTCCTCCTGGTTTTACACCAGCAGGGCAGTACCAGCCTAGGTATGAAGTGATGACAATTCCTCCTCTTGTTGACGTGACATCTTTCTTGTTTGAGTTGGCAAACTTAGACTGCACTGGCGGAGGACTAGAGCCAAGTTATGATACAATGTATGATCTGGTGCGACCCGACGACCCAGCAGGTATAGGATGGAGAAGTGATGCCTATCCTTATATAATAATGATCACCGACGAGTCCGCACAGACTTGGGACAACCTAGGAGAATCTAACATTGCTCCCCACACCAATAATTGTGCAATAGGCGAATGCGTTGCCGGCGATAAGATAGAAGTGTTTGTGATTTCAAAGCCTGGACTCATTAGCGGATGGAATGATATTATTTACCAAGAACTGGACAGGTATTTTGCCATAGACCCAGCAGATGGAAACAGATATACTGTAATGTTGCAGGAGATATTTACAAACATTTGCATACCAGAATGATGCCAGGTTGTTGCTTAGTAACTAATTACTATTATGATGGCGCAACCCTTTCAAAGACCTTTAATTGAGAAAAATATTGACATCTCCTATGGTGATCTGGTATACTTAAGGGGCGACGATGAGTTGCGCGCGGGCATCGGGGTTGTTGTCTCACTGGAGAGGGAAAGTTTCGATATCCATGATGCCGCAACTTGCCGCAAAGGATTTTTTTTGATAGAAGACGTGGATTCTTCGGTTAGTTTGTCAAATATTTTGGTCTATTGGTTTAAGATAGAGAAAGAGATGTGGATGGAAGGGAATGACCTTTCTGTTGCCACTGCGTGAAAGGGGGAGAGATGATAAGTGTAATGACTCTATTATTTACTTTGGTGGGCAATGGAGCGTCCCTGGGAGATGCTCATACGCAAACGGTTGTTGCTTACGAAAGAGGTGACCCGCGACCCCTTTATGCTCAGGCAATCCACCAGCGGGATCGTCGAAACAAGATTTTACTGTTGTCTATGGAAGCGGCAGAGCAATTTAGGGAAATGATGGTGCGCGCTGCTAAAGATGGTTTTCATTTGCAGGTGATTTCTGCTTTTAGGACTCACCGCGAGCAGCGCATCTTGAGAAAGAGAAAAGGAGATATTGCTGCACTCCCGGGGTGGAGCAATCATCAGCAGGGGTTATCGGTTGATTTGGCGGGCACGACTAGAAAAATTAAAGGAAAGAGGTATAGGACAATTCTTTATTGGTGGTTAGTGAGAAATGCAAAAAAATATGGATTCTACAACGATGTGCCAAATGAACCATGGCACTGGACTTATAAGGGGGTAAGAGCACATGGATGAAGAGAAACAAAAACTTCAAACAACCAAGTCATATATATACATATCTGCAATACTTTTAGGCGCTCTTATTATGTTTACATTTGCTAAGAACATCTTGGGAGTCAAGTTGGTTCTTTTGGGAATTATAACTTTGAAAGCGTATGGGTTTTTGATTAGAGAGACTGCTTATGAATTCTGGTCATGTCTCGTATATGCAGGAATTTTAATGTATGTGATAATTAATTATGGTGGACTTGGATAAGATTAAGAGATATGCTCTACTCATAGTGTATAAGGCGCTGAGGGTGGAGGTCAATTTTGCCAAAAAATGCGAGTTTTGTTTTGAAACTTTTACTTGGCGATCAAAAGAGGGGAAGTTTGTATGTGAGAAGCACATGTACGCCCTCATTAAAAAGAATGAACATTATAAAAAAAGGAGAAAATAATGACTATTCAGCAAACAATTGTGGAAGCAGTGAACAGGGCGTTTACTGCTCAAAGTAGAGAGACAGCAGTGCCAACGGTAGATTTATTAAAAATGATCGAAGATGGCGAGAAACAACTAGAGGGACTTTTTCATAGGATAAAGCAATCAGATCGTGAGATACTGATTCTTCAGGACCGGGTCGCTTCTCAGCGTGACACGATTGCCAAATTGCAATTGGAACTGCTAGAGGCAAACAAGCGCCGCGGAAAAAGGGCATGAAGAAGGATTTAATTAAGGCACTTGCCGAAGCGCTAAGAAAGAACTTGACAGGAGGTGCCGGATCTGCTATACTGGACCAACTAGCAAGAACGCTGGGGGAGGAAGATATGATCATTGTTTCAGTATACAAGAAAAGCGACAGTCTTGAAGATTCTTTGGTGCCTTTTTTGGATCCACTGCATGAGTTTCGCTTTAAGCCGCATGAGTGCGAACTGGCGTTTGAAACAATGAGATCGTATGATATAGATGACTTTAGTGTCTCTATTTCATATGGTGGGATTTCGAACGTTGCAATGGATTCAATCCGCATCGCACCTTATTTTGAATTTTTGTCTAGTCAGTCTCCGGTTGGTACGGTGCTAAGTGGAAACAAGGCAGAATATGTGGGTGAAGCGTGAGCATGATATCCCGAGGAGACCTGGTTCGCCACAAGCACTTGTTGTATCCGCGTGGATCCTGTCGATTGTTGGGCGTGGTTACGCAAGTGAATGTCGCTGACGGAACATGGCGCTCATGTTCGTCAGATACAACGCTAATGGTCCGGTGGTTTATGCCCTCGATATCCGATGATGTGCCAGTACCAAGCGCGGTGCGGAGAGATAACGTTACTCTTCACGAGGGCGGGAGATAGAAATGAATTATGATATTTGAGATACGACACCCGAGCACGGGTCATATTTATGATGATAGGGTGCCCCTTGAGAAGGCATTGAAGATTATTGCCGGAGATCAAGGCGAGAATGAAAAGAAGTTAATTACCTTGGAAGAAGACGCTGAAGTTTTGTGTAAATCAAGACATGTGCCTTCTTTCAAGGTTGTATTGAAAAAGATTTCTTTGGGTGATTTATTGGACGATTGAGAGACTTTTTAGGCAGTCGTGGAAGAAATGCTTGACATTTGCTGCGTAATGTGCTATAATGAGGGAAGGGCAGGGATCAACCGTGCCATTTGAAATCGGAAGTTACACCAAATGACTAACAAAGAAGAACTAGGGAGTCGCCTACAGGAGTTGCTTAGAAGAGCGCGCACTGTAGGCGACTCATATAAGACTCAGTTGCTGTCATCGTTCACTGAGCAATATAAGAGGTCGCAACGCTTGTCTTATCGGCAGTTGCAACTGATAGAGACTTGGGAAACCGCGGACCTAAACGACGAAGCACTTCAGCAAATATTTGATTGGAATGATTCGTATTTGTTGAGTGGTGAGATGCAATCTCTATTCTATAGTGCAGTAAAATACTATAAAAACAACCCGCCTTATTTCTCAAAAATTATACAAGATTTCGAGGAATGCAAGCATGCTGGCGAAGAGTACGTCCCTACTCGTCGCAACTACAAGAAGATGACAGAAAACACTTTCTTTCATAGATATCAGAAAGTAGGACAAAAGGCGCCCCTGTATGATCGAGGAGACTTGGTGGTGGGGAGAGACGGAAAGCAACTATCGGGCAATCTTTATTTGATCTGCAAAACAACAGATAATTATCGCGCCGCGCGAGGAAGCAGAGAGTATTTGGCGCTGCTTATTGCACAACCACAATATTCAAAGAAGTGGGGAAACACTCCTCACTGGAGTGGAAAGGTTTCTTCCGTCGAGGAAGGTGATGTGAAGAAGTTCAAAATGAAAGGTAGGAGAGGATGAGTAGTTACGGTTACAGGAGACCGATAACGTGTCGTTATTGCTGGAAAGAGGGGCATAATAAGCGCGGGTGTCCAAAGTATAAGGAAGAATTGGCCCGCGGCGACATTTCGCAGCATGCAAAATTGTCCCCAAGGCGTTGTTCGTATTGCGGACTCCCTGGTCATGACAGGCGTAAATGCGACAACTTGCACGATGACAAGGTGACCGCGATTCTATCAAATAGAAAATGGATTGAACTGGTCTTGAAAGACTTACAGGAAAATGGAGTTGGTGTTGGTTCTCTTTTGAAGATGAAAAAGGAAAGGTATTATGGCAGCAACGACTTTTTCCTGGCGATGGTAACAGGATTTAAGTGGGAAAATTTGTTTTACAGACGCCCAACAAAGGCGTGGATTAAGATAAAGAATTTTTATGGCAACAAACAACAATCGTATCTTTACGAGGAGGGGCACGTTTCGTGTGGTGACGCCCACTGCCCTCATTTTGATGATGCGTCGGGTGATCTGTATGAGAACTCGCATGATTATAAAAACCAGAGTTGGCAGAAAATGAAACTTCAAGGGTCTATAGATAACTCGGAACAAATTACGATAGTATCTACCGTCGAACAGGATTTGAGCAGAATAGCACCAACGGAGGTTTTAAACGGTGGTATCGGAATAAAGGACTGGTTCTGTGGCAAACAGTCTTCGACATATCAAGACAATGTTTGGAAAACACCCTAATTAGGTTAGGGTAGCATTTTTAGAGAGTTTAGTTTTTTACTTAGAGAAAGAAGAAGAAGATGGCATCTATTGATTTTAAGACTTTTTTGTCCGTCGCGGAGCACGTTCTCAACGCAAAATTGCCAATCATTATTAGGGGAAAGCATGGCATTGGTAAGAGCGAAATCGTGTATCAGATTGAAGAGAAACTTCCATACACTAATGGCGTAGTTGAGAGGCGCGCCTCTCAGATGACAGAGGGGGATCTTATCGGGTTGCCCTCAATCGAGGGTAACTCTACAAAGTGGAACCCGCCCGACTGGTTCAAATATGGTTGTGATAACGCGGTTCTTATTTTCCTCGATGAGGTAGATCGCGCACCCCAAGAAGTGCGTCAGGGCATTTTTGAGTTAAACGACAGTCGAAAACTTAACGGACACACCTTGCATCCTGACACTGTCATTGTTGCTGCCGTAAATGGCGGAGATCATGGCGCTGAATATCAGGTGGGCGAGATGGATCCTGCCGAACTAGACCGCTATACAGTGTTTGACGTGGAACCCACTCCGGAAGATTGGCTATCATGGTCGAAGGACAAGGTGAGCGGTGTTGTATGGGATTTTATCAACAACAATCGCAACCACCTGGAACACAACGAGACCTTCGAACCGAACAAGGTTTATCCTAGTCGCCGTAGTTGGGTGCGACTAGATCGTACTCTACAAATGGCATGCCTTTTAGAGGGGAAAATGACCGATCCTTCTATTTTTGTTCTGGCGCAGTCTTTTGTTGGTTTTGAAGCGGCAGTGAAGTTTAAGGACTTTGTCTCTAATTGGGAGCGCCAAGTCGCCCTGGAAGACATTGTTGATAATGGCAAGTTCGAACTGGTAGAGGACTTTACTATTAATGAGCATGGCGCGCTCATAGAAAAAATGGAGCAACAGGAGACATTCAAGAAGTCACTTACAGACACTCAGAGAGACAATATCGCTGAATACCTTGCCATGGTGCCGGGCGAATTGGCAATGAAACTATTTACTAATTTCACTAATGAAGTTGTAAATCTTCAAGATGAAGATAAAATTAGTGAAATTGTTAAATTTATGGAGCACCGTCTCGCAAAGAAGGACATGCTGGTGAAGGATTATTTGGTTGATCTCATTGCAGGGATCCAGTCCGAAGAGGGGGGAGAATAATATGCCCTATAAAAGTGCTTACAGCAAAAGTCTAAATAAACTAAAGACATGGGCGAAGCAAAGGCACGCTATAACTGTGGTATTTGACAGCGGTCAACCAGACAGATACTTGCCAGATGAAAGATTGATTCTCGTTAACGATAGTCAGACAGATGAGAATAAATACTATGCTTTACTGCATGAACTGGGGCATCATCTCAATCGAGATAAGAGTACTCGAAGGTATCACAAGAGTTTTAATCTGCTTAGTGAAGCAGAAGAACTTGGAAAGCCTATTCGGTCTTATGCTTATCGCATACAGTATGTCGAAGAGGAAATAAAGGCGTGGAGAAACGGTGAGAAAATAGCAAATCAGTTAAATCTCAAATTAGACTTGCAAAGGTACAACAATTATGCTTCTAAATGGGTGATGACTTATGTTGATTGGGCATCTTCCCGGGACTGGGAACACGACCTTTACTTATAGCGGTAGGAAAAAAGAAAATGGCGTTTGATTTAAATTTTCACATATATTCTCTTCTTCACGATGAACCGTTCTTTGCGGCACTATCTCGATCAGTGGAGAAGTGCGTGGATAGGAGCATTCCCACTGCTGGAGTGGGCATCGATGAGGAAAGTGGATATTTTGTTTTCCACTATAATCCAGAGTACTTCGAGAAACTCTCTTCCGTGGAGAGGAAAGGAGTCCTCAAGCATGAGTTCTATCATCTCGTTTTTGAGCATGTTACGACGCGACTTCCTTCCGAGGGAATGACCCAGTGCTGGAACATAGCAACAGATTTGGCAATCAACTCTCACTTGCAAGGCGAGTTGCCACCAAATTGCTGTATGCCTGGTACCGGCAAGTTCGCTGATCTCCCGTTTCATCGAACCGCTGAATGGTATTATGATAAGATCTCAACTGACAAGTCAAAGTATGGGAGGGACAATCCCAACGAGCGTGCAGGGGGTAAAGATGAGTCCATAGAGGGTGAAAGTGAATCTCCCGGCGGTGAGCAGTTCGATGATCACAAAGGTTGGGGCAGGGCATCAAACCAGGCAAAGGAAATTGCCAAGGAAAGACTAAAAGAAACAGTCAAGAGGGCATCTGAGGAGTGCGAAGGTGGCAAAGGATGGGGTTCGGTTAGTTCTCATATGCGCCGCGGCATTATTGATAGACTGATCAATTCTGCGGTTGACTGGCGCAAAGTTTTGAGATATTTTATCAAAACATCTCAAAGGGCGAGCAGGGTGTCTACGGTCAAGAAGATTAATCGCAGGTACCCTTACGTCCATGCCGGGCGCAAGATCTCGCGACAGGCACATATCGCCATTAGTATCGACCAATCAGGGAGTGTATCTGATTCAATGCTTGCTGCGTTTTTTGGTCAATTGAATCAGTTGGCGAAATTGGCGGAATTTACTGTCATTCCTTTTGACGACAGGGTTTTTGAAGAGAAGGTTTTTGTTTGGAAAAAGGGACAAAACCATGAGAAAGAGCGAGTTCTTTGCGGTGGCACATGTTTCGACGCGCCTACTGAATATGTCAACAAGCACAACTTTGATGGTCACATTATCTTAACTGACATGTACGCGCCAAAACCAAAAAGTAGCAGATGCCAGAGGATGTGGATGACAGACCAGAACGGTGCATCGATGCCTTATTTCAAAACAAACGAGAAGATAATTTCTATCAATGCATAAACAGAAAACTATTTATACTATAATGGCAGTCAGCGCTGAAAATAGAATCTAGCGAAGAGGCGAAAGAGATGACAATTTCCGGATCGATGGACGACGATGGAGATCTTTTTTTTGAGGGTCTTTTCTTGACAGAAGTGACCTGCACCCTTCAAGACTATATGAGTGCCTGGGTTGATTACACTTCTGACCTCCAGAGGAAATATAGTTATGACGAGTGCCTCCTCGAAGTTATTAAAAAGCGTGTTGTTTTTATTCAAGAAAATATCCAATAGAGAGGGTAGTAAGATGAAAGAATTAGAAGAGTTTGATCTCGTATACGAAGAAGAAAGTGATAATCCGTTTAGCAAATTAGGTAGTGAGAATTCTATCAAAGTTGAGACAGCAAGATCTAGTCCAAAAAAAGAATTTATCTTTTCGAAAGAAGGGTTGGCGTCACTTACTCGTAATTCGATTACTCGTTCGCGTGAAAAGCATCAGAAGACTAAGAGTAGTGGCGTTAACGAGCAGTCGGAGTCTTTCAAGAAGACGGTTAGCACCTTATCAGACCACATAGTGGAGTGGTGCAACTATTCTGCTCGTCAGGGCGAGTGGGCACACACTTATGACCTCTCGGTTGTGGATGATTGCTTTTTTGATCCGGTTCTGCGGAGCGTGAGAGAGAGAATGTGCGATGTCATAATCCTTGTTCGAAAAAACAAAAGAATTATAACCATTGAGTGGGGCGCGAACGAATCGAAATAAGATATGATGAAAGGGGTAACAGGGAGACTATCTAGAGAGTTTGCAGAGCGCTATGCCATGTATGGAATGAAGGCAGAACCTGAGATTTTTAAGGAGAGGTATTTTATTACTTCTCGCACCGTTGATGGCGCCTCAAGATATACCATCAGAAAGGTACAGGACGATGGATCTGCGACGGTCTTTGGGGATCTCAATGGATTTGCCACTAAGATTTCTGCGGTTAGGTGGTTAGTAGGGTGGTGAAGAGTATATCTATTGTCGCGCTCTGTTACTTGTTAGTAACTTTTGACGCCACCAAGAAAGCAGTGAGATGCATAGTCAGAACATGAACAATGCGTGGTCTTCAGAGATGACGTTTGGCGAATTCGTGGTGGGAATATATAACAGGGCAGAGTTTCCCTGCGACAAGTACTTAAGATTTTCATCTAGAACGCAGGGGGACAAGATAGGAGAACTGTTGTTGGGATTGTTACAACGTTCTTCCTTCAGGCATGACCCGGAAAGGAGCAGAGAAGATTCATATGTTAGTACCCATGTCTTTAAGTTGGAGGACGTAACAGAATATTCTCATGGTACGTCAAATTGGGAATTAGTCATAGAACTTAGAGTATACGGCACAAGGAGAGACAGAGATCGTGCCACAGGATTTCCACCTCGCAGTACCATAGAAGTAGAATGTATGGGATATCCATTTTAAACTAGAAAGGAAAAAAAAGATGGAAAAGAGTATTGATTGGAACAAATTTGATTGGAGTAGGATTTTTGGCGTAGTGTCATCGGTAGATGGCATGAAGCGTAATCAAACCAGACCGCTTCGTACAGAGATTATTGAAATGTCGATTGACAAATACAGCAATGGTCAATTGAGTTATGTCGGTGACACCGCAGACGGGATGGATTTTATAGGCGTTGACGGGTTGAGGTATGAGTGCAAAAGCGCTGAAACGCTTTTCCCAAAAATCGTTCCGCACACTAGGCAAATGGTTCTAAAGAACCACCGCTCAAAGCAACAAGAAGTGGAGCAAACGTTTGATTACATGATATTGGTGGATACTGGTAAAAACTGTGTAGGGATATGCGATTGGAATTCGTGCATGACATCCAACAAAGACGCGGTCGTGATGTTCAGCGTTCGCCTGCGGGATATTACAGTCGTTGCTGAAAACGTAACGCCTGATCCTACCTTGGCAGAAATTGATATGGAAAAGTGCATAACCTCTCTCATTAGAGAGAGTATTTGAAAAAAGAGGTAAGAAGAATGTTAGAAAAGATTAGAAGAGTAATAGACCGGCACCCGCTAGCGTGGGTACTGTCAATGACAACTATTAGTGTGATTTGTACTGTCCTGTGTTTGTCTGGCGTCATCGCGGCATTCGTGTACTCCAGCACATTTACGCAGGGAATTGCAAACGCCCTGTTTCCCATGTTGCTAGTGGGCATCAATATGACAGCACTAGTGGCGAACGTTCAGCGACTCTCTGAACTGCTGGAGGAGCAAAAAAGAAATTTGCGAGGCAGTGAAAAAAGTCCTTGACAAAGGCGCCAATTTTTGATATAACTAAGTCTACTTTGGAGGAGATCCTCGGTTTTCCGGGATCAACAATGTACTAAAAAGAGGACAAAGATGACAGTCAAAACACCCCTGAGATACCCCGGCGGCAAAAGTAGAGGCGTAAAGTTTTTAGACGCCTTTCTGCCAGAGAGCATTGCAGAATATCGAGAACCTTTTGTAGGCGGCGGGTCTGTTTTTTTGCATGCTCGGCAAAAGTATCCAAATGCTAAGTTTTGGATCAATGATGCTTATTATAATTTATACTGTTTTTGGAAAGAGTTGCGGGACAATGGTGACCGCCTAGTAGAGCGCATCGATAGACTTAAAGTTTTCTACTGTGAAGACATGACTGGCGCGCAGATAAAGGCGCACATAGAGCAATGCGAGTTGGACGGCAAAGAGAAGTCAGATTTCTATAAGAAACAAACAGAAAAAGGCAGAGCGTTGTTTACACATGCGAAAGACTCAATTGAATCCGCCTCGGATTTTCATAAGGCAGCATACTTTTATGTTTTGAACAAGTGTTCGTATTCAGGACTAACGGAATCGGGAACGTTTTCTCCGCAAGCTAGCATACAGAACTTCTCTTTTCAGAGCATTTCTAAATTAAAGAGAGTTTCAGAACTTCTTCAGGGGGTAAGGATAACATGTGAGGATTATTCCGTCCTTTTAGAGGATTCCTCACAAGAATCATTTATCTTTATGGACCCGCCATACGATCTACCAGTCAAATCTAGCAATGCACTATATGGCAAAAAGGGCGCGCTTCATAAAACTTTTGATCACGGAAGATATCATTTCGTTGTTGATTCCGCTCTTCGGCACAAGATGATGATAACCTACAACAACACAGAAAAATTAAAAGATTTATATCAGGATTATAGGCAAATTGAGTGGTCTCTGAAGTATGGGATGAGGATAACAGAAAATAAGGACGGAGAGAGAAGGGCGAAAGACTGCACTAACAACGAGCTAATGATTACCAACTATAACACTATGTGCCAGTATAGAAAGTGGCAGAAAGAGCAAAGAGAAATGGCAAAGAAAGAGCAAAAGAAACTCCTCCTAAAGGAGACAAGGAAAGCAATTATCGAAGTATTCGGGGACTTTGTCGCCGCAGAAAACATTAATGAGTCTGTTTACCTGAGTGAAAACGATCCGGGCGGATGGGCGCCGGAAGCACATATCATCATAAACACTGAAAACGGATTGCCGAGTGATATTTACGATCCCTTTTTGGCAGAAAAGTGGATTAAGGTATCAGATATGTTGCCCGATGATTACTTTGTTGAAACTATTAACGGCGCCATTATGGCAGTTTACGATATTTAAGGAGTACAGATGATGAGTTTAGGATTAGGGTATCAAAAAGATGAAAACCGTACTGAGATAGAGGAAGTGGAATGGAGCAATACCACTAAGTTTGTGTTGTGTCGGACACTGGGTGACCGATACGTTAGTGGCGACCCCCATAGATGGTCTATTGCATGCGAAAGAGTTATTCAAGAGACGGGTGTCATGGAGCAGATTACTATCTTTTCAGCGGATACTGAATTCGCTGCGCGCAAGGCATTTAGATCTCTGCGCCGTGTATCTGGATATATCAACTGCGACAACGAAGTAGCAATTCCGGGATTGTTTTGATCTAGGGGAGAATCTCTATTGTGATGAAGTACCGCAGAGGCGAATTGTTTCTGAAATCACGAGAAAATCTTCATGAAAACTTTAAGCATTCTGAAGATTTCGCCCAAAGGTTGGGAATGTACATTCTTTTGAACGATGTAAAGGATGATGCCGCTGTGGCATATCTATACAATCTTAAAGATAGGTACCATCGAAAGATTAGAGTGTATAATCTTGAGAATTTTTATTCAAGAATCGAGTGTGCCGCTTGAAGTCGTCTATCGGAAAACCTTCTATAGATCTTGGCGACATTATAACGTATACACATACCGGCGATTCTTATCGGAAATATTGGGGGATGGTGATTCCCGTGCCTTCAGACCAGCGACGCCACCTTGAGCGCCCCGACGAGTGGATTTGCGTCAAATGGTTAGGTGAACCGCCCCATTCCTCCGATCAGAATATTTTGAATAAGAACGTTAACATCGTAAAGAAGCATTCGATAGATGAAAAAAAAGACCCACCTCAACAAAGGAACTCTAATAGTGGATCCTGACTACCCCGAAGACGGTGTTGCCCTAATTACGGAAGTCGATCCATCTCGAAGGCATCGTTTTTTGGGTTCTGAAGAGATCTATCATGTACATGTATTTCAGACAGCAAGCAACGTTTGGTTATATAAGGAATATGTTGAAGGATGCAAGGTTCTTTTTAGCACTGGGGTGACTCCTTATACAGAGATCTAAAACAGTTGACTTTTTCTGGAAAAGGTGGTATGATGGGATGTTCTCAAAAAAATGGAGGGATCAAAAATATGATTGAGATAGAGGGGCGCATGAACCCTGCACTAATTGAATCGCCAAATGGCGGTTGGTATGTAGTTGCAGGAGGCGCCTGGATACCGGTACCGGAGGGCACTAGATTAAGTGATATCAACTGGGTAAACAATCCTCAGAAAAGTCCAGCACTTGGCGCTTCTTCTTACACTAAAGAAGTAAAAGGTTCTAAGGGGGACACTTATACTGTGGAAGTGTGGTCCGATGGTCGGACTGCCTGCAACTGTATGGGGTTTCTTTACCGTCGCAAGTGTAAGCACGCGCTAGCACTAAAAGGAAAAGTATAATGAACGATGTAACTGAAAGTAAAATTGATCAAGTATTGCAATGGTATATCTCACAAGATATTGACGTAGAGTTTGGCGCCCGTGCACAGATCAACTTGTTTGAGAGGAAAGTTGTTCTTGACGAGGGCGACTCCAATGAAGACACACTATGCGCCGCCCTGCACGAAGCAGGTCACTTCCTGGTCAATGAGAAGTCTGATTGGAGTCAAAAGTATCCTGTGAGGCAGGAGGTGCGAGATGGAACTGAGTGTGAAGATTCTTCCTTTTCTGCTCTCGAATTGTTGCATGAAGAAATGGAAGCGTGGGAAGAGGGCAGGAAGTTAGCAGTAGAATTGTTTGATTGGGATGTAGGGCAAGAAGACTACTGGATCCAGCGTAAAGCAAACGCTGTCATGTCTTATGTTCGTTTTCTTGTCAAGCAAACGAATGATGAATTTCCCGGTATTTTTACAGGGGTACTTTGAGATGAAAGGCAATCCAGAGTTGACAACAGTTGATGTACAGGAGTTGGTACAGTCCATTCACAATAACCATGCGACGCGCCGCAAGTTGGCGCACTATACAGTTGAGCAATGGGATCTACATCAGGTTTTTGAGTATGCTGTTGATATTCTTGAGGAGAAGTATGAGGTAGAGGCGAATCTGTTCAACGAAGATTTAGGGTTTTATTGTGAAGAGCACATAAGCGAACCTGGGCACGATCCGGCACGGTTATTTTCTAAAAAAGATTATTCGGACAAGGCGAATAAAGAAAAGGATAAAGAAGAATGAGAAACATCACCGAAAAAGCATTTGAAGCATTCAGAAATAACAGAGAGTTTTCTCGTGACAACACATATGTAACGTCTGACGGGGAGCAAACTAGGATGTATTTGCACTTTAATTGCATCGCGCGCAAATGTCTTAAAAGTGGTATTGTAGAAATTACTACCGCAGGATGGGATACGCCCACCACTAAAGAACGCCTAAAACCGTTCGCCCGGGTAAGTCATAGTAAGCGCCAGTTGTATCTCGGGAATCTTCAGTGGACTGGCGAGTGGACTATCATTGATGCTCCCGGTTCTTAGGGTGAAAGGATAAAGAGAATGCCTCAAAGCAAGAAAGAAAAAAGAGAAGCAGCAGAAGAGCGTCAAGAGAAGTACGATAAACTAACATTGGAGGAGAAATTATCCCTTGCAATGACGTATGGCAATGAATATACTAAACAAGTTATCAAACTTCGCAAGAAGATCCAGGAAGAAGAGCGATCTACGCGGAAAAAGAAGTCTGAGAAAAAGAAGAAAGAGGGTAAGAAATAAATGGTTGTTACGCCAACGATGATTGTTGTTTTTCTCGTTATTTGCTATGTTTGGCCAAATCAGTGGGGAGATGGTGCCTAGAGAGATGTACGTGTATCCGAAACTTAAGATTACGCAAAAGCAAATCGACAAACACAATCTCTTGTGTGAGAGGTTCAAGTGCAATGTCGCATTGCCTTTAGATTATGAGATCGTCGAAGATGAAAGCGACGCAGAAACAATGGGCGCCTGGTATGGTATGTCGAAAGATGTGTCAAAAAAACCAGGCATTATGTATATCGCCATCCTTCCCGATGGTTCGAGTCATTCATAAGGAGAAAAAAATGACTACTCAGGAACGACACAACCTTACAACCGCGATGTTCAATTCATCGTTTCCAGTAAACCCAATCCCTTTTGCCAATGGTATTAGTGAGATAGTTATGAGTGAAGGGACAGATACTATCGAAAGCGATGAAGTAAAGAAACTTTTGTGGGTGCTGATGGCACAGGCATACGGTCAAATGGCAACAATTGATCTTAGTGATGAGTGGTCACGCTTGTATGAGACAGAGGAATAAGTGAGAAGCATAAAGGCGGCGTTGGTTTTGTTTCTTTTTTTAGGATCATGTGTGGTGGTCGTGAAAGAAGAGGCAGAACCTGAACCGGATAGCACAGATTACCGCTACCGAGAAAGAAACATATGCGGAGAAGATCCGTATCCATACGCACCTGATTATTGTGATGTCTATTATGCTAGAGAATGTTGCGACTGGTATGTGGGAAATGGGTGCTATGAGACGTGGTGCTATGCCTACCGTGATGATTGCGAAGAGGGGTGGCAACATATTTATAATAGTTGTTAATTTATGAAGAAGGGTGATCTGGTGTTTAATGTAGCAGTGAACGGCGTGCTTTTTAGTCAATGGAGGAAACCAAAGTGGGGCATTATATTGGAGAGAGTGCATGACCCTCTTGCAATGAGCAATAAAGTCTTTAAGGTGTGGTGGGGCGATGGCACCGTTGGTAATAATGTGTGGGATTATGATTTGACATCGAGTGATGGGATGTCATCATGATCGGGCAAGTACCATTCGAAGTGGGGGACTTAGTGACATATGATCCTAATGGATATGACATATGTCACCTAGGCGTTGGCATTGTTTATGAGAAGCAGTATCTCCCTTTCAGTGTGGGAGTGCATCCACCCGGACATATTATTAGGGTGCTTTTTGTAGCAAAGCAATGTCAGCGCGTTTTCCGTGATAATACGGACGTTTTGAAAAGAGTTGTCCGTGAGAGCACGGAAGTTTTGAAAGTATATGGGAGAAAACAGTGAAAAGTGTTGATTTGTACGAAAGTACTATCGGAAAAGAGGTTTATAGTCCTTTATTCCATTATGATAATCCCACAGTTATCTTGGCATATAAGATGGGTGAAATTGTGGATATTGAGGGAGGCGAACGGTATACTATAAGGTGGAAGAGTGGGCACATTTCTTCTGTACGAAAGGAAAGTTGCATTTTTGCGGATGAGGCAACAGATGAAATGCGCGCAAAAAGTATATAAATTATACAGTTAGTCTGTAACCAGACTAAATACCTTGACTTTTATGCAAAAATGTGCTATAATAGAGAGCATTCGGGGATCACTTTTTTTAGTGATCTTTTTTAGACTTCTCGACGAAAAGGGAAAAAAACATGACATACCTCACGACTTCGAACCAAAAAGGACATTCTTTTTTTGCTGATATCAAGAAAATGACTGACCCACAGTTGGAACAACTGCATCAACTAATTAGAAAAGAGGTGGCGCATCGCTTCCGCACCAAGCATTGTGAAGGAATGTTCGAGTTTGACGGCAAACCAATGACTAAGAATCAGGCGATTGAGGCGTTTGTATCTAACAAAAGGGAGAAAGAGAAGAGTCTTAATAAGTTACTTAAGAAACTTCCTGTTGAGACGCAAGAGTATCTTAAGCACATTGGGGATTTGCATCAATATGCGCTACGCAATGAGGATGAAGCGGGAGCAGAAAAGATGCGCAATATGATGCTTGAGAAGTTGACTGATTATCCTCATGTGAAAAATTGCGCAAGCAGCATCATTAAGCGTTTTTTCTCTTAGAGAAGTAGAAGATTTACGCTATATACTTGAAAGGCAAAGCATGCAAGCAACCCATAGACCTATAAAAGGCGCCGAAAGGCGCACTAAAAACCGCTTCAATGAGCATACTTTGGTAGAGGTTAGGCGTAGTATAAACACAGGTAGTTGGATTCTTTTTGAGAGTGTAGAGAAAGACGATAAAGGTAGATTCGCTAAATGGGCAGGTTGGATTGCTGTTAGTGAAGTTGAAAGGATAGAAGGATGATGAAGACGATGACGGTTTTGATGGTAATTGAACGACTTATGACTTTTGCTTTTGTTGTATTGTTGCTTGCCAAAGGTGCAGCAATGATCAACTTGGTTGAAGTAGACATTTCTTGGTACACTGTTTTAGCGCCTTTGGGAGTCAATTTGTTGTTGCTTCCTATTAGTGCTTTGATTATCAAGAAACAACTCCACTAAAAGGATAAAAGATGGCATATACTATGACACACAAAGAGATTGCAAAATCCCTTGCCCTAAAGCAAATGCGGCGGTTTTGGGATGATGCTCAAAAGCAAAAAGATGTTATAATTAACAAGAAGGATAGACCTACTTTGGGATCACTATATTATGATCATAGTTCTCGTACAGAAGGGCAGTTGCTTGATGCACTTGAGAGGTTCAAGGCATGGTTGGGAACGTCCGAAGTTGATGACTTGATTAGTGCCGCAGAAAAGAACGTGAAAGGTTAAAAAGATGCAAGACTTTCGTACACACTTACAAAAACATGAAAAGTTTAAGCGTGCTTATAAACTAGTTGATGCTGGCGACTATAAACTATCCATCCAAGCAAATGAGGCAGCATATTGTTCGCCTCGCCGTGTTCTTGATGATGTGTATGGTTATGAGTCTTTTGAGGTTGTCATTAAAAAGTTTTATGGAGCAAATAGCGTTTGGGTCCATCCTTCTTCTATTGAGGGGTTGGATAAGAGGTTTGATGAGTTGTTTTGCTCCGAGGACAATATTGGTGGATATATGAGGGTAAAGGATATTCAAGAACTATACGAGTT
Source organism: bacterium (assembly GCA_002686365.1). Lineage (GTDB taxonomy): Bacteria > Patescibacteriota > Minisyncoccia > UBA6257 > GWB1-50-10. The sequence continues at coordinate 26,923 of NZBZ01000006.1, forward strand.
TTTGTCTATCGGCGCATTCAAGACCGAGTAGATTTTTGACCCGGTTTTTTACCCATTTAAACGCCTAAAACGGCACTTTTGAGAGAAGGATAAAGCACAATGACGTTAGACAAGAAAGAACTAGCAGAAGCATATGCATTACGATTGGTTGATGGCATGGATATGAATGCACTTATTAGTTGTGCTATTGGTTATCTTTCAGAAGAATACAAGACATATACGCTTGAAGAACTAAAAGCAGAGATTGAGGGCAATGGTATGCATGATGACCTCTTGGAAAACTGCTACGCAGTATCGAAATTATAAGGAAAAAAAGGTATAAAGATGCAAGAAGAAACGTGTAAAGTGTGTGAAGCAGAAGCATATGATAAGACCATGACGGAAGAGTCAAATGGTGATACTATATGCACCGACTGTTA
>NZBZ01000007.1 GCA_002686365.1 bacterium
CCCCCTTACCCCCTTACCCCCTTACCCCTTAGTCATCTAAGTAGTCATAGTAATCTCCGACCGTTATCATACGGATGAGTTTAAACTTGTTTTTAATGTTAAGTTCTAGCCCCTCAAAACTGAGGCCGGCTGTAGCCTCTTGAAGATACTTGAAGCCTGCCTCAAAGGCTTCCGCCTCGGCTTCGGTTTCAAATGAGTGAACCTCAATAAGTTCTAGTGAGGAACTGTTGAATACCGCGAGGTTCACCTCTTCAGCCTTAGGCTCATTCTTGTTTTTGAGTTGGTGAGCGTCGAAAGTCAGAACGTCGTCAGTGTACCCCTCGACAATAGGGAGGGGCCATTGGTCACACCCGTAAATTATGCAATCACCGTTAAACAGCGGGTGATCCTGATGATAGTCATCGGTCATATAGTAAAGCATCTTGGTCTCCTTGAACCTTATCTGTTAGGTGATCGTCACCTTAACTATGGCCATCATATCATTTCCGGTGTGATAGTCAAGTAAAAAGAACGGCATATTTAAAGTATTTTCAACCACTTATACAGCACCATAGGGCAATCAGTTATTGAGTTATTGGTGCTGTGTCTGTTACCGAACATTTGTTTTCTTTCAGCAGGCACAGCACCATTTATGTTTTCAATATGGTGCTCTCATGCACGCGAGTGCGGTTCCTATTGATTCACTTTTAGGCTTTATATTTAGGCTTCACTCTTAGGCTTCACTCTTAGGCTTTATAGGCTTAGGTTTAAGCCTAGTTAGGCGTGATTATGCCGGATTCAATAACCCTATTTAAAAATAAAAAGTCATACTTTTCATATACTTATACGCTTTCTTTAAAATAATTATATTTTTTATTTGACTATCATACCGGTACGATCAATAATGATTATAGTTAAAGTCAAGCTATCAACTAAGGAGGTTGAATATGACACCCGCTAAGAGACAAAAACTTCAAGCACTCATGAGTCAGTTAACGTTCGGACTTGAGGTTGAGCAACTCGGCATAAGCCGTTCAGATTACAGTGTAATTCATCAAATCAACGCCATGTTTACAGGGCGTGAACGCTTTAAACAGGTCTCCGACTCAAGCATCACCGGCTATAACGCCGGATGCGAATTTGTAAGCGGAATTATGAACTACTCATCATTGAGTAACGTACAGGAGGCTGTACGCCTTATCAGACGCGGAGGGGGAAAAGCTCACCCATCATGCGGTATCCACGTTCATGTTGACGGAAGCCGATTCCTAAATAACCCTAAAGCGTTGATACGCCTAGTTAGAATCGTAAATCGCTATGAGCGACATATGTATCACGCCTTACAGGCTGACTCATTAACTGCCGGTCAAGACCGTAGCGTTCAACGCCGACCTGACGGCGGAGTAGGTTGGAGTAGACCCGTTAACCCCTTATTTATTGAGAGACTTGATAGGCTAGGGAAAAACCCGACTATTGATCAAGTACGTCAAGCGTATTATAACGCAGAGGGTACTTCAGGTACAGCGACCTATGACTCTTCACGTTATCGCCTGCTTAACCTTCACGCCCTATTTAGCAAGGGGACTATTGAGTTTAGATGTTATAACTCAACGATTCACGCCGGCAAAATCAAAGCCTATATTCAGTTAAGTATGATGATCTGCTGTCAAGCACTGATCAATTCAAGAGCCGTTAAAGGTCAACGCTCATTTGATGAAGCTAAGAGTCATTATCAGGTACGCACTTGGCTACTCAAATTAGGAGCAATCGGGCCGGAATATAAAACCCTTATGACTCACTTGACCGGCCACTTAAAGGGTAACGCTTCATGGCATAGAGAGGCGTAAAGGGTGAAGGCTTAAAGGGCGTTTAAAGGGCGTTTAAGAGGTAGTTAAGGGATGGCTAAAGGGCGAGGGCTTAAAGGGCGTTTAAGGGGCGTTTAAAGGGGCGTTTAAAGGGGTTAAGGTTTAAGGGGTGAAGGGGTGAAGGGTGAAGGGTGAAGGGTGAAGGGGTGAAGGGTGAAGGGTGAAGGGGTGAGGCCCGGCCTCAGAACACCAATGAAGAATGACTTACAGCACCAATAAAAAATGACCTACAGCACCAATGGAAACGGCCCAAAAACGGCCCGAAACTATGGTGCTTTCGGCGTTATTAAGCGAGGATTCGAGGGGGAACTCGCCGACTCCGCTTCAGGAGTCCGGTTCTTTTCAAAACGCCCTTTAAGGCACTATTCATTTTTCAAGGTATTGGGCAAAAAGTTTGCATTTTGCGATGTATATTTGAGTTTGAGTTTGAGTTTTGAGTTTGAGTATTTATTTTATTATTGACGATATTTTGTTTCTTGTTTTAGAGTGTATCTTTCTTACTTTGAGATGGAGAGTAGAGATGAGTGTGGAGCGAATTAGAGTATTGATGGAGGGTCTTGCGAGGTTAAGTGTTGGGAGCGGTGTATTATTAAATTCGGGTGGATTGGAGTTAGGTGTGCATGATTTTGATTCGGGCAGATATTTGGGAGTATTAATATTTGACGACGAGAGTATAAGTTTTTTTATAGACCCTGACGGCGATGCTGAGATGAGGATCGAGGTTGATTCGGTTGATCCGGTTGATTCTGTTGATTAGTGCGAGCAGGTTTAGTACCTTTATTTTTATTTATGAGTGGTGTAGACTATATTTTATTTGGAGACTTACGATGTACACAGGCAAAACTATAAGCGAAGCAATCCTAATTCTTGAAAACGCTCTTTCTGAAGGGGTTGGTGTGAGGATGACCAAGGAGAAGAAGTTGTTACGCTTATTCTTTGGAGAGCCTCAGTCGACCAAAGGCAATGTTCTCACCTACCGACTTGGAGCAAGGGGTCAGCGGGGTTATAAGACCATTACTATTGAGCGAATTCGCGATGAGTACAGGGTCGTAGTTACGGGGCAGATGGTATCTAAAAAGCACACACAAAAGATCAGTTCGCTTGAGGGATTGGTCAAGTTTGCTCAGGGTTTAAGGAAGATGAACCCTTCACTAACCCCATTAAGGGAGTCAACGTCTCCACTTAAGGCCCACGAGAAGTTATTGATGAAGCACCTCAAGTAGGCATATTTTACTGTGGTGTCTCTTTGGAGTTTGGAGATTGAGTTAATTTGAGGTAGTATTGTGTGGTGGATTTTGGGGAGCGGATTTTTTGGGATCGTATTTTTGCAGTTGGTTGATTTTCAGTTTGTAGTTACGATTAACTGAGAGCAAAGGTGCGATTATGAAGCCATCGAAGAAGATGAGTGTGCGAGAGATGGATCGTGTGAACGACCTTTTACTTGTTACGCGAAAGATTGAGCGTTTAAACTTAACGAGGCGGGAGCGTGGTTTAATTTACTTCCGTTTCAAGGAGGGTGAGATTCCTTTAGATTTGGAGGAGTATGCTTTACGTTTTGATGAGTTATTAAGTGGAGCACAGGAGTTGGGAGTGTTGAGTCGTCTTAGGGATTTGGCGATTGCGTTAAGGTGCGAGGAGGGTTAAAGTGCACCATAGAGATACGATTATAATTTCGATAGTTTTCCTATCAGTCTATAAGGAGAATAACAATGAACGACAAGATGAGTGCAGAGATGAGAAAGCGAGTCAAGGTCATTACAGACATGCTTGGCAAGCCTGATTCCGTTGAATCTTATGACATTCCTCTCAGGGGTTTATACGGCAACATTAAGATGAAGTGGAGTCGCAATCCATCTCGTGTTGACCGGATGCGTCTTCGTGATTTAATTTACAGCAAGCATAAATTTTCAATTGGTGTTGATGACTATGAGGGATTACAGATTGACATTTATGCTCCACGAGGGCAGAGGGCTGAGAGTGTAGAGGTGGGCCGGAGCGGTCTTACGGAGGCGATTGAGTTGTTAGAGGGTTTAAGTTTAATGGACAGGATTATCCGTTCACCTTCAGCATATGGTTCAGTTTCGAGCACGTTAGTGGGTTTGAAGGATTTCATAGGCCGTACAGTGCCTGACATGAACAGCAAGGGGCTTGAGGTGTTCCGATTTAAGCGAGGTGAGGTGACTAAGTTTGTTGCGATCACCGGTGGTCGAGCGATCAACAAGATGAAGCAGGGATTAACCTCTGATTCACCTTTGATCCATGTTGGGCATATTTTACCTCCTCGCCGTAGGGGTCAGAAGGCGACTTGGTTACCTAAGCGTTAATCGTTCCTCTAGTCAGTGATTAAACGCTATACTTCTTTAGGGTTGTTTTGGGCTCTAGTTCAGGTTTATGGGTATGTTCATACCAAACCTTAACTAAGGCCCAATCTTTAGTCACAGGGCCGTTTTTAAGCTCTCTCGTTTTCGGTTGTATATCGAGAAGGTCATCGGGGTCGACATTTTCAGCATATTCCATTGAGACCCATCTCTCTTTGAAGTGAGAGGAGGTATTTCGGGGTGTATATGTGAAGGTTTTATTTTCTTGATTTTGATCCGAGCCTGTTGTTTTTGTTGTGGGATTTTCTTGATCTTGAGTTTGGGGAGGCTCTGTACTGATATGTGAGAACAGCATTGTTTCTTCTTTGATCGGTTGCCGGTACTTTATTTTCCTTTTAATTTTCCTTCCGATTGTTTTTAGATTAGCTTTTGGATACTTTTTCTTGACTTTTACCTCACGTTCAAACTCTCCGTTTTGGATTTTTACGAGAGCATTTAGAGTGATGATAACATTTATAAATTGTTTTTTGGCGAGTTTGGGATCAAAGTTATCTCTATGTTCATTGGCCATTCTAACGTCAAAGAATAGAGCGTCGTTATTCAAAACAATTTGGCCATCAAAGGTATCAAATGACATAACGAATGTCGGCAATGAGTTCTCGATGGCCATCGCGAGGATCGGGGTTTTCATCTCTTTTATAGGGCTTGCGAGGACTTGGCTATTAAGTAAGCCTCCATATATTGTAGGGAGTTGAATCTCCTTTGCCTCAATGAAGAGTACGCCTTGAAGGCTACCTGTCTCTACCTCAGGCCAATCAGTCTCCACATATAAGACCCCATCATCCAAGGGGGGGAGTCTCAAGTTAAGCTCTTTATTTTGTTGACATAAGTTATAGACGCTTTGGTTTAAAACCATCCGTTTATTCTTTTTGAAGTGTTTCCGGATGCCCATCGCATAATAATATAGGGTGGTAAACTCATCTATATTGTATATACCCGCAGTTACGAGACGACTGTACCCATAGGTAAGGAATTCATTAGAGAATTCCTCATCAGGTAAATCAAGCTCTTCTCTCCAAGCATTTAAGGAGAAATCAAGAACTCTCTCTTTCTTTTTGCTTTTAGTCTTTTTCTTTTTTTTACCCTTCATCTTCGTCTCCTTGACGTTTAGCATTGAATGTAGGGTGATTAAGCCACAGCGACAACGGTTAGTCAAGTTAAAAAGAGCATTAAATTAAAATAATTTTTAACCTTTGAGACGCTCTAAGAATTCGCTTAGGTTTTCAGGAAAGAACCGTATAAAATCGACAACCTCTCGAAATCCGTAGTGATCAATACCTCCAAATGTTTCAAGGATATGCAGGATACAGAGAATCGAGTAGATTGAACATGTTAAGAGGGGCAACAAGATGAAGACATTAAAGAGTCTGATGTTGCGTTCTCGCGGAGTTAGTGCCGGAGGGCGAACACGTTTAACTTTATCAGTCTCCTTGGGCCGTTCAAGATTTTTCAGATCAGAGCCTATGGCATAAAGGTGCATGGGGTTTTTGATCCCTTTCATTTTCCACACGCCGATATCTTTCATTAGGAGTTTCCCTCGCACACTAAGTGCGGAGGCATATTCCCCCGCTCGTCTACTCAAGAGAGTCTGTCCACCATTAGCGACAGACATGATTCTTGCGGTGATATTTTTGTGAATACCATCAACTTCGATGGGTTTTGCCCCTCGTGATACAAAGACAGAGGAGTTACTGTGCATGATAACGAGGCCACAGTGGATGCCGACTCTTGATTGAAGTTTAAGGTGTTTTTCGACTAACTTATGGTACTCGGAGCAATAAGACAGTGCTTCTCGCATTGTTTCAAACAAGAGCAACGCACCATCCGTTTTGTCTATCTCTAGGCCGGAATATTTTATGAGTAGTCCTCTGAAAATCCTATCATAAACCCGCATGGCTTTACTCGCATTAACATCTCCAAACTTTTCAAAGAATTTCGTGGAGTTAACGAGATCAATAACCACAAGAATGACAAACTGTTGTTGTGTGCGGGTCATTTTAATCTACATTTCTTGAAGCCTCAAGTTCAGCCTCTATTTTTGCGAGTCGTGTGTAAACTTCACTTGGTGTTATTCCTGCTTCAAGTGTTGTTTCAACACGAGCGAGTCTTTCACTAATTTCGACATCTCTCGGCTTAAGGGAGTTATTTATGACTCCAAATACTTCGATTCTTCCTTGCCGGTTGCCTTCGATTAGTTTTTTGCAGTCTGTTATTTGATGTTGCAGAGCCTGCAATTGGGCTTCGATTTGGGTCACTTTTTTGCTAAACGACCACAGCAGTCCGGCACAACCGATGATTGCAGGCATAACCTCCTGTAGAATACTGACAGCACCTTCCATGATCGACTCCTAAGATGTTTTTTGTGATAAATCTAAAAACTTTAGACATCTTACATGATAAACGGCAGAGGGGTATTTTTAAAGGGTTGATTTAGTCAATGCACGCGAGTGCACAAAACAAATTATGGGCTTCTTGATTTTTCTCTTGACTATGCTTCAGTGCTTACGACATATCTCTTCGAGGATGTGGTTGGATTGATTAAAGGATTGTCTTGACGATCTTTGGTTTGAAGAGTTAAATTAAAGTTCAATTCCAAGAAACAAAAGAAAAGGTGAGGCACATGTCTGCAAGAAAACACCATGATAAAATGATGGCTCGACATCGTATGCCTCGTCTTGATCGATCACGATACACTGATCTTTCAAGTCAAGGTCTTGAAGGCCCATTCCAATTCAAAGGGGGTGAGGTGCTTTATTATGATCCTAAAGAGGGTAAATATTATGATAGAGACACAGATATGTTTCTTTCAAATCGTGACGCAGATCGCATAGTTAATTACACAGGAAAAAGAAACGAAGGGGTAGAAGAGATGTCTTTACAAAGTATTATTGAAGGGCTAGAGAGCAAACTTCTTGAATATAGAATGCCTGAAGAAGAGCAAGAGAAGATTGCAGACAAAGTTAAGGAACTTCGTTTAAAGCGAGATCACTTAAATGTTTTAAAGTTTCTCTTTTTAGGAAAAAACTTATCTCCTAAAGAGGCTGTAAGTTCTAGAGAACTTGTTAATGCGTTTGGTGCTAGTTTTAAAGACTCCGTACTTAAGACCTTAACAGATAATAATCTCATTAAAGGTGTCCCGTCGAAGCGTAGCCGGCATCAGATGTCGGGTTATTATGCCACACTCGATGGACATTTGATGGGTCACGCCTTTCAACGAGGGTATCTGAAGAAACTTAGTTGGTTAAGATAATTATTATTTCATGAGAGAAGGAAGAGTTGAATATGTTGAATCAAGTTGATGTGTTGTTTTGTAGAAAGTCCGGCCCTGCCCATAGGGATGAAGTTGAGTTTTTTGGTGGAGTGGTTGAGTGTACAGGGTCTCTCCCCAAAGAGATTTTCCGTCTTGAAAAGATTGGTTTCATGGTTGAGGAGCGTCCCAAGTGGACACCTTACCGATTGAAGAGGCTTTTTATCGCAAGAAAAGATGGAGTCTACTCTGAAATTGTTGTCTATGTGCTCGGTGAGATAGAAGAGCCGAGAATACTTGAACTTCTTGTTGAAACTTTTGATACTTCTGCTGACTGATTAAGAGGTTAAAATGCCGTATTATAAATATAGGTGCAAAGATTGTAGCTATACAGTTGAAGTGTTTCAGAAGATGGCGGACATGAGTGCTCCGGAGGGGTGTTCAAAGTGTAATTCAGATAAGAAAATGGGCGTTGTTCTTTTCGCACCTATGGTTGTGCTTAAGGGACGCGGATGGGCCAAGGATGGATATAACTACCAAAAGACTCCGGCAGACACCATCCCCGGATATTCCGATCAGGATCGACAGGTTATGTTACCCAAGGTATCAAGAGATGCTGTCCCTCCTAAGCCGATCCTTCCATCGGAGGAGGAGGTTGGCTGTGATGGCACAGGTGCTGAATGAGCGGTGGTATTATGTCGCAGTAGAGGCTGACAGGTTTGGATGTGTATCATTCGCAGTAGTTCACTCTGCTAAAATCCCGAAAAGACCTGAAAACGCAAACCTAAGCAATGGGAATCCGCACACTCCTTGGTTTCAGAAGGAAGAACATGTGGATGAACACCATGTTCATCTAAAGGCACAGAGCGTGCATGGTGCAGAACGGATGGCAAAGGTGATGTATGAAAATTGGGTAAAAAATCGTTAATGAAAACAGGTGTTTCTATAATGAGCCATGCCATGTATCATGCGTGAAATCTGATTAACAGAAGGACATGAGTCATGAGCACACCCAAAAAGAAATTAGGCCCACTACAGAGTAAGAAGTTCATTGCATACCTTATCGCAGAAGCCGGTTGGAAGGTTGCTCTCTTTTACCTCATGTACACATATGGACAGAAGATCGAGCATTATTCCTTTATGGTGATGATGACTCTGATTATCGTGTCCGGTTTCATTCAAGTGGGTTACATTTTAGGACAAGTAGCCTTGGACAAATACACATACTTGGCGGAGAGTGCGATTGAAAGGGGTGAAGATAAGCCTAAGGGGTAGATTGGTGTCGCACCATCAGTTTTCATACATGGTGTAATAGCTTGACCTTTCAAAACAGCCGTCTTTTGTAGTTGACTGTCCGCTAGTGTTAAGTTATTCAATAGTTATGTTTAATTTATGCCATATGGGGTTGAGATGAGCACTCATTACAATGTTATAATGTTGACGACAGTGCGGGGAGGAGATCAGGTACATGCGGTGGCGAGTCGTTCTTTTAAGACGGTAAAAGAAGCGGAGCATTATTCTTGGTCACAAACGACAACAGGGAGTTTTCATGTCATAATGAAGGTCGATGTTCAAAAGTCATTTGGTGGGACAAGTGAGGTGTCGGGTGTCGCTGTAATGGAGTGTTATTCAGACTCAGTGCTTTCAAAAGTCAAAGGGGGAGGAGTTTTTTAAGTTAACTAAAATAAAACTTGACTTACTTTTTAAGGCGAGTTATATCTTTGACTATCACTAATTCAGGTGAGTCAACAGAGATAAGGAGTTCAAGATGAACGTAAGAACGCAAAACTTTTTTAACCCCGATCTTCAGACCTCATGGTCAGGGATCAAGACGCTGAACGCTCCCACAGCGAGAGACGCTCTAAGAGCCTCAGGACTTGATTGGAATGTCGTCAATAAACCTCTCTTTCTTGAGGGTGGGCGTGAAGTCCCGAAGGCAAGAGCCATCGTCAGAGAAGATAACGGCGTTGTTTTGGGCGTTGTCGGGAAGCAGTATCAGCCCATTCAGAATAAGGACGGCTTGGCCTTTTTTGACGATGTATCATCGCAGTTTGATGACATGCGTTATGTGAGTGCAGGCTCGATTGCAGGAGGTCGAAGAGTTTGGCTTTTAGCCGACTTCGGAGGCTTTGATGCTCAGTCAGGAGACGAGATAAGGAAGCAGATTTTACTCTTCAACTCGCATGATGGAAGTTCAACCATGTCATATGTATTCTGCCCGATGCGGATTACCTGTAACAACCAAATCGCGGTAACTCTCACAAGAGATAAGTTTTTGAAAATCCGGCATAGCCAAGACGCTATGGTGAGATTTAATGACGCAAGAAAAGTCGCTTCACATGCTGTTAAAAATTATGATTCGATTAAGCAAGTGTACAAGACGCTCGTTCAAACGAGTTTGACAGATGAGTTAATCTCAGGTTCGCTTGAAGCCTTATTCCCCATTGAGGAGGCAGAAGGGAGAACATTGACTCGCAGATCAAATACTCGACGAGAGATCACCCGATTGCTCTCGGAGGGGAAAGGTTCAGAGCAACCTAAGACAGCCTTCAGCCTTTATAACGCTTTTAGTGAGTATTATACTCATCATACTCAAGCGAATACGGAGAACGGCAAAGAGCGTCGTTGGTCGAATAATCTATTTGGCAAGGGGGCGAAAAACATGAACGTCGTTACAAAAGTATTACTCGCAGGTTAAAGGTCTACGGACAGTAACCATAGGGTTAAACAAAGCAAGAGAAGCCCCCAAAAAATCACTTACCGGCCTCAGGGTCGGTATCTTCGTTTCCTGCCTCATTACCTGCCTCAGAGCCTCCTTCAGTACCTGCCTCAGAGCCGGCCTCAGTACCTCCTTCAGTACCTCCTTCAGTACCTCCTTCAGTACCTGCCTCAGAGCCTGCCTCAGAGCCTGCCTCAGAACCTGCCTCAGTACCTCCTTCAGTACCTGCCTCAGAGCCTGCCTCAGAGCCTGCCTCAGAGCCTGCCTCAGAACCTGCTTCAGTACCTCCTTCAGTACCTGCCTCAGAGCCTGCCTCAGAGCCGGCCTCAGAGGCTCCCTCAGAGCCTCCCTCAGTGCCGGCAGAGCCTCCTTCAGTACCTGCCTCGTTACCTCCTTCAGAGCCTGCCTCAATACAGGCTTCAGTACCTGCCTCGTTACCTGCCTCGTTACCGGCCTCAGTGCAGGCTTCAGTGCTAGAAGAGGAGGTGGGTTTATCCTCTTCACAGGCTAAGGTTGTAATTAAAAGAGCAAGGAGGATTGTTTTGATATTTCTCATAATTGAAACTTTCTTTTTTGTAGGTATGAAAGGCTCGATTATAGACTTGCATCAAAGCTATATCAAATATTTGTTGAGACCTCACTCCCAACAAAGACTCTAAGTGTTGCACCTTTTCATGGTGTTTGCAAACCTTCCCTTTTTGAGTTAGACTAAAGAATGGTGCAAAGGAGTGCTCGATGAAAACACTTGGTGGCGATTATATTGAGTTAGATATAGATAAAATTGATCTTAACCCTTGGAACCCTAATCAGATGAACGAGAAGGAGTTTGAGCGTTTAATCCGAGAAATTAATGAATCGGGGATGATTGCACCTATCCAAGTTGTCCCTATGCCTAAAGGACGATACAGGGTTATAGGAGGAGCACACCGTTTGCAAGTGTGTAAAATCTTAGAATATGAGAATATTCCGGCAGTAGTCTTGACTGAAGAGAAGTGGCAGGATGAGGGTTTGCAAAAACTAGAAACTGTAAGACTTAACATCATCAAGGGCGGGTTAAATCCGGAGAAGATGATGAGTCTCTATAACTCCGTTTCTGAGAGATACGGCGATGAGGCACTATCAGATCTTCTTGGGTTTTCAGATGAACGTGCTTTGGCTAAAATCGTGGGAGATGTAAAGCGATCAATGAAAGATGCCGGACTGCCGGATGAGGCGATCAGTAAACTTGAAGATGAAGCCGAAAAGATAAAAGACAGCAGTAAGTTTCTCGACCATTTAGGCGAAATATTGGAAAAGATTTATGCCACTTATGGAGAGACAGTAGATAATCGATTTATCTACTTTGATTGGGGAGGGAAAAAGCACCTTTATTTGGAAGTTAAAGGCCCAACATTTAAACGTGTTCAAAAAGTCATGGCGTACCTTAAGAAGAACGGCCTTAACGCAGACACTTATTTTAGAGCGATTATGGACAAAGCTATCGAGGAGATAGAAAGAGAGAATACTGATGGGAACTAAAGAAGTCCCTGTGGATGTAAAGCATATCCGGCATAAGAAGTTTAAAGTATTACCCTTTTATCAAGAAATATTAAAAATGTTTGAGAACGGAGATAGTCTTAGGACTGTTGCAAGATTTTGTAGAGCACATGGGTTTTTTAATGATGATATAGAAAGCACTTTGCTCGCCGGCTTAAGTCGGTTACGTTCGGATGAGGTAACGGGGTTTAACAAGCCATTCAAATCTTCTGTGAGAAAGAAGAAGGATGCTGATCTTATTGAACCTAATGACCTTAAGAATGTTAATGCGTCTGATGAATTGGATAGGCTTTATCGGCTTCAATTGGGGCGGATTAATATGGCTGTGAAATTTGAGCGAAAGATGAAGATTCTTAATCGACATCTTGTGCGAGAAGTAGAGGTCGCATGTTCGATAATTCAGAGAAAACATGATGTGGAAAGTGGGAGCGTTCTTCCGGGGATTGTAAACAACCTCACAGTCCGCCCTGAGATAGAATTAAAATTGGGCACAGAGAGCACCAAGGCACTGAATAATCCTGAGAGTGCATCTAGAGTCTTGTCTGTGGCGAAAGGGTTGGCTCGATTAGGGTTAGAAATGCCATCTCAGGAGGAGTCATACACTTTTGAAGATGAGGAGGATTAATGTCTATAAAAACCAATAGTAACGGGAGAAAATTTAGTGTTAGATCTGAAGAGGAGGAGATTGCTCTTGTTATGCAAGAGCTTGAATTGTTGAGCGATGATGAATTATCTCTCTTGCAAGAGACAATGAAGGAGTTGCATGAGGGGAACAATAGTATCGCAACAGAGATATCAAGACGAAGGTGGAAATGGACACCGGTGGACATGGACACATTCCTTGATGACCCCTATTATTTAGGTGAAAGCACCAAGACGCTATATCCGAAGATTCGGTTAGACTTAAAAGAGGCGTTAACTGCCGGCAGATATCGTGAAATGGTGCTGACAGGGGGGATTGGCTACGGTAAAACCACTTTCATCTCGTTTGCGATTGCGAGGATGCTTTATGAGATAAGTTGTCTTAGAAGCCCACAGGACTCGTATGGTTTAAGTTCCGGTTCTGAGGTTGTTGTCGCTCTCATATCAAAGAGTTTACATGTGGCACGACAGGTGATGAAAACAGCGGTTGAGGACAAGATAAAAATTAGTCCTTATTTTAATGAGCATTTTAAGGGAAAGGCTAATCGTGATGTAACACATTATCCGAGTAATGTTATGCTTGTTATTGGGTCATGTAATTCGGAGAGAGTTTTAGGGATGAATGTGGTTGGTGGTGCGATGGATGAGGCAAACTTTATGACGACAAAAGGACAGGTCATTAAGGGGTCTGCGGGGATAAAGAAATCTATTGCACAATACGATCTTGCAGAGAAAGTTTATGCCTCGATAGTCCGTAGAATAAAGTCTCGTTTTTTAATGTGTGCTAATGACTTGCCGGGACTTATGGTACTTGCCTCTTCAGCGACAACAGTGAACTCCTTTACAGATCGGAAAATCAAATCAAGTGAGGGCGACCCAACTGTCTTTGTGAGGGATTACGCAAATTGGGAGGTTAAGCCACAGGATAATTTCAGTGGAGAGACATTTGAAGTAATTGTGGGGAACGGTGGTCTCCGCTCAAAGGTGTTAAAAGAAGACGCGACAGATGCAGAGCGACATTATTATCGAGATGCGGGTTGCCGGATCATAGAAGTGCCATCAGAATATTCTGAAGACTTTGGCCGAGATTTAGAGTCTGCGATTCGTGATATCGCAGGGATCGCAACTCACGCCATATCTGCGTTTATTCATCGGCTAGAGAAGATAGAGGATGCTGTTACAAGATATGATCATGTCCAAGGGCATCAAGCGATTGGACACCCCTGTACTCAAGAAGAGTATACTATGCAAACAGACTTTGACTTCATGTGGGGGAGATTGTGCAGTAAAGGAAAGCGTCGGCTTAAAGGTGGGCATGAAGAGTTTATTTGGCGACCTAAGAATTCGCCGGGAAAAGCCCGATATATTCATATCGACACATCATTATCGGGGGATTCTACAGGGCTTGTAATGGGCTATGTTGATCGGCACATAGAGGTTGTAAGGAGAAATGAAAGTGGAGAGGAATATAGTGATGTTGCACCATTTATTGTCATTGATCTCCTTTTGAGAGTAAATCCTCCGGAGGGGGATCAAATATTTCTACCTGACGTTCGTCGAATGGTCTACGAACTACAAGAGCATGGTTTTCATATCGCGGGGATGTCATGTGATTCGTATCAATCCGCTGAAATGATTCAGCAAATGAAACGCAGAGGGGTCAAGGCAGATGTTCTGTCTGTAGATAGAACGACTGATCCTTATGATGCTCTAAAATCTGCGATGTATGAAGACAGGATTGCCTTCTATGAATATGGGCCATTGATTTCTGAGCTAAAAACCTTAGAGTATGATTCGATCAAACGTAAGGTTGACCATCCTGTGGCGGGGTCTAAAGATGTTGCAGACGCTTTAGCCGGAGTGGTTTATGGTCTTATGCAGATGCGACAGACAGCACCAATAATGATGACTCAAACGCGGAGAACTGTTGACGATGTTAGATGGATCATGGATGATAATAAAATACCTTGGAAATCCGGACGTGCTGTGCCTGTCCGTTCAGATAACGACGCGAACTCACCTCTTCCAATTATTATAGGGTAAATCATGGGCATCAGTAAGAGTGCATTAGAAAAAATCAAAGGGTGGTATTCCGGAGAAAAGAGTACCGCTGACTTGAAACGTGGAGAGTCAGAAGTAAGCTCTACTGCAACAGGGTATCATCCTTATAGTTCTTCAGGATTTGATAATCTTTCAAATACGCTTCGTTTAGAGACATCTATGATGCAACGATACGCGGATTATGAGGAGATGGATGATTACCCTGAGATAAGCAGTGCTTTGGATATTTACGCCGATGATGGAACTGTGCCGGATAGTCTTACAGGGAATACTGTGTCGGTTAAGAGTAAGAGTGATGAAGTGAACACTCTTTTAAATACGATGCTTCACAACTCGATAAAAATTGATGAAGAGATTTGGGCGATTACACGCACGTTGGCGAAATACGGGAATGCTTATGCAGAGTTGCTCGTTGATGAAACAGGTGTTCTTGGGGTCAATGTACTGCCGTCTCCGACAGTCCGAAGGATTGAGACGAAAAAAGGCAGTTTATTGGGGTTTGTTCAAGATAATACAGGGAAATTTAACGTAGAAAAAGAGACTGTCAAGAAGGCTCTTAAAGACCCCGCCGGCCCAAGGGTGGTAAAAGGGTCGCAGACAGTAATATTCGAGCCTTCTGAGGTCATCCATTGGAGGTTAAGAGGTAAGGATTTAGGGAGCGAATATGGTCACAGCATCCTTGATTCTGCTCGATGGATTTGGCGGAGGTTGGTGATGGCTGAAGATAGTGCCTTGGTTTATAAATTAACTCGATCTCCTAGCCGTTTTGCTTTTTATGTAGATGTTGGAGATCTGCCTTCAGGTCAAGCGATGGCGTATGTTAATCAAGTGAAACAGCAGTTTAAAAAGAAGAAACTTTTTAATCCAAACACAGGGAAACTTGATTTCAGGATCAATCCCTTAGCACCTGACGAGGATTTCTTCATTCCGACAAGAGGAGGGCAGGAATCGACTCGCGTCGAGATTATGCAAGGGGCAGACGCACAGTCAGTCGCAGACCTAAAATATTTCAGAGACAAGTTGTTTTCTGCCTTAAAAGTTCCGAGGTCATATTTAGGTGCTGAAGGCACAACAAATCGAGCTTCACTTGCTCAAGAGGATGTTCGTTTTGCTCGAACGGTCATGAGGATACAGAGGGAGATTAGAAATGGAATTAAGCGGATGTGTCGTGTCCATTTAGCGATTAACGGAATAGATCCGGAGACAGTCTCATTTGATATAAAGATGTCTTCACCTTCTAGCATCTTTGAAATGGCACAGATAGAGCTAAGAAATGCTCAAGCAGACAATGCACGTTCTTTGTTGGAATTCTACCCTAAATCGTGGGTTATGGAGCGTGTTTTTGACATCCCTAAAGAAGAGGCAGAGCGTTTAATTGATCAAAAGAGACATGAGGCTTCTGAGAAGATGAAAGCGTATGCTCAACAACAACTAGATTTAAAGCGAGACTTTCCTCAGGTTGACCCCGCGACATTACCTGTTGTAGAACAGATGGAATATAGAAACACAAAACCTTCTCCGCAAAAAGTGGTTGAATCAAATAAAGATGAGGAATGATATGCTGTTGAATGAAGGGCAGGCAGAAAGAGTTTTTGCGAATTCGTATGAAGAAAGGATTCGTGCACTCGCGTGCGTGTGTGAAGAAAAAGGATGGTCTCTTGTCTCTTCATCTGAAGATTCTGCTTATGTCATAGAGGTCGATGGTCGTCTCTCTAAGAGGGGTTATAAGGTAGTAGAAGGGGATTATGTGTGGGGGCGTGCTTATTATTTGCAGACCCTTCCGGAGAGTGATGCTGTTGGGCTTGTGGCAAGAAGTTTAAAGAAAACAGCAAAGGCTATTTTTGAAAATGATCTTACGACGTTAACACCTGAAGCGTTAAAACAGATGTCCTTGCACGCCAAGGGGTATATGAGTTTTGACTCGGCAATGAACGCATTATCGGGTGGTGAACTGTCGGAGTTTTACGATGAAAACCGCAGTGAAATCCGCCGTTCTTGTCATGGCCGTCTTGGGGAGATTGAGGCACAGAATAAATTAACACACTACAGCCGAATGTCTGCCGAAAGACAACAAGGCCGTCTTGCTGAAATTAAGGATGCACTCTCCACTTGTGCTGAGAGCCTTGACAGATTAGAGTGTAGGGGCTGTGGCCATGTAAATGGTCTTATTACTCAATTTAAGGAGACGGCTATTAATGCTTCTGCTATCATTAAACATTCTGATCGTGCTCCGTCAGAGTTAGCCGTTGCGGTTGACTCCTTTTCAAAATCTTTGTTAACTGCTAATATTTTAAGGGACTACGCTGTCCATAAAGAAGGGAAATAGTTATGCTTCCATACAAGCGATTAAACTCAAATCTGTCTGAAGAGTTAAGTATTTTAGGACTGACTTCTGACTCAACCAACCAACTTTCCGAGAGCCGGATTTCAGAGGAAACATATTCTCCGACAGAGCTTACGGAGTCTAGTGAGTCATTAGAATATTCTAATTCAAGTAATTCACCCTATGTCTCTCAAGACACCCTTGATCGAGTAGAGTGCCTTATTGATACAGGGAATTTGTCAGATGAAGACGCTGAGAACCTCATTGAAGGATTGATTGCGAAATCTCCAACAGAGGAAACTCAAGAGCTTTACTATGCAATTGTTGATCAACTTAAAGAGATTCAAGAGATGACAGAAGATGTTGACCTTGAAGATGATGATATTAACATTGAGTCTGCATTATATTCAATCATGGAGGGTCTTGAGGCCGGCGAGTTAAGTCCTGCTGAATCTTTTAGAGTCCTAAGTGTGCTCTTAGATGCTCCTCTTCAAGAGGGTCTTGAGGACATTAAGGATGAGATCATTGAAGCCATTCTTATGGATGAAGGCTTCAGAACGATGTTGAAGAAAATAAAAGGTGCTTTCAAGAAGGTTCGTGTCAAGAGAGGGACATCTGCCGAGCGTGCAAAGAGCCGTCAGAAATACCGCAAGCGTCGTGGAAAGATCAAACTTCAACGTAAGAAAAGAGGTCGCAAGGCATCGGTTAAGCGAGGAGTTAAACTTCTTAAGCGAGCAAGGGCTAAATTCGGTATGGAGTCAGATGAATTGGCCACTCGTTTAGCGAGTCGAGCACTTGCTGAGAGCACCGGTACTCCGGACGAGTTTGACATGCTCGGTCGTATTGGTCGAATCTTTGAAAGTCTTCAAGATTTTGTCTCCGATGATGTTATTGACATCATGGAGGAGCATTATGATATCCTTCGTCGTTCTCTTTTGGAGAGCAACGCGGATTTAGAGACTGCGTGTCGACCATGTATCGCGATCATTGCGGAATGCATGAAAGACGTTGAAAATCAGGGAAACGACTAAACGAGTATGGGCGAAAGCGTCGTCTCTCTTACCGGTCAGGTCGGCGAGAACTCGCTTCATTTGATGTGTTTCGCCCATACTTCCCTTCAAGGAATGGAAATAAGACGAAAAGAAGAGTTAAAACCTCCTTGTCTAAAAAAATCATTCAGACTATCATGTCACCTGAATTAAAACACAAATCTTGGAACAGGCACTAGAGATGAGCAAGACACTCCTGATAGACGCAATGCCCATAAAACTTACTCTAGATGAGAGTGGGGAAGACGGAAAGGTAGTCGCTCGTGGAGAATTCGCACGATGTGATGTTGCGACCCAAAATGGTCGAAAGTATTCAAGAGCACTATATGAGCGAGAAGTTAAAAAACTTCAAGATATGATCGGTCGACGACGTTGTTTCGGTGAGCTTGATCATCCGGCAGATGGAAAAACAATGCTCCAAAGGGTGTCTCACTTGGTCACTAAATTATCAATTAATGACGATGGTCGTGTCATGGGAGAGGCTGAGATTCTAAATACCCCACATGGAAAAACTCTCAAGGCTATCCTTGAAGCAGGGGCAGAAGCAGGAGTATCGAGCCGAGGGTTTGGGAGCACCAAGCCGAACAAAGACGGCTCACAAGATGTTGGTGAAGATTTCGTCTTACGGACATTCGATTTTGTTGCTGATCCGGCGATGCACACTGCGTATCCCGATATTTTCACAGAAGATGTAGATAATCCTGAGTTTACAGCGGAAGACCTCGCAAATTCTTTTCCTGACTTATTTGAAGAGGCGACCCAATTAAACACACAGGAAAGTATTGAAGACATCCTTGAGTCAGAGAGACAGAAAGTACGCTCTGAGATGGAGGAAGTCTTTGCTTCAAAATTAGCCGAGGCACTCGTTGGGGTTAGAGAGAGTCTGCGTGAGGATGTGCGTGAAGAGTATGAGTCATCAGAATCTTCACAGGCTCATGTGGCTCTTCATAAGATATCTCAAATTGTCGCCCCAATGGTTAAGGTGCTTACTCCTGATCAAGAAGTTGTACATGATGCTCTCCGAGCAGAAGAGGATCGCAACAGTGCATTGGAGGCTGAACTCCTAGAGGCAAAAAACCTGCTCCGAATCTCCGGATTTGCGATGCATGTTGAGTCAAAGGTGGGCGGACACCCTAAACGAGAAATGATCAAACGACTTTTAGGAAAAGTGTCTCACTATGAAGATGCTGAACAACTTAACGAGCGTATTGAAGAAATCATTTCGGAGTTTGCAGTCGTTGTAGAGGCAGAGCGAGAGAAGGATTCTGAACTCGCACAAGACCTTAGAGAAGAAGTCGATCAGATCACCGATGAGTTAAGAGAATTGACATCTAACTTAGATGATGTTAACCATGAAAATAATCAATTAAAGTCAAAACTTAAACGTGCTCTAGATGAAAACAGACACGCCAAAGTGGACGCATATAAACAGCAAAAAGCCTCCGGTTATACTAACTCTCAGGAGTTAATGAGTCTCCTTGAAGGAGCAGGGGATGAAACACAGATTGATAAGGTTGTAGACCAATATGGTCGACAGACTGTAAGTGATTCAGGTTTAGAATCCTTGCGTCAACGTGTAAAGCGTGGCAATCTAAGGCAGGAGAGCACTCTAATTGAAGAGAAACGAGAATCTCTTCCCCTATCACTAGACGTATCGTTTTCAGAAATTAAGGCCCTTGCAGGTCTCAAGCAATAAGGATAAAAACAATGGAAGCACGCAGACTTCTTAACGAAAGCGGTCAGAGAACCGCAGTAGACGCATCTTATGTTAATCAGGTATCACACAAGTGGCAACCGCTTTTAGAGGGCATTCAAAACCCTTATCAGCGTGGCGTTATGGCTATGGTATTTGAGAATCAAATGGAGCACCTTCGTTCATTGAACGAGGAGACTCTCTCAACAGGTGTCGGTTCATTCACGAAATACATCTTCCCTATTCTTCGTCGTGTCTTTCCTAATCTGATCGCAAATAACATTGTTAGCGTTCAGCCTATGACTGCCCCAATTGGTGGCGTGTTCACTTACGAGCACAAGTATGGTCAGACTAAGGGTAAAGCTACTTCCGGAAATAACTTGATTGAAGATTTCCAACGCAATTATTCTAGTGAGTTTATTGATTATCAAGATATCGTTGTATCAACCGATACTGATGGTATTAAAGTCAAATGGGAGGACGCTACCAATCAAGCGGAGCGTCTTCCTCTCAAGTGGCTTCCTGTTGCGACCACCAATACCGCTAAGGGTATTACAGGTGTTACTGTTAATTGGACTGAGAAAACTACTGATCTCGCAAAGTCTCGTACTTGTACAGTGACCGACACTAATTCGGCCACAGGAGACGGTGTTTCATTTAAAGTTGACTTCGCAACCGGTGAGTGGGAACTCGACACCACAGGTGACATTCCTAAAGCGGGTACTGCGATTTGGGTTGAGTATCACTATGATTCAGAGCGTGTTGGAACTACGACACTTTCGTCTCTTGCAACAACTTACAGTGCGGATGCGGTTCGTACCTCTTCAATCCCTGATGTGAATCTTGACATTCAATTGGTCACCATTGAGGCGATCACTCGTAAGCTCAAAGCACGTTGGAGTGCAGAGGCTGTTGATGATCTTCGAGCATTTCATGGTATGAACGCCGAGGCAGAGCTTGTTGCCGGAATCAGTAACGAGATTGCTCTTGAGTTAGATCGTGAGATTATTGATGATCTTGTTGGGGGTTCTAAGTTCTCCGCGACTTATGCTCTTGGTTCTAATCCTCTTGGCGTAGCAAGTTCAACGGAGTTGGAGACTATTCGCGGTCTTTTGACTATGATCGACAGTGTGTCTGCGAACATTCACCGTTCCTCACTTCGTGCTCCTGCGAACTTCGTAGTGGTTAGTCCTGAGATTGGGGCAATCCTCGGTCAATTAACTTCTCATGGTGATTTCATGATGGTCAATCGCGTTGGTGATATCGTTGATGCACCTTCATTCGGCCCTATGACCTCTAACTTTGGTGTTACTCGTCTTGGGACTCTTATGAACAAGTATGCGGTTTACCAAGACCCATTCTTGAGTGCAGGCAGTACCAACAAAGATATCCTCATTGGCCTCAAGGGGCAAAACTTCCTTGATGCGGGTTATGTCTACGCACCATATGTACCTTTGCAGGTTACTCCTACCTTCCTCGATCCTGACGATTTCACCTTCCGTAAGGGCCTCCGTACTCGTTATGCGAAGAAGATGCTCCGACCTGAGTTTTATGGTCGAGTAACTGTGTCCGGCCTTCCTTCTATTACTTCTGTTTAATTAAGGATTGGTTGGCGAGACAAGTCGGGTTCTAGCCCAAATATAAGAGACTACTCTCCCTTCGTTATGCGGTGTGTGAGCCGAGGCACAGACCTGCTATTGGTACTGTTCCTCGGCTTTTATATTAGGAGCACAATAAATGAAAACGTGGCACTTAACTTTAACAAGAGCAACACACGCCCCACAGGTGACATTTAACTCATCAGGCGGGGGTAGTGTAACCCTTTCACGCGGAAAGGTAACAGTGACCAATGTTGATCTTGGAACAACCTTACAATCTAATCTGATTAGGGTACTAAGGGTTGAGGATTCAACAGAAGACAATAAGAGCACGAGTAGAGTTGATGCAGTGGTTAAGCGTATTAATCCCGCACCGAAGCCTCCTCCTGTTGTAGAGGTTAAACCTCCTATTGTAGAGGTTCAGCCTCCTGCCCCTGTTGTAGAGGTTCAGCCTCCTGCCCCTGTTGTAGAGGTTCAGCCTCCTGCCC
>NZBZ01000008.1 GCA_002686365.1 bacterium
CTAACAATCTTCTTATAAATTTACCCCAGAGAAAAAATACTATCTAATCCCAGTATCACAAAGCAAATCAAGCTCAAGCATTGTTGATGACTCAATTGTAACTGTTCCCCACTCACATCGCGGGAATGGTATATCTCCTACTGCCTGCAATGAATACTCCCCAGGAGGAAGAATAACTTTATACTCCCCATCCTTATCACTCTCTACAACTGAAAAAGGCGAACTCTTAGGACTCCCCACTTCAATAACTTGAATTGTAGTTACAAACGGCTTGTCCGCACAACTTGGATCCGGCGGATCTTTCATAACCGGACAGGTCGGACCAAGCAAGACTCTTCCAGAAACACCAGAATCAAATGGCAAAATACCCGCCCCTCCAGAACCGGAAATATCCTCAACAAATGTCTGATCTCCTGCTCTGCACTGCCTTGGATAACTCTCCATTGCAGGATTGCCTGCAGCAATACAATCCTCAAAATTCGTAATACTCCCGACATTTATATAGTTGGGCATAAAAGTTCTCACAGCCCGCTCAAAATCATCTGTGTCCTGACTACCCGGCTCATACGGATAGAGTGAAAGCGTAAATATCCTCTCCTCGTCTGGGTTAAAAACATAATGAAGCACTTCTCCAGCTGCTCCTGCTGCCTTAGTCACAAGTTTTATAGCTTCCTTGCCATCTATAAGAACAGAGACTTTAGAAATTAAAAACTCACTACCCTCTACCCACAAGTTTCGAGCAAACATTTCTTCCACGCTTGTTGGACTACCGCCCTCATTATCAAGCATAAGAACTGTTACCTGAAACCACGGAGCCATAGCAAATCCATCTGTATTTGCAGGAATCTCCAAATTCTCATCATGAGTAAAAAACACAGAACGGTTATTTTTGTACGGATACCAGCCCTCAGGATGCCAAATTGAAAAATCATCCGTTATATATGAACCTTGAACCTCATCCGACTCCCGCAACCTTTCAAGAAGTACTGCAATGTCTGATTCGCTTCTTACTTTTACACCTAGCCGATCGGAGAAATTAACAAGAAGAGTTTTATACCCTTCTTCAGATATAGTCTCTTCTGCAGAAGTCACAGGATTACCAACAGTTCTCTCATACTTTAATTCCTTGTCTTCTAACCTATATATACCCTCAAACGTCTCCACTCCATCAAAATCCACCTCCTCAAAACCAGGAAATGCTTCCAAATATATGTATGCATTAAAACCCTCTATAGGCTGACCAACACGCTCCACCCCAGCGCGACTAAGCTCATCACGAAAAAGACCGCTATAATCACCTGACGAACTATTCATATATACAAAACCAGCGATAGCAACAAGCACAATAATTGTTATAACAATAATTATCTTCATACAATATTCTGCATTATATACTGCTCTACGACTCACAAGCACATATAGTAACAAAAAACACCAAAAGGCGCTTTTGTGGACCCGATGGGATTCATTTAAAAAACCCCTTGCGCTTCTTATCCAAAAATACCAAAAGTTCCTCTACTAAGTCCTCAAATCCCAAAACAGACATTGAAACATTTTGAATCTTCCCCTTGAGCCACTCCACGTACTTTTCATGCGTAACTCCATTACGCACATAATAATCATCAGAAGCAATATACACATTCATCACAGGCAATATCTTATCCAACACATATACCAACTTGCTCTCGTCATCCTCCCGACGCTCATACCGCTCTATCACCTTATGCAAAGATGCAAAGCCAGGAAATTCCTCTTTAATTTTTTCAAAAGCAACATGCTCTCGACCCTCTTTGGACTGCTTCTCCTCCTCACTCGCAGTATGCGCATCCGTATCTCCTGCATATACCTCAACAAGATCATGAGCAAGCGAATACTCCCATATGCGCTCTTTACTAAGCTTCAACTTTTTCCTATCCACCACATACCAGGCAATCATTGCCAGCTGATAGCTATGCTCCACATCATTCTCCAAAATCTCCCGATCGGGCACCGGAACAGATCGCTCTACCGCCTGATACTTATTCAAAAACCGTATAAAGCGAAAAATATCTTTTAGCATAAGTAAACTTCGTAAGACACAGTTAAAACCAATAAAAGAACTACATCAAACCCTTATGTTTCAGAAACAACTCTAACGTCGCCTCAAAACCTTTTCTATACTTCTTCTCCTGCTCACTCTTCTGCATATCTTTCCAAACCTCAAGAGGATTCGACCAAAATACACGATTAACCTCCCCTTTATCTAACTCGCCAGGATCAGCCTCGCACTCGAACAGCATAAATTGATGCATCTTATGTTTGCGATCATCTAAAATTAACTCATCTGAGACAGTCTTCCCCACCTCTTTTAATTCAACGCCGCTCACACCTATCTCCTCTTGCAGCTCTCTCTTTGCAGTCTCTAAATAAGACTCTCCCGGATCAACATGTCCTGCCGCAGAATGATCAAGCCCCCAATCAGCTCGCTCCTGAACAAGAATCTCATTCTTATCATTAGTAAGATAAACTGCTGCAATCCTATGCAGTTGCCCCTCTTTGTGCGCCTTTTCTCTTGGAATCTCTCCAAGAATCTCGTCCTTCTCATTTACCCAAACTACATTATCCATAGTGGACTTCGTGTTACCCAGTTGGAACCTCATCATAGAACATCTGCGGGAATTTGTGGAGTTGCGGGACGCTATTTTGATTACTTAGTGTTAATAAAGAAAAACGACCAACCGTAGTATGGCAGATCGTTGTGTGCGTTCGTGCAAAAGACTGATGTAGCGAAAGCGTCACACTATCCTAGTGGATCCTGAAGACGCCTGGGCGTTGTTTGAAGAAGCTTTCCGCGTCTCCGTTTCTTGTCCCCTTAAGAACGATCCATGTCTCAGGGGGCTGACAGTGCGGATTGATGACTCGCTCCACCTCGTATGTTCCAGGTGCTATTGGAACAAAGAAGCTTGGAGCCATGTCACGGTGCAACACAGATCGGTTCTTCACAATCATTTCCATGGACCTAGCTCCTTTTCTAGAATCCCAATGCTACGACTCAAGTTGTAAGAGACCTGAATTGCTACTATGCCTTATATGATACAGTATGTCAAGTTGTGGACCCGATCGGTCTCGAACCGACGACCTCCTCCGTGCCACGGAGGCGCTCTACCAGCTGAGCTACGGGCCCTTTATTTTATAATTACTTAAGGCCTCAGCAATTATCATTAGTTCATTAAATATACGAGCAGAAAAATAGTCAATTCTACAAACCCCTTTGTAATCTTTCTTTTTCGTTTTTTTTCCTATTGACCTAGGATCAACCCTCGCTTTATAAAATAAACTAAATGGTATTTTAGTGGTTTCCGACCAAAATTTTTCTAATTTTTGTATATTCTGATCTGCCCTACATTGTACCGTGCATCGAAATTTCCCCGCTTCAGTTTCGTAAACATATCTCAAAAGACCCAAGAACAACTCTATCATTTTAGGATCTGAATTTCCGAAAAGAAGAAATCCTCTTCCACACTTACCCCCCTCTGAAAAATAGAGTCCTGCGAGTAGTATCTTCGATACCTGCTTGTCCTCTAGTCGACGCGCTAGCCTTGCACTTTCTTTTCTCACAACCCGTAAATACCTTTCTCGAACTTCTCGTTTTTTCTCTATCGCCCTGTCTCTCCCTCTTTGCTGATTCTGCCTATATATTCCCTGAAGTCGTTCACCTCCTTGTCTAGAAATTTTTACATCTTTGAACCAATAGGACATGGTTCCTTTCGGGATCTCATGATGCAAATTAACGCACACTTCAGGAAAAGTTTTTCCTTGTCGCCTTAACCGCTTAGCTTTTTCTACTAGTGACTTTTCGTACATACATACATTATACCACATACATAACGTTTATTGTTCGAACTAAATAAAAAAAGGGCCCGACAAGAATCATGTGGCCCGAGTGTGGGCGTTACAGGGATCGAACCTGTGACCTTTTCGATGTCAACGAAACGCTCTACCACTGAGCTAAACGCCCTTGATTTTGCCTCGTTATTGTAGGATATTCATTGAGTTTACTCAAGAAGACGAATACTATATAAATAAGGTGCTTGCTCCCATAGTTCAACTGGATAGAACGGGGGTTTCCTAAACCCTAAATCCAAGTTCGAGTCTTGGTGGGAGCACTGGCGAGATGCCGGAGCGGTTTAACGGGACGCACTCGAAATGCGTTGTGTCCTTAGGGCACCGGGGGTTCGAATCCCTCTCTCGCCGCACAGGGCCTATAGTCCAGTGGTAAGACACCGCATTCGCATTGCGGAGACGCGAGTTCGATTCTCGCTAGGTCCACAAAAAAATCATAAAATAACGTATACTAAATTATATGCTTCCATATCTAATGCTAGCGCTCGGAATTCTATGCAATACTGTAGCGAGCATATTCGCAAAAAAAGCAAGCAGCTCCTTAATAACGACTAATGTCCAATGGACATCACTTTCAGAAATCATCGGAGCTGTCTTCTCAAGCAAAGAACTTTTTCTAAGCATAGGCTTTTACGGAATAGCATTTATCGCCTACATCTTCGCCCTTTCTAAAATCAGCCTGCACATAGCCTACCCAGTCTTTGTAAGCGTAGCCATCATTCTTGTAACAATAAGTTCAATACTCATATTTGGAGAAGTCCTACAGCTTCGAAATATAATAGGAATAGCAATAATCATAATCGGCATCTTTGCGCTAGTCCTTCCATAGCCATCTAAAAGAAACCCGCCAATCTGTACAGATTGGCGGGTTTCTGTATGCTGAAAACATGAAACAAGCAGACAAAGCCTGCCAAAACTGCAAAAATAAGTTCGTTATCGAGCCGGAAGACTTTAACTTCTACGAAAACATAAAAGTGCCCCCACCAACTTTCTGTCCAGACTGCCGACTTATCCGCAGGTGCATAAACATGGGAAACCGAATCCTATATAAAGATACATGCGAGCTCTGTGGAAAAAGCATCATAAGCTCCTACCATCCCGACTCACCATATACCATCTACTGCTCCCCTTGCTGGTGGTCTGATAAGTGGAACCCACTCGATTACGGACAAGAATACGATTTCAAAAAAACCTTCTTCGAACAATTCCAAGATCTCACGAGCAAAGTTCCACGACAAGCAACCACACTCACCAAATCAACGAACTGCAGATACTGCGACGCCACAATCAACTCAAAAAACTGTTACCTGAATTTCGGCTCCTACTTTTGCGAAGACTGTCTCTACTGCTACACCCCACTCTTCTCCCGAACATGCGTGGACTCCGACTTTGGGGCAAATATGGACCATGCCTACGAAACATACAACTCTGACAACGTACATAACACAAAATTCACATGGTTCTCCGAAGAATGCTTTGACTCAAGCTTCTTATTCGACTGCAAAGGATGCTCTAACTGCTTTGGCTGCATAAACCTTAGAAACAAAAAATACTACATCTGGAATGAGCCATACTCAAAAAAAGAATATGAGCAAAAAATGCAAGAATGGGACCTCGGAAGTTACGAAATATCCAAAAAAGCAATGAAACAGTTCCTAGAACTCTACTACAAAACCCCACGACGCTTCGCCTGGATGACAAATGCGGTAAACGTCACGGGCGACAACATAAAAAACACAAAAAACTGCCACCACGCCTTTGGAACACTAGACGGAGTAGAAAACTGCAAATACCTCCTTATGGTAGGACTAAACATAAAAGACAGCTACGATTTAACATTTGCAGGACAAACATGTGAGCTCCTGTATGAAAACATAGGATCTATACGGAACCAAAAAACCTTCTTCTGCAATGGAGGAGCAGATCTCATAGAATGTGAATACTGCAACACGTGCAGAGAGTCTCGTTACCTCTTTGGGTGCATCTGTATGCGTAATAAAAAACACTGCATCCTAAACAAACAGTATTCCAAAGAAGAATACAGTGCACTAGTTCCAAAGATAAAACAACACTTAAACGAAATGCCGTACCAAGATAAACGCGGCAATGAATATACCTATGGAGAATTCTTCCCTGATGAAATCTCTCCATGGACATATAATGAATCATATGCCTACCAATGGTTTCCACTAACAAAAGAAGAAGCTCTCCAAAAAGGATACCGTTGGCGAGATAGAGAAAAACAAAACTACAACACAACTCTGGAAGCCAACGATCTCCCGAACCACATAAAAGATGTTCCTGACACAATAACAAAAGAAATCATCGAGTGCGCTGATAAAGCAAAATGCAACCACAACTGCACCGAAGCATTTAAAATAATCCCCGAAGAACTAAACTTCTATAGACACTCAAACGTTGCACTCCCCCGCCTCTGTCCTAACTGTCGCTACGGCAAACGCATAGAACTACGCACCCAGCCAAAACTCTGGCGCCGAAAGTGCGAAAATGAGGAATGTGAGAACGAATTTGAAACCGCCTACTCACCCGAACGAAAAGAAATAATTTGGTGTCAGGAATGTTATAACAACAAATTTGTATAACATGTTAAACAAGCTCAAAACTTTCAGATACAAACTCGCCATAGTATGGCGCCTCATTAAGTTCAGAATAACTATACTAGTACGAAAAACAAAAAATGGAGGCTAAAATCTTAATTTACGCCGTAAATATAATAGCCATCGCCCTCCCCATCGCGCTATTTGAAATTTGCATTGAAAAAGGCACGGGATGGGGCGCTGGATTTTCTAAAGACAAATGGTACGGAAAAATAATCGGCAAAAACAATAGGTGGGCGGAATTTCTAACGCGCACAATTGGAATCCCGCACTTTACCACATATCACATATGCATGCTCTTTCTTTTTCTTCCAATTTTACTCGCAGTAGAATATTTCTTCTTCCTTCATAACATACTCCTTATAGTAGCAATATATATAGGAGTTCTTATAATCGAAGACTTCCTATGGTTTGTATTAAATTGGCACTTCCCAGCATTAAAAGAACTGCTAAAAGGCCCGCATGGAAAAATCTGGTGGCACAAACAATGGATAAAAATATTTAATAAATTCTACTTGCCAAAATCATATCTCGCCATAATTATTTCTATCCTTCTACTTCTTACAGCCTGAATATATTAAATCACATCCCACAAAATCAGTTACTCATGCTACAATAAATCACATGCCTCAAGACACTCAAATCATACGAACAATAAAAAAAGTAATGCCAGCAGTGGTAACAATTGTTGTCTCGAAAAAAGCAGATAGAGTTGAAGAAGAAATGGAACGAGAAACTCCGGAGAACTTCAAAGAACACATGGATATTCCTCCGGAAAAAATCGATGCCCGCGGCTTTGTCCAAGTGGGAGGAGGTTCTGGATTCATAGCAAATAAAAAAGGAATCATCCTTACAAACAAACACGTAGTAAACGAACCATTCGCAGAATATTTCGTAATAACAAACGACGGAGAAAAATTTCACGCTGACATTCTTGCCCGAGACCCGATAGATGACATCGCAATACTAAAAATCGAACCGGGGAAACATAAACTAACCACATTAAAACTTGGAAATTCAAATAAAGCAGAGCTGGGTGAAACCGTACTTGCCTTTGGAAATGCTCTAGGAATCTTTAAAAGCACTGTATCGTCAGGAATTGTATCAGGACTATCCCGCGCAATAGAAGCAAAGCCGGAACCAAACGCCCCAGCGCAAGAAATGCGCGGGCTTATCCAGACAGACGCGGCAATAAATCCCGGCAACTCAGGAGGCCCTCTCACAAACGCTGAAGGCAGTGTACTGGGAATAAACGCGGCAGTAATATCAAGCGCGCAAAATATAGGATTCGCAATTCCTGTAAAAGTAATAGAAAGAGATTTACAGGACATCAAAAAACACGGCAAAATAAAACGTCCCCTACTAGGGGTACGCTACCTAACACTTACCACTGATATTAAAGAAAAACTAAAACTCCCAGTAAACTACGGCGCATTAATAACAAAAGAAAATCCCCTAGACATTGCAATAGCCCCAACAGGCCCGGCATATAAAGCCGGCATCAAAGACCATGACATTATTCTGGAGTGGAACGACAAAAAAATAACAGCGGATAAAACCATTCAGGATTATCTGGAAAACGCAGCAGTTGGAGACGCAGTGAAACTCACAATCCTACGAGGAAAAAAACGCCTGGAAAAAATCGTCTCTCTCACCGAAAGAAAATAGAACAAAACAAAAAGCTAACGAAGCTATAAGCTAAAAGCTATAAGCCATAAACTAGTAGGTATATTCGTCTACCAAAAGCCCCTCTCTATCAAAAAGAAATACTCTATCATGATCCTCGTCTAGAGGAATTCTTTTTTCCAGCCATACATACCACTTGCCAGAGAAGAAATTATCTTCCCCGCGATACTGCTTATAACAATTCCCATATCCAAACCAATCCCTCAAAAACGACTGGCATGCGGAATCATATATAAATGAATTTATCTCCTGCGAAGTAGGCTCCTCGCATGTACGAAGAGATGAAATAAGTGACCGGCACTCACTGGAAAAAGGAGCATAATCATCCTTTGAAACTCGAGGGCAGGACTTTGAAAGCGCAGGATCAAATTCATATAAATTATTCAAATACCCCGTACACTTATTAAGCTGAATATTTTTACCAAATAAATGCTGATACTCATCAAATTCATAATGACCATACACATACACTGACTCACCTCTTTCAATAACTATATCCTTCTCTCGTGAAGAGCCGGGGATATAATCCTCGATTGCCTGCGGAACTGAAATACCATCTCCCCCACTCTGCGTCTTTATAGTCCATCCAGTAACATTAATTGAATCCTTGAGCTTTGTGCTTGGAACAAGCCGAAGAGAAGTTCTGGAATAAGCCGAGCGGGGACGCTGGACAGAACTCAAACGAACCTGATCAAAAAACGGAGAGAGCTCATCCACCACAAAACCAGATGGAGGCGTTGGAAGCTTAAGAGTACTCGAATCAGGCTCAGAATCAGAAACAGAAGACCCAGAATCATCCTGAGACTGCGTAGTACGAGAATCACTCTTACTAGTACGTACAGTAACACTAGACTTAGGACTCGGCCTACTAGGCGGAGCCTGATTCACGTACCCCTCCCGAAGAATAGAAATAACACCGCCGCCGCTATCGCGCGCCTCCTGCACTCCAGCATAAATCGCAACTCCAAGAATTCCAACAATAACTACAACAGCAATAACTCCTACAGAACTCATATAAGTTATCTTATCATCACCCCCTACAAAAGACCAAGCTCCTGAAGAAGTCCTAGAATCTTTTTCTTTGACACAGCTCCCTCTCGAAGCACAGTGGGCTTATTACGCGAAAAATCAACCACAGTAGACGGCCTCCTGCCAAGAGCACCCCCATCCACAACAAGATCAGGCTGAATTTCTTTATTCTGAAAATATAGAACAACCTCATCAACATGTTTTGCAGGCAGCTTACCTGAGATATTTGCCGAACTCTGTGCAAGAGGAAAATCAACAGAAGAAAGAATTTTCTGCAGAAACTCATGGTCTGGAGCCCGCATCCCAACCGTACCTTTACGGCCGGCAAGCACGGACGATAACCCATTCTGATGTGCTGCCTTAAACACGCCCATAACCGGCCCAGGCCAGACTCTCTCCAAAAAATCCTCAACCTTCTCTAAAATCTCCGCATACTGCCTCGCCATATGAATATCGTCGACAAAAATAGAAACTGCCTTATCTTTCAACCTCCCTTTTATACTAAAAATCTTCTGCACTGCCTTCTCATCAGTCGCATTTGCAATCAAACCATATACTGTATCCGTGGGCACTACGCAAACACCGCCCCTTTCCAAAACATCCACAACACGACTCACTACTCGTTTATCCTTAACACGTAAAATTCCCATCATACTAAATCGATCTCAAAGACCCTTCCTTCCGAACAAGATCATTATAAAAATAAACCTGTGCCCGAACCCGCGCCGCGTTGTGTGCACGACGAGAAGGATATACGACATTATCCCAATGAAAATATGAATCTTCAAAACAATCAATAAAAAACCTAGCCGCAAGCTCAAGAACGATAAGCTTAACCGCCTGAACAAGATACTGCCTCTCCTGAGTAAACGAACTGCCCATTGCGCCATAGTGCCCCTGAAGCGCTGCTCGAAAAGCGGAAACGCGCACCTTGGGCTTACTGCCGCGAGTAGAACACCAAGAACCAACCATCGCATCTCCGCCAAGCGCATCACCCAAATCCGCAAGCGGAGTATGTGTCGTGCA
>NZBZ01000009.1 GCA_002686365.1 bacterium
TCTTATCACCCAAGTAAATTGTTTGTTCTTCTTTGCCTACGTTATGTAAGTTGACAAAGACTTCTCCGTCGTAACCAGGGTCAATGATACAGGCGCCCACAAGCAGACTACGCTTAGAGGCATTGCCTGAGCGGTTCTTTACCTCCAAACAATAACCATGTGGAATGCCAAACTTGTATCCTGTCTGGAACAGGGCAGTGCCTCCTGGTTGTAGTGTTATTTCCTGTCCGTCTGCTGGATTATAGAACAGATCTAGTCCAGCATCACTTGGGTTTGCCCTAGTCGGCGGAATAACATTCTCTCTCGTTCTAACATATTCTAAAATCACTTGTCACCTCCCGGCATGACTGTGGCACATGGTATAATATTTTTTCTATTTCCCTCAACGTCTACCTTAAATCTCGTGTGTCGGTATGCTTCCATCTCTCCGTCTAGGTCTATCACAACAAAGTCATCTTCTCTGCCGCTGGGATCTCTTACAAGTTCAATTCTAATCATTTATTTCTCCTATCGTTCAAAATGAACTAACATATCTGGAAATGCAACAATTTGCATCTCCAAGCATCCGGCATCTTCGCCAGCATCAACGATACCTCCATCGAGATCATCGCACCTTACTCTATCATCTTCTGCGCACCCTGTCAAGGACAAAATGCCCGCTACTATAATTTTCTTCATACTTTACTCCTCTTTATTTTATCGGTTTTTAAGGTAGAACTTCACCTCAGTCAAGGGAGATATTCCACACTCTCTGTTTCTCTGCTCTATAATATTTAGTATTTCTTGTTGCAAATCCGGCGGCATAAGTTTATTACTCTTTTCACTATTGCACTCCTTACAGCAAGTCATTATGTTAGAAATCCTGTTATCTCTTGTCGATGTCCACGGAACAATATGGTCCAATGTCAATTCAACTGTAAAATCAATAGTTGGCGATCTCCCACAATAACCACAGCGGAATCTATCTCTTTCGAAAATCCGGTAGTGAGTGCGTGGACGATTTGCGTTCTTGACGCACTCACTAGAACAAAAAAAATGTTTTTCGCTTTTCTTGGCGAATTCATCTCGACAATGCCAACACCTCTCAATCCCAAAATCCTTTTTTTGTCTCCGGCGTTGAGATTCCATGCGACAACCTATGGTGCAATATTTCTGAGATGCGCTAGATCTAATAAACACGGCATCGCAACCGCTGCACTCATATTCTTCGCCGTCACCCCAGTCCCTCTTGTGCCTTTCAAGACCGGAGCGGTAACCTTTTTCTCTACACTCCTCGGAACAATACCTCTGACCCGGACCTGTCTTTTTTGTAAAGGTTGTACCACAAATCTTGCAATCTTCGAGTCCGAAATCATCTCTCAATACTTTGGTGTCATGATATTGATCAGTGTTGTACTTCCTGCAACACTCGGGGGTGCAAAAAACTTGATTGGGTTGCCGCTTTCGTAACTCAAACAATGTCCCGCATTTGGGGTTTTTACACTTCTTTGTTCCAAGATCGCTCATTTGTAGTTTTCCATCCTTTCTAGAGACCTATTATAATATTTCTTATCCAACTCACACCCCATGAATTGCCTACCTGCTGCATTGCACGCTATCATGGTAGATCCGGAACCACTAAAAATATCTAAAACAACATCGCCGGGGTTTGTGTTGGATTTTATCACGCGCTCCAAGAGCGATATAGGCTTCTGGGTTGGGTGCCACCCACAATATTCTTTCGAAGTGGTATGATTGTTTTTACTCCAAACATCTGTGGGGATCTTGCCAAGAGGATGATTTACAGCACCTGCCCTTATGTTCTTAGACATCTTATATGGGATGCGCACATCATCTCCATTGAACAAGAAATCCTTCCCCTTCGAGTACATCAATAAATCTTCGTGCTTCCTAGGAAATGTCTTCTTTGTTCTGCCTCCCCAATCGTATGACCAAATAATCCAATTTTGATAGTGCAACTCATTGTGTGCGTTTAGAACATTCAACTTATATTTCAAAAAAGTGTCCGTCTTGGTGGTTCCCCATACGTATAGGCACCTGCCATTCTTCAGGACACGAACACACTCTGCTGTCCACTCCCTGCACCACTCAAGATACTCTTCTTCACTCTCCCACTGATTATCCCAATCGTTTTTAACGATTTCAAAATATGGCGGGTCAGTTAGGACTAGATCTATCGAATCATCTTCGATTCTTTTAAGATATGTCAGGCAGTCCTCGTTCAAATACATCTCTATCCCAATAACCTAAAAGTATGCCTTATGCTTCGAGTACTAAATCCCCAGACCGGATCACATTCTAATCTCGCGATGTAAGGTCGATTCACATGAATCAGATCAGTGCTTTTGACTCCCCAACATTTAATAGCAGTAACTGTGCTGTTGTCGTCAATAACTTCCACCAACCACCAGTCCTTGCCAAACTTCGTTTTCTTCGGAATAATTTTACGAGGAATAAACCATGCCAACCCCAAGTCAGGATCATATTCGCTAATCGGTGGAACATATTTTTCTTCGAGTCGTGCTTTAATTTCTTTTGACATGACCAAATCAAATGGAAACAATCCAGTCAAATCGATTAAATATTCCAACTTCTCTTCGGGAGAAAATTCCCCGGCATCTCGATATTGTTCAATATTTTCTAAAAGATTCTTTTCTTTTCTGGGTCTCTCGAAAGCAACTGCTGCCCAAAAATGCTTCAACCCTCCGAACCTTTCGTCAATCAGAGCATTCATTGATTGTGAGCGCACCAATGCATCAATCGTTTTTTTATTCACTTTTGAATAGGACATGCGCGGATGAAACAGAAATTCCTCAACAGTGCTAAACGGTCGATAATCTATAATCTCCTTAATCGCCGCTTCGCCCAAACCCTTGACGCTGGTTAGTGGTTGAATGAGGGTCTTGCCGTCTTCGGCAATCTCCCAAGTAAACCCGCTAGTGTTCACGTCAAGTCTCTTTATCTTGAATCCCATGCTTCGCGCTACATTGATTGCCTTTTCTTTTCTAGTTTCTGGTTCTTTATCTAAAAACGCCGCAACCCATTCGACTGGATAATAGGTCATCAACCAAGCGCACTGAAAAGAGAGTACACTATAACTTAGCGCGTGACTCTTGTTGAATCCATACCCAGAAAAGTATTCAAACGTATCCCAAAGTTTTTGAGCGGCGGACCTGGTCATTTTCTTTTCAACACATCCATCAACAAACTTGCGATGGAGATTTTCTTTTATCTTATCCTTTTTCCCAGTACCCTTCTTTGTTAGAATCTTTCTAAGAAGATTGCCCTCGTCTAGACTCAGGTCTTTTCCAAGTCTATGGGCGAGAAGTGCTATCTGCTCTTGAAAGATCAAGAACCCGTAAGTTTCTTGTGTCACTTCTTCAACAATCGGATGGACATACTTTATGTTTTGTGGTTTTCTTTTTGCATCAACATAGTGCTGATCTACCTTCGCAGACAGCGGTCCAGGGCGGTAAATACTTGTAATCGCAGACAAATCTACAATGTTATTGGGTTTCGCTTGCTGGCAAAATCTTTGGGCACCCCCTTCAGTAAACTGAAAAATACCTGCCCACTTGCCTTTGTGGAAGATGTTCTTATACACCTTCTGGTTTTCCAAATCAATGACTTTTGGATGAAGATTTTTATCATAAAAACCCCTGATATCTTCAAAGGACGGAGAGGGGATATCATGATGCCTACGTAACACATGACTAATCGCATCTTCCATCATGCGCAAAGATGCTAATCCCAAGATGTCAAACTTAATAAACCCCATGGGTTCCAGATGCCGAACATTCTGCCCCTCACTCCATGGAGTTTGCCTGACACCTGCACTATTAATCAGGGGCATATGCTTATCCAGATCATCACCAACAACAATTCCGCCAGCATGACGCGAGCAACTTCTTATTTGACCATAAAGGGCATCAACATGAGTCTCTACATCTGGATGTTTTTTATAAAACTCACGAAGAGATTGACTATATTTCTTTACTTCTTCGAATCCTGGAATATACAACCCTGCGGTGATTCCCTTTTCCGCCTTCGCTAGCGGCGTTGCTTCCTGCATCATCCGCATAGTTACAACGTTCACCTCTTGGAACGGAATATTGTGAAGTTTACCAATATCTTTAATTAGAGACTTTAGTTGCAGCGTATTCCAGTTTGATATTGGAACTACCTTATCTTCTCCCCACTCCTCGATCAAGTAGTCCTTCAGTTCCATCGGATCTGACACATCATAATCAATGTCGGGAAATCCACTATCCTTCTGGGTCTTTGTCATAAACCTTTCGAAAAGCAAATCATGCTCAATCGGATCAATCTGCGTAATTCCCAGAACATATGACACCAGAGATCCCGCTGCGCTTCCGCGGGCGGGTCCAACTAACTGCTTCGATACGGCGATATCCGATATTGCCTTCATTGTCAAAAAATACTGTGCAAAGTCATTGGCGTTAATTACTTCCAGTTCTTCCTTGAGTCTCTCTACATAAACGGTCTTTTTACCAAGGCGTGCACGCTGAAGTCCTTCAGTCGCGTAATCAGTAAGGGTTGCGGCGGCGGTTTGACCATCGGGGACCACGAAACTTGGAAGCCGTACCTCGTTACTTGGTAAGAACCGGGATATTCGTTCATGGGCAATGTGATATGTTTCGGTGATAGAGTCGCGTACCACATTATCATCGTATTCGAATCCGCAGTCTCTTGAGTATTCTTTGTACGAATTCCACATCTCGTCGCCATTCTTAGGGTAAAGTTGACAAGGCATCTTTTCAACGCTATCAGGTAGTTTGCTTTCATTTTGAATTCCTTTCCATCCGATTTGTTTATAAATCTCTCTCTGTTTCCAAAGGGAGGGATCGGGGTAGTGACTATCCGCGGTACTTATCAACTTAAGATCAAACTCTTCAGCAACTTGAATAACATATTTATTCAATTCATGCTGCTCCTTGATCCTATTCCATTGAATTTCTGCGTACCACCTGTCTCCGAATATATCGATCATGTTTTCGCTTGTGTCTCTCATCGCTCTCAGGACAGCATCGGACCCCTCTTCGCGGTTCTCCCAAAAATCTCCCGCGTATACGCCGCCGAGGCACGCTGAAGAGGCGATTATATTCGACCCATGTTCTTTCAGTAGGGCATAGTCTATGCGAGGAAACCTATAGTGGTTCTCTTCTCGGTAACTCTTGGAGATTAGTTGAAAAAGATTGTAAAGTCCTTCTTGGTTTTGCGCAAGAAGGACCATGTGGCGCCGTCGGTTTAGAATATTCTTTGTTGCGCTCTTGGTATCCGCCTCTACCTCTACCGTTACGCCACTCACGTCTCCATCGATACTTTTACCCTTCTTCTTGCTCTTGGCGCGCTCTTCCTTTATTCTGTTGTAATCCGCTCGCCAATCCTCAATAGAGGGAATAAAATATGCCTCAACACCAAAGATTGGTTTAAAATCTTTCCCTTCTTCTTGCATCTTTTTAGCATGCATTACTTGATATGCCAATCCATTCATGTTCCCGTGATCAGTGAGCGCAAGAGCATCCA
Organism: bacterium; assembly: GCA_002686365.1. Classification (GTDB taxonomy): domain Bacteria; phylum Patescibacteriota; class Minisyncoccia; order UBA6257; family GWB1-50-10. Next base: position 5,548 of record NZBZ01000009.1, read on the forward strand.
TGCCATTTCTGTGTGCAAAATCCATATGCTCTGCTGGGTACCCTATCCCGTCAAATACGCTCGCCACACTATGTGCATGCAGACCAACAAAGGGAATTTTTGTTTCTATTCTTTCCAAGGGAATCTATCTTTCTACTCGAAGTGAGTTTCTAAAGTTTTAAGTGACTCTTCTGCTTCCGACAATTGCTGAGTTAACTTGCTCATGCTCTCGATCACACCTTCGTGATCTGCAACCGCTAGCGGTTGGTCTAAATATAGTTTTAAAGTTACGAGACTCTTGTCTCTTGTTGCCCTGTAATGACTCTTCAGGGCATCTAAAAATTCTTTATTTTTTACTTTTCTCTTCATTCTTTTCCCATTCCCAACTTTCACTTGTGCATATTTCCACGACACTTTTCTTCCCCAAAAAGTGGGCAACTCCCAACCAAATTGCCCGTTCCACCCACTACCAGCAGGGTAACTTCATTTGCTTTAACTATTACTGGATGTCAATAACAGTCGGTTTTGCTTCTTCCGTAGGCGGAATAACAATTTTCAACAACCCATTTTCAAATGAGGCATTTGATTTCCTCATATCGAGTTGGTGATCGTAATCAACGAAAGACCGGGTAAAAGACCTACGTGCAATCCTTCGTTGCTGCTCATCTGCTCCAGCAGATTCACACGAGATAGTAATTGAGTTATCTTTAACCTCAATGTTCAACTCATCTCTTGAAAACCCCGCTAATGCTACTTCAATAACCTGATTCTCCTCTTCATCCTTGTACAGGTCTGTGAGGGGATATCCCTCTGTTGACCTCTTCACCATTGTAAATGGATCCTCGAAAATCTGGTTGAAAAATTGATCGAAAGTGCCCCTCCCCACAATTGAAGGGTAGTTCACTCTTTTTATCATTGGACTAGTCATAATATTTTCTCCTTTATAAGCAAGTATGACTTGGTTAGTGCGCTCCAAAACGGCAGCGCAATCTCACTATAAACACCACACATCCACTGTCTAGTGTTGCCTGGTCCACCTGGATGGGATTGAACCATCGACCTCCCGCTTATAAGACGGATGCTCTAACCACTGAGCTACAGGTAGAAAAATACCGAGAGAGGGACTTGAACCCTCAAGTTCTGAGAGAACGATGGATTTTAAGTCCACTGCGTCTACCATTTCCGCCATCCCGGCCCCCCTTGAAGAAGTATACACTATACCACATCTACGAAACTATGTCAAGAGTTTTCTTCGGTGCTGCCTACGATTTTTTCCTGGTCAACTCCAAAGGGATTGTGCTCGTGATACTTGAGAGTGTAATTGGGTCTCTTTAGGATGCTAGCAACCCCACTTCCCATGTATGTACAATAGTCTTCCCAATTGTCGACCCTATAGTAGGATTTGCATGCGACCAAACTATCCTCCTCTATCTCCATAGATCCGAAAACCTTCTCCAGTGGGTAGTGCTTTGCGCTGTATCTTTTCGACTTGGGCAGAATGTTTCCCTTTACGGTGCGATCACCTTGGTCAAAGTAGGCACCAGGTTCGTACTTGCCTGTTCCCCCTCTAAGTATTTTTCTAAATTCTTTCCAATCATTAGCGTCGAAAGTAAAAGAGAGATATTCCCCATCCCTCACTGTCTTTCCATCGTAAGACAAATAAAACTTTCTTTTACTTGATATATGTGACCGATGCTCCTTCACCTGAAAGGCATCATAGACACCATAGGGAAATGCAACATAATATTTATCTGGCACCGTCCATCTGCTTATTATCTTGGATAACGAAAATGCGCGCATAGAACCATATATAACACTCCACGAGAGGCAGTCTCTCTTATCCCTATCTTTCGGATGTATTGGAACATAGTAGATTGGTATATATTTGATATGTCCGGATGCGTGCTTTACAAAATGACTTTTTATGGCTGGTATCGTGGTGGGATCACTTATCCAGTCTCCTAGGCGGTGGCGGATAAGAGATTGCATTTCCTTGTGGCACACAATCCAAATGCTTTCACATCCTGCGACAGCACACTCATAGACGCTTCGTTCGACTGCTAAGTAGTTGTTGCCAATTGGGATTAGACTATCGTGCCATGGAAAATTAAAATCTAGTGGTTGGCCGGCAACGGGTACAATTCCCGCTAAGTTGTAATAAGTTGTGCTGTTTGGTTTTTCTTTCATCCAAGTACCTGTGGTTCAACTCAAAACCCTCTAAAAGTTCATCTTCGCTGTATGGTCCTCGTATAACTGGTTCCACTTCCCGCTTGGATGTTTCCAGTTTGATGGACAAATAGTTGTGCTTTGTGGGATCCCTCTTGTTCTTACCGTTCTTTGGTCCGACAATGCCGGCACCCTTCATCATGTGCAACACCTTAAACTTCACATATGTGTCGCAGTATTCCACGCTATCAATCTGGTCATGCGTCAAGTAAGATATTGCTAGGATATCCTTCTTGCCGCTCCAATTTCCATCTATTCTCTTGGACGGATAGAAACATACCTCTTTCACAAAATCATCATCGGATTCAAGATAATCAATATCATGGGGAGAACTCTTCCTATCGTTGATCCAATCAAGTACCCGATATTTGTGCGCATGCTCGATCTCAGAATCATACCCTTCAAGGTTGGTGTCGTCAAACACAATAAATTCCCCGCATTGAAATGTGGCGTAAAAAGGATCATCAGTAAACGCCTTTAATATGCCGTCGTCTTCAATCCTGAGACTTACTACCTTATCTGACATCGGCATCAACCCCGCCAACGATAATTGGAAAGATAGTTTATGCCATAATTCTTGCTTACTTCTGCCTGCGCTATCAGACTCAAAAAACAAAGGAACTCTCGGAGTAGCGTACACTACAGGAATTTTGTTTCTGTGCCCGTACAGCAATGCCGACAAAGACCCTCCAATAATTATTTTGTTATATTGGTATACTATGCTCATTCTCTTGATTTTCTATATGCACCAACAGTAACAGGAAACAATTCAGTTGCTATCTCTAAGCAAGCTTCGGCAACCTTTTGTATCTCCCATTGTGCTCCCTCGTGAGTTCGCAAGTCAATAAACTTTAGTAGGTTGCTTAAGTTCACTGTACCATAGTATTGTGTATACATGTTCTGCGGCAAGATGCCTCTTGCTTGTTCTCGACAAACGCCGTTTTCTATCAGATCCTCATATAACTTAAGACTCTCTTCGTGATGCTGTTTCACTTGTTTGCTGGCGGTGCCCCAGCCCCATCTCATAAATGTCAAATCGGGATCAATCAGTTCGTCCTCATTGCTTGCTTGCCTATTACTTTTGTGTTGTGTCCTAAATTCTTTTGGTTGGTAGAATTGTATATCTACATCTGTATATCTTCGTGAGATTTCATTGTACGACCAAGTTCTGTGTCTGTGGTGTTGTGATCGAACAAAGAGGGGTACCACAAAGCGAAAGGTAATGAGACAATGTTCAAGTGTAGAAGTGTGCTTGTGTTTGATTAGGTAAGAAATTAACTTTTCATCTTTCTCATCCAACAGATCTTTTTGAGCACCAAATGAAACACGGGCAGAGTTTACTACTGATAAATCACTGCCCATGTGTTCCACATATTCTACTGTGCCAATGCCATCGTTATATAAATCAATCTGCATTTTCATTATAAGGAGGCAATTGTGCACCAGAAGTCTTGGGTTCTTCAGATCGCAACACAATTAGATTTTCAGGAATAACATAGTATTTCTTGTTCTCACCAAGGTCTACCTCCCTAAGCATATTCTCCTCTACCACCACTAGTTGACCCGCTGTAAAATAGTTTTCGCACCTCGAAGATGATTCTACTATTCGATACATGCCAAAGTCCCTAACAACTTTATAGTCTTCTGGAACTAGAACAGGAGACTGCGACTCCTCTTTCTTTTCTGCCCCCTCCAATAAAACATATTTATTGAGAGGCATAAATCTTGTCTTTCCCACTCAAATCACCTTTGTTCTCTCATAGAGATTAAAAAAGTCTCTCATCTGATCTAGGTCCACTTCCCCCTTCATCAGTCGGAATGCCCGAACAGCGCTGCTTATCTCTTCCTTTGTCAACCACCCGTTCTCGACATAATTCTTTTTTAGTTCCCTTTTCTGCTCCTTAAAGGGTTCCATCGCATCTTCCAGATCCTTGATTGACTTGATGTAGTCAACAATTTTCTCCTCTTTTTTAGTTTCTGTTGCATGTGTCTGCGCCACTACTTTCAAATTAGTTGCCATAATAATCTCCTTTTTTTTATGAGCACTCTTATTTTACCAGATTCACTTCTGCGTGTCAAGCTTTTTATTTTTTTAATCTTATTATCCATGCCGGCACACTCGCACCAGACTTCTTCGCCAAGAAAACACGATGGTTGCCGTCAGCAACTTCGAGTCTGCCATCGGGTTCTTCCACTGCCGTGACTGGGGGCAGGTTCGCAAAATCAATGCCGTCTGGGTCTTTATCGCTATCGCGAAAATACCTGTCTATCTTTCCCGACTTATAATCTTGATATTTCTGTTCCCTGTCTCTCATGTTGTCGCCTGAAACAAAAAGTTCGTCAGCATTGACTACTTCTGCTGTTTTTGGCGCATCGTACTTCTCTAGGTTCAATATAACATTTCTAATTTCCGAAAAAGGCGGAATTTCAGTCTTGTGATGTTCGACTGCTTCTCGCGCCCAACCTAAATCAAGCAGTTCTGACGCTAGGATCTGAACATTTTCAGGATTCTTGTACTTTGCATCAAAATCTTCCAACTCTCTAGTTGATATCATCTCGTTGAGATGCTTTCGCCACTCTGTCATAAGTTTCTTCATTTTACTTCACATGCTCCGCCTGCGCAGGCAATCTCTCCCTTTAAATTCGTATTATCCTCTTCCTCATTGATCTGAGTCAAGTCCACAAACTTCAAAGAGTTCATCATCTCCCCGTAAGTTTCTTCGCTACAATCTTCAAAGGGAGGCTGTATATAGGATCCACCATCGTAAGGAAGTACCGAAAGACCATTATATGAATGACGGTTATGCCACATCCAACTTCCCACCTCACTCCACTCCCCTTCTTTGATAGAAACAGTCGCTGAAATGTTGTGAGTGTTCTGCCCCCTTGAATGCCCGGGTTTAACCCATTTCTCGTAGAACGATCTCACTCTCTCCAATAATTCTATAGCAGTTTCACCGCGCAAAATTGCACCTTTTGTAGCTTTTTGCGGGACCGAAACAACTGCCGTGTCGTGAGGTCTAAAATATTCATCTTCTATCAACTCTGCATGGTTCTCTGCAAGATATGAATAAATCGGCTCATTTTTGCCAACCCTTACTCGTCGTATATAGTACTCGCTATGCCACGCATGAATCCCTGAACTACAACCCAGCGCCAAGGAAGTTGTACCCGCCGGTTTTATCGTGGTGCATCGCGCGGAGGAATTGATCCCAATCTTTTCGGCGATTTCCTTATTCACCCTTTTTACTTCTTTCGCGGCCTCTTTCAAATTTAAGTCTTCCAACCTTCTTGAGGCAATACCAGTAAGACTCACCCCGATCAATCCTTCTCTTTCGGTAGTCCGCTGCCAAATAGAACGTAAGTAATGAAAATTAGTGTACCCTGCTTGAAGAGTTCCTATAAGTGCAGCAGCACTAACCCGGTCGTTGAGATCTTCTTGGTCTTCAACGGTTGCGGCGTTTACTTCACATAGATTACAAAACTGGAATGCGCGCAGGGCAATCTCGCAGCAGGGATTTGTGCCATAATCTTTATCGTTAGAAAAATAAATCCCAGGTTCCCCACTGTTGCTTAGTTTGATTTTTTCCCACAACTCATCAAAAAATCCTCTCTCTATTTTGTGACGCAATAAGACTGCACTATTATTCGCTCGACCGCGTTGGGGATTGCGCTCAAACCAATTGCCATATTTACATGAAATCATCTCATTGTCGTCCGCAGAAAATAGCGATATCAAAGCGGCACGACGGATGCCGCCTGCTAAAACTGCATCAGCGATATGACAGACAATGTCGTGCACTTCTATTGAAGAAAGTTGATCGCCATCGTCCTTGTGATTTAGAATGCTCTTAATCTGCCGGAGGCATGTCTTCAGCGGTTCTGGTCCTGGTGCCTTGCCTCCACTTGTCACTAGGCGGGCGCCCTTAGAGCGGATGTCACTGAAATCAAAACTAATAGTAGATGTGCCAAAAAAATAAGATTTCATCAAAATCTTTACAGCGTCAGACCAACCTTCAATGCTATCGCCAATCAAATACCGCCGAGTACGATTTGGGTTTGGTTTCCTTATCTCGGGGAGACCCTCAACATGGTGCTGTTGCACACTATACCCGACGCCAGTCCCCCCCAGGAGCAAAAAAAGTATTTCACTAAATGCTCTCCAATCATCAACTGGTAAGAAAGCACAATTATAGATCCTGTTAGGAGAAATCTCAATAGGTCGTCCGCTAAATTGCAAAGACCGCATTGAAGGGAGTATTTTTTTCGTGTAAACGAAGCGATATGCCTCTTCTATTTCGTTATGCAGTTGAGGATAGTTCCTTAAGTGCATTTCCTTGTTCCTCGTCACCAACTCTTCCCAGGTCTCTCTCCTTTTGAGATCTTCCCGAAAGCGCGCATACTTCATATGCACCGTAATGTCACTTAAAATCTTACTAGACAACTCCATAATCTCTTATGCCTCCGCTTCTTTTATGAACTTTGCGATTCGCGAAATTCTTTATACATTTTTTGTACTTTGCTTAGTTTTTCGTCTCCAGTGGCGAGACTAGATTGAGGTAACACTTTGATATCGACATTCGCAGCATCCATAAAAATAGGATACACCACCCCATCGATTCCATTACGATTTTTAGCTATAAAAATTCTACCGGTGTTGTTCATCTTGTCATCAACCGTCCTCGAAACTGAAAAAATAAAGTCTGCAACAAAGCACTTTGAATATGCTTCGCTTATAGATTCCATGGTAATAACTTCTGCGTTAATTCCACTCCTATTTGTTTGTGAGGCGGTCCAGACCGGGCACTCAAATTCTTGAGCAATTCCCCTCAACTCTTCATAAATAGTTTCGAGATCGTTCCTTTTCTCTTTTGAGAATGAAATAGGTTTTAAAATATCTGCATAGTCTACA
>NZBZ01000010.1 GCA_002686365.1 bacterium
CCATTTCCGCGCATTAGTGCCATTTGTGTTCATTCGTGCCATTAGTGCTGTGTCCAAAATCTCAACCTTCTCCACAGACTCCATCATAGAGCGGCCATATGCTCCGGCATTTCCAAATACTGCCCCGCCAATAGTGCCCGGAATCCCTGAAAGAGTTTCAAGTCCCTGAAGGCCCATTGAAATTGCAAGCGTAATAATATCTGCTAAAGAAACACCAGCATCCGCAACAACGCGATTGCCATCCATATCAACAGATCCTCCTTTTGCCTGAATCAAAAGACAATCCAAGCCCTCATCAGGAAATACAACATTACTCCCGCCAGCAAATACTCGATACTTTATATTCCGAGATTCTGCCTCTTCCACTGCCTCCACCAACTCATCAGACGTCCTCGCCAAAATAAAACTCTTCACCTTTCCACCAATCCGAAAAGTGCTAAGAGATGACAGAGAAACATTCTTTTTAACTTTTAACTTTTTACTTTTAACTTTCATTGCGCCCTCGAGAGGATTCGAACCCCTATCTTAAGCTCCGGAAGCTCACATCCTATCCATTGGACGACGAGGGCGATTTCTAACAAACACTACCACACACTAAGCACTAGATGCCAGACACGTACGAAATCACCTCATATCCAAACGCTAAAAGAAAAACAGCATATATTGGCGCCCGAACCCAATACCACCTACTATCAGAAAACACCCTACCCCACATAGTAACAACAAATACCCCCTCAAGCGCTAAGAATATTCCTCCTGCAAGAGAAACAAGAGTCAAGAAGTCTGTAAAACCTAAAAGATAAAAAACAAGTGGAAAACACAAAGGAACAGCTCCAGCAACCATTCTAGAAACATGCAAATCAGTCTTTAAAATATCCCGAACATTTCTCCCTATTACAAAATGCGAGGTCCAAATTGCTACAAGACCAAGCGCGCCCAAAAACTTCATAAGCAAAGGAGACAAATAAAACCCATCTAAAGCCTGCGGGCTAACTTGAGGACTAAGACGCAAAATAGCAAACACAAAAAATACATACACCACAGCCGGAAACACAGTGCCTGTAAAAATCGCAAAGGGCAATGAAAAACCTCTTCGCCTTTTCCTTGCCTCTCTATAAAGTGAGACAACCTGCGGAACAGCACTCCGCGCACTCAAAGAAAAAAGAATCGGACCAAAAGGAAGAAAGACCATAAAAAGATCAACATCCTTCACAAGAGAAAAAGAAAATTCTTTACCAAAGCTCGCGGAAAGAACAACAATAACAATTCCCGCCATTGCAACCACGCCCAAAAATCCTGCCCATGACTGCTTAGAAAGCCCAAGAAAAATAAAAATTGAACCAATAATCCAAAATATAAATACAACTCCTATGCCCTCTATCCCAAATAAAAGTCTTGCGAAAGAAGGGGCAAGCGCAAGATAAATCAAAAGCGCAAAAAGAAGCCCGGCAATAATAAGAAACGAACCAAGCCGAGCAATACTACGAGGCAAGTACTGTTCTGCAAGATACAAAAAATGATGTCCGCCCCCACTCTTCTGAAGCACCTTCGCATACATAAGATGAACACCAAAATACACAAGAGCAAACAAGGCTAAAAAAAGAATCCCAATAAGGACCCCAACCTCTGAAAAAACATACGGCAAGGCGAATATCCCTGCACCCATTGCAGTACCAGCCAAAATCCCCACTGCTTGGAAAAAATACCTATTCATCCCTCACTCTTGACGAACAATATCGCCAAAATTAAAAAGCACTATCTCGACCTATAATCCCCCATCTCACACATAGGCACGTGCCAAGAGTGAGGGATTCATACAACAACCTCCCACCAATAAAGTGGAAGAAAAGAATTTCTTTCTCCCTACTTAACCAATAGAACAAGCGAAAGAAGTTTGCTTGTAAGTGATTGCCGGAGCGCGCCCGAACATGCACGAGCGAGTAGTTATTTTTCCGGGCGCCCGCGAAACGAAGTGGAGCAGGGCGGAAAAATAACGTAACGAGCGAGTAAACATGTTCCGCGCGCGGAGGTTTAACGAACAAGCGGACTTCTTTCGCTCAAGCAACCCCATACACCTCATCCCCTTCCCTCACCTTATCTCCCACCTTTATTCCAACCTCCTGCTTCTTCTTAGCCTTATCCACCTCTTTATGATCATACTGCATAGACTTTATCGCCTCCTCAAAATCAGTAGTCGCGCCCTTAAACTGAATCTTCTCTCCAACCTTCACGGTCTTCGTAAACTTTACAATCGCAACCCCTAAATCCCCATAATAATGAGTTACCTCACCAATTGGTTTTGCTTCTTTGGCCATACAAAAAATCTGTAAACTTGTACTAAAGATCGACCTTTATAACTCTTGAACATCTCTCTGTTTTGGCACTGATATCTCAATCCCAAGCTCTGTCCGAGCTCGTTCGGCAAGAGCCTCCGCTTCTTCCGGCTCACCCTGAGTCACAAACACCTTCTTCGCATTTTTCAAATGGGATAACCAATTCACAAGCTCATCCTGATCCGCATGGGCAGAATATCCCTGAATAGTTTCTTTGCGGCACCGAACCGGAACCTCCTCTCTTAAAATCTTCACCTTCTCCACGCCATCTAAAATTCTTCGGCCAAGCGAACCACTTGCTTGATATCCGATAAAAAGAATAGAGCTCTTCGGATCCGAAAGATACGCCTTCTCATGATGAATAATCCTTCCGCCATTTGACATACCAGCTCCGGCAATAACCACCTTAGGCGGCACCACATGCGCAATCTGCTTTGACTGAAGAGTAGTAAGAGTCATCTGCAAGCCCGGAAAATCAAATATCGCATCCCCTCCCTTAATAAGCTCTATGGCCTTACCCTGAAAATACACTGGATCCTTTGAATACTTCTGATATATTGCCGTAAGCTTAATAGCCAGAGGACTATCAAGAAAAATAGGAATGTCAGGAATTTTATCATTCTCCACCAAGTCATTAAACTCATAAAGAAGCTGCTGGGTCCGCTCAAGAGCAAACGCGGGCATCATTAAAACGCCGCCAGCCTTCACCGTCTCCTCCACTAAAGCCTCCATCTTACTCTTCCGCTCTTCCATCTCTTCATGAATACGACCCCCGTAAACCGACTCAACCAAAGCATAATCCACGTCCTTTGGATACTCCTTGCCTGTAATAAAAGGAGCATCAATATTCCCTAAATCTCCTGAAAAAAGTACTTTCTTGCCCTCTGCATGCACCAAAACAGATGATGAGCCCAAAACATGCCCGGCATTTATAAACTCCGCCTCAAAACTCCTCACCTGAATTTTCTCATGATACTGCCGCTTCTTCCAAAGCTTCATCACCTCCTGTACATCCTGAGTATCATACGGAGACTCCTTCTTCGCATGTTTTGCCTCCTCAGACAAAATATGCTCCGAATCCAAAAGCAATAACTCTGCAAAATCCTTTGTGGGAGGAGTGGAATATATAGTCCCATGAAATCCCTGCTTGTAGAGCATGGGTAGCCGCCCAATGTGATCAATGTGAGCATGAGTAATAAAAATCGCCTCAATATCCCGAGGGTCATATGGGAAAGGCTCAAAATTCTGCCGCTCAGCATACCGAGAGCCCTGAAAAAGACCACAATCAACTAAAATCTTGGTCTTTCCAACCTCAACCATATAATTCGCTCCAGTAACAAACTCTGCCCCTCCGTGAAAGGTTAGTTTCATCCCGTTAGAGACAAGATATGCTTCTTAAGCACATCCGTTATGTTTTCTAAGCGCACCATAACGACTGTCTGGTTTATTGCAGTTTGTAATATGACTAAACTTTGATTGTCTCTAACGGGATTCATAATATCTAGTATACCTCACAACCCCCCTTTCCCCCAAGCATCACCACAACTCCTCCTTTCTACGCACAGGACCAATTCCCTCATCATCATAATCAACCTCGCCCTCGTCATCTCCTCCATCCTCCTCAACAAACATCTGATGCTCCACCTTTGAAATAACATTAGGCGCAGTAAGAAATCGGGAAATTTCACCGCTTCCCATCTCTTCACGGTGAGCCGAGTCGAACCGTCCACGAGAACTCAAATAGCTCGCAGATAAAAAGAGCTGCTTTTTTGCGCGCGTAACCCCAACATAAAACAATCTATGCTCTTCCTCAATCTCATCATCTCTGCCCAAAGCAAATCCAGAAGGCAATACCCCCTCCATAAGCCCTATAACAAATACATAATCCCATTCAAGCCCTTTTGCTGAGTGAATCGTAGAAAGCGTTAATGGCTTCTCATCATGATCTTCTGCTTCAGCCATTACTCCAAGACGAGGAGGATCAATCACAAAGTCTGCTAAAAATTGATCCAAATTCTTATACTGCTCTACAATCTCCTGAAGCACCAAAATATCATTCAGCCGTTTTGGCCAATCATCAAACTTAGTCCGAAAAATCGGCTCGTAATACTTGCTCACCTGCTTAAGCTGCTCCAGAGGAGGTATCTTCTCATGAGTTACCTCCCTCAAAAGTGAAAGAAGACGCTTCAGCCCATCTCCATATCGGCCCACAGAAGCATGTCTATCTAAGATTTCAAAAACATCTGAAAAGTCCTGAACAGAAATTATATCATCTGTAATCTGACTAGCAGTCCGCGGACCAATGCCCTCCAAAAGCATAAGCACACGATTCCACGCAAGTTCATCCTGAAGATTCACCAAAATCTTCAAATGCGAAATAAGGTCCTTTGCATGAGCTGTCTCATAAAACTTCACTCCGCCAAAAAGCTGAAACGGAATATTCCGTCTTGCAAGCTCTGCCTGCAGAGAAATAGACGCATAAGTTGACCGAAATAAAACCGCCTGATGATGAAAAGATTCGCCCTCATCCCGAAGCTCCTTGATCTTTCCTGCAATCCACTCTGCCTCGCGCCGCGAGTTCCCAAAAAAAAGCATAGTAGGACAAACCCCCTTCTCACCATGGGCAGACCGCATTTCCTTTGAATACTTTGACGCCATATTGTCCAACACAGCATTCGCCACATCCAAGATATCCTGCGTACTCCGGTAGTTCTCTTCCAGCTTGATAACCTTCGTCTTCGAAAACCGCTTCGGAAACTCCATAATGTTCTCGTGGGAGGCGCCCCGAAACCCATAAATACTCTGCGCATCATCCCCCACAACCATCACATTCCTATTTTCTCTGCCCAAAAAGTAAGTAATCTCGCCCTGCGCCCTATTCGTATCCTGGTACTCATCCACCATTACGTGGCTGTACTTCTCCGCGATAAAGACCTGCGTCTCTTTTTGCTGTAAAAGCATCAAAAGAAAAAAGAGTAGATCATCATAATCCAAATATCCTTTCTCCATCTTGTACTCCGCATACCTGTCCCTTAAGCGTTCAACCTCGTCCGCAAGATGCAAAAAATTCGGATACTCTCGTAAGAGCACCGCCTCAACCGTAAGCTGCTTATTAAAAGCCTGGCTCACCACCTTTCGTAAAGCGCCCTTCTTGGGAAACCGCTCTTTCTTATCGTAAAAACCCAATTGCGTCGCGCATCGGTGAATCGCCTCCTCGGCATCCCCCTCGTCCAAAATAGAAAATTTCTTTGGAACCCCAACTCGCGTTCCGTACTTCCGGAGCATCTTGTAGGCAAACGAATGAAACGTACCGCCCTCCACGTGCTCGGCCGCCTTTACGTGCCCCGCGGCGCGCCGAAGCATCTCCCCGGCCGCCCGACGCGTGAACGTCAAAAGCAAAATCTTCTCCGGAGAAACTCCATTCTCCACCAAATGCGCCACCCGGTGCTCAATAACCCGCGTCTTCCCAGAACCGGCGCCGGCAATAACCAAAAGCGGACCTTCGGTCGCCATGACAGCTTCTTTTTGCGCAGAATTTAATTGATCTAAATGTGACATAGTACTAACAAACCGCCCCTGCCCCGTGAGATGTGCCACGCGCTATCTCACTGGGGTCCCTCTGCGACGCATTAAGTTGTTTCAAATGTTTCTCCACTGCTTCCCCATCCTACCAGAAAACAGACATTCGATAAAAATGCAGCACGATGGTATAATATACTGAAAGAAAAGGTCGTATACTATCCGCAGATACCATGAAAAAGATCAAAACAGCAATCATAGCGGGAAGCGCGCTCGCTCCCGTTGTTGCTCTAGCGCAAGGAGCAACGCTCAACATACAGGGAACTTGGGGGATCATAGGATCTATTGTTGTCTTCGTACTCTACATCACCCTACTGATATTTTGGATTGTAATGCTCGTGCACTCAATAAAACATCCGATAGAACATAAACCGCTGTGGATACTCGTTATCATCTTGGGCGGAATACTAGGGTCGGTAATATACTTCTTCGCGGTGAAAAAACCTTACGAAAAGAGTGGGACGCCCCCAGCGCAGTCTCCACAAGGGCCTCCACAGCCGCCGCAACAACCAACTGAAGGGCCGTCCAACCCCCCAAGACCTCCATACGTACCGCCGCAGCCCCCCACGCCGCCGCAACCGCCTCAACCGCCGGGACCCCAGCAATAAAACAAAAAAGAGCCTCGCCTTAGCGGGGCTTTTTTATACCAAATCCTCAAAAACTTGACACACGCATACCATCCAATGCAGTAAAACTAGCAGGCGGAGACATCCCGAAAATTGGAGAGGAAGAAACTAATGGGAGCCGGGAAAAACAACTACGGACGAACCCCGCAAGAAACGAAAGCCCCCAACGCACCACGCGTTGGGGGACTTATTTTAAAAACTAACTCAACGCCTCCTCCACAACCTTCCGCTCATCCCACGGAATCTTCTTCCCGCCTCCCACAACCATCCAAACCTCTCCCCCTTTAGCGCTAAAAACCACCACATCCCCATTATTCGCAAGCGAAATAGCTTTCTGTATCCCCTCTCTTCGGTCTAAAATTTTATAAACCGCGGAACGCCTTCCCTTGTCCTCCATGAGAACCCCTTTTTCAACATCTTCAATAATCTTCATAGGGTCCTCGTCATACGGATCTTCGTTTGAAAGAACTATCTCGCCACAATACCGAGCCGCAATCTTCCCCATCTCCGCGCGCTTCCACCTATCTCTCCCCCCGCCCTGCGAACCCAAAAGTCCGATAAGTTTCCCGCCATCTTTCTTAAAAATCTCCGCCGCCTTATAAAGCTCTTCCAGGCTCTTTGGCTCATGCGCATAATCCACAATTACGGTAAACGGCTCCTTCTGAACAATCTCAAGTCTTCCCTCAACAGACCGCAGGGCCGCCGAGGCGCTCTGAAGTTTATCCAAAGAAAAACCAAGAGCCGAAACTGCCGCAATCGCCCCTGCCGCATTATACACATTGAACTCTCCAATTAGAGGAATTTTAAAATGAGTGCCACCTGCCCCGTGGCCGCTTCGCGGCTCTACGGGGTTCACATCAAATTCCGAAATATTCTTCCCAAGCTTAATTTTCGAAATTTGAATCTTGTCATCTAGGCCCTTAGCCTCATTCAATAAAAATCCGATTTTCTTTGAAACTTTTGGCTTCAAAAAATACTCTACGTTCTCATCATCCAAATTATAAACCCCAACACCGTCTTTCTTCCTAGCAACTTGCTGAAACAACTTCACCTTTGTGTCCCTATACCCCTCAAACCCTCCGTGACGTTCAATATGCTCTGGAGACAAGTTTGTAAAAACCGCCATGTTGTAATCAATAAACCGATGACGATACTGAAGCATGCCTTCTGACGTTGTCTCAATAACTGCATACTTACATCCATTACTCTTCATCTCTTTCAAAAGCTTTTGCAACTGAAAACGCCCAGGCATACCCTGCTTTGTATCATTCACTCGCTCTGACCTCCCTCCCTCGCCCCCGACTCGAAACTGCACTGAACTCGTCATCCCAACATTTTTTTCCAAGCTCAACTCCTCAAATAAACTTGCTATCAAATGCACAGTTGTAGTCTTACCCTTTGTACCAGTAACTCCAATCACATACATCTTCTTAGACGGCATCCCATACCAAACATGCGCCAAAAAACCAAGCCCGTAATGATACGGCCCCTGTAAAACCCGAAAAATGGACACTGGAACAAGTTTTTTAAGAAATGCCAACAAATTATCCATATAACACCCTCATCCTACACCCTGAAAAATAAAAAACAAAGATAACTGCACCTTGACACCACACATAACATGTGATTATATAAGTTCTGCTCTTCGCGGTTCCAAAGATAAAAGCGCCCACAAAACCCACAACTTACAGCTACCAAAAGATCGAAAGGAGATGGTGTTGTGGAAGCTCTGATTATTGATATCGGCGGCACAGCAATCAAGCTCGGCATGAATGAGATCAGGCTCGGAGAGTTTCCATCCGGAAGCGACTTTACACCTCAAGAAATGGTGCGGGGAGTACATGAACAAATGCCCACAACATCATTTAA
Source organism: bacterium (assembly GCA_002686365.1). Taxonomy (GTDB): domain Bacteria; phylum Patescibacteriota; class Minisyncoccia; order UBA6257; family GWB1-50-10. The sequence continues at coordinate 8,408 of NZBZ01000010.1, forward strand.
TGAGGTGATAATCGGCTGCCCAGGACACATCGATGCCAATGGCAAAGTCCTTGCCGACCCCCAATTTCTCGGCAAAGGATGGAAGGGGTTCGACTTCGTCGAGGCATTCGGAAAACCTGTGCGCGTGGTAAACGATGCTGCTCTACAGGCTGTCGGCGCGTACAGTAACGGTAGGATGCTTTTCCTCGGACTAGGAACAGGATTAGGCACGTGCCTCATCGCGCACAACGCCGTTATCCCGCTCGAAGTCGCTGATCTGCCATTCAAGAACAACTTGACATACAGCGACCATCTCGCAAAGCGCGGACTCGAACGACTCGGCAAGGAAGAATGGGGCAAAGCACTCATCGAAATCGCAGATCTCTTCCGGATTGCCTTCTCAGCCAATGAAGTAGTCTTTGGCGGAGGACACGCTAACCTTCTGACAGAAGACGAAATTCCCGTATGGTGCAGAAAAGCAGACAATAACGCCACCTTCATCGGCGGGGCCCGCCTCTACTACACCAACGCTTCAGAAAAAGCGTTCAGATTCGTCTAACACCCCCACCAATCATCAACGCCCGATCCATTCCAGATCGGGCACTTTTTATTTCTATAATCTCCGCAATAATATAAAAAATCACTTACTAACCTCTTTTAAGGCCTTTTTCAAGCGCTCCTCAAATTGCACTGGCTCATCCCCCATTCTTTTCAAAGCAGCAGAAATCTTATCGCGCGAAAAGCCAAGCTGAGAAAGAGCTCCCAACACCTCTGCATCCGCCTCCATTCGGCCAACAACCTGCTCTGACCCAACAAGATGCATCTTCTCACGAAGCTCTAAAATAATACGATCTGCAGTCTTCTTTCCAATCCCCGGAACATGAGAAAACAAATCTGCCTTACCCTCTGCAATAGCTGAAGAAATTTCCTGCACTGTCCCTCCATCCAAAATCTTCAGGCCTATCTTCCTCCCTACGCCAGAGACTCCAATAAGAAGCTCAAAAAACTGCAGACTCTGCTCGTCCAAAAATCCATAAAGCTCAGGCGCGCTCTCATCCTTTATGTGCGGCGAGCAAAAAATCTTTACATCTCCAGAAAGACCCTTCAATGCTCTTTCTCCAGCATATATCTTATAAAACACACCCCCCACCTGAAGCACGAAAAATCCATCTAGCTTCTCACTCACTTTCCCTTGCAATGCGTATATCATAAAGCACTTGTCCCTTACATAATCCCGTAGGACTATGTGAGGGATAAATCATACTCTCCATAATACGCCTTCAAAAACAGGCGGGCAAATAAAATGTCGCCGGAGACCGACGACACGAAAAACGGAGACGACACGCTACCCCAGCAAAGCCAGAAGCGACTCCAGCTCCACCACGATGAATTGAGGTAGGGCATACAGACACCACGCAAGACCAAGCGCAAGTAAGCAGAGCCCGTATATAACAGAGATTACGGGCGGAAACACAAGAAGCGGCCAGAACATCCAAAATTGGCTACGCTTCTGTGAGATTTGAGCAACAAACCTATCTATTCCCCACGTTACGCAAGTCAGAAGAATAAAGAATAGGAAAATTGCTATAACCAGCCACACGGGGACGTGAATATAAATATGAAACACGATCCAGCCCTCCCATAAGACCAATAAGACTGAAGTGAATAGATCCACCACCATCCTACATCACACCAGTTGACACTACAAGATAAAACCCTTACTATTCAAAAGCTAATAAGCTAATGAAGCTATAAGCTAAAAGCTAATTACATGCCAATAACAAAATCAGCAATAAAAGCTCTCCGCCAAAGCAAGCGAAGACGAACACGAAACCTCGAGCGTCAAGGAGTACTTAGAGACACAATAAAAAAATATAAAAAAGCAGCAGATGCAGGAAAAAAAGATGAAGCAGAGAAACTTCTTCCAGAGGTATACAAAAAACTCGACAAAGCAGCAAAAGTAAATTTAATAAAGAAAAACAAGGCAAACCGCCTCAAATCCCGCCTTACCAAACGAATAGCAGCTGAGAAGAAATAAAACTCAAGAACAAAAACCAAGAAAAAGCGCCACAAGGCGCTTTTTCTTGACCCTTCGCAAAAATACATTTACTATCCCTACCAGACGTGAGTGCGCGTAAGCCACCAACCCCGGAGCACGAAGGGACCAAGCATGCCAATGCTTATGGAAGCCCCAGCCATCTATCGTTGGAACCTCAAAACCGAGTTCCCCACCAAGGGCTCACGGTGGGTGGAAGTAATGAGCATAGCAGCCATGACGGGATGGCGCGTGCAAAACATCATAAGAAGGTTCGAAGAAGAATGTCCCGAAGAGAGGATCTTCGAGTCGCGTGGAGAATACTCCCTCCCCTACGACTGGGCGACAGAATTCATCGAGAATAACCAAGGGGGGGCAAGAAGCGACGGCAGCATAAGGCAAACTGCCCCCGCCCTCCGACACCAGCTTCTACAGAACGAACACCAAGAGCGCGACACATGATCGCGCTTCTTTTTTTATAACTAAAAAGCCCCGCCTTAGCGGGGCTACCTACGGACCTCCCGTGTATCCCAAAAAAAGTTGAGCTAAACGTAATAACTCAAAAGGAAGATGGAATGTGTTCGCAGCAAGCGTGTTGAAACGAAGCAGAACAATGCCGAGTAAGGAGAAAAAGAAACAGGCACACATCATTGTCTGAGCAAAGCGAGTTTGATGTGCGCCGTATTTTCTTTCGACGAACGAGAACATTGTGCCTGAGTGAAAACTTGCGCGCGAGAATACATTCCATCTTCCACTACGTCCCAAGCGCAAATCCAGTAAGAGCAACCTCATCATCCAACTCCCCTCCCTTAACCTTCTCATCAATCTCTGCAAACTCTACTGCATCTCCTCCCCTCACCAAACTCCCAAGCAAATTAAACGTATATCGCGCATCATCACCGCGAAAAGACAAGTTCTCTAAAAATTGCAATCGCCCATCTCCTCCTCTTTCTCGCAAAAGACCAAGCGCCATTTGAAAACTCTCATCATATCTCTGCCAAACAATTATTTTCTTCAAATCCAAAAGTGACACAGGCTGCGAAAATCGAGAAAGTGAAATCTTCTCAAGCTCCTGCACTACAATCCAGCTAGTGTCAGACACACTCAACACATATTCCAAGAAAAACCTCTTTGCATCGTGCTCAAAACTAACACCTAGATCCTCTGCCCTTTGCATAACAAATGCCTCAAGCTTCCTACCCTCTAGCCTCTCAAATTCCTGCGCTCGCACCGGATTTTTCAAAAGAAATCGAAAGTCTTTTTTAGGAGAAGAAGGGTCTGAAATAACCAAGAAGGTCTTTGGAGATTCTAAGTGCGATTGCAAAAGCTTAACCCACTCTTTTATCTGACCTTTAGAAAATCCATTCTTTTCCGAAATCGAACCAGACCCTCGAACAACAAGAAGCTTTGAGCGAACAAAAAGCGATGGCTGCTCCAAAAAATCCCGAACAGCCACCCAATCATCTAATTGCTCCTCCAAATCAACATCTAAAAAATCTGCCTGTGAATACTTCTTTCGATACTGTGCCACAACCTCTCGAAGCTTTGCGTTCCTCCTATATGAATCGGGCCCGTATAAATAAATAATCATATTGAAATTATCCTCTCCTTCTCTTCCTTTCCATGTTTAATCCTCACCCAAACAGTATCTTTCGGCAGCAAGCTCTTCACATTCTCTGCCCACTCAACAAGCACTAAGCTCGTTGAATCAGAAAAAACCTCATCCAAACCCAGCCCAGCTAAACTCTTTTTGTTTTGAACTCGATACGCATCAACGTGATAAAAATTCCTAAATTGCCCGCCTGAAATCTCATGCCTACGAACAAACACGAACGTAGGACTTACAATTCTCTTTCTCAACCCCAACCCCTTGGCAAAACCCTTAGCAAACACTGTCTTCCCTGCCCCAAGCTCACCCGAAAGAGCAACAACAAGAGCGCCCTTACTCTTTCGTTGAAAAACTTTCTTTACAAACTGCGCAGCAAACTGCTTTGTGTCCTGCTCTGAAAAACTTCTCATAAAAGCTCATTCGGCGTCTCAATGCCCAAGTGCTGATATGCCTCTCTGGTAACCACCCTACCCATATGCGTACGATTCAAAAATCCAATACTCATAAGATACGGCTCATACACATCCGCAATCGTTCCATCCTCCTCCTGAAGCGACGCAGAAAGAGCGCCAAGCCCAACCGGACCTCCATTAAACTTCTCAATGATGGCTTGCAAAAGATTTCTATCTACCTGCTCCAAGCCCAGCTCATCAACATCAAGCATCTGAAGCGTATTCTGAACCACCCCTTCAGTAATCACGCCGTCTCCATGAACTTGCGCATAGTCCCGAGCGCGACGAAGAAGCCGATTCGCAGTCCGCGGAGTGAAGCGTGATGCCTTCGCAAGGCTTCGAACCCCGCCATCCTCAATTCTCACTCCTAAAATATGAGCAGAACGGAGAATAATCGCCTCAATATCCTCTAAAGAGTAATAATCAAGTCTAAATGTCGCACCAAATCGCGATCGAAGCGGAGAAGAAAGCATATTTGCCTTTGTTGTAGCCCCGATAACAGTAAATGGCGGCAAATCAATAGATACAGTCTTTGCAGAAGGCCCCTTTCCAACAACCAGATGAAGCTTCCTCGATTCAAGCGCAGGATAAAACACCTCTTCTGCGGCTCGGCTTATACGATGAATCTCATCAATAAACAAAATCTCATATGGCTCAACATTACTAAGAATTGCGGCAACGTCACCAACCTTCTCAAGCGCGGGCCCAGTCGTGGATCGCACATTAACTCCCTGCTCCTTACCAACAAGGTAGGCAAGAGTCGTCTTCCCAAGGCCTGCCTGCCCGTAAAAAAGAAGATGATCCGGACTCTCTTCACGCTGCTTTGCCGCCTCAATAATAAGCTGAACATTCTTCTTTACCTTATCCTGACCAACATACTCATCCCACGTAGTTGGCCGAAGCGTCATATCAACTTCTACCTCATCTTGTCCCTTTTTTTCCTCCTTCATATCTCCCATCATACCCCAAAAAGAAGAAAAAACGCCACCAACAAGGGTTTTAACCCCACACCTTTATGCAAAAGTGTGGGGTTGACATATAGATTTATTTATGATATACTGCCGTGGTACTCTACAAAAGGAGTATTTTTTACCCAAGAATCCCAATTACAGGTCTGTGGGCGGCCCCGGGATATTTCTTTAGACCCTTAGGACTTTCTGGCTTCGGCTGGGAATCTCCTCAAGAAAATCCTACCTTTTCTGATGTATGTCGGAAAAGTTCCTTTCGCCTTTTGGCAAATAGTCGCCCACAGACCTCTGATCGGGATTTTTTATACAACGCAGTCTTAAAACAATTATGCCCACTCAATCTTCCCTGTAAGTCTCTCAATCTCCTGAAAATCAGTAATACCTGAAAGCGCCTTAAGAACCCCATCCTCCTGCACACTAACCATACCTTGCTCTCGAGCAAGCTTTTTTATATCTATTTCTGTGGGCTTAGTATAAATAAGTTCCTCAATCTTCTGATCAACAACAAACAATTCAAAAATAGAAGTTCTTCCCTTGTACCCAAGACTCCCGCACTTATCACACTTACCCGGCTCAAATATCTTAAAGTTCTGATACTTCTCACGAGAAACACGCCCTGGCAAAGCCTCCAAAAACTTCGAAATCTTCCCTCTTAATACCTCATCAACGCTTACCTCCTTTTTACCCCCATCACAAAGAACCCGAACAAGCCTCTGCGCAATCACAAGCGAAAGCGCAGGACCAAGTGTCTGATGCTTCACCCCCAAATCATAAAGACGAGGAATAGAGCCAACCGCGTCATTTGTATGAAGTGTGGAAAAAACCAAATGTCCGGTAAGCGATGCATTTAAAGAAATATCAGCCGTCTCCTTATCCCGAATCTCTCCAACAAGAATCACATCAGGATCCTGCCGCAAAATAGACCTAAGTCCTGATGCGAACGTATAATTCACATCCGGATTAACCTGTGTCTGAGAAATACCATCCAAATGATACTCAATAGGATCTTCAATTGTAATAACCTTTATCTCCGGCTTGTATACCTTCTTCAAAAAAGCATACAGTGTTGTCGTCTTACCAGAGCCAGTGGGACCAGTATTTAAAATAAGTCCATTCGGCTTAGAAATCTGCTCCTCAATAATTTTTAAATCATCCTCGCGCCAGCCAAGCTTCTCCAAGTCAATCTGAATCGCAGATGGATCAAGCACTCTCAAAACAATAGTCTCTCCATACTCCGAAGGAATAACAGAAGTTCGAATTTCAATATTGCTTCCTTCTAAATCTATCGTAAATCGTCCATCCTGCGGCTCCTTCGTAACATTAAGCTTCAAATTTGAAAGAAGCTTAACCCGGGTAATAAGCGATTTATACACCTTTAAATCAATCTCCTCATATACCGAATGAAGAAGCCCATCAATACGAAGCCGCAGCACGCCCTTCACCTCTGTAGGCTCAAGATGAACATCAGATGCCCGAAGCGCCATTGCTCCTCCAAAAATCGCCTCCAAAAGCTCTGAAGTCTTACCGCTCAAATCCTGAAGCGCCTTTGCAAAATCTTCAAAACTCGAAATCGACTTGTGCATCTCTGACAATCGCTTCTCATCAATCTGAACACTCCCAGTAATCTTCTTAGTCTTAGGAAAAAGATACTTATAATAACTCCATGCATGCTCAAGACCCGTCCCTGAAACCACGACAGTCTGAACATCGTACTTCGCGCCAAGACGCGTAAGAATTTCCTTTGCCTTTTCATCTTCAGGATTGAGTACTGCTACAACAAGCTTCTTTCGCACAAGCTGAAGCAAAGCAAGATTAGCAGCTCTGGCCTCTGCCTCTGGAACAAGCTCCATTGCCTTAAGCTCTGTAGGAACCCGAACAGAAACCAAATCAAGATATGGAAAGTTTAATTTCTTTGCCCGCCGCCTTGCATCCTCCTCCTCTGCCTTTCGCCTCTGCTCTTCAAAATTCTGATCAAGCTTTTGACTCGAAGTAGCCATTACCCTTCAGGATATAATGTTTCATAAATACCGTAAAGACAAAAAACAAAAAACGCCCAGCTTGGGCGCACAAAACAAAACCCTACTTACTCTTACCCAATGTCCACCGAGACACCTGCGTCTCCTCAGGCCCTCGAGGCGAAAAAATAGCTGGCGTACCTTTTAGACTAACAGCCCACTCCTCGCCCGAGCGTAACGGCAATCGCTTACCTGTCAAAGAGTCAACAAGCTCCCGACGCTTTCCTGAATTCCGACTCTCTGATACGACTTCAGCAAAAATGCGAGGTCGCCCATTCTGCACCATCATCTCAATTGACTCCAATCTCTCACCCTCCTCAAGCCGGAGAACTTCCTGCAGCCCTTGCTCCCCTGGAGTCACAGAGTGATAAATCGTTCCCTCAGGGCTATTCTCCCGAATAAACGGACGTCCCTGCCTCATTAACACATTACTAGAAGAACTTATAGGCAATTTCCCCCACCTATCTGTAGCAGTCTGGCCATCCTTTCCCTCCACGCACTCACCCGAGGCAATAGAAAACTTTTTCTCATGCTGATCATACTCTAAGGTAAAAAACCGAGAGGAACTCTCACCCAAGTCTTCTGAAATATCAAAACTCTGAATAACATGATGCTCTGGAGCCGAGTACAAAACACCAGGTTCGCCAACCTTTGAAAGATCAGCTGCTTCACGCTGAAAATCACGAGTCCCCTCATCACGGCGCGCCGTATTCTGACCAGCATAAAACACTCCACCTTCATGAGCCTGCCAATTAATATGCTGCGAAGCTCTCCTCCCGCTCTGCTCCTTGGCTGAACCAATCTCTTGAGGCGGCTCCCCTATCTCAACTTTCCAAAATGAGAGAGTCTCACTACTAGAGCTGGAATTAGGGCTTTTATCAGCAACAACAATTGTCTGACTGTCCAAAATTTCCCACTCTCCGCCAGGCTCCTGACTTGTAATAGGGTTCGGAAGACCTTCAAAATCAAACCTCTTTCCTTCCGGACTAAAAATATTTACCCCATTATCAGACGCCTGGACAATAACAGCCCCCCCCACCATCATGACTCTTTCGAATAAAAACAGGCTTGTCAGAAGACCCATTCTCAAGCTCAACCTCCTTATCATTTAGAAAGGTTTCCCCATTCTCCGTGGTAGTCAAAAGAAACAGCTTCCCATCAGAGTCCAAAGCAAGCTCTCCAGCACGCACCTCTCCGGGAACCATAGCCAACTCCTTCAGCTGCTCTTTACGACCAAGAGGCTTATCCGGCCCTGTCTCCACAGCACGAGGAGGCCCCTTAGCACGAGGTCCCTCTTTTTCCTGAGATCCACCTGATGACTCTGGTTTACCAGAAAACCTGCCCGTATTCCAAAGATTCTCCATAACTCCCATACTCACAGTATACAAAAAAATGCCTCGATTTCCGAGCCCCAACAAGATACAATGATAATAATCAAGGAGCTAAAAACAACGCCCCCAAAGCCCTATGTCCTAAGTCCTATGTCATAACCCATGAAAACCCTTCTACTTATCGACGCAAACTCATTTATACACCGCGCATTTCACGCGCTTCCACCTCTTACAAGCCCCAAAGGTAAGCCCACAGGCGCGCTTCTTGGCCTTACAAACACCCTCCTAAGACTCTTAGATGACAAAAAACCCGACTATGTTGCAGCTGCTTTTGATAGACCAGAACCAACATTCAGAAAAGAAAAGTTCAAAGAATATAAAGCACATCGCCCCAAAGCTCCAGATGAACTCATTGACCAGATTATCGAATCAAGAAAGCTATTTAAAATGCTCAACATCCCGGGATTTGAAGTCCCAAAATATGAAGCAGATGACCTAATAGGCACGCTAGTAGAAAAACACAAAGACACAAAAGATTTAAAAATCTTAATACTCACAGGAGACTTAGATACGCTCCAGCTCATAGAAAAAAACGTCGAGGTAGAAATTCCAGGAAGAGGGTTAAGCGATTTACGAATCTACGACAGAAAAGCCACAGAAAATCGTTTTGGCGTCCCACCAGAAAGACTAATTGATTATAAGGGGCTCGTAGGAGACACATCAGACAACATTCCCGGAATCCCGGGAGTGGGGCCAAAAACCGCAGAAACACTCCTCAAAGAATTCAATACAGTAGAAGAACTATTCAAAAACATTACAGAAGACCACAAGCTAGCAAAAAAAATACTTCCTCATAAAAAAACCGCGCTTCTGTCAAAAGAACTTGCAACAATTCAAAGAGACGCCCCAATAAAATCCGCGCTAAAAGACATTGAATACAAAAAGCCAATCAAAAAGAACCTATTGAAATACCTCCAAGAATTAGGATTCCAAAGCATCATAAAACGCCTCGGGGGAGAGGTTCCAAAAACTCGCGAAGCGCCGGAAACTAAGAAAGCTCCAAAAACTCGTGAAGCCAATAACTCTATAATCATCTTCCAAGACACTGGCCTCTGTAAAACACACGAGAAATTTCTTTTGGGAAATAAACTAAAAGTAGCATACGACTGGAAGGAAATCCTAAAAGAAATTGGAGAAATTAAAATACAGCCTCCGCTATTCGACATTAAAATCGCGGGCTGGCTTCTGGATCCCGGAAAAAAAGACATTTCTATAGAAACTCTCACAAAAAAATTCCTGAAAAAAGAAATACTCTCCCCCACCACGGCAACTATCGGAGATATCTTCATTGCTGAAGATAAAAAAATAAAGGAAGAAAAGCTGGAAAAGCTTTTCGAAGAAATAGAAATGCCGCTCATCCCAGTCCTCGCCCAAATGGAGCTCTGGGGAATACGCATAGATCCGGAGAAACTCAAAAAGCTCCTCTCTCAATCAAAAAAAGAACTCGCATCTCTGGAAAAGAAAATCTACAAAGAAGCAGAAACAGAATTCAACATAAACTCTCCAAAGCAGCTCGGAGAAATACTATTCGACAAATTAAAAATACAAGGAAGCGGAAAACGAACAACGACAGGACAACGATCAACACGAGAAGAAGTACTCCTCGAACTAAAAGACACGCACCCCATTATTCCTTTTCTCCTCGAGTATCGCGAAACATTCAAAATACAAACAACATACCTAGAGCCTCTGCTTGAAATCGGAAAAGAAGGAAGAGTCCACACCACATATCTACAAACAGGCACAGCAACCGGCCGCCTAAGCTCGGAAAAACCAAATTTGCAAAACATACCACAGGGCTCTAAGTGGGCAGCTCCCCTAAGAAAAGCGTTTGAGGCAGAAAAAGGAAAAACACTTGTAGCATTTGATTACTCTCAGCTAGAGCTTCGAATTCTAGCGCACACAACAAATGACAAAGAGCTAAAAAAGGCATTCGACCAAGGAAAGGATATTCACGCCTTAACTGCCTCAAAAATATTCAAAACTCCTCTGGAAAAAGTAAGTAAGGAGGAGCGTAGAATAGGAAAAACAATGAACTTCGGAATCATATACGGCATGGGACCGCGCGCACTAGCCCAAACCGGAAACATCTCCATGCAGGAGGCAAAAGAATTCATAGAAACTTATTTTGCAAGCTTCCCGGAAATTAAAAATTGGCAGGAGGATGTAATTCAAAAAGCGCATATTGAAGGATTCGCGGAAAACGAACACGGAAGAAAACGATGGTTTGAATATGCTGGAACTACTCACCCAAGATTTCAGGCAGAAATAGACCGCATGGCAATCAACATGCCAATCCAATCATTTGGAGCAGACATCATAAAACGCGCAATGATTGAAAGCATGAAGATTCTTGAAAAGAAAAACTGGAAAGGAGAAAAAGCAAAACTCCTTCTGTCCATCCACGACGAACTTCTATTCGAAGTAAATGACAACATCCTAAAAGAATTCACGCATGAGATAAAAGAAAGCATGGAAAACATCTACAAATTAAAAGTCCCGCTCAAAGTTGACATGCATGAAGGAAAAAATTGGGGAGATATGGGCTAAAATTTTCAATATTCAATGCCCAATTTTCAATAAACGTCTATAATAAAAACAAACAGAACGCACAATTAACGTCCAAAAACTCATTGGACATTAGAAATTAGAAATTGGAAATTCCTCCGTCCCCAACTAAGACACAAAACAAACTCTACAAACTCTCAAAACCCACCATGAACCTTAAAATTTTTACCAAACGTTCCCTTCTCCCAATTTGGGCGACTACCACACTGCTCATAGTTGCTATCATTCTTGTACTTACAACTACTGACATTTACATTGGAGCCCCAACCACACTCATCATCCTTACTGCAATAGGAGTAATAATAGAAAGAGGAATAAAAAAAGAAGGGCAGATGCCGCAAGACGCAAATAAAGCACAATTTCAAACACTCATCGAAACTCTGGAAGATGGAGTAATCACATACACACCAGATTTCCAAGTAACATTCGTAAACAGAAGCGCTGAAAGAATTCTAAGAATAAAGCGCGAAAATGTAATAGGCGTAAAGATAAGCCCAGACAAAAAAAACGACCCAAATCTCGGAAGCATAACCCAAGTTATTTTCCCATCTCTTGCTCCTGTGGTAACGCAGGTATCTGACAGCGGCTGGCCTCAAGTCACAGACATGATGCTGGAAAATCCCCCAATAAAACTTAGGGCAACGCTAAATAGAATCGCTGACGAAAAAGGAAATCAAACAGGATTCATAAAAATCATCCGGGACAAAACACGAGAAGAAGAAATCCTCGACTCAAAGCGAGAATTCCTGGATGTTGCAGCTCATCAACTTAGAACTCCGCTAAACGCAATAAGCTGGGCATTTGAAACGCTTGAAAAAGAAGTAAAAGACCCAAATCTAAAATCAATAACCGGAGAAGGCTCTAATCTTACAGCGCGAGCCCTAAAAATCATAAACGATCTCCTAAACGCAGCTCGAATAGAGGGCGGAAAATTCGGCTACAAGTTTGGACAGATAAATATCACAAAACTCGTCCGCGATCTAACAACACAGGCAAAAAGAGTTACTGAAGAATCAGGCCTGCGCCTTACATTTACCCCGCCGCAAAAAGATATCGTTCTTCAGGGAGACTCTGAACGAATAAGCATGGTTCTTTCAAATCTCATAGACAACGCGATAAAATACAACACTGAAAATGGAAGCATCAACGTATACATAGAAGAAGCTCAAGGCCAACCCTTTATAAAAATTACTGTTCAGGACACAGGAATAGGATTTTCAGCAAAAGAACTTGAAAATCTCTTCAAAAAATTCACACGGGGAGAACGCGCCACCAGAGCCGAACCAAACGGATCAGGATTAGGGCTCTACATTGCGCGAAACATAATAAAAAACCACGGAGGAGAAATGACAGTTCAATCCACGGAAGGAAGAGGAACCACAATTTCCTTCACACTCCCTACAGATCCTAAGCTTATCCCTAGACGAGAAACCGCATACGAAGCAGAGTAATCAACATGAGTGGGCACAATAAATGGAGCCAGATAAAACATAAGAAGGCAGCAAAAGACCAAAAACGCAGCAATATCTTTTCAAGACTGGTAAAAGAAATCACTATTGCAGCCAGAGGAGAAGCAAATCCAGAATTCAACCCACGCCTAAAGGCGGCAGTTCTGCGCGCAAAAGCTGCCAACATGCCGAACGATAATATTGAACGGGCTATTAAAAAAGCAAGCGAGTCAAAAGAACTTGAGGAGATGACTATCGAAGCATACGGCCCAGGAGGAATCGCAATCATCGCAGATGTAATCACTGATAATAAAAATCGAACCATCCCGGAAATAAAACATCTTCTTTCTGAAAACAATGGAAAGCTGGCAGAGTCTGGAAGCCTTGACTGGGCATTTTCCGCCAAAGGCGGATCCGCCTCCGGCGGAGAAAAATTAGAACCAAAATTCCCGCAGGAAATTCAGGACAAAGACAAAGAAAGGCTCCAAAAACTCCTAGAAAAACTCGAAGAAAACGACGATATCTCCACAACATCACATAACGCAAAACTCTAACACGAGCGCAAAAACTTGATTCAGAACACTGCCTCTGCTTTACTAAAAGAAGCCGTGAGTCACTCGCCGCAACCACCGCCACACCCTGCCAGAGGACCGAAATGGCACGACTAAGATCACACCCCATGCTCCTCAAGGTCGTAAGGCCAAGAGGAAGAGGCGCAATCCAGTTTGCCGTTGTAGTAGACGTCTTCGACGAATGGAGTCATCACCAAGGCGTCTGGCAACAAGTGCAACACATGAAGATTGTGGACCTCGAGAGAGGAACAGTCGCAGCTGGCTGCTCACCGAGAAACTACGAGCTCATCCCAAAAGACACGACAGTTAAGCTCTCCTTCCCACACAGCGACGAGGTTGAAACCCGCACCGTAAGAGAGGGGCTGGATACACGGTGGAGGCGGGTCATCGCAACCCGAGGGAAGTACGCGGGACAGATCGGAGTGATAACAGGATACCGGAGCGACCCGAGATCCGTACGCGGATGGATAACCGTCTGGTACCCAAAAGCACCCCGCCTCATCACCTACCGAGCAGTACCAGCCATACTCGAGTCCTTCAACTGCCTGAAAGGCGGACCAAACGGGCTTCCTCTGAACGTCTCGATAGTCTCTGCATGAACCTACGCTTCCGCCAGCACTCGAACAAACGAGCTCGCATCCTTGCGAGCCCGATTTTTTAAACCATAAATCCACTTTGCTATAATAAAAATATATGCCAAAACGTATTACCTACCACGTCCTGCCAAAACCAGATGGAACGTGGGGCGTAAAAAAGGCCAAGGCAAAACGAATGGCCTTTGTATCAGCAAAAAAACCAGCAGTCATCCGAAAAGCAAAGTCCCTAGCCAAAAAGAACAAGCTAGGACAGGTAAAAATCCACGACCATCACGGCAAGATCGAGTTCGAGTGGACCTATGGAAAAGATCCTGAACGCTTCCCCGGCTAAGAAAACTCTGCCTGGTAGCAGTCCTCGCAATAAATAATCTCCTTTTGCTCCGGAGAATACGTAGTTTCGAATTCCTTTGAGCAGGGTTCGTTTCCGTGCGCGTGAGAGGAAGTCGCCTTACAATCACACCTACGCTTCCAAAGACGCAAAGGATTCCGCAGAGCAAGCCGCTCAAAATGTCTACAGTTTGGGCAGAGACGCGGGAAAGGAATATTCATGGCTTGATAAAACTCAAGCTCCTTATCCAAAACCTTAAACGCAGTTGCGCAGTTATGAGAACACTCACTTTCCTTATCTGAAGCGTGCGCGCACCCGACTACTATCCCCGCATACGAACTATCCGTATCTTCTATACGATCCAAAAGATCCTCAGAGAGCTTTTCAGGAGAATACTCTTTAGTGTCCGGAGCTTGCCACCTAAGCCCACCAGCCTCCGCCTCCTCACGCGTCAAAGGATAGTACTCCTGCGCAATAGTCTCGTTATACGCAAAAGGAGAAATCTCACTTGGAAAAAACTCACCATACTTATACTTCCGTCCTCCGCTATCCTCATATGGCATCTCATTCATATGCTGAATAATCTTTGGAAGCAGGGCTTCGTACTCCTCTTTAGAATACTGCTTGTTCAAAATGCAGTACTCTTTTCCCCGAAGACCTATGCAGCCAAACACATTCTGCGTACTGTGGCAGGCATACGAATACCTCGTCTCTGAAGCGCTGCTTGTAACCACAGAAAAAAGTGTCCTAGATGAGGCGCTTCCTCCTGCGCCGCCAGCGTCCACCACCTCATACATAAGCTCTGCAACCCCGACTCCCATGCCATCATACGAATCCTTCCAACCATACCCGCCCCACGTGCAGTACTTTGAATTCTCCATTCCATTAATAATGTCAAAGCAGTGCTTCGAATTCCGTATGTTCTCCAAATACTCTCCTGTGCTCTCTTTTGCATTTATGAGGTGTGCGTGCCTGTGCGGGCGAGTGAGCAAAAACTTCTGAAACTCCTCCTTTGCGCGCTGAACTCCCGAGTAGCTCCCAATATACTTTGAAATCTTCTTCTCATACTCCTCCTTTGAATATGGCTCATTAAAAATATGATACTGCTTATTCTTCAGCCCCACACATCCAAAGCAATCACTACAGTTCTGGCAATCGAAAAGAAACCATGAGTTCAAACAGCTCTTAGAATGCTGAGAAAACCGAAGCCCGATGCAATTCTCAAGGTAGAGCGAGTCATAACATTGCTCCGCCTTATGGCCAATATAAAGGTCATAAGAATCCACACACTTTGCAACACGATTTGAGTAATTCACATTCTCTCCAAATGTAGAACCAAACGAAAGATAGCTATCTTTATTATCAAGCGAGTGATTACAATACTCACTTCGAACCGCATTCGTGTTGAATAAGGCCTGCAAAGGCACCGCCTCCATAAGCTCCCGAAACTGTTGAAAGAACGGCTTGGAAAAATCATACTCCCGTCCCTGCTCCAAAGAATCCCACTCATCCGACCACCAATACTTCTGACTATAAACAGTAAAAGGAGAGTCTTCTGGAAAGACTGAAATAAGCGATTCCTTTGTAGCATCACACTTACGCTTATAAAGCGTTCGTTCATTCCGCCACGTAAACCGCCTCTGCATCCGACAACGAGGACAAAACGTCGGCTCTGGAACCTCAATTTTCTCGTAAAACGAAATGTCCTCAGGCAAAATCTCAAACTCTGCTGAGCACATCTGACATATTTGTTTCTTCATATATTTACTACACCTTATTTCTCAGTAGAAATCACTACTTCAACAGAGAAATAAGGTGGCGAAACGACATTCCATCGCTTCGCCAAATTCATATACGCACTCATCGCCCCATGTCAATCGCATTCGCGGGGACAAGGTGTAGGTACCCGTCTAGGAAGAAAACGACAACCCATTGAGCTCCGTCGTGGGGGACCTCAACGAGAACCGACTCATCAGGCAATGTCCTAAGCGCCTCCACGAGTTCCGGAGATCCAGCCCACGATCCGTTGGGCATCTCGCGCTCATCTTCATACTCCACCCGCCACTCAGTAGTCTTACGAAGCTCCTCAATCTCATCAGCGGCACGAGGCTTCGGGTCATCAAATACGGGCATCCACACAGCGAGTTTCAAGACAGGCAAGCTGAAGGCCTGACAGGCGCAAACCAAGTAGCAAACACGCGCGTGCTCCCGCGCACTCTCACAAGAAGAAAAATCGTAGCCACCCTCCTTCACCATAAGCTCGAACGCCTTCCGCAGGAGAATCGACGCCGGCACCGGACCGGACTCCTCTGCGTTCTCACTGAAGCATTCGGAGAAAACGCCCGCCAATCGCTGAAGACACTCCTCATCATCACAGAAAGACAGGGCGCGCTGAAGATGAACGTCCGAAACAGCAGAAATCGCCGGCCAAACTCGATATAACATGGCATGCTCCCTTAATTCTGCTCATCCATCCCCTACCCACGCACCACACGCAAAGATACGAATGGATGATACTGCAAAACAAAATACAATATATGCCACAAAAGTCAAAGAAGAAAAACAATAAATCTATAAAAAACAGCTTAAACAAAAGCTTTTTATAGAAAACAATGCAGTTTGTCGAGCATGCTTGACAATAAACATCCCCCATGCTACCCTATCAGCATGAACGAACTGCTCGAACAAAAACTAAAATCAGCAGGACTACAAGAAAACGAAGCGAGAGTCTACCTTGCCCTGCTTGAGCTTGGAAAAGGAACAGCAACCCAAATTAGCCGCACAGCAGGACTGAATCGCACCACAGCATACGACCCCTTAGAGCGACTCGGCTCATATGGCCTTATAAGCCGCATCTCTGGCCAAAGCTCAAAACAAATCTACGCTGCAGAACCTCCATCCCGCCTCACGCAATTCTTAGAAAAGAACCGACAAAAAGCTGAAGAACAAATTCTTTCTGGAGGAGATATACTCCAGCACCTCGAAGGCCTCTACAACAACGAACAGAAACCAATCATCAAGTTCTTCGAGGGGCGGAAAGGAATAAAAAGCATCTATCAACACGCCCTAGAGTCAAAAACAAAAACATACTCCTTCATGGACACAGCGCAGTACGTGCCTGAATTTGTGGAATTTGGGGTGCAATACGTAAAAGCGCGCACGAAAAAGAAAATAAAAGAATACACGCTAATAACAAAAAGCGACGAGGCAGCAAAACAGTTCTATGGCGCTGCTTATGCAAACAAGAACACACAAGAATACGGCGAGTATCGTGTACTAACACACGCCTTCAAAGAATCTCCCGCAGCAGAAATCAAAATATATGACGACACTGTAATGGGCGTACTTGTAAAACCCGGAGAGAACGTTGCCTTTGAAATCAAAAACCCCTCCTTTGCCAACTCTCTCAAAATCATTTTCGAAATCGCCTGGGCACAATCCAAAAAACTCTAATAAAAATAAAAGCCCCGCCTTGACGGAACCGCCCTCAACCACCATCACCTCTCTTCCCCACGAAAAATACTAATAAAAACAATTAAAAACGTTCTTTGTGAATGATTGTTGGAGGGAGTCGGGACCGCGTTGCGAGCGAATAGGTGTTTTGCCGGGCACCCGTGAGCCCGAAGGGCGAGGAGGGTGGCAAAATACCGTGCATGAGCGAGCATCACGCGGTGACGAACGAAAACTTAATGAACAAGAATGTTTTTAATTGTACAAAATCACATTAGTCTTTTTCGCACTCCCCTTCTCATCAACAACATGTATCTGCACAACATTCTGAGATTCCAAGGCGTCAAATACAAACCACTGGAATGAAAACGTTTTTCCGGAAAGCGGTATACGGGTTAAAAGCTTTCCATTAAAACGCATCTCTAGGCTACTCAAATTCTCCTTTGAAACAACATTAGCCTTCATAAGAAAGGGAGTCTTCACAAAACTCCCGTTCAGAGGAGAAATATTAGTAATAGAAATCGCCTCATCTGCCTGAATTACCTGCTTCTCTACTGCTCCCTCTGGAATCAGCTTGTTATACTCTGAAAAATCCGGAATGGTTGATGAAGCCCACTGGAAAACGCCCTCCTCCCAAAGAGAAAATTGGGGATCCTGATATGGGTCTTCAGGAAATGAACCAGAAGGATCCTTTTTATCAACATAGTAAAGAATGGAATGAATCTGCGGATAAGACTCCTTGTCTTTTTCAGGCACATAAATCGACTGCCCGCCAATCATAGGCTTCCGAACCCCCTCTAAAGCATCGGGGCGAGTAAATCCCTCTGAAGGATAAAACTCAAACGCCTCCTGTAAAAACGCATTCCACATAGGAACAGCAGCCAAAATACTTCCGCCCTTCTTCTGCATGGGCACATTATCGTTATTCCCCGCCCAAACACCTGCTGCAAGCGAAGGAGTATATCCAACAGTCCAAGCATCACGAAAATCATTTGTTGTGCCAGTCTTAAGAGCAACATCCCGCCCCGGAAAGACAGTAAGACCTAAGCTGCCGTGAAAAAGACCGGACCGAAGCTCCTTGTCCGATAGAATCTGATTAATCATTCGAGGATACTGCGGATCTATAACCCGCTCTGCCCGATCACGATACCCTTCCAGTACCTTCCCGCTTCTATCACGCACCTCCAAAATAAATGTCTGCTCATGCCGAACCCCCTCTTCTGCAAGAGTCCCATACGCATTTACAAGTTCAGCCAAAAGAACTTCTCCTCCTCCCAGCACAAGCGAAAGCCCATACCGACCCCGCTCCTTAAGCGTTGAGATACCAAAGTCATTAATTGTCCGAAGCACATCATCAAATCCAGCAAGATAAAGAGCCTTCACAGAAGGAACATTGATCGATTGAGAAAGTCCCTCTGCAAGCGAAGTGGCTCCCCGAAAAATCTCATCAAAATTCTGCGGATGAAAACACTCCTCATGCTCGTTATCAAAATCGACGACTGAAGGACACTCTGGATTACTTGAGGCAAACTCAGTAGGAGTATCGTAAACAATCGTCTGCGGCAGATATCCCTTCTCAAATGCAGTAAGGTAGGCAAAAGGCTTCAGGGCCGAACCCGGCTGCCTAAGTCCCTGAAAAGGAACATTAAAACTTGGCTCAAATCCGCAATTGAGCCCCGGACTACACCCCTCAGGCCCTGGCTCCCCAAAAGGATCTTTAGAGCCCACAAGCGCCAAAATCTGCCCAGTCTTAGGGTCTTGAGCAAAAAGAGCAGCATTTCTGCCCGAATAAAGCTCTGTATTCCTCTCTGCCCCCTCCAGCACAACGCGCTCTGCAATCTCCTGCAGTCTAAAATCAAGAGTAGTAAGAACTCGAAGTCCTCCATTCATTACAAGCTCCTCCCCATACTTCTCCACCAAATAATCCCGAACAGCAAGAGAAAAATGATACGCCTTCAAAGACTCAGGATTCCGCTGAAACACAATCTCTTCCTCCTTTGCAGACTCCACCTCTTCCGAATCCAAAAATCCCAACTCTCCCATACGATCCAGCACATACCTCTGTCTATCATAAAGCTCCTCAACATGATTACCCCACGGAGAATAGTAACTTGGAGCATTCTGCATAGCAGCTAAAAGCGAAGACTCAGCAAGAGTCAGCTCTCCCGCAGACTTACTGAAAAAAGTCTGCGAAGCTGCCTCAATGCCATACGCATTTGACCCATACGGAATCTGATTCAGATACAGCTCAAAAATCTCATCCTTTGTATATCGAGATTCAAGCTGAAGCGCCAAAATAAGCTCTTTTACCTTTCGAGGAATTGTGCGCTCTGGAGTCAAAAACAAATTCTTTGCAAGCTGCTGAGTAATCGTAGACCCCCCCTGAACAATACGACCTGCCCGAAGATTTGTAATAAAGGCCCGAATAATACCTCTTACATCAATAGCAGGATCATTATAAAAACCCGCATTCTCCGCAGCAAGAGTTGCCTGCTTCAACTGCTCTGGAATCTCCTCAAACGAAATCGCAGTCCGCTTCTCCTCGCCATGAATCTCATACAAAAGAACCTCGCCAGTCCTGTCGAAAATTTTTGTAGAAAGTGCTACCTGCTTAGTATTAAGCTGCGAGGGCGAAGGAAGATCTTTAGAAACAACTGCCACATAAAGGACAGCCAAAGATCCAAGAAATATAAAGAGGGCAACTACTGCCCAGAAAAAAAGAAAAAATGTTCGCCTCCTGCGTCGAGATGCCATACCCCCAATAATACCTTCGAGGACACAAAGAAATCAACTAAACGCTACAGCCTCCTGCCTGAGGCAGCAATAGCAACTGCAAGTGCATCCGTTACATCATCAAGCTTCTTCTCTACTGACTCGCCTAAAAAATGAGAAACCATCCGGGCAACCGCAGCCTTCGAAGCACTGCCGTCTCCGGATACAGCAAGCTTTACCTCTGGTGGAGAAAGCTCCACCAGAGTAACCGCATGCCTCTCAAGCACAAGAAGCACAACCCCTCGCGCCTCCGCAACCTCAATAGCAGTCTTCTGATTTTTATAAAAATACACGCTCTCAACCCCAGCAGCCTGAGGATTAGTTCTCAAAAGCAAAGACTCCAGCTTCTTCTCTAAAAAAACAAGGCGCTCTGAAAGCGTACCTGAAGACGCGGACAAGAGCCCGCTCTCCAAATGGGAAAACTTACTCCCTTTCTGTTCCACAACCCCATATCCAACACGCGTTGTTCCGGGGTCTATGCCGAGAATAATCATGCGCCTAGCCCTTAATCGGCATCACAATATATAAAAGATGCGGATGGCTGGGACTTCGAAGTGCAGCAGGCTTATCAGCGCCCCCAACCTGAATCCCCACCTCACTCCCCTCATACGCCTTAAGCCCATCTAGAACATATCGCCAGTTAAAAATCACAGAAAACGCATCTCCACTCACCTTCGCGGGAATCTTATATACATTCTCTCCCAACGCACTCTCTGAAGATCGAATTTCCAAAAACTTCTTATTGCCCCCCACCTCAATAACCATATCATTCGTCTTCCCGGAAAGTGAGCTCGCAATCTTTACAGCATGAAAAAGCTCCTTGCCGTCCACCTTGGCCTCGCTCCGAAATTCCTGAGGAATAATCTGTGTATAGTCCGGAAACCCTCCCTCAACCAAACGAGAAATCACGCGCCGAGACTCTGTCTCAAAAAGCGCCTGACCAGAATCCACCAAAAGCTTAAGCTCGCCGCTCTCCTGAGTAAAAATTCTGGAAAAATCACTAATCGTACGAATTGGCAAAGTAAAAGATATATCCTTTTGAGAGGTAGTTGAAAAAGACTTTGAAGAAAGCACTCTCTTTGCAAGCCGAAAGCTGTCCGTAGCAACAAGAGCAAGTCCCCCATCGTCAGAATGAACATATACACCGCTAATCTCAGGACGGATATCAGAATACTGCGTCGCAAAAGCGACCTGAGACAAGGCCTCCCGAAACACGCCAACGTCAAACGTAAGAGCAACGTGCGATGCGTCAATCGAAGGAACAATGGGGAAATCCTTCGCTCCCTGACCATACACCTGCGCCTCATAATTATCAGTAACAATATGCAGCGCATTATCAATTCTCTCAAGTGTAATTCGTTCGCTCATCAAATTCTTCACAATCTCATAAAACACATGAAACGGAACAGTAAACTCTCCCCCTTTCGAAACCTTCCCAGACACAGTATGTTCAGCAACAAGATCAAGATCGGTCGCTGTAAACACAATGCGTCCATCAGTAACCCGAATAAGAACGTTTTTAAGAATGGGCAGGCTTGCCTGGTCTCCTCCAACAGAAGTCTGAACAGAAGACAAAGCCTCTAGGAGCTTACTACGTAATACTATTATCTTTAAATCTTTAGTCGTAGTAGTAGTCATGGTGGATATGTGAATAAATATTATATAACCGCGAGAAATAAGGACAAAAGAGGAGGGAGAAAAAGAATAATTCGGGGACAAGCAGGGGGCTTGTGTGGATGAATATCTGGTCAAGGCGGAAACTCTCCCCTCTTCTGTGCATAAAGAGCAAATCTATCCCTCGTAATCCGTACCTTTATGCGACTCACACCAACATCTTATGCACTTACGCTTTCTGCAAGCGGTCCTTGATAAGGGTAATGCGTTGGTTGAGTTGCGGATTTTGGCTCACCTCTCTTGAAATCTTTTCATATGCATGAATTGCAGTTGTGTGGTCTCTTTTTCCAAGCCTCTCGCCTATGTGGGGATAAGAAAGATTGAGCACGTCCCGCATGAGATACATACAGACCTGTCGGGGCTCAACAATCTCCTTTTTCCTGCTTCTATCAGAAAGCTCCTGCGGAGAAACGTCAAAAAAGTCAGCAACAGTCTTTAGAACATCCTGAACAGTAATATTTTTAGAGACTACATTCGTCACTTCCTGAATAATCTCGTCAACTTTTCGTGTCGTCACCTTCTCTCCCTTATACTGCTGATAAAAAATAACTTTATTTAACACGCCCTCAAGCTCTCGGATGTTATTTTGAATTTTAAGCGCCACATGTTCCAAAATCCCATCCTCAAGAACAACCTCCTGTTGATCAACCTTCGCGCGTAAAATAGCAAGACGCATCTCATAGTCCGGATAGCTAATATCTATTATCATTCCTCCCTCAAACCGAGAGCGAAGCCTCTCTTCAAGGGTAGGAATTGCGGCTGGAGGCCGGTCAGAAGACATAATAATCTGTTTATTGTGCTCATGCAGAGTATTGAACGTGTAAAAGAACTCTTGTTCTGTTGCGGCCTTGCCCCCAATAAACTGAATATCATCAATTATGAGGAGGTCTACGTCGCGATACTTGCTCTTAACATCATCCATCCGTCTATTTCGAAGCGCCCAGACCACGTCATTAATAAATTTTTCCGAAGTTACATAGAGTACCCGAACCTTTTTAGAATACTTCTTCTGAATCGCATTTCCTGCAGCCTGAATAAGGTGAGTCTTTCCAAGCCCCACTCCCCCATACAGAAAAAGCGGATTATACTTCGTGCCAACATCATCAATCACGGCCTGAACAGCAGCATAGGCAAGTTCATTTGAGGAGCCGACAATAAACGAATCCAGCGCATATCTCGGGTTAAGATTCGTCTTTGGATCAACGCGAAGCTCCAAGAGAGGTTCTTGGGGGCGAACAGAGACTTTTGGCCCTCCCTGACTTTTCCGCACGCGCTTTTTAAGGGCCTCTGCATTCTGAGAATTCACCACAACATAATCAACGCTTTTTACCGCGCCATCCAAGTTACGAAGCGAACCCAGAATAAGTTTATGATATCGAGTTTTTACCCAGTCTTTTGCAAAATGATTAGGCAGCCCAATTAAAGCAACTCCATTTTTATCGTTCTTATCAACGAGCTGACTTTGTTTTAGCCAGGTAAGAAAATTTGGACGAGAGATTTGAAGCTCTATCTCTCCTAATACAGTTTTCCAAAGTTCGTTGCTGTTCATCCCGTTAGAGGCAGAGCGTGCTTAGGGGCACGTCCGTGATTTTTTGTTAGGTTGCACCATGACGACTGTCTGGTGGCTATGGTATGTGATGCGTACATTTTTTGATTGCCTCTAACGGGATTCATTCCATTAGAAAATATAAATATAAAAGCCTCGTAGATTAAGAGCACAAGAGCCCCGATGCGATATCGTGAGAGAAGATGAAAGCGTAAATTTTCTAATAGGATTCATAATGATAATAGATAAAAAATAAAGACCACCCTTGTCCACTTAATAATAATGATAATGAGAAACCTTGCAACGTTGAAGAAACAGAAAAAGTGTGATTTAATTGTGAGCATCCTGTGGATGGAGAATTTCATAAAAAATCATGAAACGAACTTACCAGCCAAAAAAGAAAAAAAGGAAGCGAACACACGGATTTCTGAAGCGATCACGTACTCCAGGGGGAAGGAGCGTGGTGCGGAAGCGAAGGCAGAAAGGAAGAAAGAAGCTAGCTGTATAGGAAGCCGTTTGTTCAGAAAGAAATAAGACGTATAAGCGCGTCTGTTGTCCCGCCTCTCGGCGGGACGAACTTCTGAACGGGGGCCTGTAGATTAAATATCCTCAAGTTGTATGCCGGCAATTATAGTAAAAAAAGGAAAGGGTGCTGCAAAAGAAAGGCCCGCAATTGTAGTAGGAAAGAGGGTTTTTGCAAAAGCCGTTGAAAGAAATCGCATAAGAAGAAGAATACGGGTAATTATAGGCCAGCGCATTCAAAAAAACAGAGAAAGGTATACAATTATCGTTGGGCCTGAGGCAAAAGCCCTAACATTCGAAGAATTAAGGCAAGAAATAGAAAAACAATTATCTAAAGTCTAGAATCCTAAAGCCTAGAGCATAAACCATGAATCCCTCACATAACATACAATTAAAATCATATGTATATCGTCGAGAGTTTTATAATAATACCGAGCGCGCAATTTTTAAGCGTGTAGGTTTATGTGAGGGATGAAATATATTTGGAACACATTTCTCTATCAGCCAATACTAAGTACGCTCGTCTTTATATATGACAAGGTAGCATTTGGAGACTTTGGGCTTGCAGTGGTTATTCTTACCATCGTTATACGAATCGTACTCTTCCCCCTCTTTTACAAGGGGGCAAAACAGCAGGCAATTATTCAAAAAATACAGCCAAAGATTAGAAAGATTCAGAAGGAGCTAAAGCACGACAAGGAGAAGCAGGCTGCGGAACTCATGAAAATCTATAAGAAGCATAAGATAAACCCCTTCTCCTCAATTTTAACACTGCTGGTTCAGCTCCCAATACTCATTGCTCTCTATCGCGTGATCTTAAATGAGATAGGAGGTGAATTTTTTGACAATTTTATCTTTTTAGGGTTTATTGACTTAAGGGAGAAGAGCATAATAATCGCTGTAATAGCTGCAATCCTTCAATATGTTCAGATACGGCTGGCAATGCCGAAGAAATCTACAGAAAAAAGCAGCAATCCAATCGCATCAGCCGGAAGGATGATGGCCTATATTGGACCTGGGCTAACGCTTTTCATACTCACAAGGTTCCCTGCAGCCCTCGGTATTTACTGGCTCACATCAACCATTTTCTCTATAGGCCAGCAGATATATATAAATAAACGCATCAAAAAAGAAGATGTAGATGAGGAAATAGAAGAGCTGAAAGAGGAGGCCGAAGAAGAAGTAGAAAAAGAAGAGGATAAAGAAAACAAGACGAAGACATAAGACGTAAGACATAAGATATAGGAAAAACGAACCCATCGTTCCTAAGCCCTAAGTCT
The DNA here is from genome assembly GCA_002686365.1 of bacterium. Lineage (GTDB taxonomy): Bacteria > Patescibacteriota > Minisyncoccia > UBA6257 > GWB1-50-10. The sequence continues at coordinate 33,613 of NZBZ01000010.1, forward strand.
TATGTCCTAAGCCCTAACATGGAACACATTAAAGAAAAAATCGAATCGGCAATAACTCTTATGGGGTTTGAAGAGGCAAAG
>NZBZ01000011.1 GCA_002686365.1 bacterium
CTGGCTCATATATCAGAATAATAGCGATTTTAAGCCATTTTGAGAAGGGATAAGTGTTAGTGAAAGAATCAGGTCCCGACGCGTATACACACGTCGGGACCAAATGTGGATATTTGCATCCCTCTGGGAATTGATTACCCACTCTCTACCTCTATACCAGGAAAGCCGTTCTTCCATGCCTGTAGGAGAATGTCGTTTCTCTTGCCTTTTTTGATGGGGAAAAAGCAGTGTGGACAGATCCCCGCTCGCTTTTTTGCAAAGACAATTTTCTCCTCAGTGCGAGAACATGATTTACAGGTGTATGCACATCTCTCCTCCGTCCACAGAAATACAAAGAACTTGTATGTTCCCAGCATGGATGTGATCACCATAGATACAGCAAATATCCCATATATGACGAGCATAATATTGTTCGCGTCATTGTTCGACAAAAACTCAAAGATCCACTCTGCAAAGAAAGCTACTACTGTTCCCACGAGCACCATCAAGAGCGCATGACCCTGCCGTAGGGCTCTCTTCTTGATCTCCACGGCTTTTGCATCGCGGATCCAGGGCATCAAGTAGTCTGCCGGCACGGTGAACTTAGACATATTCGTCTCCTTAAGGTTGGTTCCTCAAAAGTTATATCAGAATATTCTCTGCTTGTAAATATGATAATGATTTCTAATTATTCTATTCTGGTCAATCTAGACATACCTTGACTTATAGTTATCTTGCTTATATAGTATTCACGGACAACTCATACTAGGAGGGTTACAGTGAGTAAGTCATTGATTAAGTCTGCGGCTCATTTTGTCGTGGTTTGCGATGGGTTCGGCCAAAGTGGCCACATCGTATTCGCAGATGGTCTTACTGCAGAAGAAGTCGACTCCAGGTGCGCTGCCTTGGCCCAGGTGGATTACTATCACAGGGAGGGAAATATCAGCAAAGAAGAGATTCCCGAACTTATCAGACAGATCGAAACATCACCACTTCGTTGCCACTCATCAGAAGTAGAGTTCCTGATAGATGTCTCGTATGAAGACCCGAGTGAGACGACATCATGGGACGATGACCTTTCGATCAAGCACTTGAACTAGGTCACAGGAAAGAAAGGAGACCTAGTCAGAAACAAGACAAGCCCTGCGTATGGTTTCGACCACCACCGCAGGGCTGTTTTCTTTCATTTGACTTATCATTAGTAATACATTAATTTTAGCCTAGATTATACTAGATTCACTAGTAGTTCCACCCCAGAAGGAGTTCTCTGTGGACAGGTACCCCATCATCGTTCTAGTTTTTGCTACTACTTTTTGCTCGATTGTTTTTTCAACATCATACGCTTTTGCAAAAACTGATCCGACAGATTCTGAGTCTGCGACAGAAGTGTATGAACGCTTCAAGTATTTCGGCAGAATCGGTCAATTTGGCAAATTGCACAAGATGATTGAACCAGTGTCGAGGGATAGGATGATCGAGAACGTTCGTACCATAACGATAGCCCATGCCATCATACAAGACCCACGGTATGTATTTTTGATAAAGGAGATTCCAAAAAAGAAACTGTTCTACATCATGATGCAGAACGCCAACTTCAATACCTTTGATTCTTGGGTAAAGAGCGAGGTCAGAGCTGGCAATAAGGCTACTCTCATCGTTTCCACGCCACAAAATAGTCCATTTGTAACGCCAGGTGCACGTATTGACCAAAAGGTATCAATGATCTTTCAAGATGGACGTTGGTTGATTGTGGCTGGTCTGGTTGATATACACTCGCCATGAGAGATTCGTGGGAAGGATTTCTAGACTAGCTCTGACAAGTTCTTTCCTGTGTGATGCCATCACATTAACCCCCAGTCGCACGAGTGTGCACGACTGGGGGGTTAATTCTTTATAATAATCTCCGTAAACCTTTTGATTTACATAAACTTAGATGCGAGTTTGTGCCCGCGGTACGCTAAGTACCCAGCTAGCGCGACTGCTCCCCAACTAAACCACATAGGAATAGCTACTCCTCCTATTATTGCTTCCCACCCTTTTACAACTCGCAATAGGTGTCCTGCCGCAATAATAAGAAAGATTATAGAGGTCGCCCTATAATATATTTTCTTATTACTCATACAACGATTATACCCCTTTTAGGTACAATAAAAGCCATTTAGTTATTTTGTTGTGAATTTGTTCGTTTTGTATGAATTTTTTTATAAAAAAACGCCGCCAGAGGTCATTGCTGACATGGCGGCGGGAGTTCTAACAGGCATATCTCCAAAAGCCTGATGGGCTTAGTGCCCTTTGATGTGGAATGAAGAGACTAGCTGGCCTCACCAGCCTCGAGGCGCTTCCGCCAGTTTGTGAGGGCGCGAGTCTGGCCTTTCACCTTCTTCTCGAGAGAGGAGAGGATCTCTGCGACCTCGTCGTACTTGGCCTCACCTTCGCCGAGCGCCTCCATGACATCTGCCAGGAGAGAGCCATTCTTACGAGAGAGGCTTCCGTAGGTCTTCATGATGCCAGCGAGCTTTTCCCGGCGGTCCTCCGAGACCTTCTTGCGCCGTCCACCACCAGACATTGCGACCTTGACTGCTGATGGGTCGACACCATGGAGCTCGGCGGACTCCCTTACCGTCATGTCATTCTCGCGAATGTCGTGAACGGCTGCGATCACCTTCCGGCGAGTCTCCTTCTTGCGGACCTCCGTCATCCGACGCTTCACCTGTGAGGGCAGGAGACCGATGCGCTCGGCGATCTCCGACTGCGTCAACTTCTCCTCCATCAAGAGCTTGATCGTGTGATCAATGTCGGCCTGGGTCGGCGGCTTCGCGCCTCCGGTATTGGCCTCGAAGGCCATGGTGATGAGTTCACTTCGATCTGCGACCTTGACGACCCTTGCTTCGATCTCGGTGTCATCGAAGAGAAGCGCTGCTTCGATTCGGTGACGTCCGTCGATCACCTCCATGTCGGGGGTGATGAGGATCGGGTCGAATTCGGTACCGGCCTCCGTGAGGGTGGCCAAATACATCACGTGATCGTCATCGAGCTTCGTGCGGACGAAGACATCGGTGATGAGGTCCTCGATCTTGACGGTTCGGGTTCCGGTTCGTGCGGTCATTGTTCTCTTTGCTCCTTGCTGTTGAGTTCGTCGGGCGGCTGTACGAGCCGCCCACTGAAAGCACGCCACCCGGCGCGTTTCTTTCTGACTTGTGACAGAATCAAGTACATACCTCGTTCAGGCATGACAGAATCTTGCCACACTGGAGACTCCAGTGACACAGTCACTGAACCCTCGAGCTCTTCAGAGGTAGCCACAGCATATGGACCGTGCCTTCCTCTCAGGACTACCCTTTGAACGATAGCCCTGTATGTTTTCTCAGACATAAGCACCCTCTCATTTCTTTCGTGCGTTGAGCACGCGCGATGACAGAGCACTCATTTTCGAAGAGAGATCCAGAATCACTCCCGCATCTTCTTCCGAAAGAGTGGCCAGCACCGTATCTGTGAGACGATCTTTATCCTGCTCAAGGAAACAGGAAACACCCGACATGATCAGAACAATCGGATGAGCCGCTTCACATGATTTGGTGTGCTTCGCTCGAGAGCGAGCAGTAGTTGCAGGTACTTTCACCTCAGGAAGTGCATGCGCCAGTTCGATTGCTTTTTCGTATCTTTTTACCGTTACCTCCTTCTTTGCGCGAACCTTCTCGCGATTTGCTCGACAGAACTGACGCATCAGCTTTTCTCGATCTGGAGTTGGTTGGTTTTCACCCCTGAGAACCTTGAAGAGTGTCGATGACTTAGCGTAGCCGACCCCCTTCGTTACCTCTTTATCGGAAAGGATGCTGTACCCGATGATCTCAGTGATCTCACGAAGGGGTGTGTTCCGGACACGAATCAGGTCGGTCACTTCATAACCAACCACCCTCATGAAACAGATGAGCTTGAAATACACACTTCCGATCTTGTTTCCTCCCGGTTCACGCAACCACACTGTCACTGTTTGATCACCAACACCGCAAAACCTTGCCATCGGCTCTCTGAGTTTAACGATTTCGCGAGAGCCTCTCGGGGCATGGCTTTCCAACACTTCTCTGTAGTGGTGGAGGCACTCAGCCAGTTCTCCTCGGTGAAGAACTCGTTCTTCTCCTTCCATATTGTATTTCCTTTTCTAGGTACGGTATTACCGGGCCTTCCGGTAATATGACACAAATGCGCCTCTTGCGAGAAGCTTTTGCGATCGTTCCAAGGGGAAAATAACATAGGTGTTGTTTTTTGTCAATGAAAAGAGAAAGGCCTCGTTTTCATGGACGAGGTCTTGGTTGAGGGTGGTCTTTTCTTTATTGTTTTGTTAGGTCTTTTACTTCCATGCTCATAAATATACCAGAAAATTTATTTATGCAATTTTCTTTAAATCTCCATTCAAAAAGACAGGGTCAAAGCCTACTATTTCATCATGCAATATTCCTTCTGGCACGTCATTATATAGAAATATCTTCTTTCCCAATTTAAAAGCATCATACATCTCAAGGAAAGTTGCGCCTCCAATATAGTTTTTCATTCCATCTTTCTCGAAGTTCAGAACGAGTACAGCGTCATTTTCTTTAATAACTTTTTCACTTTTCTCTATCATCTGCCCTTTCCACTTGGAATGCTCTTCTCTTCCCATCGTACGATATCGTTCTTCAGTTGCTGGATCATCATAGCAATTTGGCATGGTCAAAGAGTGGCCTGCTTTCTTAAGATCATGTTCGACATCCTTAATCTTGTCGTAGAATCTTTTACTACAAATTACAAATATTTTCATCGTTTTATGATTTTTTTATATTTTATCTAATAAATCCGCCATGAACAAAGCAACGATAGACTGTTTTATTATTAAATGATATCTCTTCTATACCTGTGAAGTTTTTCAAATCACCATTCACTGAAAATCTATACTCCTTGTCTTTTGCTGAAAAATTCTTTGGGCCTCTTACTGGAATAATATTATCGTACTCTTGCATAAGAGCTTTTTTGAGAAATGGTCCGATTTTATCATCTAAAATATTATCATCAAGTTCAAACCCGTAATAGTTCATTCCCCATACCGGTTGCTTGTCTTTGTAGACTATTTCCCCACCGATAAATTTATCACTACCAAAATATGTATCATGATAAATTAGATTACCTGATTCAAAATGATAATCTTGTGACTCTATACGAGAAGACATCGCTTTTTCAACATCTTTATTAGCATAAGTATTTTTATTTGCCTCATCAAGAAAATCCACAAGCTCTTGAATACTAATAGGATTATTCATTTATCTCTACAGATTCCCCTATTCCTAATATTTTATAATTTAATTCTGCTTTCTTAAATTCTTCTTCTGTCTTATCAAGATCACCTGGCAATGCCGGATTATCATAATGCATTGGAATTACTAAGTTTGCCTTGGTCTCCTTACTAAACTGTGCTGCGGAAAATGGGTCAAAACATACACCGTGGTTATTTATTGGGACAGCGATGACGTCAGTCTTATAATCATTATCAAAAGCAATACAGTCGCTGGTATGGTAAAAGCGTATTGCTCCATCATCAATAATATACCCAATGTTTTCATTCACTATTATGCCTCTTTCTTTGAGGGCTGGAAAATATCCATGAACCGCATGAACAACTTCAACTTTTACTTCTCCGACCTCAATTATATCTCCTTCTTTAACTATCTCTGGTTTAATATCTGGATGCGTATTGGCAACCTCCTTACTCGAATAAAGTTTTGCTCCAGAGTCCTTTATAATGTGGTTTACTGCGTCATCCATACAGTGATCTTGGTGTTGGTGTGTTATTAGAACGGCATTGATATTTATCCAGTCATTTTCTAAGAGTGAGTCTTGGAATTTAAGAACTCCGGGGTCAATTAAAATCCGCTTGTCTTTAGTTTCTACCAAAAGACAAGATTGAGCATATTTAGTGATCTTCATACACCCATTATAGCATATTTATTACCTGTCGCCGGAGTAGATTTCTACTTCGAATTCGGGGAAATATTTGTAGATTGTTGGGAGGTCGAAGTGTTTTAAGATTGACTCCTTTGGTTCGCGCTCTAATAAAAATTCAAAAGAGCTTTTTATAAGCTCCTCAGGAGTCACCACCCC
>NZBZ01000012.1 GCA_002686365.1 bacterium
ACTCCTACACGCTTGGCATTCTTCTGACTGACAGGCTTGCCGAGGATGGTAAATTTCCAGATGAAGTCATCACAACTCATCTTCGTCCTCCAGCCTCATTCGATACATAACCTCAGAAGGAACAGTGATACTTAGCTTCACGTTGATTGAACCTGTCCTCTGTAGCTCTTCAAAGTCCTGCTCTGTTAGCTCGTAGGAAAGTTCTCTCTTCCATGTTACCTCAAGGTCAGTCCATTTCATCCTTGCCCCCACGGTTTGTCATCCTCTTCTTTCCAAGTCCCAATTTCGAGCATATCTGTGGGCGGAAGATTTAGGTTCCGACAGACTGTCGTATTAAGAATCGAAATTCCATTCGGCATAGAGCCACCCTCTTCTTCACATTCAGCACAGCCTTCCTCCTCACAATACTCATCGTGGGGTTCATCCTTCGAGTGCTCTTCAATTTGCTCATCAAGGTATCTGTCAAATGATGGGTCCTTCGGCATCTTATCTCACCTTTCTAACTTTCCTCATTGAGTCATCAGACAACTCCATAAAGCCTCCACCCCATGCGAAGCCTTCCCTCATCCTGTCTGCAACTCGTTCTCCATATCTATCCTTGAACGCCTCTGCATTCAGATTCGTTGTGATAATAGTCTTCTTGAAATTTGAATATCGTTCGTCGATAAGCTCATCTAGTCGCTGCTGAAAGTTACCATTCTTATCTTGGTACTCAACTCCGAGGTCATCAATAACCATCAGCTTGGACTGGATCATTCTCTCGTAATCCTTGGCATAGCCATTCGTCCGAGCAACCTTGGTTCCATTCCACCAGTATCGAGTTTGATAGGTTGGGGCTCCCTCTGGAGGAACATTCTCATAAAGCCACACAGCCGCAGCGGTTGACTTTCCTGTCCCCTTTCCTCCTGAAAGAACTAGGCACCATCCCTCTCTCGGAGAAAGGTTGAATTCTCTCACATACTTAACGGCTTTAGTTTCATTCAATCCCTCGAGGTTTTTCAAAATCCTCTCAGGGACACCCCATGACTTGAGGCATGCTATCCTGCCGCCTGCGCTAATGCCTTCTTCAACAGGGCAGAACTCTCTGCCTTCGGCTGCATCTGCCGCCTCTCTCTGCTTCTGTCGAGTGTACATTCGATAAACGGCTCTCATCCATTCATCGGCCGTATCTTCTCTGTAGTCTAAGAATGGGTTTTCTTCCTCAGAATCCTGCTGCTTGGTTTCCATCGCCAAACTCCTTGCTTCCTCGGTGATGTCCGACTTGTTCTTGCTTGGAATCATATCGACTTGGATCAGTTGCCCGTTCGATGAATCCCTCTATCTTTGATTGATTGCGAAATATGTATTCGATGCTATGTCCTGCTGGCACGTTCTGATGCCAAGGACAGAGCTGGTTTCCGAGGATAGCTTTCTGCAAGTCTGAAACAGTATTGCCATCCTTCAGGGCTCTACGAATTCTCTTCCAGTCAGAAGAGCCAGGTTTAATATTCTTACCTCGGGTGGGGTGTACTGTTTTATAGTAGGATACAACCTCTGCAACAGGCGTGTACTTCCCACCAAGAGACTCAGACGCATCAGCCGAAGGAGAGGCTTTAGAGCTTCGTTGTCTCTTGGGTTTGCCTAAGTTGTATTTATTCCATCCATGAACAGTGAACACCCCACCGTTGGCATCTAGCAGTCGTAGGTTGCAAAGGGTGTGAACGAAACCCTCATGACATCCTGCGTAATCTGCTGCCTCCGCGATATCCAAGGGCTCCATGTCAGTAAGCTTTCCATCCTTGCGATACTCGATGCAAAAGCACCAGAGATTATAAAGTCCTAAGACTCCATCTGCACCCAACTTACGCTTAAGCCTCTTAATTTTTGGGTGAAGACGCGACGATGTACACAGCTTTAATTCTGGCATGTTAGCTCCTTGAATACGGTTAGGTGTGAGGGGAGGGGGTGCCATCTGAGGACAGGAGATAAGGACTGAACTCAGAGGGATTACATGGGAGAAGTAAGGCACCCCCTCCTCCCGTTAGAATGGCACTGAATCTTGACTTGCGTCTACAGTTTTTACATCTGTTTTCGCATCAGCGGAATCTACTGACAGGTAATGATCAATAGATAACCATCTACTCCCAGCTTCACGCTTCATACTGGCTTTGCCTTCCTTGCCTTCAAAGTCCTCTGACTTTAGATTTGGGTCATCATAATCAAGACCTAGGGCGAAACAAAACTCCTTAAGCTTCCACTTGACTCTCGCCAATGAGGTTACAATGTTCTCATAAGTTGTGAATCCAATTCCGTCTGAGTTCCAAACGTCAAACTGAATTTTCATACCCTCATTTCCAGAGGAGAATGTGTGTGGAAATATAATTTCTTTTACTCGGATGTTATAGATTCCTTCTGGAAATCCTTCATCAAGTTCTTCTGGTTCATGGTTTAATGCTGGCATTAGTTAAGCTCCTTTAAGTGCTTTCATGTAATTTTCATAAGAGAATTCAATACTTTCAGGCATCTCATAGCCTGCACGAGCTTTCGCGTCACGGCCTGGCCCACCCTCGAAGTAGCAAACCCTCTTATTGCTTCCTTTTTGCTTGGCAACCTTGTCACCCTGTTTCATCACAGCAACATGGTCTTTAGTGATGTGGCCAATTTGATCTGCCCACTCCATCACTGCATTCCATGTATACTTGTGCATTGCTCCACCAATCTTGAGGAAGTCATCACCCAAAGCATTACCCTGGCGATGCAATCCTTCATGGACAAGAAGAACAATCATCATATTCTTTTGATTACGGAGGATATCTAGGCAGTTGAGGAGTCGAAGGAACTCTTGGTGCATAAGCTTATCGCCTTGGCCCCACTGCATATAGCCTTCCTTGCCTCGTGATGGCATCATTTGTCCGTCAAACTTAGTGTTAAGAATATGTTCTTTGCAGAGACTTTCTGCGGCATTAACAACGTCAACAACACATGTCTTCTTCCCGTGGTCCTCCTTAATTAAGTAGCGACCTGCGGCCATTACATCTTCCCATTTGTGCAACTTTCCTACTGGAGGAATCTTGGAAACCTTAGCCGCGCACCCATCCTCAGTAAGGATAAATACAGGGTCAGGGCATTTAGTTCCGAAGGTAGTCTTTCCCATGCCTGGGCCACCAACGAGCACTACCCTTGGCGGTAGCTTTGGTCCTTCTGTTATTGATAAATCAAACTCCATCTTATCTCCTTTGGTTGTAAGAAATTGCGGAGGAAAGTTTTCGTGCTCTCTCTCCGTCGAGTTCAGGGTGTAGAACGTCTAGCTTTACGAGCTTTGGAGAATCTTGAAGAGTTCCTCTTTCGAGACAAGGATCTAAATATGCACACCCTCCGTAGCTCCCGCACGCTGTTGAGTTCCTTGTCTTTTGAAATCTTGTATCGGATAGAAGAGTTGTGTACTCATCAAGCTCTATCATTCTGAGAACATGTTGTCCGAATGTAGCTGAAACCTCATGTCTCACATACTTAGGACTGTCATCCTCCTCATAGGTATCGACCATGCGTTGTCCAAACTCTTCTATGGTTTCCTTGTTGGCCTCCTTTCGTGCAACCAGCTCCTCATCAGTCTCATCCTTTCGTCGGACTACTGACTTCCCTCCCATTGCTTTAGTCTTTTGCTTTGGTCCGGATTTTGTTGTTGAAATAACATCATAGAAAACTCTTGGGAGTGGCAGAGCACAAGGGTTTTTGCCACCGAACTCCCCAACAGGTGATGCGTCTTTGCATATCTTCTTGGTTAGCATGTGTGCTGCTTCCCTGTAGATAGTGCATTGGATATCCATCGGAAGCTTATCGAAATAGATGCCTCCACTATCAATAGATAAACTCGTAGTCTTGTGCTCAATAACTACAGACTCAAAGGTGTCTTTATTCACAATCAGTACGTCAAACTTTCCTCGTACCTTTAGATCACCATGCTCAAACTCAAACTTCAGTTCGGGATAAATGGTTATGGGTGCATCATTGAAGATGTTATGAAGCTCGTCGTCTTTCTCCCACTTCTTATAGTATCCGTTAACGTATGCTTGGCATTTTGCGAAAGCGATTAAGCCTTCTTCCTCCTCCCACCAATCATCACCCATCTTAAGACTTTCCATATTCAGGAGAGCGGTCATTAAATCCTCTCCATTCCAATAAGTCTCTAGCCCTAAATGAACCATAGTGCCTGTCTTCATGGCTGCTGATGGCTCTGATCTGTATCCATCGATGTACTTGTATTTATAAAGCCTCGGGCATTGCATCCCTGTGCTTATGCTACTTGCTGTGAAACTCATTGTTGCGCTCCTTCAAGCATTTTTGCATTCTTTAGTACTGGTGGCTTTCGCCGAATGAACATTGTTTGCTTGTCTGTTTCCTCATCTCTGACAAAATCCACAGTAAAGTTTAGTGCATCTTCGATAATAATTCCGTTAGGCTCAAAGGTAGTAATCTCGACATCTCCAGTCTTCCCCTCAAACTTATAGCGGGTGACACAATACGGCTTACTTAGTGGGGTTCCATTTGATTCAGTGACCCAATGTGAATTCAATCTGACTTCTTTAATGGAGTGTATCGAGGTGGATGAACTTGTTGATGTTACAATGTGTCCGTTTGAATCATAGGTAACTGCCATTTCTTATCTCCTTAGTTAAGGGTCTTTCTTCCCTTGTTAATCTCAAGCATTAACTCTTCTACTTCTAAAAGAGTTTCACTATAAATCTCTAGTCTCTCTTCTTTACTCAGACCTGAATGCGTCTCATCAACAACAGTCTTGAGAGCATATTGAAACACAGTTCTTACGCATGTGTTCTCAGTTGTCAGTACCGGGTTAGCCTTGAACAGGCGTAACATTATTTCCTTCTCTCGCGGAGTCATTGAATTCTTTCTTTTGAATCTTCGGGATTACCTCGGCGAACATTTTGAATAGCTCATTGAGCTGTCCAGTGTTAACCATCTCCTCTATTGCAGTCTCACAGGCATGTTGGACAATACCTTCGTAAACTGTTTGATCTACTTCTTCTGAATGCTCTGGTTCCAAATCTCTAAACTCTTCAAACCCATCATGTTTGCTTGTCATTGTATGACTCTCCTCTGACATAATCGCAGGCTTTTTCTGCCCGTTGTGCTGCTTGCATTAAAAACTTTCTATTGTCCTTTAACTTCTTCAGCCAGCTCTGGATGTATCCTGCTGAGTTAACTATTGTTCGGTCAATGATTCCCAAGTCTGCCATTAGAAAGCACGAGCCCATCTCGGCAACCAGCTCCTCTTCCGAGTAAGCATGGTCGCCAAAAACATTTTCGAGGTTTCTGCTCAGTCTATTCTTATGTCCTGTACTATGGATTACTTCATGGAACTGGGTAGACCAGAACTCAGGACGATTAACGAAAGTACCTGGAGATGGCATTCCTATCTTGTCTGTTGCCGGACAGTAGTAAGCTCTTCCCTTTCCGTAACTGGTTAAGCTTCCTCCCCTGGACTCGTAACCATCCATGATATCTTGAGCTTCGTTCTCGTATGCTTCAAGATCTGGAAGTTCCCTGCATCGATTTCCTCCATCACATTCATCACATAAACCGCATGGCTTAATAGGTTCTTCAGGAGGCCAAGTAGTTTCGTAGTTCTCTATCTGAGATTTGTTGAAGATTTTATAGAACCTAGTGAAGGCAAACTTCTTGTCCTTACCGTTAACCTTCTTCTCTCCTCTCCCCCAAAAGACAATAGGGGTATACTTCTGGTTCTCTTTCAGTTTGAATCCCAGAGTGTTTAGTTGTTTCGCAGTAAGCCAGTCCTGACACTCAAAGCCAGATACAATAGGGCTAGTGATCAAAGCATTGATTCCACGGTAAGGTCTTTTAGTTATGAAATTCTGAGGTCGGCCGCTCTTCCATGGTCTTTGCCAGGGAATGACACCATCCTCAAGAAGCTTGATCATCTTCTCGGTGACTATCTTATTGACCTTCTCGCTCATTGTCTGCCTCCTTCTGTAGTTCTCGAATACGATCCCAAGAGTTATGCCAAGCGTACTTAACGACTGTTTCAAACGCATTTATCCATTCGTGATAGTCTTTATCACCAGGGTATTTCCCCTCCTTAGTGCGAATGTTCTCAAGTAAATCAAACAGATGTCTGCCGACAAAAAAGTCTAACTCTATTGTCCTTGCAGATTCGTTGACGTATTTAACGTGTTCCTCTGAGTTATATTTCAAAGACATCTTATCTCCTCTGTTCTCCCAAACAGTTAGTAAAGTTTGTTTCTCCTAGATTTTTGTTTCTTGCGGAAGCGATAGTCCCGCCAAAGGATTCTGAAGAACCATCCCACAATAAAGCCCACCCCCATAAAAGAGGTGGACTCATTGAGGCAGTCCATTACTGGTCTACTTTGCGTTCAAGAGATTGAATGCGAGAATCAAGCTCCTTGAGAAAGTCAGCCATTACTGACATTGCTTTTGCACTATCGGTAATAGTATTTCCCATGCCTGCAAAGCTCTCTACCAGCTGCTTAAGAACGTTCATCAAGGCAGCTTCATTTTCAGTTGGTTTCTCAATCATCGAATTCCTCCATCAGTAAGCGCAAGCCAGAACAGCTTGAGCCAGTTTTGTTTAAATCTTTTTCGTCTATTTTTTAGTCTCATCCTTATTCCCCCGATTAAACTTCGGCTCCCTCATGTTTAGCTTGTGATGCCCAAGCCTTACTTGGTGTATATATTCTGCTGAACACTTCCAACTGCAGAAGTTATTTCCGTCTATCGGGTCTCCCCCGTGAGCGAAGGAAATCCTGCAATGATAACACTTTTTCACTGTCATTTTTTATCTCCGAGGTTCTAGTATCACTAGTTACCCTCTTTTTTTTAAGTGACGGTTTCTCCCGAAAGCCACTAGTTAATATGTCGGCCATTTCAGAGAGGATGTCAAGCAAAAGCCGATCAGTTCTACTCAACTTCTTGTCATTTACTGTCTGCTTAAGATCGTTTACCATCTTATTAAGATCACGCATGATATACTCCTAGTTAGAAGTAGATCGTTTTTGACTATGAGCTTGGCTTTGTGCTTCCTTCATGAGCGTTCTAACGGCGTCTGAGCCTAGCTCTTTAGTCAGGAAGGTACTGAGCTTGGATAGATCCTTACGCGCCTGTAAGCGCACTAGGTTGTCTCCTAGCTCTACTTCGTAAATGATTGACTGGTACTGTTGGATTGCGTCTACTAATTTCATGATTCCCCCCCCAGGGCTGTGTTTATTTCCATCCATCAAACATAAATTTAAAACCGAAGCCCATTAAGGCCAGCATCAATACAATGTATATCTCGATATAAAGTTCCTCCATTAGTATGCTCCTATGTTACGGTTAATTGCATCATCTAATCTGCTTCCTGCATATACTTTACCTTCTTCACAGAGGGCTGCTGTTACTGAAGGTTGCTCTGAATCATAGAGTATTATCAAAGATACCCACCCTATTGGTAAAGAGAAGGTCCAGTTTGTAATCATAATTCGACAACTTTCCTTTCCAAAGGTTTTCTTAATCTTTTCAATTTCTGATTTTTGTTTTTGATTCATCTTTTCTTCCTTTTGGTTTTCAAATTTTTCAAAAAAAGTTCGCAGTCTCAGCGCAAGGGGAGTGCCGTAAGGGGGGTCTTTACTCCTCCCCGAGGGGGGGGGCTCCGGGACGAAGTGACCAAGCCCCGGACCACATGCGACAGCTTGCCGTAGGCATCCGTAATGAGTGCATCCGAGTGAACGGTTCGAATGCTTCTTCGTGGAGATAGAGCGCTCGTACTACCCTACCCGTTCTTCGCGTATTCATGTTCAACCTGATGGCAGGTTGGGGTGATAAATCTGGCCTCAGATTTCGCCCCTGCGAGGTCGCCGAAGGTTAACGGGGATCTTAAGGGCTTCCCTTATTTTTTGCCCGATGTATTTATTCCTTGCCCGGAGCGCCTCCCCATAAGGGCGCGTTTCCTTATTGTCCGGAGCCCCTGCTAGGTGCCCCTGCGAGGCCGTCGGAGACAAAAATATTACGTCCCGCTTCGGGACATTTTGGCCGCACCTTTAGCGACTATGGAGCGTTTCCTTTCAAGCGGAGCGAAGCTCGAGTGCTTTTGCGAGCGTAGCGAGCAAAATACTCAAGCGAAGCGAAGCGTTCGAGAGCTCCGCTCGAGAGATTGACGAGCGAAGCGAGGAAATTTTTTTTTTGGGATTGCCTGTGGATAACTTGTTAAAAGGTAGGGGGGATTGCTCCCCCCCCCTTCTATTGGTTGGATGCTAGGACGGATAGCGATGCTGCATGAATGTGCATCGGGATATAGGGCTTCTTTTCTTCGTAAGGAAAGTCCTGCTCCCATTCCCACTCGTCAAGGTCTTTCATGGCGAATAGGGCTTTCCATACCATGCCGATTGCTCCTCGGGGGTGGCGTTCAAAGGCGCGTTGCTTATCTGCCTCGATCTCTTCCACTGCTTCTTTTAATGGACAATAGATGTCGTCGCCTGGTTCTGAATTTCTCCAAGCCTGCATGCACAAGCCAAGGGTGTGTCCGTCGCTCTTTCCGTCGCCAAGTTCTCGAAAGTAGTCAAACTTCATGTCGTTGATGACCTTTGACCGTTCGTCAGTATCTCGGATGATTTCGAGGATTTCGGCATAGTCGGGCTGAGTGTAAAAATCTTGAATGAACTTGTTGAGGCGTAAAACCTTGTTGATGAGGGTGGTTTGAGCAATCCATTCTCGGCTTGCTAGTTTATGGTCTGATAGGGATTCTTGGAGGCGTTGCTCTAGGTCTTGATAACACATTTTGTTTTTTGCTTTCTTTGCGACTGGTGCCGCGTTTGTGGTTGATTGTCCTAACTCGTTGCTATTCATTGTGTGAGGGCCGTGCGCTTGGGTTTCGTCAAAGAGGTGAGGGCGTTCTTTTTTTAGGTTGTCTTCGCCTTGTGGCTTGATTCGCTGTCCCCATTCCTCTCCTCGGAATTTTGGCTTCTCCTCGTTGTCTGTTTGGTGTTTAACTTTGTTGCTTGCGTCCATGATAATTCTTTTCATGTTCTTACCTTTGTTGTGGTCTTTTAATATGCGACCGTTCAATCTTTTTGCTCGTTGTCTTGTTCTGGACAGTTTCATCTCGAATATCTCGTCATACTCCTTCATCCTTCGCATTCGCTCATGATCCGATAGCGGTATTGGTGTCGAGTAATCGACATCCAGTAGTTCAGGAGGATCACCTCGTTTATCTTGCATCTTCACTCCTTTCTCCTCATCTCCATTGCGTTCTCAAATTCTTCCTGCAACATACCGCGAGTGTGGTACTCTGCTAAGTTATCCTTCTCCTTTGGATCTGGTTTACGTCTGTCCAGATAATCCGACTTAAGAGCCTCAACAGGTCGTGTCTTGCCTGAATGGTTGCTACCTAATGCTTCTGACGCTTCTTTTGATGTAGCCATCTTATAATCCTCCATAGGCTTTCTCCTTATTTGTAAGAGTTTTCCACTTTTTTAGATTTCCTCCAATATTTACTTGACTTTCAATTGGTATTAATTCCCGTTTTTGGCGTTCTAACTCAGTCATTTGCGCGACCTTTCTCCTGGTTGTGAATGCTCGTGTTGCACAAGCGCCCTTTTTGTCATCGGAGGGCTCTTTTTGGCCCTTTTCTGCTTCCCGGGCCAAAAAGAGACTGGAGATGTAAAAAAAGGATGATGAAGAAACGATATTCATGACGCTTCTGTCTTCCTTTAAAATTTTTACAACTGCAAGGCGCGAGGAATTCATGGCAACCCGCTTAAAAGGGTGCACGGAGGTGTCTCTTTTGCTTCAAAATAGATCTTGATCTTCACGATTTGTGAGTCTGCCCATAAAGGGCAGCCGAACGAACCGCTTCGGAAATCGTGAATATCAAGACACATCGCTTCCTGCCAACTCCTCTTGAAATGAGGTGATGAGAAGCGATGTTTTATGCGTCGGACTTCGGTATGGGTCTACGCCGGATCAGAAGGGCCAGCTTGCTGGGTCACAACTTGTTGGGACGGAACCCCTGGCAGAGCCGGACTGCCCATGAAGGGCAGAAGTCCTAACTCTTCTTTGAACAGTGGAACTACTTCCCGAGCCACACTGGAGAGGACTTGGGAGCTGTCGGGAATAGCTTCTCCTTCGAGTCTTGCTCATGTTGCTGAACTATTCGCTCAAAGGTATCAGCCTCGATGAAGGGCTTGTTACAGTCAAGGCATTGGTTCGTAGCGTAGCAAACCAGCCGAACCTCAACAGCGAATGGGCCATCAAAGCAAGTACACATCTCAATAGTATTACTCATCTCTTATCTCCTTTTGTAGTGAGTATAATCGCGGAGCGACCATTCTCTTTTTCTTTTTCTTCTTCTTTTCCTTTTGATTAAACTTTAGGAAAAGTTTTCCCATTCTTCTTTTCCTTTTGTCTTTTCCCCTTTAATGACCAAACATTGTATCAAAGTGGTGACACATAGTATTCAAGAGGAGACATGACTTCACATAATATCAACAGGTTAGCACTCAAGATGAAGTATTATTCCGGGGAGGGATTAGATATGTGACCTCTAAAAGAACAGAGGTATCTAGATGGTCTGGGTATGTTCCACTCTCTTCCGGGTTCATTCCAGTCGACTCTTATCTTTCTCCTCTCTCTCATTTGTCTCTCAACCTTGTGATTTCTTTTTTTCTTTTCTCATAACCTAGATAACTATAGGGGGGGTAACCCTCTAAGCGTCCAATCATTAATCGCCAAGTTACCCTCTATGAATCTTTGGTGGATTTGAAGGGTCTGACAATAATGAGTACTGGATACTAGTATGACTCTTTTATAAAGGAAATGCTTCCTCTACAAAACAAAAGGTCGACATTTGGGGCCAGCTGTAGACCTTTCTTCCCGTAAACGCGTTGACAGGTAGATGAGAAGAGGGAAAGGGAGGGGAACTGAAGGGGGGATAAAGAGACTATGTACTATTTCAGGATTAGTTGTCAAGCGTCTCTGTAAGTACCTAGTATTGCTAGGGTGGCTGGTGCACTTTTCCCTTGACAGGATTTGGTAAAAGGTAGAATTCTGTACATATATGGCGAAAGACCACACAGTAACGGTCTATCAAAATGCGGATAATCA
>NZBZ01000013.1 GCA_002686365.1 bacterium
ACTCTAGTATTCCTTCTAGTCCTGTTGATAGTGTGATTTGTTTTCCGTTGGTGAGTGTGATGTTTACGTTTGGTACTTTTTCGCCTGTGCTCCAGTATTTTTTGATTCCTGAGGTTGCGTCTGTTGCTGTGTATGTTAGGTTGATGTCTGGGGTGTGGGGGGCGGTTGGTGTGGTGATTGTTGGAGTTGCTGGTGTGGTCGAGTCAACGAGTATGTAGAATGTGTTGGTGTCTTCAACATTGCTAGCATAATCTGTTGAATTAAAGTCTATTGCCCAGTTTCCATCATCTCCAAAGAAGATGTTTTGGTCGTAGGTTGTCCAGCTACCGTAAGAAACTGTGCTAGTGGCATCTGTATCAAGCCTGAACATTGTCAAACAGTTTGTGTCAGCTTCAACGCAGGACAAGGTAACATTTGCATCTGTGTTCTGCCATGTGTTGTGGTTACCATCCCAACCAGTAGTGGGGGCTGTAGAATCCAGAACATTAAAGCCCAGATCAAAAACACTGCCATCAGCATCGACGTAGGTGTGCGCTATGGCCATTACTCCGTTTGACTTCTCAATAATAGAAAAATACGCAAGTGGTGTACTAGCGGCCCCGATTACGTGATAAACCTGGCAGGTAAAATTGTCATCCTGGTTACCATAACAGTAGCGCAAAGTATCATTTGTGGCGTCCCAGTGGCTTATGTGAAAATTTCCATCAGAGCCCTCAACCATAGAAGTATCCTGACCCGCTTTGTCTATATCTACCGCTTTGCAAGTAAAATTGTCATCCATGTTCCCCTCACAAAAACGCAAATCGTTATTTGTAGAATCAGAATGGCTTATGTGAAAGTTCCCATCAGAACCCTCAACCAAAGAAGTACCAAGACCAACGCTTCCAGCAATATCAATTGCTTTGCAAGTAAAATTGTCATCCATGTTCCCCTCACAAAAACGCAAATCACCATTTGTGCTAGCCCGATGGCTTATGTGAAAGTTTCCATCACTGCCCTCAACCAAAGAAGACCACCGGCCAGGGCCTCCAGCAATATCAATTGCTTTGCATAGCCAGCTTCCTCAGGTTCCCTCGCAGTAGCGCAAGTCATCACCTGTGTAATCAAAGTGGCTTATGTGAAAATTGAAATCACTGCCTTCAACCAGGGAAATATAGGAGCTAGAATCAGCATACTCAAAGACCTCAGTGGCCCACCCTGCTGCAGCACTTTGGCTGAGCAATACTAGAAATAGAAAGGGCAGTAGAATTTTAGCTTTCATCGATTCTACTATAGAGTGATCTTATATTTTATAGTTTAGGGTTAACAAGGATTAGGTATTTATAGAAGAAAAGCGTATAGATAGGTAAGGGAAATTCAACTGTTTTTGGGATTGTGCCCCTCCCGCAAACTTTCAGGGTGTTTGGATGGATGAAAAAGAAATTATCCCATCAACGTTTATCGGTATCCAGGGAAAAGATATTATTTCATTTGGTTCTGGCCAGCCGGATTTGCCGCCTCCAAGCGAAGTTTTCTCTTGCCTGCCAACATACAATTCCTTCAAATATGGGCCTATCGCGGGTCAGGATAATTTGAGGCAAGCTCTTGCCGAGCAGAACAAGGGCTTTGATAAGGACAATTTTGTTATAACTAATGGGGCATCAGAAGCCCTTGATCTCACGCTTCGCGTTATTGGCAAGCCAGGTGACAAGATTTTAATTCATGAGCCATACTACTATTCTTACAAGCCATTGATTGAGTTGAATCACCTTAAACCTCTCATCGTTAAGACAAACGAAGGGAAGATTGATGTCCAGGATTTTGAGGAAAAGGTGCATGATGCAAGCGCAGTTCTAATTAATTCACCATGCAATCCCACTGGCCGAATACAGGATATAGATACTCTTAAAATCATTGAGAAAACAACTCAGGATCTTAAGCTTCCGCTCATTTCGGATGAGGTTTACAAGGATCTAATTTACGAGCGCGAAAACTATGCTCTTTCAGGGCCACAGGTCATCACTGTGAATTCTTTCTCAAAAACATTCAGTATGTGCGGGTTTCGCGTGGGCTATTTGTTTTCAAACGATCTTTCAATTGTCGAGAAAGTTATCGGCCTAAAAAGCCATGCTTCAATGAACACTAATATTCTCTCACAGGAAATGGCTTTCCATGCTACCACCATTCCTAGAAAAATTATTGAAGACCAAGTTGCCATTTGGAAGAAGAGGCGCGACGTAATCTACAAAGGCATGCTTGATTTGGGTCTCGAGCTTTGGAAACCGGAGGGTGCATTCTATGTCTTCCCTGCAATCAAGAATTCAATGAAATTTGTCCGCGACATATTTGAGGAATATAAGGTAATTACCTATCCTGGGGATTGGTTTGGAGCACCCAATCGTGTAAGATTTTCCTATGCTCTGGACATTGAAAAGATTGAGGAAGGATTGGAGCGCGTGGGCAAATATTTGAAGGAAAACGTTTAAATTGTTTAAAGCGCTTTCTGTTGTTGGTTACCATGTTTTTTGAAATAGGACTTTTTGTTCTGGGTATAATAATTCTTGTCAAGGGCGCGGACTTTATTGTGGATAGTGCGGCAAGACTAGCAAAGCTCTTTGGAATAAGCGATTTTATAGTTGGTCTGACAATCGTTGCTATTGGAACTTCTCTGCCTGAGCTTGCGGCAAGTGTGCTAGCGGCTTCATATGGGGACACTAGCCTGGCAGTTGGAAACGTCCTTGGAAGTAATATGGCAAACCTTGGGCTAATCCTTGGTGTAAGCGGATTGTTTGTGCTAATACATATAAAGAAGGAAATTCACAGCAGGGACGGCTTTATCATGCTGTTTTCTTTGCTGATATTCTATGCGTTTGCATGGGACGGAGTTATATCTCGGTGGGAAGGCGGTTTTCTGGTATGGCTCTTCATGGGTTATGTATTGTTTTTCATGACAATGAAGCGAAAGTATAAGCACGAGTTTCACTTTCCACAATACTTGCGAGAGTTTGTTCAGGGCAAGGGCCCGCAATATCTTCCAGATTTGGACAATACGTTGTATGCAGGACTCGATTATTATGCCTACAAAGAAATCATGCAAGGAATCTTCTACGAAATCCGAAGAATGTTAACAGTTACCTCTGATGTTGTAGCGGGACAGGCCTCTGCAATAAGATATTTCTTAAAACAGGTAATATTTCTTTTAATCGGAGTTGTTGGAGTAATGTTTGGCGCAAACCTTGTTGTAACAAGTAGTTCTGCTTTTCCAATCCCTCATATTGTAATTGGATTGGTTTTTGTCAGTATTGGAACATCTTTACCCGAACTCGCAGTTGCAATCTCGGCTGTGAAAAAGAAGTATCAGAATATTATGATTGGAAATATCATTGGCAGCAATATTGCGAACATTTTGCTTGTCGGGGGTCTTTCCGCACTTGTAAGACCACTTATCATACCTAATCAAACAATAACCATTTACTTCCCGGTTTTGCTTGCTTTCACCTGGCTTTTCCTAGTGTTCAGCAGGAACGACCGAAAAATCACCAAGGGAGAGTCTATAACATTCCTGTTAGCATACATCGCTTTCGTGGCTTATATCTTCCTGACACTTGGCTAGATTATAACTAGGAGTTTAAAATGGTTTTTGAAGACTATTCCCCTATGCGAGTTCTCATCTCTTTTCACAGTAAGACAGGCAGGACAGAGAGTGTTACAAAGCAAATTTCCGAAGTCCTAACCAAGTCAAACCACGAGATCGTGATGCACAGGGTTCTTCCAAGGCGAGTAATGAAAGCACATCGCTACAACAAAGACGGCAAAGACATAGAACTTGTTGAGCCAGTTGTTGACCTCAATGATTTTGATGTTGTGTTTATTGGGACTCCTGTTTGGAATTTTTGCCCAAGCCCGATTATTCTCTCTTATTTACGGCAGCTAACGAATGTGAAGGGAAAGTCTTTTGTGATTTTTTCAACCTGCACTGGCCTGCCGGGAACAACCCTTAAAAGAATGGCCAACATTCTTGCAGTAAAAGGTGGAAAAGTTATAGGGTCCCTTACTATAAAAAGTATTTTTGATCTGGATGAGGAAAAGCTACAAATTGTAAAGCAGTTTGTAGAAAAATTATTTGCATCAGTTGATGTACTTTAACTGTTCGGCTATCTCCTCAGCAATATCTCTTTCTTTTCTACTGGTTTTAATTCTCTTTTTCACGGCATCTTTGCTACGCTGTATTTCAACTCCATCTAGCCTTTTCCTCAAGTTAACCATTACAGTGGAAATGCTTTCCTCCCCATAAATCTGCTTGAGGTGTGCCTCAAATTCAATTAGCCTTTGTTGTTTCTTTTTAATGATATCCTGGTATGTTGCGGCATCAATCCTTCTTTTTAAGTAAAGCTTTTGAGCAATCTCCATTTCCTTAAGCGTTCTTTTCTTATCTCCAAGAACCTCGTTGACAAGGTGCCGCTTCTTAGTCGTTATCTCCTTAAGCCTACTATCTTTTTTCGGAAGTTTCTCCTTGTTGTATTTTTCATCAATTAATGCTTCAAGTCCAATGAGCTTGGTGTGCTTTTTCCTGAAGGCCTCCAAGAAATCTGTTTTGCTAATTCTCCTTTTCATATACTCTTTTTCAAGGATATTTATCTCGCTCAAAAGAGTTCGCTTTCTTGCCATAAGTTCTTTCAATGTCGGTCCACTGTAGTAGAACTTAAGTATTACAGCAATAATTATTCCAATAAGGGCAAGTACAAATATTGCCTGCCAAAACACAACTAACACTATGGCAATGGCGATGAGTGGTAGGGCCATTATGGGGTTTTCCTTAATTTTGATGTAGGGCTTGCTGACCTTTACCTGCGTAAGAATATTGTTTAGATTCATGTTGTTAATGAATTGGCATCTTGAGAATAAAAAGCTTACCCTATGCCTTATTCTCTCTTATTATAGACCAAAGAAAAGAGATATATCAATCCTGCGCCAAAGATTAGTACTGCTATAAGAACATCGTACATGTTCCTGCTTCTCAGGATTTCTTCAAAATACATGAAACTGGCAACGATGGCTATGAGTGCTGCCACCATTTCCACTGAAAGCCTAAGTGCATCAGCCATATAACAATTACTGCTATAAGACTATAAAAAACTTACTTTAGCGGGTTAAGGAGTGAAGAATGGCCTTTTCAGCCTTGCCCCCCCTACTAATTTCAACTCAACTCAGAATTCAAGCCTTCAAACCCAAAGTAATCCAAGTCCAAGTGCAAAATTTTAGAGAAAGCACAATTTGTTAGGATTTTCGACACAAACTAAGTCAAATTTCACCCTTTTCTTTCGGGTTTCCCAGTCAAACACTGTAAAGCAAGTAATATTTAAATTTAACCAGCAACATTAAATAATACAGAGAATCATTTTCTCTCCATTCTTGGATCCGTAGCCTAGTCTGGATAAGGCATCTGCCTTCTAAGCAGAAGATCGTGGGTTCAAATCCCACCGGATCCATTCTAATCAGTAACCAATTAGATGGTTTTCAAAAGGATAACTTTAAATTTTATAATAACCCTTTATTTAAGATGAGGGTTGGAATTCTAGTTGTATTGGTTTTGCTATTTATTTTATTTAGTCCTGTGAATGTTTTTGCTGCTCCCTGTCCAACTGGCAAGGGCTGTGCAGCGGCATGTCAACCGATATCAAACTCTACTACTTGTGCAAGCAATTATGAATTTTCTAATAATCTTGGACAGCCACTTAAATGTCAGTGGACGGGGGGGCGTTTGCAAGGCTTGGGGAGGTACGTGCAGTCCCAAGTGTTCGATTACTCCTGGTTGCTCAACTGAGCCACCTAGGACAGGAATTTCTAAATGCACTTCTCTTGCAACTGCCACTGCTTGTTGGGATCGTTATCAAACAACAGGCGGAACTAAAAAGATTTGTGTATGAACAAGCGGTGAAGCTGCATGTACAGCTCCTGTAACTTGCATTCCAGAATTCCCACTTCTTGGAATAGAATTCAGCGAAATGCAAATTTCAACTGGAATTATTGCTTTGATAGCTGCAATTGTTTTGCCAATGTGGTTGTTTAGAAAAAAGAAGTATGATTAAAGGATTCCAAAGTGGAACAAAAGCAGTACTAGCGCGAGGAAAAAGCCGGCCAGCATTGTTATCTCTGCAGCAAGTGGCGCTGCTAAAAGCAGGAACTGCAGTTTCTCATTCTCTGTTCTAATCATTGTGTCGCCTTTGCCTTAATCATTTTGAGCCGTGTAAAATTCTCGCGCTCGAGCTCTTCTAACTTGAATTCTATGAGGTCGCGGCCACCTTCAAGCCTCGGAATAATAATGTACTCCAAAGAGTTCACTCTTCGCTTGGTCTTTTTTATTTCCTCTCCAAGCCTTTGGAAAGCAAGCTGTTGTGCACTAAGCTTCAAGAGCGCGGGCAAAAATTCTCTGAACTGCACGATTGCATTATCAAGCTCAACACTAGATTCAATAAAACCATGCCATTGGTGCTTTGTTTCAACATTGGAAATTGAGGGCATCTCAATTCCCATGATTCTTTTTGTGCCAAATTCCAATTCAAGTTCAGGGGAAATCCCAAGAGCAAATCTTTCCACATCTGGAATCCCTTGCATTGCCTGTGCCTTTCCAAGTGCGCTCAATGCTTTCTGGAGCTTGTTGCCAATCTCTTTCCTATACTCCTTTATTCCTTTGAGAGCGCCAAAGAACTCCATGATTAGAGCGTCCCTTTTCTCTTTCAAGAGCTTGTGGCCCTTTTTAGCCAGCTTTATTTTTCTCTTGATGATCAGCAACTGCATTCTTGTTGCTTTCAGGTTACTCATGCAACTTTCCTCTTCTTCTTTCCTTTCTGGGAAAGCGAAACATCAAGGGTTGCAGAGCTCATTGAAACATCTGTAGACACGTCAGTTCCAATTGCTCCCGCTAACTTACCTTTCTCATCTTCTCCACTGCCCTTATAGTATTTTTCAATATAGTCTGTTTTGATTCTCTTTAACTCTGTTTTTGGCAGCATTGAAACAAGTTCCCATGCAAGGTCAAGTGTTTTCTCAATGGTTCTGTTCTTTGTTAGCCCCTGTTTTACAAATTTTTCCTCAAATGCGTCAGCTAGCTTTAAGTAAAGCTTGTCAAGCTCATCCAAAGACTCCTCACCCACAACCGCTACAAGATCTCGAAGCTCTCGGCCCTTTGCATAGCTTGAGTAAAGCTGGTCGGAAAGATTGTTGTGATAGTCAGCTGTCTTACCATCCCCAATACCATTCTTCATCAGCCTGCTTAGACTTGGCAGAACATCAACAGGAGGATAAATTCCTTTTCTGTGCAAGTCTCTACTCATGACAAACTGTCCCTCTGTAATATACCCTGTTAAATCAGGAATCGGGTGTGTAATGTCATCGTCTGGTAAAGTCAGAATTGGAATCTGTGTAATGCTTCCATCTCTGTCCTTTATTTTTCCCGCGCGTTCATAGAGCATTGCAAGATCAGTGTACATATAACCAGGATAACCTCTTCTTCCCGGAACCTCGTTTCTTGCAGCTGAAATTTCCCTGAGTGCCTCACAATAGTTTGTAAGGTCAGTCAGAATAACAAGCACGTGCATTCCTTTCTCAAATGCAAGGTACTCTGCTGTTGTCAATGCAATTCTTGGGGTAATAATCCTTTCAATTGCAGGGTCATCTGCTAAGTTCAGGAACATTACAACTCTTTCGCTTGCCCCTGTTCTCTTAAACTCGTTCTGGAAGAACAGTGCTTCCTCATTTGTAATTCCCATTGCAGCAAACACAACAGCAAAACTCTCTTTCTTCCCAAGAACAGTTGCCTGGCGCGCAATCTGCGCTGCAAGCTGGTTGTGTGGCAATCCTGCTCCGGAAAAAATCGGTAGCTTCTGTCCCCTTACAAGTGTGTTCATCAAGTCAATTGTTGAAACACCTGTCTGGATAAAATCTTCCGGGTGATGTCTCCTAAAAGGGTTAATTGGTGAACCGTTTATGTCAAGTGTTTGCTTTGCAATTATCTGCGGGCCATCATCAATGGGAGATCCTCTTCCACTAAAAACTCTGCCGAGCATTTCTTCGCTTACAGGAAGTTGCATTGTCTCACCAACAAAGCGAACACGTGTATTCTTGGTATCTATTCCCTTTGTTCCCTCAAACAACTGTACAACAGCCTTATCTTCGCTAACCTCTAGTACCTGTCCGAATCGCTTTTCTCCAAGGGAAGTGGTTACCTGCACAAGTTCTCCATATGCAACGTTCTCTACTTTTTCCACGACCATCAAAGGTCCTGTTACTTCTCCAACACTTGTGTATTCTCTAATCATTCCTTGGCCACCCCCATGCTCATTGTTGATTCCTTTTCCATTTTGGACAACTCCTTTTCGATTTCGGCCAGTATATCCTTGGAATTCTTGTCTATGTCTTTGTTCTCTTTCATTCTGGCAACAGTCTCATTCACCTTTAATGAACTTATTTTTCCAACTCTTACGCCCCTATCAATAGCTTCTTTTGCCCTTTCATAATAGCCCATGATTGTTTTCAGCATCAAGTACTGTTTTTCAAGTGAGCAGAAAGCGTCAACATCGTGATATGCGTTTTGCTGGAGGAAGTCCTCCTTCAGGCTCTTTGAAGTAAAGAGCACAAGCTTCTCCTCTTCAGGCAGGGCATCAGGCCCGACCAACTGCACAATCTCCTGCAGTTCTGCTTCCTTTTGCAGCAAAGCCATTGCCTCTCTTCTCAATACAGGGTATTCCTTTGAAACTTCCTTGGCAAAGTATTTCTGTAGTTCATCTGTGTAAAGGCTGTAAGATGTAAGCCAGTTTATTGCTGGGAAATGTCTCCTATATGCAAGTGGAGCATCCAGTGCCCAAAACACCTTTGTCATTCTCAAAGTGTTCTGCGTTACAGGCTCTGAGAAGTCTCCTCCTGGAGGACTAACTGCTCCAATAATTGAAACACTTCCTTGTTTCTCGTTTAAGGTTACTACTGGCCCAGCTCTCTCATAGAACTGTGCAAGCCTTGAAGCCAAGTAAGCAGGATAACCTTCTTCACCAGGCATCTCCTCAAGCCTTGCTCCAATTTCACGCATTGCCTCTGCCCACCTGGATGTTGAGTCAGCCATTAGTGCTGAATCATAACCCATGTCTCGGAAGTACTCTGCAATAGTTACACCAGTGTAAACACTTGCTTCCCTTGCCGCAACAGGCATGTTTGAAGTATTTGCTATGAGAACAGTTCTCTCCATAAGTGGTTTGCCTGATTTTGGGTCAATAAGTTTTGGAAAATCACTTAGAACTTCGGTCATCTCATTTCCCCTTTCACCGCATCCAACATATACAATTACATCAGCGTCACTCCACTTTGCAAGACTGTGCTGTGTAACAGTTTTTCCACTTCCAAATGGCCCCGGAATTGCGGCTGTTCCACCTTTTGCAACAGGGAAGAATGTGTCAAAAACTCTTTGTCCCGTAACAAGCGGAGTTATTGGCACGAGCTTTTTTTGGAACGGCCTCGGCATTCTAACCGGCCACTCCTGATAAAGGTTAACGGTCTTGCTTCCTTTCTTTGTT
Organism: bacterium; assembly: GCA_002686365.1. Taxonomy (GTDB): domain Bacteria; phylum Patescibacteriota; class Minisyncoccia; order UBA6257; family GWB1-50-10. The sequence goes on from NZBZ01000013.1 coordinate 9,543, forward strand.
TTTATTGTGACAGCAGTGTCCATTACAGTCATTTTCCCTGACTTGATGTTTGTTATTTCACCGCGCACTCCAACCGGGACAAGAATCCTGTGCTCTATTATTTCTGATTCCTTGACTGTTCCAAGGACTTGTCCTTGTTCAACTTTTTGACCTTTCTTCACAATTGGATTGAACTCCCAAACTTTCTTTCGATCCAATGCAGGAAGGGCAATTCCCCTTGCAATAAAGTCTCCTGACTGCTTGCTGATATCTGCAAGAGGTCTTGCAATTCCATCGTAAATATTTGCAATTAGCCCTGGTCCAAGCTCAATTGTCAAAGGCTTTTGGGTTGAGTATACTGGTTCTTTTGGCCTAACGCCTGTAGTGTCCTCATAAACCTGGATAATCGCCTTATCGTGCCTGAGTTGGATTATTTCTCCAAGCAATTCTTCCTTCCCAACCCTTACAACATCATACATTTTGCTGCCTTTCATCCCGCTTGCAACTACAACCGGACCGGCTATTTTTGAAATTCTTCCTTTAGTCACATTCGCCATTTCATTACACCTCTAATTCAATTCCTACAACGCTCTTTATGATATGCTGTAAATCATCAATCTTGCCAAAGTCCTCAACCTCATCCGGAATACTAACAACATTGCTGAACTGTTCGAGTTCAGGAACACTATTAATAACTGAGGCATTGGCAATAATGAATTCATCTCGTGGTATTTCTCTCAACACTTCAACTGCATTCTCCCTGTTTTCAAAAACAAAACTTTTCTTTACTCCTGCGAGCAACATTCCTGTTGCAAAATCTCTATTTCCCAGTACAATCATATTAACAACTCCGCAATCTCCTCTTTCTCAAATCCGCTTTCTATTCCCTTGCTCGCAATCATAATATTCTTTACCTCAAGCTCCTTCCTCAGCAAGTATGAGAACAAAGGATAAGGACCCTGGATATGATAGAGTTCTGCTCCCAGCATCTTCTCCTTAAAGAGCCTGTAAAGCTCGACTTCAAAGTGAAACAGTGAAGAATCTTTCTCATACTGCTCAAATGCATTAGCCACTGTGCCTGCATAGAGCGTTCCCTTACTTGCCTCAGCAAGCTCCTTCAAACTTTCAGCCTCAGTAAGGGCATTAATTTTCTCGGTTAAAAATCCTTTATTTTGTATCAGTAATTCTTTTCTCTTATCCTTCTCAACTTTTCTCACAATGCTCTTGATGAGAACAAGCATGTTGATGATGTCAAACTTCATGTTCAAAAGTTCGAGGATTGATTTCTTGTCATACATTTTCAACTTTTCGAGCATGCCTGTAAACTTGCTGAAAACAAAATTGTCAAGCGCGACCTCAAAATCCTCTAAGAACTCATACTCTTTCGCAAACACAGGGGCATAACTTGTTGAAGCCATAACCGTGTTTACATCGGCGAGGGTCTTTGTTTCCTGTAGCCTCTGAATAATCCCTGAATCAATTTCGTTGACAGGGAAAATCAGTTTCTCATCCACACTGCTAACAAAATTTGGGAAAAATCTGCTTCTATAGAATGCTTTCAAGATTTTTGCCTCGTAAAACCTGGTGTAAGAGTCAAGCACTTTCTGAAAATTCTTTGGACTCATATCATATAGTTCCACAGCTTTCTCCACCACACTTTTTTCAAGTGCTCTGTGAAGCTCTCTAAGGCTGGGGTTTTTTTCAAAGAACACTGAGTAATCTGTATCAGAAAGAAGTGATGCAAGCTCGCTCAAACTCTTTTTGTCGGCAAGTGAATTTCCCGGCTCCAGAATAGTGCTTTTGCCTCTTGCTTGTATGCGAGCATTTGCAAAGAGGAATGGCATTACTCCTGACAGCCTTTTATAGCCTATTACGCTAACGCCTATTGCCCCTGCTGCTGCAATTCCCCCTCCTAACAACAAATTCTCAATCATTCTATCCCCACAATTCTTTGATTACTTTTTCCCTTATTTTTGATTCTTTTGCTTCAAACAGTGCATCAAGACTCATGTCATAGATTATGCTGTTCTTCACGCACTTTACTCCGTTCAAGCCCTTTTCTTCTGTGCTTCCCTTGAAGTTTTTCTTTAACCCGGAACCACAGTAGATCTTTGATTGTTTTGGAGCAGTTTTTTTGACTAAGGCAATATACTTGCTGCTCTTTGCAATCTTTGGAAACTCTTTTTTGGTCTCCTCTAGAACAGTTTGAATCATTGCTTCTCTTGCTTCCTCAAACTTTCTTTTTGTGGCAAGCTTCTGCTCATTCAAAACCATTGTTCTTTCCTCAAGGACCTTTGCATCAATCTCCTGTTTGAACTGCTGCTGAAGCAAAGTTTTCGCCCCATCGCTCTCTGCTTTGTCTTTTTTTATTTGAGCAGCCTTATCTTTGTTTAGTTCTCTTATCTCGGCCTTGTAGCCGTCTTCTATTGCCCTTTTCAGGTTCTCTATATTTCCATATACTTCCATGTTTCATTCCTTCCAAAATGTTTTTTTCTGAACGCCCCGGGTTTAACCCAGAACATTCAGACCCACTACTAGCACTATCAGTGCTGCAATGAAACCAAAGATTGCTGGTGTTTCCACCTGTCCTGTAAAAACAATACTTGGGACAAATGCATCCTGGTTTTTTGCGCTGCTCGCAATACCTGCCGAAGCAACCAATCCCTGGAATATTGCTGAAATGCCTGTTATTGCAACAATACTTCCTGCTGCAAGCATTACAAGTCCTTGGGCAAGGCTAACTTCTTGGCCTGTTGCTCCCAACAATCCTGCACCCATTATTATGAACAGTGCAGTGATAAAACCATAGATTGTCTGGGTTTGCGGTAAAGACTGTAGCACAAGCGCGTTCTTGAAGTTCTCCTTGTTTTCTGCAACTGCTCCAGCTCCGGCAACTCCCGCAGCCCTAAGACCGATTGCAGAACAAACTCCAGGCACTCCTAGCGCAACAGCTGCTCCAAGCACAGCCAGAAATGTTCCTATTCCAATAGCCATCTATTCACCTCCCTCAGTTTTTTCTCTTTTTGCATAAAATGGTTTGTAAAGTGTTCCTCCGCCCTCGTAAAACTTCTGGAAAAATTCCAAGAAATGAAGTCTAAGAGAGTGGATGAATGCTCCAAGTCCATTCATAACCAAGTTGAAAAGATGCCCTACAATAAAGACTATTGCAGCCAGCACTATTCCAACAACCGGCACCATATCGTTCACAAGAAGTGCCATAAAATTTACCGCAAGTGCGATTCCTGCTGTTCCGATCGCAAGAGCTGTAAGCCTTGCATAACTGAAAATATCGCCTATAAAACCGCTGAAGTCAAAGACAGAGAGAATTCCGATTACCGCTCCGCCTTCCTGTAGCTTGAAAACAATATTGAGAACAACGGAGAGTATGATAAGTCCAAGACCAATCATTGCGAAAATCCCTCCGGCCATTGCAAGGCCGGCTCCAATCAAAAAGATTAGCCATATTCCCTGGTCGGCAAAAGCGCTCCTAACTTTTCCTCTACTAAAGTTGTCAACAAACCCCATTAGCAGTCCAAGGGATATATGCAGTACTCCAATTACTACTGCCAGCCCGATGATTACAACAACTTCTTTCAATGGGTCAAGTAAACCCGGCATTGGTATTCCAATTCGCGGGAAAAAATCCCCAAAATAGGAGGTAAAAGCGGCTCCAAGAATAGTGGTTGAAATTCCAAGCGCTATTAGCACTGAAGCGAACTTCCTTAGCTCAGGATTATACTTTCCGATTCCTCTAAACAAAAGGAATGCAATAATTGTAAGTAATATTCCATACATGAAATCAGTAAGCATGTAACCAAAGAAGATTGCAAAAGTTATTGCAATCACAGGAGTTGGATCCAAGCCATTTGTTTTTGGAACAGAGTAGAGCTCTGTAAGCATTTCAAATGGCTTTAATGGCCCGGGGTTGTTTAGAAGTGTTGGAGCATCCTCCCTTTCATCTGTTTCCATGAAGTACTTTCCCGTAGTATTTGAGACAATCTTCTCAAACTTGGTAAAGTCCTTTTCAGGAATCCATGCTTCCATAACGGAAAAACTTTTCCCTGTTTTGAACTGCTTTAAAGCGTTAATTCTCTCAATGCTTATCTCGAGTTCCTCAGACAGAATCCCGAGCTTTTCCCAGTGGCCTCTTGACATGTTTCTCAAGTAAAGTTTTATTTCGCGGTCCCTGGCCAGCAGACTATTTTTATCGGCCTGCATTTCTTTTATCATTTGTCTTGGCGTCTTGTTTTGTGCAACGATTTTTATTGGTTCAAAGCCTATTGCGTGTAATTCTTTTTCAAGTTCCTCGCGCTCTGTTTGCCTACAGGCAATTATCGCAAGATTAGTATTTTCATCTTTCTCTTTTATGAGCGCTATTCTGTTCTTGAGTTTTGTTTGAAGCTCAAGGCTTGCGTTCTTTGTGATAAGCCCTATAACGATCGCAATATTTTTGGTAGAGGAGAAAAGCCGTGTGTTTATATCCGGCAATATTTCAAGTTCTTCAATTCCAGCTTCAATTGCTTCAACCTTGTCCTCATTACTTCTAAGTTCCTGCAATTGTTTTCCAATTTTTGGCTCTATAACTTCAAGGTGCTCACGCACATTTTTAACAATCTCCTTGTCAGATAGCAAATCTACCTTAACTTTCTCAGGTGGCTTTGGAAACAATAGTGATTTCACAAGGTTTTCTGGTTGGAGAATTGGTTTGAACTCATCAAGTTCCTGCAAGAGCTTTGCAAGCCTTTGTTTGGTTTCCTCTACCTCTGCAGAATCAATTCCATCAAGTGCCTTAAGTTCTTTCTCATTGCACTCTTCTAGTTGGCAGACTCCAGCCTCATGTAATGCTACAATTAGATCATGGCTTTTAAGTTTTGGGATAATAAGTTTCGCGTGCACAACTTTTGCAGGCTTAAACATTATTAGACCCCCAGTAACTCCTTTACTGCCTCTTGACCGGCTTTTTTCTTATTCTTTGTGAACTTTGTTTTAAGCGTTTTCCCTTGCTTTTCAAAATCATCAAATAGCTTCTCAGCCTCTTTCTTTGCTTTCTCACGCTCTTTTTGCACTGCGCTCTCAAGCTTTTTCTCATGCCCTTTCTTCAGCTTCTCTAGTCCCTGAGCTGCGTCAAGCTTTGCCTGCCTAATTTCCTGCTCAGCTTTCTGCCTTGCAGCTTCAATTTTTTTCTCCTGGGTCTCTTCAAAGCCCTTTAATGAGGATAATACGGAATCAGGTTTTGTATTATTCCTATGATTAGTGCTGTTCAATCGGTTCACCTCTAAAAAAAAGCCCAATAAAAATTTAGGGTTTCTAACCTATATTCTCAGGCTCTATAAAGAATTTGAAAAGCAACTGTTTTAAAAGTATCTTTTTCTAGGACAATGTTTCCTAAAATTTCAACATTTCCATTACAGTAGCCATATTTTTTTCGTCTATAACAATAAGGGTTTCAGTCCAGCTTGACATAGTTTCTACAATGTTTATGCCGCGTTCTGCAAAAAGTGTGTAAAGATAAGCTACAACTCCCGGAGTTGACTCTATTTTAGGCGGAGTACGCAGCACAACCTGCACCAGTCCCTTTTCCTTCATAATAACTCTGCCTGCAAACATTTTCTCAATTTTTGGGAGAAATTCCTGGCTTGTAACAATAGTGAAGCTTCTGCTTCCCTGGATTAGGTGCACAGGCTCCTGCTTGTCATTTATCTCCTCAATAAGCTTAATCAGGAAAGAGAATGGAGTGCTTTTCTCAAGTACAACACTACAGACCTTGGTTTTTATCTCAAGCTTGCTTTTCTGCAGAAGAGTGATAATAGTGCTCTCACTCTTCTTGTTTGGTTTAAGTTTTTCTGAAAGACGGCGTAGCGCAACCAGAACGGCATCAAAATCATTCTGCTTGAGCTCGCTTTGTTCTATTATCTGCCGCGAAAGCTCAGACAAGTTAATCAGGCCCTTTGCCAAACATTCCTTTACAATCGGGTGTTTCTCTACAAAAACACGGACCTCTTTTGTTGCGTTCATAATCCAATTATCAGCCAAAAAACATATAAATGTTCTATCTAGGACATATGTTGTCCACCTTGTTTGTTCTGGGGCATAATGCTTTTAAATCTGGAAAGAGCATTACTTTAATGCACTTTTTAACACTAAAGGATTTCGATAAAGGTTTTATTGAGGAGCTCCTTAATTTGGCCAGTGAGATAAAGGTCGATTACTCCAAATATAAAGAAAGCATGGCCAATAAAACTCTTGCAATGATTTTTATGAAAACCAGTACTCGCACAAGAACAAGCTTTGAAGCGGGAGTGACAAAGCTCGGTGGGCACGCTATCTTTATTGAGAGCAGGGTCAGCAATTTCGCACTTGGTGCGCTGAAAGACGAAGCAAAATGCATTTCACGCTATACCAATCTTATAATGGCTCGTGTTTTTGGACACCAGCAGGTTGAAGAGATTGCCAAAGCAAGTGCAGTACCTGTGATAAATGGCCTAAGTGAGTATTACCATCCTTGCCAAATTCTTGCAGACCTTTTGACCATTAAGGAGAAGAAAGGTTCCTTAGCCGGATTGAAATTGGCGTTTGTAGGAGATGGCAACAATGTCTGTAATTCATTAGTAGTAGGATGTAGTAAATTAGGGTTGGATGTAGCTGTAGCTGTTCCCAAGGGATTTGAGCCAATGGAAAAGAATGCAGAAATAACCTATAATGTAGAGGAAGCCGTAAAGAAAGCGGACATCGTTTACACTGATACTTGGGTAAGCATGGGTCAGGAAAAAGAGACTAAGGAACGTATGAAGGTTTTTTCGCCGTTCCAAGTGAACAAAAAACTTATGGCAAAGGCAAATTCGGATGCACTTTTTATGCATTGCCTGCCTGCGCATCGGGGTTTAGAAGTTAGTGATGAAGTAATTGATTCAGGTCAGAGCATTGTTTTTGATCAGGCAGAAAATCGAATGCATGTCCAGAATGCTTTAATGCTTAGATTATTAGGAGGAGTTTAAAATGGGTTTAGATGGAAAAGGACAGAAATGTGTGCTGGCTTATAGTGGCGGGCTTGACACAAGTGTTATTGTAAAATGGTTAGCAGACCACAATTTTAAGGTTGTGGCTGTTTGTGTTGATGTTGGGCAGCAGGAAAATTTAGACCTTGAAGAAAAAGCCCTTGCAAGCGGCGCAATAAAATATCTTGTAAAAGATATGACAAAAGAGTTTGTTGAACAAGGTTTATTCCAGTGTTTGAAAGCGGAAGCAAAGTATGAAGGAAAATATTTGCTTGGAACCTCCGTTGCACGTCCTTTCATTATGAAAGCCTTGGTTGAGGTTGCACAGGAAGAAGGAACTCATCTTATTGCACATGGTGCAACAGGAAAAGGTAATGACCAGTGCAGATTTGAGTTAACAGCCTATGCACTAATGCCAAATGTTGAGATTATAGCTCCATGGCGTATCAAAGAGTTCCGTGAACTAATTCCAGGGCGAAAGGAAGCAATTGACTATGCTGCAAAGCATAATATTCCTATTGATGCCACTACAAAAAAACCTTGGAGTACAGATCCAAATATCGCGCACAGAAGCCATGAGGCCGGCTTGTTGGAGGATCCAATGTACCAGCCACTTGACTCAATGTATCAGCTTATAACTCCTCCAGCCAAAGCACCTGATGCAGTAACAAAAATCAGCATTGGTTTTGAGGCTGGGATTCCCGTAAGTGTTGATGGCAAAAAGATGGAGTCCGTTAAGCTGCTTGAGCACCTTAACGAGGTTGGGGGAAAGAACGGTGTTGGGTTACTTGATATGGTTGAGAACCGTTTTGTTGGAATGAAATCTCGTGGAGTATATGAGAGCCCTGCCATGACAATATTGTATGAAGCCCATCGGGACTTGGAGGGCATTTGCATGGATCGAGATTTAATGCATTTACGTGACTCTCTTGTTTCACGTTACTCAGAACTCGTTTATTATGGGTTCTGGGCTAGTCGTGAGCTTACAGCACTGAACGCTTTCGTTGACAACTCCCAGAAAGGAGTTACTGGGGAAGTCTTCCTTGAATTATATAAGGGAAACTGCAAGGCAGTGGGCCGAAAGAGTTCTTTCTCACTTTATGATGAGAACATTTCCACAATGGAAGGTGGCGGATCATACAATCAAAATGACGCAACAGGCTTCCTGCGTATTGCAGGCCTGCCACTTCGTGTACAATCAAGCGTGAACAAAAAAATTGACATAAATTTCTTTGGGTGAAAAACAATGAAGCTTTGGGATAAGGGAGTAAAAACAAACAAGTTCATCCAGCAGTTTACTGTTGGAAAAGACTATCTGCTTGATACACAATTGGTTAAGTATGATTGTTTGGCCAGCATTGCACATGCAAAAATACTGGAGAAAGCAGGAATTATTTCAGCCACTGAATCTAAAAAGTTGAAGAAAGAGATAAAAAAAATAATTTCCCTTAACAAGAAGGGCAAGTTTAAGGTTATGTCAGAACAGGAGGATTCTCATACGGCAATTGAAAATCATTTGGTAAAGAAAATTGGCGTACTTGGAAAAAATGTTCATGCCGGGAGAAGCCGAAACGAGCAGGTAGTAACAATGACTCGGCTTTACAGCAAAGAAAAACTGTTGGAGCTTGAAATTGAAACAATTGTACTCTGCAAACAAATTCTTTCTTTTGCAAAGAAGCATGAATTTGTGCCAATGCCGGGCTATACCCACACTAGAGAGGCAATGCCATCCTCTGTTGGATTATGGGCGAGCAGCTTTGTTGAGTCTCTATTGGATTCAATTGAATTGCTTGAGTCAGCTTTTGTTTTAAACGACCAATGTCCGCTTGGCTCTGCAGCAGGCTATGGCAGCAACTTACCGTTAAGCCGAACTTTTGGGGCAAAACTCCTCGGATTCAAAAAAGTTCAAAACAATGTTCTCTATGTGCAAAATAGCAGAGGGAAAATCGAAGCAGTTACAGTTTCTGCTCTCGCACAGGTAATGTTTGATTTGAGCAAGGCAGCCAGCGATCTCATTTTGTTCTCAACACCGGAATTTGGATTCTTTGAATTGCCTGTTGAAATCTGTTCCGGGAGCAGTATAATGCCACAAAAGCGTAATCCTGATGTCATGGAATTGGTAAGAGCAAAATCAAAAAAAGTGCAGGCAAATCTTTTCGAGATTCTGGCAATAGCCTCCGCTGTTGGTTCTTCCTACCATCGTGATTTGCAGCTCACAAAACAACCATTAATTGATTCTTTTGAGGAAACGTTGGGTAGTGTGAAGGCCATGCAAATTGTTTTTGGAAAGCTTAAGGTGAACAAGAAGGATTGTATTGAAGCATGTGGCTTTGAGTTGTTTGCTGCAGATGCCGCCCTTGAAATGGTTAAGAAGGGCATTCCTTTCCGAGAAGCGTACAAGAAGGTTGCAAAAAATCTTGACAAGCTTGAGGCGGTTGATGTCCTACAAAACATCAAGTCAAAGAAGATGATGGGGGCTAGCGGCAACCTTGGGCTAAAAAAGATTGGAAAAGAAATTGCAGTCAAAGAGAAAAAGGTTAATGTAAAAGAAAAGGATTTTGACAAGGCGGTGGCAAAACTCACATGATTAGGAAAGCAAAGCTTGAGGATGTAAATTACATTAAAACCATTATTGACCAGTATGCAGAAAAGCACGAGCTTTTGCCAAGAAGTTTTGCGGAAATAATTGCCCATATAAGGGACTTCTTTGTGTATGAGAAAAAAGGTAAAGTCAAAGGCTGTATTGCGTTGCATTTTAGTTGGACTGATATGGGTGAGATACGTTCTTTAGCGGTTGCAAAGGAACATCATGGTAATGGGGTTGGCAAGGAACTACTGCAACATGCTTTGGCTGAGGCAGGGGATATGAACCTGAAAAAGGTTTTCACTTTAACCTATAGACAAGGCTTCTTTGAAAAAAGTAACTTCAAGGTAATAGATAAGTCAGAGTTGCCTCAGAAAATTTGGGGTGATTGTGTTAATTGCACGAAATTCCCTAACTGCGATGAAACCGCACTCGAACTTCTGCTATAACAAAAGCTTTAATTAGTATTTACCCTTTCTCCTTATTGTGATTGAATGGTTTCATTGAAAGAAGAGCTTGCAGCAGTATTGGAAAAAGCTGTTGGCAAGGGTTTGGTAAAACAAGATATTCTTACAATTATTGAGGTTCCGCCCCAGTCCGAGCTTGGAGACTTTGCTTTTCCATGTTTTAAGCTTTCACCAGCTATGAAGAAGGCGCCTGTTGAGATTGCAAAGCAACTCTCAGAGCAAATTAAGTTGCCCGCAAGTTTTGAAAAAGTTGTTGCTACCGGTCCCTATTTGAATTTTTTTGTGAAAAAAAGCAGTGTTGCCAAGCAAACACTCTCCGCCGTGCTAAAACAAAAGGAAAAGTTTGGGCATAGTAATTCTGGCAAAGGCAAGAAAGTAATGGTAGAATATTCCGCACCCAACACTAATAAGCCACTGCATGTTGGACACTTGCGAAATGACTCAATTGGAATGGCAGTTTCAAACCTTTTGGATGCTACAGGTCATAAGGTGATTAAGGCAAATCTCGTTAATGATCGTGGAATACACATTTGCAAAAGCATGCTGGCCTATGAAAAATGGGGTAAGGGTAAAAAACCTAATAAAAAGTCTGATCATTTTGTAGGGGATTACTATGTGCTCTTCAATAAGCATGTAAAAGAAAACCCAAGTCTGGAGGAGGAGGCACGCTTTCTGCTGAAGAAGTGGGAGAACAAAGATAAGGCGGTCCATGCTCTTTGGAAGAAAATGAACAAATGGGCGATTGATGGTTTCAAGACAACTTACAAAGAATTTGGCTCACACTTCGACATTTGGTTTAAGGAATCAGAGTTCTATAATCAGGCAAAAACATTGATAAAAGATGGTTTGGAATCAGAAATTTTTTATGAGAATGATGACGGTGCAATAGTTGCAAAACTTGAGCACCACAAGCTCCCTAACAAGATTGTGCAGCGTGCAGATGGAACCTCTATTTATATCACAAACGATCTTGCACTCACAAAACACAAGTTTGAGAAATTCAAATTGAGTGAGAGCATTTGGGTTGTAGGAAGTGAGCAAAACCTTTACTTCAAACAGCTTTTCAAAATATTTGATCTTCTTGGATTCAAATGGGCTTCCCAATGCAAACACCTATCCTATGGTATGGTCTACTTGCCTCAGGGTCGAATGAAATCCCGCGAGGGTACAGTTATTGATGCAGATGATCTAATGGAAAGTGTAGGTGCTCTTGCAGCCAAAGAAATAAAGAAGCGTTATCCAGCGCTCTCCAAAGCAGAGCAGACCAAGAGAGCAAAGGCCATTGCACTTGCAGCAATAAAATTCTTTATGCTGCGCATTGATGAAGCAAAAGACTTGCATTTCAATCCAGAGGAAAGCCTTTCTTTTGAAGGTGAAACAGGACCATATTTGCAATACACTTATGCAAGGGCAAAAAGCATTCTGAGAAAAGCCGGGAAGAAACAAGTAAAGCCAGATTACAAACTTTTAACAGAGAATATTGAGAAGAAGCTTGTTCTCCTCATTTACAATTTCCCAGGTGTTGTAGAAAAAGCAGCTAACACTTTGGAACCGCACTTACTTTCACAGCACTTGTTAGAAACAGCAGCAGCATTCAATTCTTTCTACCACGCATTGCAAGTAATTAACGCTGATTCCAAAGAACTTGTTGCGACGAGACTCGCGTTAGTAGAGGCAACATCTTGGGTTCTAAAAAACGGTTTAAACCTGTTGAACATTCAGGCAATAGAGAAGATGTAATCCTAGAACTCAATTCTATGCTTCTTCGCAATTCTTTGTAAGTTGACCAAATCGGTTTGTTTCAAAACACCCATTTTTGCACCAGTTACAATATCATGCATTCTTCGCAGTACTGTTTGATCAGGAAGACTAATTGTTCCTTCTGGCAATTCTCTAAGTTTCTCAAGGCCCTTCGAAATAGTTAACTTGAGCCTTGGTTTTTTTGGAACCGGGCGCCGCCCAAAACCGCCTCTCTGTGTTCTACGCATAGCAAAAAATAGTGCTTTACAACAATTTAATTGTTTCTATTCAATTAGAATAGCTGGTTTTCCGGGAAGAGCATTTCTCGCTTTTGCTTCCTTGCTTTTCTCTGCTTTTTCCAACACAATCTTTGCGCCGAAATCTTTCTCAAGTTGAGTAGTAGCTTCCTTCAGCGCAGCAAATTCGTCTATCTGTACCGAGTCTCGGTATTCCCCGAGTTTGTTTATAATTGATTTTACAAAGCCCGGCGCCTCATTCTTTGGAGCTTCTTTGACTTTGGAGATTGCTTTCATTGCTCCACCAAAGTCTGGCTTCTCACCCACAGCTTCCTTAATAGCCTTGAGTGCCTTCCACTTCCAGGCGGGTGCAACAAACAAAGAAACAGTTTTTGGCTTATTAATCTTCGCCAGCTCTTTTACTGTTGCAACATCTTGTTTAACCCTCTCAAGCAAAGCCTCTCCTGCTTCCGCTTTTCTGTCAATAAATTTTTCATTGGCCTTTGGCCATTCTGCAACACTCACAAATCCTTTCTTCCTAATTCGCTCCCATAGTTCCTCACAGAGGTGTGGTGCGAACGGCGCCAAAAGTTTTACAATTGTTTCAATGCAAAAGCCCCTTAGGTTCTTGTCTGCACTATCATATTTCTCTTTTCGCAGTTCATCCACAAGTCTTGCGGCTGAGGCAATTGCATAATTTAACTGCTTTTTCTCAATCTCGCCAGTCGCATTCAAAATTGTGCGGTGTGCCTTTGACAGCAACAATCTTTCAACTCCGGAAAGTTTCTTCACATCAATTTTTCCAAAGCCAATCTTGTTTTTATTATCCTCAACTAAATCAATAACACGATTCAAGAACTTGAATACTGCTTCTACTCCTTTATCGCTCCACTCAAGCTCTTTTTCAGGTAGTGCGCTATATAACATAAACATTCGTGCAGTATCCGCATTATACTTTTCAATTATCTCGAGTGGGTCAACAACATTCCCAAAGCTCTTGCTCATCTTCCTTCCATCTTTGATGACCATTCCCTGCGTGAAAAGCCTCTTGAACGGCTCATCCGCCTTTAGGAAACCACAATCGCGTAAGGCTTTGGTGAAAAAGCGTGCATAAAGTAAATGTAGTATTGCATGCTCTATACCTCCAATATATTGATCAACAGGAAGCCACTTCTCCGCAATCTTCTTGTCAAAAGGAACCTTCTTGTTCTGTGCATCACAATAGCGCATGAAATACCAGCTGCTGTCCACAAAGGTATCCATTGTATCTGTTTCCCGCTTTGCATCCCCCTTACATTTTGGACATTTTGTTTCCACAAATTCTTTCACGGTTGTAAGTGGGTTTTGACCACCAAACTTTGCCTTGCTTGGATCCGGAAGCAGTACAGGCAAATCTTTCTCTGGAACAGGAATTGCTCCACACTTATCACAGTAAATAATTGGAATAGGTGTGCCCCAAAACCTTTGTCTTGAAATAAGCCAATCGCGCAGCTTGTAGTTCACAGTGCGTTTTCCTGTTCTCTCTTTCTCAAGCCACTTCGAAATCTTCTCAATCGCATCAACATTTCCTAAACCATTAAACTTCTCGCTGTTAACCATTACACCTTCATCAACAAATGCTTTCCCCATTGTATGTGCATTGAGTTCTTTTCCTTTTGGTTGAATAACAACTTTTTTCTGCAACCCATACTTCTCTGCAAACTCAAAATCACGCTGATCATGAGTTGGAACACACATAACCATCCCGGTTCCATACTCAAGCACTGCAAAGTCTGCAGCAAAAATCGGTATGACCTCATTGTTCACAGGATTGATTGCATACTTGCCAAGGGCAATTCCCTTTTTCTCTTTTCCCTCAGCAAGCCTGTCGATAAGGCTCTCACCCTTAACCTCTTCAATAAATTTTAGTACATCTGTCTCGTGCTCTGTTCCAGCCACAAGCTCTTTTACCATTGGATGTTCTGGCGCGAAAACCACAAAGGTTACTCCAAACAAAGTGTCAGGTCTTGTTGTAAAAGTTGGAATCTTTTTACCAGAATCTTTTTCAGTGAAATAAACTTCGGTTCCATGGCTTTTACCAATCCAATTCTTCTGCATGGTCTTAACTTTCTGCGGCCACTCCTCAAGAGTATCTAAATCCTCAAGAAGCTCGTCGGCATAATCTGTAATCTTGAAGAACCATTGTTCCAAGCGCTTTTCCTCAGCCTTTGTGTCCTCATGTCTCCAACAACAACCATTCACAACCTGTTCGTTTGCAAGAACTGTTTGGCACTTTGAACACCAGTTAACAGGAGCTTTTTTCCGGTAAGCAAGGCCCTTCTTCAAAAAGTTGAGAAAGAAAAGCTGGTTCCATTTATAGTAATTCGGATTATAAGTGGCAATCTCACGTTCCCAATCATAACTGTTTCCAAGAAGCTGTTGCTGCTCTCGCATAGTTTTTATCTGCTGTTCAGTCCACTTTTTTGGATTAGTCTTGTTCTTTATGGCTGCGTTCTCAGCTGGAAGTCCGAAAGAATCATAGCCCATAGGGTAAAGAACCTCAAAGCCCTGCATTCTTTTAAAGCGGGCAAAAGCATCTCCCAAAGCATAATTGCGAACATGCCCCATATGCAACCTTCCACTGGGATAAGGGAACATTTCAAGTACATAGTATGGCATCTTCTTGCTCTTTTCGTTTACTTTGAAGATCTTTTCTTTTGCCCAACGCTTCTGCCATTTTTGCTCTATCTTTTTGAAGTTCTTTGTCATTTCCATCACTTTTGCAATAATCTTAATTAGCAAGAAGGTTTTAAATAATCACTTTCCAACAGCTTTCAGTATAAATGCCTTGAATGGCACTCTACCATAAACAATCCCACGCCCTGCAAAATGGTTTAGTATATGATCCTTTGGATAACCCATTTTCACAGCTAACTTGGCGCTAAGCACGTCTGCTAGTAGCTCTTCTGCTTGTTCATAGTCCATCTTATTCTTTGCTGCAAACGCGCCAAGTGCTGGCTTTGGAAAGTGCGCATACTCATGGCTTAGAGTAAAGATCCCATTAATGGTTAGCTTATCTCCTTCAAACACATGCTCTGAGGGCATGTTGATGAAATCGCTTTTAACCGCCCAGTGCTTGTTTCCTTGTTGATAAATTTTTATCTGGTTAACATGTTCTCCCTTAACAACGGAACCAAATACTTTGCCACCCGCACTAAATAGATTCTCACGCAAATTCCTTCGCGGGTAAAAATAAATTGGAGTATGTTCAACATTTCGAATCATGTGTGAGTAAATATTTTTGGCTAAATCATCAGGCGCACTCTTCTTTAAGTCCTTGAGTGCGGAAACAGCGTGCTTTCTGAACTCGTTAAGCGCCTTCTTTCTCTTTTTAGATAGAATTGGTTTCTTGAAGAAGCCCATAGATTATAGAAAGTACAAAATAGTATTTAATCTTGTGTTAAACTATTCAACAACGGCTTTTATTCTTCTTACGCCTGCGCTAACACTCTCTTCTTTCTTAATCCTAAAATTTCCGATTTCTTTTGTGTTTTTCACGTGCGGGCCTGCACAAACTTCCTTACTCACTCCTTTAATAGAATAAACACTTACCTTTCCAGTATCATACTTTGTTCCAAAGAAAGCAAGCGCGCCACTCTTCTTTGCTTCTTCCAAAGTCATTTCCTCTCTCCTCACTTCTTTTCCGGCTTTGATCTGCTTATTTACAAGCTTTTCAACTTGTTCTAACTGCTCTTTGGAAACCTTTTCAGGATTAGAAAAATCAAAGCGTAATCTTTCAGGAGTAATGTTTGAGCCCTTTTGCTGCACATGATCCCCCAACACTTTTCGCAGAGCTGCATGCAACAAGTGGGTTGCAGTGTGCATTCTCACGGTCTGCTCGCTGTTGTCCTGCAAACCGGATTTGAATTTTCCCTCTGTTGATTTTCGGGAAAGGTCTTGATGCTTTTGAAATTCAATCTCAAAAACTTTCTTGTCAATTTTAACTCCTTTCTCTTCCGCAAGCTCTATGCTCATTTCAATTGGGAATCCAAAACTCTGATAGAGCAGGAAAGCGTCCTCTCCGGAAATTTTTCCTTTTTCCTTGAAAAGCCGTTCAAACCTGTTCAAACCCTTTGCAATTACTTTGGAGAACCTATCTTCTTCACGATCAAGTTCCAAGTAAACAAGTTCGCTATCTTTCTTCAAGTCAGGCCAATCCTCCCCATAAATTTCCACAATTATCCCTGCAATCTTCCTGCAGAACTTTCCCTCAATCCCAAGAAGCCTTCCATGCCTAATGCTTCTCCTAATCAGACGCCTTAGCACATATCCATGTTCTACATTGCTTGGAACAATACCTTTGCCTTCAGCCAGAATAAAGCAGGCCGAGCGCAAGTGGTCGGCAATAATTCTTTTGCTCTTTTCAGAATCATTCTTTCCAAGTTCAGCAATCTTGTCCATAATTGGCTTGAAGAGTTCTGTTTCAAAAACTGTCTGCTTTCCCTGCAACATTGCAGTTGTTCGCTCCAAACCCATACCGGTATCAACATTCTGTTGTTTGAGAGATTCAAAACTCTCGTCTTCCTTTTTATTGTATTGCATGAAAACGTCATTCCAAATCTCAAAGTATTTTCCGCATCCACAACCAGGCTTGCAGTTCTTTCCACAAGCTTCCTTACCTGTGTCGTAAAACATCTCAGTATCTGGCCCACATGGCCCGGTTTTTCCTGCAGGGCCCCACCAGTTGTCCTTTTTTGGAAAGAAATAAATGCGTTCTTTTGGAATTCCGACAGACTCCCAAATCCCTGCTGACTCCTCGTCCTTTGGTGCATCACTATCGCCCTCAAAGCAGGTTACACTAATTTTGTTTTTGTCAAGCCCGAGCCACTTCTTGCTCGTCAGGAATTCAAAACTCCACTCAATAGCTTCTTTTTTGAAGTAGTCTCCAAGGCTCCAGTTTCCCATCATAAAAAAGAAGGTAAGATGACTTGGGTCTCCGACCTCTTCAATATCATTTGTGCGAATGCACTTTTGATTGTTTACAAGGCGCTTGCCCTCTGGATGTGATTGTCCCATAAGATAGGGGACAAGTGGGTGCATTCCTGCAGTAGTAAAAAGAACTGTTGGATCATTCTCCGGAATAAGGCTTGCGCTTGGAATAATCGCATGCTTTTTTTCATTGAAAAAATCAAAGAATTTTTTCTCAAGTTCTCTAGCATTCCAGTTCATAACAACAGAATTGTATGAGAAAAAGTATTAAAAGTGTTGAGCAGTGGAGAGTAAGCCGGCTTCTGTTTCCCTGCAAGGCCTCTCGACCAAACAGGCAGCCTGTATTCGCCTTAGCCTCTCTCAGGAGTTGCACCCGCGTTGCATTGAAGCAACGACTGTTTCCCCGCCGTTTCATCCCAACTAAATGGGTTTCGTTTCTGTTCAGGGAAACTACCCTCTCGAGTGTGTCTTTTGTCAGTGTAATTTCTCAAACTGGGGTGGCCGGACTTTCCTCAGCGCAATGCACCGTGAACAGGCCTTCCACTACTCAACAAGTATAATTATGTAGTAACCAGAATTTAAAGCTTTGTTTTAAAAAAAAGACTTAAATCCGTCATTGGAAGCCTACACAATCAAAACAACAGTTCTGTTTGCTAGTTTATAGAGAGTCCTTGGGCTCTTAGTATTGGTGAGCTGAACAAATCGCCGAAGCTTTTTGCTTACACTTCCAACCTATCAAACCGGTGTTCTACCGGGGCCCTCGCTCCTACGTTCCTGTCGCAAGGACAAGAATTTCAGAGATGATAGTCTATTTTTAGGGACCGCTTCGAGCTTAGATGCTTTCAGCCCTTATCGGCTACAGCGTGGCTACCCAGCATTGCCTTGTCAGACAACTGGCAGACTAGAGGCTGCGACACTACGTTCCTCTCGTACTCATAGTACCTTCCCCTCAGACTATCGACACTTCTAACAGATAGTATCCAAACTGGCTCGCACCGTTCTCAACCCAACTAACGTAAGGCTTTAATGAGTTAACACCTCCACCCTTGGCCGCTTGTGCACGGCCAGGATGCCTTGAGACGACGGCGAGGTAGCAAACCGCGGGGTCGATGTGGACTCTCACCCGCGACAACACAATTACCCCCAGGGTAAGTTCACTGTAAGACCAGGGCCCCATTAAAGGGCCACTGGCGTTCGCTAGACCCTTCTTTCGAATCTACGTTTCTTGCTGTGCGAAACATAGTCAAGCCTGCTTTTGCTCTTGCACTCTACGGCGAATTTCTGACTCGCCTGAGCAGACCTTTGGGCACCCCTGATATCGTTTCAGGGGTGTACCGCCCCAGTCCAACTACCAATCAAATGCTGTCCTTTTTCAAGTAAGCAGCATAGTTTTTGAAGGGTGGTGTTACATTGTTGCTCCACAATTCCTAGCGAAATTGCTTCGGTGCTCCCACCTACACTATACTCCAAAAACTATACTACAACATCAGACAGTAGTAAACCTCCGTGGGGTCTTCTCTTCCCGTTAGAAGTTCGCGGCATATTCACCGCGCAGCAAGTTCGTCAGGTCCACATTTGGGACAGCGGGAATCTCGTTGCTTCGTTGGTGCAAGCCGGCAATAAACCGGCAAGGTATTACGCTACCATAAGAGCCTCAGAGTTAGGCCCGCTCTTTACCAGCGCTTAGTTTCCTTGGAAAGAAGTTTCACGTACTGGCAGTGAGCAGAAGTCAGCCCCTATACACACCCTTACGGGCTAGCAGGGACCTGTGTTTTTAGTAAACAGTCGGACTCCCCTTGATACTGTGACCTGCCCCGCAAGGAGCAGGCACCCCTTATACCGAAGATACGGGGCTAAATTGCCGAATTCCCTAAATGCAGTTACCCTGATACGCCTAGGCATTCTCAGCCAGGGGCACCTTTCTCAGTTCTCGGTACGGACACACAAAATCCATTCTGTTTTCCTTTTCAAGGACCCCCGGCATTAGTTAGATGTTGCCACTCCCTGGGTTTACTCTCCTTCTCACCATTACGGTTCTCCAGAGACTTATCCCAGTTGAACAGCCAGACAAGACTGCCTAACCTAGCCCAAAGTGTCAGAAAACAGACTATTGTCGCCAAACGTATTTGTGTGGTACAGGAATATGAACCTGTTTCCCATTCCTTCATTTCGACCTACGAATGAAGTTAGGACCGACTAACCCTTAGCTAATGATTAGCGCTAAGGAACCCTAGCCCTTTCGGCGGAGACGATTCTCACGTCTCTATCGTTATTACTAGTACGAGGATCCATATTTCTAACAGCTCCACATTCTGTTTCCAGGATGCTTCTGTGCTATCAGAACACCTCCTTACGGCATCACTCTCGACTGAGAGTGGCCTTGGGTATCGGCAGCTGGTTTAGTCCTGATTATTTTCAAGGCCTTCAACCTGGGTAGGTGAGCTGTTACGCATTCTTTAAAGGATGGCTGCTTCTAAGCCAACCTCCCTACTGTCTGTGGATGAAGACACTTTTCGCCTTTACACTTAACCAGCATTTAAGGGCCTTAACCCAAGTCTGGGTTGTTCCCCTCAAGGACACCAAGCTTACCCCGGCGCCCCTACTCCAGTCATCAACACAGCCAAAGAATTCGGAGTTTAACAAGAAAGCGAAGTCTCTCGACCCCGTACTTTCTAATTAGTATCTCTACACCTTTGGCATGCTCCGACCAGGCTAACCTTAGAGTTACTTCAGGAGGAGCCTGCTATTACCATGCGATTGAGTCGCATTTTACGCCTAGACCCAGGTCACCCGAGCAGATAGACTAACAACGGTTGCAGACCTCCATCCCCCGGTAGGGGGACTTCATCTTGCCCAGGCCTAGATCGCCTTGGTTTCAGGTCTTAAAGCAGTGACTTACGCTATTAAACGCTTGCCCTCGTAAACTGCGGCAACTTGCTTTCACTTCGGCTTCTCCCTTGAAAGGATTAACCTTGCCACTACCTCAAATTCCCTCGCTCGTGCTTCGGGACGAACGACACAACGTTGATCAGCTTCCTTTGATTCTGCCGTTTCCAACAGTCTCTTGGGGAAGCGTCGTCTCTTTCACGCCGTGCCCGATTATAACCGCCTAGTTTCAGGTGCTTTTCAACCCCTGCTAAGGGTACTTTTCAACTTTCCCTCACGGTACTAGTATGCTATCGGTCTCAAGTAATATTTAGGGTTGGGAGTTAATGACTCCCATTTTCAGACGCAAAATCCAATGCACCCTACTCCTGGTCCTGGAAATTATCCCTCCGAACTTCACTTACACGGCTATCACGCTCTATGGCGGCTCTTTCCAGAGCACTTCAGTTCGCTTTTTAGGATATTAACCAGCCAAATCCACATCTCCAATATGTTACCATATTGGATTCAGATTGCCCTCTACTGTTTTCGCTCGCTGCTAATAACAGTATCTCGATTGATTTCTTTTCCTGCAGGTACTAAGATGCTTCAATTCCCTGCGTACCCGTGCCTTACGGCACAATTAGGGGATTCTTGGTTCAAAGTTCGCGTGCAACTCGCCAAGACTTATCGCAGCTTGCCACGCCCCTCTTCGGCACTTGAGCCTAGTCATCCACTAGACGGCGTACACGATTCTCTTAACTAGCAATATATTATTTTCTTGTAACCAAACTGATTACAAGGTAACTTGCTGTTTTTAATTATGTAGGCTTCCAATGATGGATCATAAGAAAAATCCACAATTTTTCCTCTCCAACCCTCCCAAAAATTCGGGATAGGTTCCATGCGGAACAAGTTCCGCGTGGCCTTGTGGTTCGCGAGAACCACCAGGTTCATCAATTAATAATTTGATGAATGTAATCTTTTTCAATTTTTTCATTTACGTTTTTGCTGAAACTTTTTTTTAAAAAGCTTCTTGGACTCGGCGGGGATTGAACCCACGACCTCTCGCTTGCAAAGCGAGCGTTCTACCACTGAACTACGAGCCCCTCAAGACTGCAGCCCAGTAAGGCTGAGCCCGTTTTTTTATTAGTTATGAGACCAAGCGGGGTCCGAAGACCCCGCAAGGTTTTTTATCGAAGGAGGTGATCCGTCCGCAGGTTCCCCTACGGACACCTTGTTACAACTTAGCCCGTCTCGCGAAACTCA
>NZBZ01000014.1 GCA_002686365.1 bacterium
GGGAATTGTTCGAGGTTTTCGAAAGAAAAAAGCGTAAAAAATGAACATAAAGCTTCAACTGGGTACTTTCATTACAATTATAACACTTTGTGTTGCTTTAACCGGTGCTTGGTACGATCTAGACAGTCGAGTTACAGATTTGGAGAAAAAAGTTAAAGTTTTAAAGAAAGAAAAACGCCTAAAAGCAAAAAGAGGAAGATAAAATGTGTATTATTTGTTCCGGATTGGAAAATAACACTCTTACGCCATGGGAGGCAGCCACAAATTTAATAGAAATGGGAAATTTTATAGAACAAGAACATTTCGAAGAGCTTTCAGAAAAAATAAACGATCTTTTGTGGAGTCAGCGTCTCAATACATGTATATTCTGCAACACTGAACCTTGTCAGTGCGAACAGGAGGTTCAATGAGTGAAAAAAACAGTTTTTCTTGCTCTAAAAATACTTTTTTTGCTACTTTTGGCTTCAACTTTTGTATTCGGACAAGAAACTGGAAAAGGCAAGACCAAATTTTACAATTTTGACGATCTTTTGATCAATGGCCAATATAGAAAGCCACAAGTACTCTTCACTGACGCTCGACAGAAAGTAAAATTCGAAAAACTTTTAAAATTGAAAAAAGATTTCCTTCCTGAGCTAGAAAGTACTAAAAAAGATCCAAGTTTAAGGTAAAATAAACTATTTAGATAGTATATTTTTTCATTTTGGAGTTGTTTTATGTCATCTACCGTCATCGCAGATAGAAAATACTTAAAAAAGTTCGTCGAGAAAACAATAACCGAATTAATGGATCCAGTTGAAAATCCAGAAATTCACGCAGGCGTCGACCCGATGGCTTTGGTATCATCTGGCGCTCGACAGTTATCACAAGAAGCTAAGCGAAGATTTTACGATCAGATAAAAGGTGCTTCTCAGAAAGCGCGATGGATTCTTACTAAACCCTCCCTCTTCAAGGTTGCGCCTGTGCCAGCGAAAAATCGTACAACTGCACCTATGGTCTTTGTGCCAAGTGACGATGCCATGAAACTATTTGCCTCTCTAAAAAATAAAGTTATAAAATTTACTGA
The DNA here is from genome assembly GCA_002686365.1 of bacterium. GTDB lineage: Bacteria > Patescibacteriota > Minisyncoccia > UBA6257 > GWB1-50-10. Next base: position 1,067 of record NZBZ01000014.1, read on the forward strand.
TGAGAAGTCTAGCGTGGAAAATATAAGAAAGGGTCTAATAGAATTTATAAATCTCGTGGGAAGCGATGATATGTTGCGAGGGTCTGATTCTGCGCCCAGGGGCGTTCATGGCGATACACTTGACGAACGATGGACCCCACCACCGGCTCGAACTGGCGCACAAGACAAGATAGGACTTCGACGAGCAGTAAATTTTTACAAGTTTCTTAAAGACGTAAAATACCGCGATAGAGAGAATGAAGTCACCGATATGAGACTTGAGATAACAAGCTTATTTAAATTGAAGGGGCGAACAAATGAGGAGGCTATTGATGAGGGCTTTTTCACTGAAGCCTTTGATGATTTAAACAACATAGGTACTTGTCCAGATTGTCCTGCTTTAAACTATATTGCATGGAAAACGTTAGAAGACGATGAATTTCGAAGCGCGGTGACGTTCGGGGCCTTGCTTCCTATTAGTCTTGCAGCATCTATTCTCGCAGCGGGTCCGCTTGCAGCTATAGTTGGAACAAATATATTCGTTATGATGCTCGTTGAGGTGTTCTTATTTGATATTGGGCTTGAGATACTCTTCGGGGTGGGTGAAGGCGGTATACCAAGAGTGTCAGTCACGAGTAAGGAAGTAACAGAGCCATTCGAGGCTTTTCTCGAAGAAATAAGTAAACCAGATATTATTTGGGATTCTCGTAAAGAGGAGTTAATCAGCGAATATGAAAACAAAATAATAGGACCTATCGACCAGTTGGTAAGAAAATACATTGCTGACTGGGTTTCTCTTATTGAAGAGACAGGAAAAAACGATAAAGTCAAAGCTCAACTAGCAAAGATTGGAGCTTCTGGAGGGGCGCACAAGACAAGAAATTTGAGGAGTTTGAATAAAGACAGATTTATACGTCATGCTAAAAACAGTTTGCATAAATATAAGAAGTTTTTCGAGCAAACAGGAGATAAAAGTGAGAAAGAAATAACTTTGCCATGGCGGACCTCTATGGGGATACACATAAAACAATTTGGAAAGCATTTAAAGTCTGTTGGTAGTGCCATGGGTCCACAACCGGGCGAAGGCGCAGCATTCCTGGCTAGAGAGGGCGCAAACGTCGACACCGGTTCGGGTGAGTTCGGTGTGAATAAACAAATCGCGGCTCTTATAGGGATAAGATACGCTCATGACGTTGGTTCAGCAATGGCGGAGTTTTCATCGATTTATGATTCTTGGAAGAAAGGTGATGCCGATGACGGAAGACCGAAGACTGCAGGTTTGATAAGCATGTGGGACCGGAACCAAAAACTCTTTAGTAATATAAAACGTGAACTGGCCACGTCGTCGGGCAATGCTGCGCAGTATCAGGCTCAGTTTAAGGACCCGGCGCCTGGGATTGATGGGTTTATGAGAGAAGGTTGGTGTGTATACGACGGGTTTCCCTTGCAGTTTTTTGGGTATCCTCACGGGATTTTGAATGTAGGTATTGGAATGTTCGAAGAGGGTGTAGCTTTTGTGGCGTCGAACGTAACAACAAACGAAGACGGGGATATTCGTGCCAACTTTGCAAGAATGATCAGACACGGAGACATAGGTGAAAGCCCGGATGGAGAATATATTTATCCGGAACACCTACCGGGTGCTATAGATAAAATCAAAACCGCGGTGGGAACGAAATCGGGAACAATGAAGGCCTTAGAAGAAGCACTTATTGCTAAAAAAGAATCTGGACGTATTGGCGAGGATTTTTATAAAAAAAGGATTGAGTTTGTCAAATCCTATGTAGATTTACATGACAAACTTGCAATACTTTTGGGGCTATTAAAAAAGAGGATCCACAAAGACGAATGCGGTGGGGATTTATCTGATAGAATATCTAATGACTTTGGAGCTATAAGAGCATGGCACAATCATTTGAAAGAGAGATAATATGACTGACCTAACAAAAAATACAGATATGTATAAAATCTTGGCTGGCAGCTTTAAAGAAGAGAACACAGACGCAGAAAATATCGTAAAGGAACGAAAATACCTTAAAAGTATAAAAAGGTCGACCTCTGGCGGTGGGATGCCTGGTCGTTTGGGCAAAGCAAAGCCGGGGGATCCAAATCAGCAGGTTGTTCCATCCGATCAGCCTTCAAGCAATGTGGCGAAACCACCTCAAGCTGGTGAGACAGATGAGCCCACAGCAGGATCCAAGCCTGGAGAGGTACCAAGCGAGCAGCCAACCGCAGGCGATAAAGAAGATATAACCCCAACGGTGGCCACCGAAGAGCCACCACCTGAAGGTACTGAAGAAGAACCGGAACCAGAGGCCATGGATACATCAGATATGCCGGGACAAGCCGGAATTGAGGCTCCCTGGCTAGGTAAAGACTTTGTTATCCCGGAAGGGTCGAAGGGGACCTCTATATCGACCGTCAGCACTATAGTGAGAACCGAAACTGGAATTTTAACTATATTAAATCGAGGATTATCCAAAGGTTCAAACATTTTGAGAAACCCCACCATAACTTATGAAGTTGTTCTTGCGAGTGAAGGAGGGGAAAAGAGATCTTTGATTGCTGTTCCTTATAGTGCGGTTCAAAATACTTCAACAGATAAACACTTTGAAACAGTAGTAGCACATCTAAGGAACAATATAAAATCTCTTGAACCTGCTGCTGCTACTGTTGCTGGCGGCGCAGCGCCTGATTTGCCAGGAGGTGCTCCATAATGAGTGAAAAAAGAATATATGTTTTCGGCGCGAGCTGGTGCACCCCTTGCAAAGGTTTAAAATCATTTCTTGAAAAGCAAAAAATCCCTTTTCAATATGTTGAGACGGACACTGCAAAGAACATCGATAAACTTATGGTTCTGTATGGAAAAACAGGAGAAACAGGTTTTCCGGTGACTGTAATTGTAGACTCTAGTGGTAACCAGAGCCATGTCACACATGGGCCCACTGCTGGGATGGGAAATTTTCTACGAATGCATGGTTTTATCAAGGGCACGTCACAGGGAAAATTCCCATCTGAACTTGGAAATGGCAAAAACCTTAACACGTTTTTTTATATAAAAGAGCTTTTAAAATCGATGCTGGCAGGTGAGAGCATGACCACGAAACCACGCGGGTGGGTTGGCTGGCCGAAGGAGAGCCCAGAAGAAAGAAGAGAAAATGTTAGCTTTCAAATCGCCCATCAGGAATGGATGTCAGGCGCAGACGCCTGGGGTGTGCTCATGGGAGGTATAGACAGGGGGCTGTTTTCAATATCTCAAATACAAAGCTTAAGAATTAGACACAAAACTGGGCAACAAGACGTTCAGTGGGGAAAGAAAGAAATAGCTATTGGAATCGAATGGGAGAGAATTCTTAGCAACTTAAACCTTCAAGCCGATGTTCTTGGCTTAACGCATGGCTCAACCACTTTGACCGCAGCTGCCCTGGGTGCCGCCGGCCGCGGAGGACAGGTCTTTGTGTTTCGAAACTCTCCAGGTCTTGGTACAGCCCAAGATACTGAAAAACAAAAGCCTATAGGTGTCTCTCAAGATGAAGAGCCCGGTGAGGGCGAAGAACCACCTCAGAGTTATGAGGCAAAAATACAGAATATCATTAACGATATCGCTTCAATTTTAAGAGGCGAAGGCTTTGACAACCCAAACTTAGACAAATATTTAACAGTTTGCAGCAGCCTGCCCGACGGGACGGAGGGTAAGACAGTCACGGACGCAACTTTGGACCTTTTGTTGGGCGGTGTTGCCACTTCGATGCTTGCTAAAGCATCGATAAAGGGAATGTCGGCGGCCCTGAAGGGTGCTACGGCTCCCACGGATGCATCGGGCGCAGAAGCGCCAACGGGGCGCCCTCGGGGCCGGAGGGAAGCGCCTCGTCGAACCGGTGCTGAGCCGGGCAAGATAGAAAAATTGATGGCCACGCTGGAAAAATATGCTGAGAGCGCTCCCCGGGGCCCTGGAAAATTTGGGAAAGCTTTGCACTGGGCTGCCAAGAAGGCGCCCGATGTTGCGCGCATATCGATGGGCTTGACGAAAGCGAAGGGCGCCGCATTGGCCACTGGCGCAGCCGTCGGAGGGGTTGCGTACGCTGCGGGGGCCGATGAATGGCTGGACCCAACCGCTGCGGGGCATGCCGCTGGCGCAGCCGCGGTCGGGGGTGGTTATGTCTATCTACATATGTTATCAAATGTCTTTCCCGGGGCGAAAAAACAAGCACTTGTGGGTTTAGTAGCTGGTATTACTCAAATAATCAGATTAATGAAAACGGATCCAGAGAATCTTCCTTGTGCAATGCAAAGAACGCTTTTGGCCGCGGCTCTCGGTTCAGCACACATTGGAGTAGTTCCGGCTTTAAAATTCCTTTCTGATGCAGAGTTCCGGAAAGCTCTTGCGATGAGCGGATCGAAGGGCCAATGGGGAAAAATTACCAAGGAAGCTTTGAAGAGGGCCCTGGATGATGCTTGGGAGGTTGCAGACGAGACTGCTTTGAAGGAAATATTCGACAGCGTTGAAGGAAAATGGATACAGAAATACATGCCAGATCATGCTGCTTTCTTAAAGAGAGTAGTAGAAACAGCTAAAGCCAAAGGCATAAACATCGGAGAGCCGAGTAAGACTTTTGATATCGACCGACTGGGACTCCGAGATGAACTTTCGAGTCTGCCGTTCCATCCGGATCCCACGCGGGCCGATGTGGGCACCGTCGAAGAAGCGCAAGATTACTTTTTAAAGATTTTTATCGAACCATTAAATCATCAAACAGCGGTCAAGGTTCGCCATGTTCAGGAGATGTTAAGACGCGGCCTTGATAAGGCTGGAGAAGCTATTGAAGCATCTTTTAAGAAATTTGGGGACATCGCGAATGCCGTAAATGCAGAAAACGTAAAATGGGCTGACGTAAAAGATAAGATACAGCCGATGCTTAGAGAGGTTGTTGAAAATGTTAATAAGGTAAATATTAACCGGTTGGCAGATCTTTCTGAATCAATCCCTTTGAAAATTGATGAAACACTTGCCGAAGCTGGAAATTTGCTTGAAAATTTTGGTATTACAAAAGATAGCGATACATATAGAAAATTTATCAGTGATTATAAAACTTTTTTATCTGATGCAGCCAATAGAACAGAGGATTCGATGGCTGCCAGTGATGAATTCATTAAACTATACAAAAAGCATGCCGACAGCACCAGCGAGGCTTTACCACCGCCGACCGAAATTGAGCCTATGGTTACAGCATCGAAATTAAATAAACATCTTGACGATATTGTAAACAGCTCGCAAGAACTGGAGGATTCTTTGTTAACCATGGATTTGACAAATGCTGCTATTGCTGACCATTTTTCAAATGTACTTCGGATGGAATCTGATGAAGTCACAAGAGAAGTGTTTGAAAACAGCCAAGATATATTAGAAAAACTAGTCAATGAAAGAATCATGGGACGCGTAAAGAAGATATCACCTAGCAGAACAGCCAAGGCCATTGCTGGTTCAGCGCCCGTGAAGAAAGCTTCTGAAGCCGGCAATGCGCTTTTTGGTAATATTCTCCGGACCTTTTTTGGGGGCTCAAAGCTTGGACGAAGGCTTGGGGTTAACGGATTGATCGGAACAGGTGCCATGATTGGCGGTCTGAGCGCGAGAGACGCCAGTCTGGCGGGGTTTTGGGACAGCGGGGATGAAAGGGTTCAACAGTTGAAGAATCTCGGCGCTAAGCTCTATTATAGGGCTCTAATGTCGAAACTAGCGACTGCTGAGGGTCTTGAGCTGGTGAGTTCCGGGGAACGAAAGAACCCCAATTTAAAGTTTTCAGATAGTTTTACTAATTTCGAAACAGAAACAAGGGTTCTACCGGGCGACATCGAAGTCGCGATTCAAGCTTTAGATCTAGGACTCACCCCAGAGCAAATAGCGTTTAAAGATCAAGCAACTTTAGATCAGAAGATAAGGCCGGCGGTGATTGATATCATAAATAATGAATCTGAGATTTTGAAGCTAACGAAAGCTCAGATCGGATCCAGGCGGGCCAATCTGGATAATGTTATTAACCAGCTTCAAAAAGAAGCTAGGGCCCATTCTGAGAATCTTTTTACAAGTGGACATTTTAACGATGCTTTTGATGAATATCTAAGATCTTGGAAATCTGATGATCTGGAAAAGATCAGGGCCCGGGCAGGAGAATCAAGGATTGAGATTGATAAACAAAAACAAGCCATAAACGTAAAGGGATTCTTATCTTACAAGAGAGATCCTAGGAAAAAGCTAGACATGATAATCGTTCATGAATCTGGAGTGGATAGTTTGCAAGCACTGCATCGGGTTTTGCAGAAAAACGGAACCGGAGTTCACTACACGATAGATAATAGTAAAGTGTATCAATACGGCGATCCTACAGAAGTATATTATAACCACACCAGAGGCGGGGCAAATTCTAGAAGCATAGGAATAGAACTTAATCACAAATATCTCGGTAAGAATGACCGCGTAAAGGCGCCTTGGTTTAACAAAGGAGAATATAATGTACCAAGTTCAGATATGTTAGAGGCATGTTGGAAAACTGTTGCTCATGTCGCAAACGAAAACGGTATACCGATTAGTTTTGGGAATGTCGCAGGTGATAATTTTTCTTTCGCTAGCGTAGCCGGCGGTGTGCGGGCGGGGATTTCATCTCATAGGTCAGTTGCCAGTGGCAAGTCTGACGGGACTGCACCCATTTTATATATGGCCTTGCGACAGCGAGGGTTTGACCAAAATGGTGCTTATGAAAAAATGAGAGAAATATTCACAGCCGTCGAGGCAAAGGGCCCTAGTGTCAAGGTGAAACTTCCCCACGGCCGGGGCGGTGGGGTACCATCATCGCCAGCAATTGAAAATTTAGGAGGCCTCAACTCTCCGGTAACTTCATTTAGCTACAAAAGCAAGCACACTGATGAGATTTTTGGACCGATAATGGCGAAAAGACTTAGACAAAAGGTAAGTTTCCAAAGCGGAGGAATAAAAGATGCCGGAAGTGAACCTGAAGCTTACAGTTCTGAAGGCCCCAGCGTCAATGAAAATTTAAAAGAAGGAGTGATAAAAACAATGAATAGAAAAGATTTACAAAACCTAGTAAAAGAGATATTAATCGAAAACACAGGACAAGGATATGCTGCTTATCCTTACGGATCCTCTGTCAGAGACGAAGAGCAACCCGAAAGCGATTACAAAGAAGATTGGAAGAGTTTTTGTCTAGACATGATTCGCGATGAAGAGTCTAGAATAGAGATTGCTAAGGTATTAGTGTTAGACGCTGAGCTTTTCGAAGATATTTTGGATCTTGCAGGCGAAAATCAGTCTATTGGGGAAGAATTAATTCGAAAAGTTCATGAATCCAAAGAAAAGAAACAAAATGTATGATAAACTTTTCACATGGAAGTTTTAAACTGCAAAGATTGGATTACCGGGTCAGGTAATCATGTAGTCTTTTCGGATGTTATATCTTTGGTTCAAGAATATGTTAATTGTGGCTCAAAGATATTCATAGGATCTGACTCGTTTGTTTCTGGAAAAGAAACGTGCTTTGCAACAACCCTATGTCTCCATGGCGGGAGATATGGCGGGAGATATTTCTTTTATAAAGAGAGTCTACCAAAAAATATGCATAAACTATTAGTCACAAGGATAACGGAGGAAACCCGAAGATCCATTGAACTAGCTGAAATATTGATGACTAGTCATAATTTCCGCTGTGAGGACATGGAACTACACCTGGACGTCTCTCCTTTCAACGCGAATAACGGCACTTCAAGGCTTTCAGACATGATGAAGGGGTATGTGCAAGGCTATGGCCTTTCTTGCCGTCTAAAGCCGAACGCGTGGGCCTCGCAGTCAGTTGCGGACAAGCATTCCAAATGATTGACAAGGATTTCTATCACAATATCTATTCTGTCAGTTTCAAAGATATGATGGACCTTTGGGTAGAGAGTTTCCACCCTTTTGGCACTGTTTTGATTATTTGGGACGCGGGAAATCACAGCGATATTCTTAAAAAGTGTGGTTTGCTAGTTAACAACACTGAACTGTATAACAACAAGGCCTTAACAATAGAGTTGCCTGGGCCCGTGGAGGCTTTTCAGGTTATGGACGCTTTGACAGCGGAAGGATTGACAGCTTACATGCAAGTATACAAATCTGGCAAGCTGATTTCAGACAATATATAAAAACACAACTATTTATTGTAGAGATGACTGAATAATGAGAATAAATATAAAGATTATGCCAAAAGACACCAAAGATACCGACACAGTCGCTAAAATAGTCTTAATAGACGAAAAAGGGCGTGTTTTGATGCTAAAAAGGGCCATGCACCTAAAGAAATACCCTGAAAAGTGGGATTTGCCCGGTGGTCATCTAAAGACTAACGAGTCCCCAATTGAGGGGTTAAGAAGAGAAGTAAAAGAGGAGACAGATCTAGATATAAGAGATCCTGTCTTAATAGAGATCACAAAAGAACGAAAAAACAAGCAATTGAAGGAAACATACTTTTATATGGGAAAATATGACTCTCAAAAGATCAAGTTAAGCGATGAGCATATAGCTTATTCTTTTATAGACAAAAAAGTATTAAAAAAGAGAGACAAATATCAAAAAATGGCTATAAAAGCACTGGGGATGCATTATGATAAGTATTAATATAAAACAAACACAAAAAGATTCAAAATTCGACTTTTATAAGTCCAAATTGAAGCCAAGAGACATGTTATTTCCGGAAATATGGATTGGAAACACAAAACAACCGGACGTTTCTGACAGCGTAATAAATCCAGATGTTTCTGAAAGGCTTATTGAAATAGCCACAAGCATTCTCGATTCTATGGATATTGATGTTAAAGTTAGGGACATTATATTAACTGGATCTATTGTGGGCTATAACTGGCATGATCTTTCCGACATTGATCTTCATATCATCTTAGATTTTACCGAAATAGACAAAAACTTTGTTTTAGTTAAGAGAATGTTGGATCAGTCCAGAATAAATTGGAATAAAACTCACGATATTTTTATAGCAGACAAAGAAGTCGAACTTTATTATCAAGATGTAAATGAAACTCATGAATCGAATGGGGTATGGTCCCTTTTACAAAATAAATGGCTGGCAGTTCCCGTTCACCTTGAAATGGATGTAGATTTAAATGCCATCGAGAAAAAAGCAGAAGCTATTGCGAAGTCGATAGAACATGTAGAAGATATGATTTCAAATGAAAAATACAAAGAAGCAAATGATTATGCTTCAAAACTAAAAAAGAAGATTTCAAGAATGAGAAAAAGCGGTCTTGCGGAAGAGGGTATTTATTCTCCAGAAAACTTGGCTTTTAAAATGTTGAGAAACGCGGATTGGCTTGGAAGGCTATCTAATGCAAAAATAGAATCCTATGATAAAATGATGTCATTGAGTGTTAATGAGGCAAACAAAACAATCGAAGAAATAAAAGATTATTTCAA
>NZBZ01000015.1 GCA_002686365.1 bacterium
CATCGGGTTTTGTATAGGGTTGTCGAGTTTTTTCGGCACTGGTATGTGAAAGGGTTTCGGATTTATTGGAACTTTATTGTTCATGCGCTTCATGCGTTTGATCAGGTTTTTGCGTGGAAGATTACTTTGAAGCATGTTTTTGAGCCTTTGTATAAGGATTACTCGGCAGTAGGGTATGCGCTTGGGATTCCTTTTCGTATTGGAAGGATTATTTTGGGCAGCATTGTGTATGTTCTCTTTCTTTTTGCTGCCGGAATAGTTTATCTTCTTTGGCTTTTAATTCCTCCGTACATACTTATAAGGATTATTATGGGGTGATTATATTTTCTATGCGCAAAGATAATTTACAAGATAGATTGTATTTTCAAAACTTGCGGCTGCAGCTTGCCGGGTCTGGGGAGTTTTTGGTCCGGCTTCTTTCTTATTCTTCATATATTCTTTTAGTTGTTGGAACGGCTGCTCTCTTTTTTTCCGGAGTTCCCCGGTTTCGATGGCTTGGCATTTTTCTTATTCTTTTTTTGATAGATAGACTAATGCATCTTGGAGAGGGTGAGCGGTCAGTTTCGAATGCTCTTAGGTCCAAAGGAAATGAGAAGATTAATACTGCTCTTTTCTTTTCTCCTGCCTCTTTTCGCATTCTTTCTTGGGCGTTTCGGCATGCTGGGACAACAGGAAGGGATTTTTCTTTAATTCTTCTTAAGGAGTTTTCAGAAAGGAATGAGGCGACTCGGGTTTTTCGCAGGCTTGGTGTCTCGCAGCAGAAGTTTTCGAAAAAACTTCAGGAGCTTTTGGATAAGCCCTTAGAAAATGCTCAGGGTGATTTGTTTCCTCTTGCGGAGCGTGTGGCGTGTGAGGCGTTTCTTGTTGCCTGCCGTACTCATGAGACCTACATCCGGCCGCGTACGCTTTTTGCTGCAGTTGCGCTTTCTAAGGCCCCTTCAGTCCAGGCTTTATTTCGGGCGCTTAATGTTTCGATTCCTGATGTTCAGGAGGCAGTTCTTATGGGAAGGTATACGCGTGAATTTTCTACTCTTCGTAAAATGCCTCTTGCTTTAGGAGGTTTTACCCGTCCTTCGCGGCTCCGGCGGAATCGATCTATGAATCGGGCGTGGACTGCAAAGCCAACTCCTACGCTTGATCAGTTCAGCAGGGATTTGACTCAGCTTGCTCGGTCTGAAAAAATCGGATTTCTTATAGGTCATAGTGAGGAGTATGAGCAGATGCTTGACGCCCTTTCTCGTCCTGGAAAGCCGAATGCGATTCTTGTTGGAGATCCTGGGGTAGGGAAGACTACTCTTTTGCATCACCTTGCCTATAGGATTGTGCATGATGATGTGCCTAAATCTTTATTTGATATGCGTGTGGTTTTGCTTAATGTTTCTCAGATTTTGTCAGATGCTTCTCCGGATGAAGTTTCCGGACGTCTTACTCGTATTGCGGATGAAATTATTGTATCTGGGAATGTAGTTGTGTTTGTACCGCGTATTCATGATTTGTTTAAGGCGTCAGAGGGAGGAGGTCCTAGTCCTATAGATGTTTTTTTGCCTGTAGTGCAGAGCGGGGCGATTCCTCTTGTTGGAGAAACTTATTCTAGGGAGTTTACGCAATTGGTGGAGCCGAGGTCTGATTTTGTAGAGCAATTTGAGGTTGTTCGAGTCGAGGAGATGGATAAGGAGGAGGCGCTTAGGTTTTTGGCTTATACTGCGCTTGTTTTAGAGCGGGAGTTTCGTGTGTTTGTGACGGTGAAGGCTTTGCGGCGCGTGGTTGAGGTTGCAGAGCGGTATATTACGAATAAGCCTTTGCCTGCGTCCGCGGTTGATCTTTTAAAAGAATCTCTTGGCCGCGCAGCTCGGTCAAAGAAGGAATCTCTTTTAGAGAGTATGGTAGAGAGTATTGCGGAGGAGGAGTTAAAGATGCCAATCCATGTTGCTAAGGAGGGTGAGGCAGAGGGTCTTCTCCATTTGGAGGACACGATTCATAAGCGTTTGATTAATCAGGATGAGGCAGTTGCAGCAGTGTCAGAAGCGCTTCGGCAGTATCGCAGCGGTCTCTCCAGGCAGGAAGGGCCTATTGCCGCGTTTCTCTTTGTGGGTCCGACTGGGGTGGGGAAGACGGAACTTTCTAAGATTTTAGCTGAAGTGCAGTTTGGATCTAGGAATACTATTCGGCGGTATGATATGTCTGAGTATCAGGATCGGTCTAGTACGTTTCGATTAATTGGTACGCCAGACGGAAAGACGACCGGAGATTTGACTGATACAATACGGGAGCATCCTTACAGCCTGATTCTTTTGGATGAGTTTGAGAAGGCGCATCCGGACATTTTGAACCTTTTTCTTCAGGTTTTTGATGATGGGCGGCTTACTGATAGTTTGGGCCGTACTGTGGATTTTCAGAATACGATTATTGTTGCAACTTCAAATGCCCACTCTGATTTTATTAAGACTGAGATTGAGAGGGGGATGGGAGCAATGGATATTGCGGATGAGTTAAAGCAGAAACTTACCGAATATTTTAAGCCCGAGCTTATCAATCGGTTTTCAGATATTATTGTGTTTAGGGATTTGAACAAGGAGGAGATTTACTCTGTTGCAAAAATTCTTTTGGGAAATCTTCAGCGCCGGCTTCAGGAAGCGCAGGGAATTGATTTGCTTTTTGATGATAGTGCGGTTCGAGAGATTGCTCGGCTTGGGTATAGCAAGGTGTTTGGCGCTCGTCCGCTTCGGAAGACTATTTCTAAAGAGATTCGCGGACAGTTGGCTCGGATGGTTTTGAAAAATGAGGTTAGTAGGGGTGGGAACATACGGGTTTCTTTTATTCAGGGCGGATTTAGATTTGATACAATAGAATAGTCTATATGAATCCCTCACATAATATACAATTGATACAATGTGTTTATGGTCGGGAGCGCTATATAGTAACTGGCACACAAGAATTTCTTGAGGTGTTAATTATGTGAGGGATGAAAAAGTTATTGCCAATTGATGTGAAGAAGATATTTGACGTGAATCGCGTTGTTAAGCTTTTCATCATGTCTGACTTTATGTTTTTGGGCGGGTGGGGACTTATCGCTCCTATCTTCGCTATTTTTGTTGTTCAGGAGATAGACGGCGCAACGATTGTTACTGTTGGAGCGGTTGCTGCAGTGTATTGGTTTGTGAAGGCAATTGTGCAGCTGCCCGTTGCGCTCTATTTGGACAAGAAGGAGGGGGAGCGTGATGATTTTCACTCTCTTATTTTTAGCCTTTTGCTTTCCGGGCTCGCTTCGTTTTCATTTTTAGTTGTGCAGAGTATTCCCGCGCTCTTTTTGGTTATATTTTTGAAGGGAGTTGCATTTGGATTTTATACTCCGGCATGGGCTGCGATTTTTTCCCGACATTTAGATAAGAAGAGATATGCGTTTGATTGGTCTTTGGATCATGCGTCTATTGCATTTGCATCAGGTCTTGCTGGGCTTACTGGAGGAGTGCTTGCAAGTGTTTTTGGTTTTCAGGCAGTATTTATTTTTGCAGGAGTTCTTTCATTTGGAAGCGTGATGCTTCTTTTGTCTGTGCCTCAGTTTGTCTTGCCTGGGCCGTCTCAAAAGAAGAGGATTATTCGCGATCATACTCCTCATAATATTCAGCACTAAATTAGGATATAGGACTTAGGATATAGGATTTAGGATGTGAATTTGGCGAGAGCTGGTTTTGTCCCGGTAGTAGAAACTCGATTCGCTCTTTCGGAGCGTGGAAAGTATCGAGTTTCACTGCCGGGCTTTGTTTTGGTTTTGTGTCGTATTACAATGAAAGAATGAGTAAGGAAGTTTCAGCTGGAATTATTATTTATAGACGAACTCGGGAGGGGCCGAAGTATTTGATTTTGTATCAGAAGAATCGGTATTGGAATTTTCCAAAAGGGAAGCTCGAGGAGAAGGAGCGGAGTTTTCGTGCGGCAATTCGGGAGGTGAAGGAGGAGACTGGGATAAATTATAAAGACCTGCGGTTTCGAGATTATTTTAAGGCGTATGATAGGTTCGTGTTTATGCGGGAGGGCAAGAAGGTTTCTAAGCTTGTGATGTTTTATTTGGCAGAATCAAATACGTCTCGCGTGAGAATTGAGGATGAGCACGATGGGTATGTGTGGCTTTTGTATCCAGATGCAATTGGGCTTATGAAGTATAAGAATCTGAAGGATATTTTGAAGAAAGCAAATGATGTTGTCATTCGGCGAGCTCATGATAAATTTTCAAAAAAAAGTACTGGAGGTGGTCAAAAAGGTGCCTCGCGGCCGCGTCACCACGTACGCCGCAGTCGCCCGCGCCGCAGGCCGGCCCAAGGCAGTGCAAGTCGTAAACAGCATCCTCCACAAAAATCCTAATAAATAAAAAAGCCCTGCCTTAGCGGGACTTTTTCTTATTTCTTTACCTCCTCTACGATTTTCTCAAGTGTCTTTGGTTCTTCGCGGGCGATTTGAGAGAGGACTTTTCTGTTCAGAGTAATATTCTTTTTCTTTAAGGCATTTATAAATTCGCTGTACTTCATGCCATGCTCGCGAACTGCTGCGTTTATCTGGACATTCCATAGTCTGCGATATTCTCGCTTTTTTTCTTTTCGTCCTCGGAATGCATTGCTCCATGCATGAAGAAGCGCTTCTTTTGCGAGTCGTTCTTTTGATTTCCTTCCCCACCTGAATCCTTTTGCCTGCTTTAGGATTTTTTCCCTCTTCTTATGAGCTTGTGTCCCTCGTTTTACTCTTGGCATATGGTTATTTTAGATTTTTATTAATGACTTTTGCTGAAAGGCCTAGGCGTCTATTTCCCCGTTTTCGAAGGAGCTGTTTTGAGCTTTTATTGGTTTTTGAGTGGCCTAAACCCATAGGTCGTCTTTTCACCTTTCCGCGTTTTGTAATTTTTATTCTTTTGGTAATGCTTTTTTTCATATTTACGAATGATTTTTTGATAGACCTACTTAGAGAAAATTTGAATTGCGAATCCTCTTCCCATGAATTTTGGAGGTCCTGATTTTTGTATTGGTGTTTCCACCTTTTTTATAAATTCATCCAGTTTTTTCAGTCCCCATGCCTGGTGCGCCTTCTCTCTTCCTTTTAGAAATAGGTTTATTTCTACTCTATGTCCTTTTTCTAGGAATGAGTGCGCTTGCTTTAATTTCACCTCAAGGTCGTGTTCTCCCATTCTTGGGGTGATGCGTACATGCTTTAGTTCTTTTGTTTTTTGCTCGTTCTGTTCTTTTTTTAGTTCTTTCGTTTTTTGGTATCGAAATTTGTCGAAGCTGATTATTTTTGTGACTGGCGGTTTTGCTTTGGGGGATACTTCTATAAGATCTATCCCTTTTTCCATTGCCATCTTTAACGCTTCCTCAATGGGGAAGGTTCCGAGGTTTTTTCCATCTTCTCCCAGCACGCGCACTTCTTTTGCAATGATATTCTGATTTATTTTATTGTTGATTTTCAGGACGGGTCTTCTTTTTTTCCATCTGCCGCCCCTTCTTCTTCTTATCAAGGTATTTAGATACTACTATATATATTGCTTTGTTGTCTATTTTAGTGGAGGTGGCGAGAATTGAACTCGCGTCCGAAAGGTGTTTGGGAAACTTTCTACGAGCGTAGTCTTTAGAAGACAATGGTTGGTCTCATTGATTTAACCGCAGATATTGAGACCGAATTACTGCGGCGAACTCCAGGTATAACACCGGAGAATCCTCTATGGAGCCTTGAGGTCCGATGCCCCAATTATATATTGGGGGTCACTAGCTTACGCGTAAGCGTATGCTGGTGCTGCAGTTTTGTTTGCAGTTATTAGTTTTGAGGAGTTTTACGAGTTCATCAGCTCGGCTCGCAGTTTCTCAAGCATGATTTTCGTCAAAGCCTAGCACCCCCTATTTTATATTCCGCCGGCTAGCGGAGCGGATTTCTCTTTTTGCTTCTCGCTTTTTAATGAGCTCGCGCTTATCGTGCTTTTTTCTTCCGCGTGCAAGAGCAATATCGATTTTTATTTTTCCGCGCACATTATCATACAGTTTTATCGGCACTATTGTCAATCCTGATTGAGTTTTGCCGAAAAGATAAGATATTTCGCTTTTTTTAAGTAAGAGTCGTAGTGTTCTTCCGGATTTGAAGTTTTCCGGCTCATTTCCGGGCTGGAATGAGGATATTTCCATTCCTATAAGGAATGCCTCGCCTTTTCGTATTATTACGTGTGCTCCACTCAAAGAAACACCTCTTTTTTTAAGGGATTTTACTTCATGTCCGATTAGTTCGAGGCCTGCTGTGCATGTGTCTAAAATTTCATAGTCGAATTTTGCGCGTTTGTTTATTGCTATTTCTGCCATGCTTGCATTCTAGCGTGGATTTAGGGGGATGTCAGCTTTTCATCTTCCTCAAGCTAGGGTAGTATTTTCGTATATGAGAGATGTTGTTTTGAGTAAGGTTCAGGAGGTTGTTCCCGGCAGCTTCCGAGATCAAGTTGAGGTTTCTGTTTCAGAGAGTGTGGAGCACGGGCATTACTCTACGAATGTCGCGTTTTTGATTGCTAAGGAAGAGAAGAAATCACCCTCGGATGTTGCTCGTGTTTTGGCAAAGAAGATAGAGGAAGCAGATTCGAAGAATGTGTTTGAGAAGGTTGATACTGCTGGGGCTGGGTTTATTAATTTTTTTCTTTCTAAGGAATTGCTTGGTGAGACAGTGAAGGAGATTTTGAAGAAGGGTGAGAAGTTTGGGCAAGGCAGGAAAAAGAAAGAGACAATTGTGATTGAGTATTCCTCTCCTAATATCGCAAAGCCATTAGGGGTTCATCATTTGCGCTCTACGATTATTGGTCAGGCATTGGTTGATATTTTGAGATTTGAGGGATATAAGGTTGTATCTTTGAGCTTCCCCGGGGATTGGGGTACGCAGTTTGGGCTTTTGATTGCGGGGTATAAGCAGTGGGGAGATGAGAAAAAGATTAAAGCGCATCCGATTGATGAGATGCTTCGGCTCTATGTAAAATTTTCTGCTGCTGCAAAGAAGAACCCGAAGCTTTTGGATGAGGGCAGGGCAGAGTTTAAGAAGCTGGAAGATGGAGATAAAGAGAACTTGAAACTCTGGAAATGGTTTTTAGATGAGTCTCTTCAAGATTTTGAAAAGGTGTATGAGTTTTTGGGCATGAAGATAGAGAACACGATTGGAGAGAGTTATTACGAGAAAGAGCTAGATGGGATTGTAGAGGATGCTTTGAAAAAGGGAATTGCTAAAAAGGGTGATGATGAGTCAGTTGTGGTGTCTATTCCGGACAGTAAGACTCCGGAGATTATTCGAAAGTCGGATGGGGCTACTATTTATACAACTCGGGAGGTTGCCGCTATTAGACATCGTTTGAAGAAGTGGAAGGCAGATAAGATTTTGTATGTTGCTGCGAATCAGCAGACGTTTCATCTTGCCCAGGTCTTCAGGGTTGCCGAACTCATGGGCATAGCAAGGGCAAAGCAGTTGGGGCATGTGAAGTTTGGGATGATGTTTGGTCCTGGAGGGAAGAAGTTTGCTACGCGAGAGGGTCGGCTTATTCCGCTTATTGATGTGCTTGAAGATGCAGTGGGGCGGAGTCGGAAGGTTGTGGATGAGCTGAATCCTAAATTGTCGGATTCTAAGAAAGATGAAGTTGCTCACGCGGTTGGAGTTGGAGCTGTTAAGTTTTTTGATCTTTCGCAGAATCGGAAGAGCGATATTATATTTGAGTGGGATAAGGCGTTGAGTTTGAAGGGTTCTACAGCGCCTTATATTCAGTATACGTATGCGCGCTTGAAGAGTATTTTGCGTAAGGCTGGAGGCGGTGCGAAAAAGTTTGATATTTCGCTTTTGAAGGAGCCGTCAGAAGAATTTTTGATAGCTCAGCTTTTGCATTTTTCGGAAGTTGTGGAGACTGCTGGTAATCGGTATGAGCCGCATATTATAGCAGAATATCTTTTGCGTTTGTCAGAAAAGATAAATACATTTTATCAGGCAGTGCCTGTGTTAAAGGCAGGGGGTGTTTTGCAGGAGTCCCGCCTCTCTCTTATTTTGGCTTCTACTATTATCTTGAAGAAGGGATTGAATCTTTTGGGTATTGAGGCTCCAGAAGAAATGTAGAAAAAAAAGGACCGCTGTTTGCATGATGCTACTAGGCGGTTTTTTTGTATCGGCACCAGAGGACGTGCGCGATTACGAAGATTGCGGTGAAGAGCAGGGAGGTGGTGCCTAGTGCTGTGCGTTTCAGCACGACAAAGCCATACATCGTCCAGGCCGCAGAGAGGAGTATGTGCACCTGCACCATCTTAATTTGGACAACTCCTCTGCTTTTCTCCCTCCACATTAGGAATGGTTGTGTTGCGGCTGAGACAAGATTCCCTACGTTTAGGAAGAAGAAGGTAGTTTCTATGGCTTTTTCGTTTTGTGACACTGCTATCAGCGATGCGCAGCTGATTGTGTAGATGCCTAAGAGCAAGCCTTCTATTCTTACTCCTCTGTGCTTGATTAGCACCCACGTGTTTATGATTGCAGCTGGAAATGTGCATCCATTCAGGACAGTAAGGAAGCCGTTGGCGTGTATTCCGTAAAACATTGTCCCGAGTCTCACGAAGATTAGGTTGAGAAACCATGTTGTTGAAACGGCTTCTCCGCTTCTTTCTGTCCAAATCTTGTGAGCCTGGCTTCCGTGGCTTACGATGCGCAACATGATGAGTGTAGCTAAACTGAGGACGATGAACGTCTTCCGGTTTATCCCAAAGTCTTTGAATTCCTCGCAGCCTGTGAAGAATTCTAGACAGCCTGTGAAGAATTCTAGGATCTCTGCCAGAATTGTCACTTTGTGTCTCCTAGGTGTTGAGGGGGGCTGTGCTTTGTTTACTCCAGTTTTAGAGAGATTGCAAGGGTCTCAAAATTGAAGTAAGTGTTTTTGCCTGTTAGAATGGATTTATCGTGTTGAATAACTTGAAACAATTTAATCTGCCGGAAGTGGAGGAGAAGGTTTTAAAGCTTTGGAAGGAAAAGCAGATATTTCAGAAGAGTTTGGATAAGAATCGCAAGAAATTTGTTTTTTATGAGGGTCCTCCTACAGCAAATGGCAGGCCGGGGATACATCATATTCTTGTTCGGTCTTTTAAAGATATTATTTGCCGTTATAAGACTATGCAGGGATATTCAGTGCCGCGGCGCGCTGGATGGGATACACATGGTCTTCCTGTTGAGCTTGAGGTTGAAAAGGAATTGGGTCTGAAATCTAAAAAGGAGATAGATGAGTATGGAATTGCAGAGTTTAATGCAAAATGCAGGGAGTCGGTATGGAAGTATCGGGATGAGTGGGAGAGGATGACAGAGCGGACTGGATTTTGGCTGGATATGAATAATCCCTATGTGACATACGAGAACTCGTATATTGAGTCAGTGTGGGGGATTTTGAAACAGATTTCACAGAGAGAGCTTTTGTATAAGGGGCATAGGGTTGTGCCGTGGTGTACAAGGTGTGGGACAGCATTGTCTTCTCATGAGCTTGCGCAGGGGTATAAGGAAGTTACGGATACTTCGGTGTACGTTAAGTTCAAAGTTTCCGCCAAAGGCGGATCCGCCTCGGGCGGAAAAGGCGAAAAGTTAAAAGTTGGCGATGTTTCGTTGGATGGAGACGTATATATTCTTTCTTGGACCACGACTCCGTGGACTTTGCCTGGTAATGTAGCGCTCGCAGTTGGGGAGGATATGGTTTATTCAATAACTGAGAAGGATGGTGAGACTCTTATTGCTGCTGAAGATTCTCCATTGGGTGAGGAGTTGGGCCATGCTGGTAAAAAAATAAAGGGCAGAGACTTGATTGGGTTGGAGTATGAGCCGCTTTTTCCAGTAAAGGCTCTGCAGAAAAACAAAAAGTCATACAAGGTTTATTCAGCAGATTTTGTAAATACGGAGGAGGGGACTGGAGTGGTGCATACTGCTGTTATGTATGGAGAGGATGATTATGAGCTGGGCGCGAAGGAGGGACTGCCTAAGCATCATACGGTTGATGAGGCGGGGAAGTTTACAAAAGATGTGCATGAGCTTTTGGGAATGTATGCAAAGAGCAAGAAGACAGAGGAGGAGATTATTAATCATTTAGATGTTGAGGGGTATCTTTTGAAGACAGAGGAGTATTTACATGACTATCCACACTGTTGGAGGTGCGGGACTGCGCTTTTGTACTACGCACATGACTCATGGTTTATAAAAATGAGTAAGCTTCGGGAGGAGCTTATCTCCGCAAATAAGGGGATTAATTGGGTTCCAGAGCATTTGAAGGAGGGGCGGTTTGGTGAGTGGCTTCGCGAAGTAAAGGATTGGGCAATTTCTCGGAATCGGTATTGGGGTACTCCTTTGCCTATGTGGAAATGTAAGAAGTGTGGGAAAGAGAAAATTTTGGAGTCTAGGGAGGATATTTCAGGCGTTTTAGGCAGCACAAAGAATGAGTATTATCTTATGCGTCATGGGGAGTCAGAGAGTAATGTTTTGGGCGTTGTAAATCATAGGTTGGAAACCAGTGATAAGTATCCTCTTACCTTGAAGGGTAGGGTTGTGGCAGAGAAGTCTGCAAAGAGTTTGAAGCGTAAGAAAATTGATGTAGTTGTTGCTTCGCCATTTCTTCGTACAAAGGAGACAGCGGAAATTCTTGGAGAGATTCTTAATGTGAAACCAGAGGAGGATTCACGTTTACACGAAAGCGGTCTTGGAGAGCTTGATGGAAAGTCGACTGGTTCGTGTCATGCTGCAGGTCCTGCGGAGCTTCAGAAGCTTTATGCGAGCAAGCCCGACTTTGAGAGTTTTCAGAGTATTGCAGAGAGGATGTTTTCTGTTGTTCGGGATTTAGAGGAGAAGTATAAGGGTAAGAAGATAGTTATTGTAAGTCATGGAGATCCGCTTTGGATGCTTGAGGGAGTAATGCGCGGGATGAGTCTGGATGAGACTATTCGTTGGGGATATTGGGGCTTTGATATGAGTGATGCTTATATTTCTCCGGGAGAGGTGCGGAAAGTTCCTCTTCTTTCTCTTCCTCGCGGAAAGGATGGTTTTTGTGATTTGCATAGGCCGTATATTGATGATGTTCTCTTTCCTTGTGAGAAGAGCGGGTGTAAGGGGGAGATGGGGCGAGTGGAGGAGGTAATTGATGTGTGGTTTGATTCTGGAGCAATGCCGTGGGCTCAAGCACATTTTCCTTTTGCAACACAAAAGAAAAATGTGAAATATCGAAATATCGATATATCGAGAAGTTTGTTGTATCCGGCAGATTATATTTGTGAGGCCATTGATCAGACAAGGGGATGGTTTTATACGCTTTTAGCAATTGGAGTTCTTTTGGGAGATGGGGCACCGTACAAGAATGCACTTTCTTTGGGGCATGTGCTTGATAAAAAGGGACAGAAGATGTCTAAGTCAAAAGGCAATGTTGTTGATTTGTGGGAAATGACAGATAAGTATGGCGCTGATGTTATTCGCTGGTATTTTTATACTGTAAATCCTGCTGGAGAGCCCAAGCGGTTTGATGAGGAGGATTTGAAAAAGACTTCTAGGCAGTTTTTCAATCTGTTATATAACTCTTTTGTGTTTTATGAGACGTATGCTGATAAAAGTTTAGAAGTTAAAAGTGAAAAGTTTCCGCCGAAGGCGGATTCGCCTCGGGCGAAAAAAGTTACAAATGTTTTAGATAAGTGGATTTTAGCAAGACTGGAAGGGGTGAGGGATTCTGTGACTAAAAATATGGATTCGTATGATATTGGGCGGGGGGCTCGCGCGATTGGGGATTTTGTTGAAGATCTTTCTCGGTGGTATATTCGCCGGTCGCGGCGGCGATTTCAGAAACCAGAATCGCAGGAAGATTATGAGGCAGCTTCGCAGACTTTGGGGTATGTACTTTTGGAAATTTCAAAGTTACTTGCGCCTTTTACGCCGTTTTTTTCAGATGCTCTATATGCTTCGCTTGGTGGTCATGCAGAGTCTGTCCATTTGGAGGATTGGGCGAAGAAGCAGAAAAAGTTTGCTAATGATAAGCTGGTCAAGGATATGCAGGAGACAAGAGATCGTGTAGTTTCTGCTCTTGCTAAGCGGGCTGATGCTGGAGTTTCAGTAAGACAGCCTCTTGCTGCATATAGCACAGCTGTTGCCATTCCTTTTGAGGACATATTTAAAGAGGAGGTAAATGTGGAGGAAATTAAAATAGACTCCTCGCTTCCCAAGGATTCTTTAAATGATGTTCTTGATACTGAAATTACACATGAGCTTCGGGAGCGAGGTTTGCTTCGAGAGCTTGTTCGTGCTGTGCAGGGTTTGCGGCGGGATGCGGATCTTCATCCTAATGATGAGATTATTTTGGGCATTGATGGAGACGAGGAGATTTTGAGTATTGCAAAGACTTATGATAATGAGTTGAAAAAGGATGTGGGGGCTAAGCAGATAGAGTATGTGAGGTTTAAGTATGATGCAGAGCTTGAGACTAAGTTTGATGCTTATTCTGTGAGGATTGGATTGAGAAAAGTGTGAGAGCTCGAAGAGGCAGAGAAGAATTTTTCTCCTCGCTCGCAAGTCTCCGCGCATCAAAATTCTTTGCTCGTTCGTACACGTCAATGTGCCACCCAGCTCGCTTTGCTCACGGGTGCCCGGCACATTGTCTACTCACTCGCAGAATTTTCCGATACGCTCTAACACGCTCGCTCGAAAAAGAATTCTTCTCTGGGGACAGTTAGCACTTACCGTTGGGAGGTGTAGGAGGTCTGTAGGTAGCTTGCTTTGCAAGCTTTTATTTTTATACTGGCGCGCTCCAGCACGCTCGCTCACAAAGATTATTTCTCTTTAGAGGAAAAGTAAGTCAGTCTTGGGTGGGGTGTATGAGGTCTGAAGGTATCCCCGCCAAGGCGGGGCTTTTATTTTTTGGGGTTGGCAAGGGAGAGCTTGGAGACTATTTACTTTCGTGGCTTATGTTTCCCTCGAGTATGCCTTTGAGGTTTTTTCGAGTTTCTGCTCTTTCTTCTGCCTGTTGCTTTAGTTTTTCCATGTCTGGTTTTTCGGATGGAGGTTCTTTTAACTCTTCTGCCTCCATTAAGGCTCTTAAGAGATTTTCTAGTTGATCTGTTGTTTGCGTGTTTCCAATAATTTCTCGGATTGCTTCGAGCGCTTTCGGGTCTGGGTTTTTGTCTTTGGCTGTGTCGCGGAGAAGACGAGTTGTAACTTCAAGACATCGAGTTAAGGCTTCTGCCTGGCTTCGTTCTTTTTCAGTGAGGCCTTCAGGTGTCGGAGGTTTTTCCCCGTCTGTTGGTACGGCTTTAAAGGGTTGCTCTAACATAAGTTTATTATAGCTGATTTTTTGTTTTTATATCTTTAAGAAATTTCCACATTTCTTTTTCAGAGTTGATAATGTGGATTTTTTTCTTGTTCTTCCATTTTTTTAGACTTTTGAGAATGCCTGGGCGTTTTCTTTTTGGGAAGTTCCAGATATACATGATGAATTCTAAGTCGAGTTTTTCAATACAGCCTGGAGCAACTTGTGTTTTTTTAATGCGTCGTTTCAACACCCTCCATAAACAGATGAGGCGTGGTACATCCATGAAGATTATTGTGTCAGCTCGTGGGATGCGGAGGTCGAGGGTTGACTGGTACATGCCATCCAAAATCCACTCATTTTTTTGGATGAGTTTTTGTACTTTGTTTTTCCACTCATCGTCTTTTGGGCGTACCCAGTTAGGGTGCCAGTAAAGCTGGTCCAGATTGATGAGTGGTATTCGGAGATGTTTCTTTAATTCTCGGGCAAGAGTGGATTTTCCTGCTCCTGCAGGGCCAATTATGAGGATGCGTTTCATCCCGTTTAGTATACGGATTTCGCGGAGTTACTCCAATTCTTTTGTGATGTGGTGGGTGATGTAAAGGATGATAATCCCAATGATTGCTGAGGTAATATAGCTTATGAGTTCGTTCGAAGGGAAGAGGTAAAGATCCATAAGTCCCCATATTCCTCTCCAGAATAATATAACTGCTAATCCGATTAGTACTGCGTGGAGTACTTGGTGTTTTTTGTCTTTTGGTTGTCGGAATAGGCTCATAGGAGTCCTACTTTTTGTTTTGCTTCTTCTGTAGTTTCTTTAGCGATTTTTTGTACTTTTTTATTGCCGGATGTAAATATTTTTACAATTTGTGTTTTGCTTGCTTGTTTTTTTCGAAAGCTGCTTAATTTTTCTACAGTGAGTTTTGTAAGGTCAGCTTTGAAGTCAGCATATCCTTTGTTTTTATATTTCTTCACAATAGTTTCAGGAGTTGTTTCATCAAGCTCAGCGAATATTTGTACTAAGTTGGAGATGCCGGGGCGTTTTTGCGGGTCATAATTAATTGTGGCTTCAGAGTCTGTTACTGCTGATTTTATTTTTTCTGTGATTGTCGTTGGTGAGTCAGTAAGGAAGAGGCATCCGTTTGGAGATGATTTTGACATTTTCTGCTCTGGGTTTTTTAGAGACATAATGCGGGGAGTGCGTGTGTGGAGTGCCTTTGGCTCAAAAAAGGTTTTTCCGAACTTCTTGTTGAAGCTTCTTGCTAGTGTTCTTGTAAGTTCCAGGTGCTGGTCTTGGTCATCTCCTACTGGGACTACTTTGGCTTTGTACATTAGGATATCTGCGGCCATGAGCGTTGGATAGGTGAAGAGCCCCGCATTCTGTGAAATGCCGCGAGCAGTTTTGTCTTTGTACTGGGTCATTCGTTCAAGCTCTCCCATTGGGGTTATTGTGTTAAAGATCCAGCCGAGGATTGTGTGTTCTGGAATTTGTGATTGGACAAAGAGGGTTGATTTTGTGCTTAGGCCTGCGGCAAGGAAGTTTACCATTAGTTCTTCGGTGTTTTTCTTTTGCTCTGCGGGGCTTGGGCGTTCGGTTAAGGAGTGGAGGTCAGCAATAAAGAAGAAACAGTTGTACTTCCCCGAGTTTTGCAGTTCAACGAAGTTTTTTAGCGCTCCTAAGTAGTTCCCAATGTGGAGGGTGCCTGATGGCTGTATGCCTGATACGAGTACTGGTTTTGGCATATTAAACTTCAATAATCACTGGTAAGACCATTGGTCGCCTGTTGGTCTTATTATACAGGAAGCTGCTTATTTGGTCTTTCATGATGTTTTTTACGTAATCCGCGTCCACATCTTGATAGTGGGGGATTCGGCCAATGATGCCTCGGATTCTTTTCCTGATTTCGTTTAGGAGTTCTTTGTTCTCCTTGAGATAGATGAATCCTCTCGAGATAATGTCTGGGTTCTTAATTACCTTTCCGGTCTTTCTGTTTATTGAGGCGATTATTACTACCATTCCTTCTTGCGCAAGTGTTCGTCTGTCACGCAGTACTACCTCTCCAATATCACCAACGCCGAGCCCGTCTACGAAAACGTAGGACGCAGGGACTCGTTCTCCTGTTAGTTCGGCTTTGGTTTTTGTGAATTCTACTATATCGCCATTATCTGCCATAACAGTATTTTCTTTTTTTATTCCGGTCTGTATTCCCAGGTCTCTGTTTGTGGAACGCATGAAGTAGTATCCATGAATAGGAACGAAGAATTTTGGCTTTATTGTTTTTAGTACCTCCTTAATTTCTTCTTGCGGGGCATGGCCTGAGGAGTGAATGTCCATTGTCTCTGATGTGTGAATAATGGCTTCTTGTCTTGCAAGATTGTCTTTCAGGGTTTGTACGCTTCGTTCATTTCCGGGAATAACAGAAGAGGAGAAGATGAAGGTATCTCCGGGCTTTACTCTGATTTGTCTGTGTTCTCCATTTGCGATTTTCATGAGGCTTGCGTCTGGTTCTCCTTGGGCTCCTGTGCAGAGTATGACGAGCTTGTTGTCGTTATATTTATTTATCTCCTCCAGATTTATCATGGTTCCTCTTTCTATTTTCATGTGTCCGAGGTTTTGGGCTATCTGGATGTTTGTTTTCATTGAGAGGCCGGAGGTTGCAACTACCTTACCCATTTTTTCCGCTACTTTGACGATTTCGTAGAGGCGGTCTAGGAGGGAGGAGAAAGTTCCGACAATAATTCTTCCTTCTGCTTTCTTTAGCAGCTCTTCAATGTTTTCTATCACTGTTTCTTCTGGTACTGATATTCCCGGTTTTATTGCTCCCGTTGAGTCTTGGAGGAAGGCATAGGTGTCTTTTTTCGCAAGAGTCTTGAAGGATTCTAGTGTTTTTGACTTTCCTTTTGAGTCTCGGTCCAGCTTGTATTCTCCGGGATGGAGTATTCTTCCTGCCGGAGTTTCAAGGACTGTTCCTATTGTGTCAGGTATGTTGTGTTGTACATCAAAGAATTCTGCCTTGAAGTTTTTCGAGAGTTCTTCTTTGTCCCCGGCTTTTACGATTTTAAAGTTTAGGCGCGGGGCATTTGGAAGCTCTTCTTGACGCCTTTTTATTAGTTCTTTTGAGAGGCCTGTTGTGTAGATTAGAGGGTTTCCAAGCCGTCCTGTCAGATAAGGAATTCCTCCTATGTGGTCTAAATGGGCGTGTGTGATGATAACGGCTTTGATATTTTCTTTTTTCTTTTCGAGATAAGAGATATCAGGGATTATGAAATCTATTCCCGGAGTTTCTTCTTCAGGAAATTGGAGTCCCATATCAATAATTACGATTTCGTCTTTGTATTCGAAAAACATCATGTTGCGTCCGACTTCTTCAAATCCTCCTAGTGCAGCAAAACGAAGCGCGTTTTTGTTTGCGGGTTTTCGGGGAGATGATTTTCTTATTGGTTTTCTACGACTTGTTTCTCTTCTTGGTCTTGGTGGTCTTCTTCTTGGTGTATTTTTTCTTTTTTCCATATTTTTGTTAATTATTTCGACTTTTTTATTCCCACACATAATCTCAATAATTTTATATTAAAGCTTGTTCAATTGAGATTATGTGTGGGATGAATTCCCGCTAGGGGCGGGCATTTTATTTTAGTTATTTCGACTTTTAATTTTTTGGGTGCCCTCGAGAGGACTCGAACCTCTATGAGATTACTCTCACAGCGTCCTGAACGCTGCGCGTCTACCAGTTTCGCCACGAGGGCAGTGGCTTATTCTTGTGTTTCTAGTTCGTCTTTTACTATTCGGGCTGTTTTTGTGTGCCAGTTTGCAATATTTTTGAATCGTTCTGATGGGGAGGCGATAATGTTTTTGGTTTCAAATCCTTTTAGTTTTTCTGTGTGAATGTGTATGTATGGAAGTGAGTAGAGGAATATCGCAGGAACGTCTTCCTGTAGAGCTTCTTCGAGTTCTTTTACGTGCTGGGCCTTTTCTTTTGTATTGTCTCCTTGCCGGATACGCTCCATTAGTGTGTCAGCCTCAGAATTTTTATAGAGTGATAGGTTTAGTCCCGGATAGAATCGTTCAGATGAGTGCCAGAACGGGAATACGTCTTCGGATATTTCTACTATGTTTCCAAAAAGTATCATTTCATAGTTGTTTGGCTTGATGACGTTTTCGAGAAGGTCTTCAGATGGAAGCTCTATGAGATTTACATCATCAATTCCTATGCTTTCCCAGTTTTCTTTGATGATTTTCGCAGTTTCTTCCAAGAAGTCTACGTCTGGTATAACGAGATTTAATGAGAAGCGTTCTTCGACTGCTTTTCGTTTTTCAATGTGTTTTATTATCTCATCTTTAGAGAGTTTTTCCGGAGCAGATTCATTCTCTGCTTTTATGATTGGTCCTTCTGTTACGCGCGCAGTGTTTTCAGGAAAGACTTTTTCTATAATTTGATTTTTGTCTATTGCATCTCGAAGCGCGGTTCGCGTGGTTTCATTTTTTAGAATTGGATTGATGTTTGAGTTGAAGAAGATGGCATAGTAGCGGGACATTGGGATAATGTTTGTTACAGTGCCCCTTCGTTTTTGCGCAACAATTTCTTCTTTTGGATTTGTGCTTCCAAAGCCGTCTATCTGTCGAAGACTGAAGGCCTGGAGAAGATCTTTTTCTGTTTCAAAGAATACGAAGAAGACATTTTCCAGAAATGGCTGATTTTTGTGGTAATGTTCGTTTTGTTTTAAGCGGTACTCTTTAATGAATCCATCTTTTCGTTTTGAGAAGCTTTCAAACTTGTATGGTCCGCTCCCTATTGGCTCGAGATTGTAGGTTGAAAGTTTAAGATTTGCCGGAGGAAGCTTGCCAAAGATGTGTTCCGGAATTATGGGCAGCTTCTCCACGTTTTCCATGAAAAATGCATATGACGTCTGCAGGGTGAAGCGGATTTGGAGCTCGCTTATTCTTTCTACGACTACTCCTTCCCAGTTTTTGAATAGCGGGGATTTTGTATCAGGGTTTTGGATTGTTCGCACTGTGAAGATGACGTCGTCTGATGTAAGAGGTGTTCCATTTGACCACTTAAGCCCTTCTTTGATTTTTACGCTATGAATTTGACCGTCTTTGTCAGTATCGTGGTTTGTAAGTAGGTCTCCTAGTGTGCTGTATATTGCGGCGCTTATATCAAGGTCTACTGGATTTGAGGATGTTACTGGGTTTATAGCTATTGGTTGGCCTACTTCTCCTTCACGATACGTTCCGCCACGCACTGGAATAAAGTCGCTTGACTGGTCTACTGCAACAGTAGCTCTTGTGATAGAGCCTATAATGAAAATTGCGATTGCTGCGAGAAAGATAACCTTTTCTCTCTTTGAGAACGAGTTGAAAATGAGTTTTGGGTACATTCTCTCTACAAGATGAGATTTATGATTGCGAGCGTGAAGAAAGCAACGGCGCTTATGATTGTGGCTTGATACATCTTTTTCTCTACTCCTCTTCTTGTGTGGTGAGGAGTAGCGCCCCCGCCCCCAAAGACGCCTGAAAGTCCGCTAGACCGTTCTTGGACTAGTATAAGGACGATGAGTATGATTGAGATGATTACTTGGAGGAGGATTAGCATGGGACTATACGAATATCGAATAAGGCACGAATATACGAATTATATTTTGTTTATTTTATTCCTTTTTATGGGAGGTTTTCTTACTCAGCGTGATAATGACGTTTATGAAGCTGATGAGCAGAGTTGCTAAAAGGAGTGAAATGTATCCCTCAATTGTAAGAGAATCTCTCAAAATGTCAAGAGTGTATAAGAATGCGGCGTTTATTACTATGCTTAGGAGGCCTAGCGTAATGATAATAAAGGGCGTGAGAAGAAATTTGATTATTGGTTTTATAAAGGTGTTTATCGCAGTAAAGATAATGGAGGTTATAAGTAGTTCTTCAAAATTTCCTACAAAGGTAAAGTTTGTAATTAGGTAGTCTGCGGCAAGTATTCCGAATGCGTTGCCAATTATGTGCAGAATTATGCGCGTGAGCATATGTATATTAGGTTAGTTGAGGGAGGAGAGATTCTCCAGTCATTTCCTGCGGGATGGGGAGATTCATTAGTTCGAGGATTGTTGGAGCAACGTCTGTGAGCATTCCGATTGTTGGGATTTGGGCATATGGGTCGATTTGTGTTCCTGCTTTTTCATATTCTTTTCCTGCGAGATAGAAGGGGACTGGGTCTGGGTTGTTTGTTGTTTCCGGCTTTCCGGTTTTTGGATCTAATACGACTTCCGCGTTTCCGTGGCTTCCTGCTATTACGAGAGCGTGGTTTTGATTTAGCGTGTTTTCAAGGAGGCGGCCGATTTCTCGATCTACTACTTGTATAGAGTCTTTTGTTGCCGCGAAGTTTCCAGTATGTGCAATGATATCCGGATTTGCATAGTTTACTAGGATGAAGTCGAACCCGCCTTCGTTTATTGAGGCGATTGCTCTGTCAGTGATTGCTGTTGCTCTCATTTCTGTATTGGTTTCCGGGTTTGGTGAGTTTTCAGATGGCAGGATTGCGCGGAATTCACCTTCCAGCGGTTCTTTTTGGAGGCCGTTGAAATAATAAGTGACACATTCTTCTTTTAGAGACTCTGCAACTTTCAGATCGGTCTTTTTGTTTGCTGCGAGGACTTCTCCCAGGGAGTTGGGTATTTTTGTTCCTTTAGAGATTTCATCTTTTTCTATTATTCTTCCTGTTCCAATAGCTAGATGTCCTTCTTTGCTTCCGCCAGCCTCTTTCCACGAGAGTCCGGTTAGGAGGCCGGAGGATTTTAGCGCGCCGTATGGAAAGCGCTCTTGTAATCCAAGAATATTTTTTGGTTTTGCAACGTAGATGGGGTTTGAGTCGTCAAACTTTCCGATTCCCCAGCCGTCGAGGATTGCGAGTATTATCATGTAGTGATTAGTGATTAATGACTATGATTATGACAGTTTTATTGTACAGGAACTGATAACCGGGGACTAGTAACTGCTCATTTTGTTGGTTTTTTCTTGACTTTTTCAGGTTTCTGCGATATTCTTTTTTCATGCTTACAAAGCGGCAGAAAGGAGGCGTTGTAAAAGACTTACGGCGCCATGAAAAGGATACAGGATCGGCAGAAGTGCAGATCGGACTCCTTACCAAGCGCATAAAAGAGCTTACTAGTCACTTGAAGAAACACCCTAAGGATCATCATTCCCGCAGGGGGCTTTTGCTTATGGTTGGGAAGAGGCGAAGATTTTTGCAGTACATTAAGCGCGCGAATGAGAAGGTGCATTCGAAGCTCATGAAGCAGTTAGGGCTTGATGGGTAGAGTTTTATAAGAATATATGAAAATTGTTGAACATAGCGAAATTATTCATCCAGCCCAAAGAGTGGGTGTTTTTATTGATGTACAGAATGTGTATCACTCAGTTAAGAATTTGTATAACGCGCGAGTAAATTTTAGCCAGCTCTTGAAGGAGGCTCTTGCTGGCCGTCCGCTTGTTCGGGCAGTAGCCTATGTTGCAAAGAGTGAGACTGCGGCTGGAGAGGATTCATTTTTTGAGGCGCTTCGGAAAACAGGCCTTGAACTTCGGTGTAAAGATCTTCAGGTATATGCTGATGGAGCAAAGAAGGCGGACTGGGATGTTGGAATGGCGGTTGATGCGATTCGTATGGCAAATTTTTTGGATGTAGTTGTACTTGTCACAGGCGATGGAGATTTTGTTCCGCTTGTTGAGTATTTGAAGTGGGGGATGGGGCGACAGGTTGAGGTTGCTGCATTTGGTAAGACCACTTCTACAAAACTTCGGGAGTCTGCTGATAGGTTTGTCGAACTTGATACGGTTCCTAGAATACTTTTGAAGTCGAAGGTGAGTCGAGGTAAGACGACACGGCGGAACTAGCAGCCAGTAATCAGTACCCGTAACAGGTATTGAATTTTTATTATGGATTTAGAACGAAAAATATATAAAACAGAAGTTGATGATGCTCCATTTGAATTGGAGATTTCGAATTTGGCTGTACAGGCAAATGGCGCAGTGCTTGGCAGATGGGGAAATACATCAGTACTTGTGACAGCAGTTATGGGTGGGGAGTCGTCTTTGCCGTACTTTCCTTTAACAGTGGATTATGAGGAGCGGTTTTATGCTGCTGGACAGATTTTGGGTTCTAGGTTTGTTCGTCGGGAAGGCAGGCCTTCGGATGAGGCTACGCTTTCTGCGCGGCTTCTTGATAGAACTATTAGGCCTTTGTTTGATCATAGGCTTAGGCGGGAGATTCAGGTTGTTGTGACTGTTTTGGAATATGACAAAGAACATGATCCAGAGTTGATTGCTCTTGTTGCAGCATCTTGCGCTTTGGGCATATCAGATATTCCGTGGAATGGTCCTGTTGGCGCAGCGCGATTTGAAAAGAAGAGTAAAGAGGAAGAGTTGGAGTATCTTGCGTTTTTTGCTGGTACTGAAAATAGGGTGAACATGATTGAGTTTGAGGGCAATGAGTCATCTGAGGCAGAGGCAGTTGAGCTTTTTGAGAAGGGCGAGAAGCAGATCCAGGAGTTAGTTAAGTTTCAGAAGAAGATTATTAAAGAGATTGGCAAGAAGAAGACAGAGGTTCAGCTTCCAGAGACGGATAAGCGAATTGCAGGAGAGGTAGAGAAGTTTTTGAAGTCAAAGCTTACAGGAACGTTTAAAAAAGGAGAGCTTTACGCTTTGAAAGATGAGCTTATGGACGTTCTTGTTGGTGCGGGAGAGGAGCCTGATGCGCTTCATGAGGCAGAAGATATTTTTGAACATGAAGTAGATGCATATGTTCATACAGAGGCCTTGGAGAATGACAGGCGGATTGATGGGAGAAAGCTTCAAGAGATACGCGATTTGCATGCTGAAGTAGGACTCTTTGAGCGTGTTCACGGCACAGGACTTTTTGTGCGGGGAGATACGCAGGTTTTGGCTGCTGCCACTTTAGGGCCGCCTTCTGCGGATCAGATTGTTGAGACTATGAAGACTCAGGAGAAAAAGCGGTTTATGCTTCACTACAACTTTCCGAGTTTTTCTGTTGGTGAGGCTGGGCGCGCGCATGGGCCTGGACGGCGTGATATTGGACATGGGTATTTGGCATTTAAGGCATTGAGGGCAATGCTTCCTTCAAAAGAAGAGTTCCCATATGTGATTCGTATTGTTGCTGAGACTTTGTCTTCAAATGGGTCGTCTTCTATGGCATCAACATGCGCTGGATGTCTTTCTATGCTTGACGCTGGTGTTCCTTTGAAGAAACTTGTTGCGGGAATTGCAATGGGGCTTATGGTTTCAAAAGATGGAGATTATAAGGTTTTGACTGATATACAGGGGCCGGAAGATTATCATGGAGATATGGATTTTAAGGTTGCTGGAACAGAGGATGGAATTACTGCTATCCAGATGGATGTAAAAATTGATGGAGTAACAAAGGATATGTATGTAGATGCTTTAGATGAGGCAAAGAAGGCGCGCCTCCAGATTTTGGAGGTTATGAAAAAGACTATTGCAAAGCCGAATGAGCTTTCGCAGTATGCGCCTCGAATTATTACAACAAAGATTGCTCCTGATAAGATTGGAGAGCTTATTGGCCCTGGGGGTAAGGTGATTAATGGAATCTTAGAGCAGTTTGATAATGAAGCTACTATTGATATAGAAGATGATGGTACGGTCTATATTGGAGCAGAGAGTGGGGAGATTGGTGATAAGGTTTTGGCAATGGTAGAGGCAGTTGTGAAGGAGTATGAGGTTGGAGAAATTGTTGAGGGGCCAATTGTTCGTGTCATGGAGTTTGGAGCTATTGTTGATTTGGGAAGCGGCAGGGATGGGATGATTCATGTTTCAGAATTAAAAGAGGGGTTTGTTAAAAATGTAGAAGATGTTGTGAAAATGGGGGATAAGGTGAAGGCTAAGATTGTGAAGGTTGATAATGGGAAGATAGGGCTTAGTTTGAAGGCTATGAAGGTTGAGGAGAAGAGGAAGGATGAGAAGAAGGGGGAGAAATAGGACGAACATTCTTTTTTCTTTTCATGTGCTTCGTTCGGATGAAATAATTTTACTCCTCAGAAGAAAATACGGCACAGTGCGAACTCGTCCCGCCTTAGCGGGACTCAGACAACGCACCGTGCCTTTTTCTTTGTCTTCGTCGTTTAATATTTCATTTCCTCACTCCGCCATACTCAAAGACAAAAGAATGTTTGCCCTTTGAGAGGAGTATGGTCCTTCTCGTGGGAGGTAGAGGAGGTCTGTTGGTAGCTCACTGCGCCCGCGAGGCTCGTGAGCTTTTTTATTTTGTTTTTACGTAAAAAAAGAAGCTCCATGTTGGAGCTTTTGAGTTTGGTTCGGGTCTTGTCCGTCTTGTTCGCGGATCTACGTGGGGGAGCGGGTTCTTCGCGGGCGGAACATGATCTGGAAGACGAGTCGGGCTGCGCTGAAAGCCAGTCCCATGGTGCCGGTGCCTGGGTCTATGTTCACGGCTGGATTCACTACCCAGGTTAGCATGGCTGCGGTGAACGTGGTTATGAGTACTGACGAGATGCTGATGTCGATCATGCCTTGCTCGGCTAGGTCGAGTGCTGCGCGGAGGATTCCTCTCATCGGAGCTCCCTTCATCGTATGGGGTCTGCGTATTCGGCCTTGAACGTGGGCACGTTCCCTGGGTTGTACACTCCTGAGGCGAGCCTTTTTCGGATGTAGTCGTTTGCCTGTTGTGTCAGATCCGAATCCGCCTCTTCGATGAGCTGTAAGTTCATGGGGTGGACCGTGACCCAGTTGTTTCCTTCCCTTCTTGCTCGGATGAGGTGAGTCATTCTGCTGTCCGCGTAGAGATCGATCCGTTTTCCTGTGGACCATGCCATAGCAAGGAAGATGAAGTCTTCCATTGGCGGCCACTCGTTCACTCCGAGTATCTCCTTGAGGAATTCCATGAGCCCAATGGCTGCTCTGTGGATTTCCTTGGTTCTCGTGCCATCCAAGACTTCGGACGGGGTGACGCAGTGTACGTTTCCAATTTCCGACATTCTCGTGTCCCTTCTCGTGTCCTCTGTTGCGGTTTTCGTGTTCCTCGCTGTGTTTGTTAAACACTTTTGATGAGGGAAAGTCAAGTTTTTATGCTTTGGTGGGGCTTTTTTATTTTCTTTATCCCTCACATAGGGTTTTATGTGAGGGATTGACACTTTTTTGGGGGTTGGGGTAGGGTTGAGGTAGTAGGAGCCCCTGCACTGGGGCTCAGAACAGAGTGGGAGTTCATGTTATGGGCGATGGAATTTCAGGCAATCAGCATGCTGACCTTGCGAGTTCTTCGGATGCACCGGTGGCACAGTGGCGGGTTGAAGGCCCTAGTTTCTCTTCCGGTGGTACTAGTGAAGAGTCTGTGCTTGTTGCGTGGGCAAATATGGCGCCGGCTCTCGACCATGGTCCGGACGAGTTCACTGTAACTGGCCCGGACGGGGAATCGCGTCAATTGACCGGCAAGGATTTGTTCAAGGGATCGGATGGCGAGCTTCTTGGTGAGCTGCGTCGACGGCTGGGGAGTTGACCTACGGCTTCCTACGGTCAGTTGGTCATACAATGATACAAACCCGCTTGCAGCGACGCAAGCGGGGATTTTTTATTTTCGCCTACGATATTTTGTCATAAAGACGAGGCGAAAATACCCTGAGTGGCTCGTCCTGAGCTTTGTCGAAGGAAGTCGAAGGGTTACCTTGAATGTTTTTTGCCCTAGGTTAAAACCTAGATCAAGGCCTAGGGCAGATTTTAACTTAGGTTAGTATCCGGCCGGATACTAACCTAAGTTAGATTTTCTTATAGGAAGTCGTCCTAGGCGCTTTTTGTGGAACGAATGGAGTATTTGGGTTTTTTCTTGAGAATCTCAAAGTCGCCTAATACAAAGAAGGCAGCAACAATAAGAATAATACTTGAGTAGATGATATTACGTTCACCGAATAGGGCTATCAAATAGTTGAAGCCAGCGTGGATTATGGTTGCGATTATAATACCGTATGCGAGAAGCCCGCGGTGCTTTTGTCCTTTTGCATGAGACTTTGCCCAGTAGTAGCCTACAATGCCGGATGCGAGCACGTGAAGCAGGGTTGCTCCAATGAAGCGGAGAAGAAGAATGTTTGTTGTTGCAAAGAGAGAGGTGAGAGTAAGAGAGTCAGCAGATCCTATTGCTATCAGAATGTTTTCAATGGTTGCAAATCCTGATGCTGCTGCAATCATGTAAATCATTGCATCAATTGGTTCGTCAAAGTGTTTGCTTCTGCCCACCGCATAGAAGGCGGCGAGGAATTTGAATATTTCTTCTATGAATGCAAGTCCGAGGAAGACGATAATTATGCTTCCTCCTCCTATTAGGTCTTTGAAGAAGACTTGCGCGATGAGGGTTGGGACTGCGGAGAGAATACCAATTCCAAATGTATAGGCAATGAGTTGGCGCGGCTCTGGGTGGACGTCTTCTTTCATAAAAAAGAAGAGCCAGACGAGTGCTGGAAAAATAGTTGCGGCAGAGAGTATGAGTAGAATTATTATGGGCATTTTGAAAAGCTCCTGTAGCTTTCTCTTATTTTACCACGGTTCTACTATCAAAAGGGTTTTCTTTTTCTTGCCTTGTAAGTCTTGGAGGTGTTGGAAGATTTCTTCAGTTGCGTACGGCATGAAGGGATGAAGCATCTTTATGCTCTCTGTGAGGATTGTTATAAGAGTTTCGAGTGCTGCAGCTTTGTCTTTTTTATCTCCATTTTGGAGGCGCGGTTTTGTTTCCTCTATTAT
The DNA here is from genome assembly GCA_002686365.1 of bacterium. Taxonomy (GTDB): domain Bacteria; phylum Patescibacteriota; class Minisyncoccia; order UBA6257; family GWB1-50-10. Next base: position 26,043 of record NZBZ01000015.1, read on the forward strand.
TTTATCAGCAAATGTGTGCCAAATGTAGTGGTAGGTGATCTCGGCAGCGCGGTGAAACTCGAATTTTTCCAAATGTTTTGTTACTTTCTTTTTTGTTGCTTCTAATTGCTTTAGATTTTTTTTATCTTTTGGTGTGATGACTGGCTTTGTTTTTATTTCTTCATAGTTCATTGAGATGAATCTTGTGATGTTCCAGATTTTGGTTGCAAAGTTGCGATAGCCGCGTATTTTGTCTTCGGAGATTGTGCTATTTCTGCCTGGCGTGTTTCCTGCGATTAGTGCCATGCGCACTGCGTCTGTTCCATACTCTTCTGCAACTCCTAGTGGATTAATTACATTTCCTTTTGATTTGGACATTTTCTGCTTGTCTTTATCTAAAATTAAGCCGTGTAAATATACGTTTTTGAATGGTAGTTTCTTTGTCCTATAAATTCCCATCATTATCATTCGTGCGACCCAAAAGAAGAGAATATCAGAAGCGGTTTCCATTACGGACGTTGGGTAGAAGTCTTTAAAGTCTTTATCGTGTTTTCCTGAATTTTTGAAGCCTAGTGTGAGATATGGCCACTGACCAGAGGAGAACCAGGTATCGAATACGTCGGGATCTTGAGAGAGCTTTTCGCTTTTGCAGCTGGGACATTGTTTTGGTTTCTCAATACTAACAATAGGAGGACACGATGAGCTTATAGCTTTTAGCTTCATTAGCTTATTAGCTTTTTTGAAGGTGTAGTGGTAGGCGAAGACGGGGGTTTGCAGTGTAATGTTTTTATCTGGATTGTGCTTTTTGAAGGCCCTTAAGAGTTCGTCTCTTGTTTTGTACGTTGCGTAATGTGTTTTGTCTTTTAAGTTCATTGTGCCTACGGTAAGTTTTTCCACCTTCGTGATTGTTCCGTGGCCGAATATCTTTTCTTCCTGACTGTTTTCAAAAGCTACTGCATCTCCTTTTTTGAAGCCGTGGTCGCGAATTCTCCATGTTGCGATTTTTCCTTTGAATATTTGCGGTACGACGCTTTCGTGGAAACCCATTGTTAGCTTATAGCTTTTAGCTTCATTAGTTTTTTCGCATATCCATGCTGGAATGCGGATGCCCCAGATAATTTGGCGGGAGATGTTCCAGTCTTCTATGTTTTTCAGCCAGTGGAGTATAACTTTTTTGCGGTGCGTTGGAATGATTTTTATTTTTCCTTTTTCTATTGTTTCAATCGCTGGTTTTGCTAGCGGCTTCGTCTTTACATACCACTGGGGGAGAGGAATTGGTTCTAGGGTGCGTTCGCATTTGAAGCAGACAGCGAGGTTGTGTGTGTAGTTTTCGTCAACTTTTACAAGTAGGCCTTTTTTCTTTAAGTCTTCTACAACTTTTTCACGCGCCTCCATTACTTTCATCCCCGCGTAGCGGCCTGCGTGTTCGTTTAGTTTTCCGTAGCGATCTATTACTTGTTTTACTTCGAGATTGTGTCGTGTTCCGATTTCGGCATCTAGCGGATCGTGTGCTGGGGTTACTTTAATTACTCCGGTTCCGAATTCTGGATCCACTGCTTTGTCAGCAATTACTTTTATTTTGAACTTGCCAAGTAGTCCTTGTACCTCAACTTCTTTTCCTATGTATTTTTTGTAACGTTTATCGTTTGGGTGAACAGCTATTGCTGTATCTCCGAATTTTGTTTCTGGTCGCGCAGTTGCAAGAGTGAATGGTCCGTATTTCATATAGTAGAGTTTTCCTTTTTCCTCTTTTCGTTTTACTTCAAGGCCGGAGAGCGCTGTTTGATGCTTTACGCACCAGTTTACTGTGCGAAGTCCTCTATATATGAGACCCTCTTTATGCATTTTGATAAATGTGTGTTGTACTTCTTTTATAATGTCTGGGTCAAGGGTGAACTTCTCTCTGGACCAGTCGCAGGAGGCGCCTAGTTTGCGGAGTTGGTTCTCCATTGTTTTTTTGTTCTCTTGGGTAAATTCATACATTTCCTGCCAGAGTTTTTTGCGATCCATTTTGAATCTGCTTCGCCCTTCTTTCTCAAGTTTTTTATCAAACACAACTTGCGTTTCAAATCCTGCATGATCTGCGCCGGGGAGCCAGAGCGTTTTTTGGCCTTTCATTCGAGCAAAGCGAATCATGATATCTTCAAGTGTTACAAAGAGTGCGTGGCCAATATGAAGAGAGCCATTCGCGTTTGGGGGAGGCATTATGATACAAAAGCTTTTAGCTTTTAGCTTCGTTAGCTTTTTAGTTTTCGGAAGGTTGTCGGGGTTGAAAAAGCCGGACTTTTCCCACAGGGAGTATATTTTTTCTTCTACTTTGTCTGGAATGTATCTTTTGTCCATTGGTGTGTGGTGAGTAATGGGTATTCTGTTTGGATATTAAAATAATACGAGGAAATAAGGATTTTCGCAAAAGATATTATGTTTATATGCTTAGGCTTCCTTTTGCTTTTAGTGCGTATTTCTTTTTTCGGAGATGGGTTATGTATCCTGCGACAGCAATCATTGCAGCATTGTCGCCTTGGAATTTTTTATTTGCAGATAGAAAATTTAGCTTATAGCTTTTAGCTTGTAGCTTCATTAGCTTTTGGAGATTGGAGTTTGCAGCTACGCCGCCTGATAGGATTATTGATTTTGCGTTGTGTTCTTGTGCAGCACGCATGGTTTTTGTAATGAGTACGTCTATTGCTGCCTGCTGAAAGCTTGCTGCGACGTTAGCTTTTAGCTTATAGCTTTTAGCTTCGTTAGCTTTTAAGTAGTAGAGTACAGAGGTTTTTAATCCGGAGAAGGAGAAGTCATAGTTTTTGTCGCGTATCATTGGGCGAGGGAAGTCAATTGCATCTGGATTTCCTTTTTTTGCCAGCGTTTCTATTTCTGGTCCACCAGGATAGGGGAGCTTTAGCATTCTAGCTACTTTATCAAATGCCTCGCCTGCTGCGTCGTCTCTTGTTTCTCCGAGCTTTTTATAGTCAGTGAGAGATTTCATGAGTATAAGGATTGTGTGGCCACCTGATACCAGCAGTTGCACTGCTGGATAGCTTATAGCTTTTAGCTTATAGCTTTTGGGCAAAAGGAAGCTGTACATGTGTCCGTGCAAGTGATTTGTTCCAATTATTTTTGTGGTTCGACTTCGCTCACTATAAATTTTTGGAAAGTGTTTCTTTTTTATTTCTTTTGCAAAGTTTACGCCTGTCCAGAGTGCAGGCTCTAGTCCGGGGCCGACGGTGACGGCTATTGCGTTAGCTTTTAGCTTATAGCTTTTAGCTTCTAGCTTTTTAAATAGAAGCGGTAGGTTTTTTTCATGTTCGCGTTTGGCGAGGTTGGGGACTACTCCGCCCCAAGCACGGTGAATTTCAATTTGAGAGGCAATAAAATGTTTTTTAATGTTGAATTTTGGTGCTTTTAAGCCTCCTTTTGCCTCAATGAGTGCAAGGGAGGTTTCGTCACAGGATGTTTCAATGGCTAATATGTTCATAGCGCATTTACTATGACAAATGATAATGACAATGACAAATGTTTTAGGTTATGACGACTTGAGTTTTTTGTGTGAGGCGGTGATAATATGAATATATGATTCAGCCGTTTTTTGCGCTTTTAGATTGGGGATTTTTGCTTTTGCGGATTGCGCTTGGAGTAGTTTTAATAATTCACGCATTCCCAAGGCTTAGGCGTTTTGGCAGTCCAGGAGGATTCTGGGCTGGAGCTTTAGGCGTTTTTGAGCTTTTAGGCGGACTTGCGATTGCATTAGGTTTTCTTACTCAAATTATTGCTGGTCTTTTTGTTATTGAATTTCTAGTCATTCTTTTCGCAGCACAGCGAAAAGCTTCTTTTAAAGAGAAACAGGTTAGCATTCTTGTTTTGGGAGCAATGCTTCTTCTTGTGACTGGAGGCGGAGCATTTTCTTTGGATGAGACAATTGGGTGGATATTTTACTAGGCCCTGGAATTTATTTGTATGAGTGAATATTCTACGGAGGCGATTATTTTGGGGAGGAGGGAAAATGGACCGTATAATAGGATTGTGGATTTGTATACAAAGGAGCTTGGTCGGGTTGAGGCGCGGGTTGTGAGCGGTAGAAAGATTATTTCTCGGCTTTCTCCTCATCTGGACTTTGGAAATCTTGCGCATGTTCGGCTGGTTTATAAGAATCAGTTTACTGTTGCGGATGCTCTTACAGAGGAGCGTTTTTTTTCCGGACCAGAGGATATAGGAGTGTATGAGCGTTTTTCCCGGCTTGCATTTTTGTTCTGCTCCCTTGCTCCTCAAATGATTCCGGACGTTGAGGTGTGGGACATGTTTCTTCGGGGTTTGAGAAAACGAGGATTGGACTATAGAATGTTTTTATCTCTTTTTGGGTATGGGGCGTTGCACGCAGAATGTTCTGCATGCGCCCGATCCGGGTCCCATGCGTTTTTTGTTCCAGATCAGAGTTTTTTGTGCGCATCCTGCGCAGAGATGTTTCCAAAAGATTTATTAGTATTTTTGTAATTTTTTATGGCTGTTCGAAAAAAAACAACACGTTCAAAAAAAAGAAAGCCTGTTGCAGGGCGAAGAAAGGCTACTCGAGCCTTACCAAAGAAGCGTTCCGTGACTACTCGGAAGAAGTCTTCTGCGGTGCGTTTGTCTGTTTCTCATGAGCCAATAGAGGAGGTTCCATTGGATTCGTCAGTTGATCTGCGGGATAGTCATGAGGTGTCTTTGGCGCGTTCAGATTATGACTTTGAGGAAGAGGAGAGGCGCTTTCATGTTCGTAGATCGCGTGTATCTCATGATGTGTCTTCTCGTGAATTAGAAGACTCTGTTGAAAAGAAACGTAGTAAGTTTGCTTTTTGGTCAAAAAGAAAGAAGAATAACTCACAAGAACCCGAGGAGCTTTTAGTGCGGGGTATGGTAGGGAATTTTCAGGAAGAAGATGAAGATGATAAAGACGACTCTGATGAGGCATCTTTACGCGCATCTCATCCTGAAGAGAAAGATTTGGAAGATAATTCACCTTCTCGATCAATGAGATTTTTTAAGTTTTTAATTACTTTTTTCGTATTTCTTTCGATCGTTGCGTTACTTATTAGCGGTTATTTTTTGTTTATTCATGGGCGCTCGTCTGGAGATGTTAGTCTTGAGCTTGAGCTTCCGAAGGATGTGTATCAGGGAGTTCCCTTTGATTTAGAGCTTTCTTTAGAGAATAATTCGGATGGTCTTTTGGGAGATGCCCAGCTTAGTCTTCTTGCTCCTCCTGATATTCTTATTCTTGATAGTAATGCAGATGGACAGCTTTTGAAGGAATCACTCGGGGATGTTGGGTCTGGAAATGCGCAGAAAAAGATTTTTCGATTTGTTGCTGTATCCGCGTCTTCTTTGGATTCGTCAGAAGATAACTCTGAGAGCGGAGATGATTTAGAGGATTCTACAGATATTATTTTGAGTGATGGTGATATGGGGAATGAGGTTCGAAAGATTACTGCTCGGCTTTCATATTCTTTAGGAAAGAGTTCGGGATTTGAGGTAGAGGCTTCAGAGGGTGTGCGTGTACGCGGATCTGCTCTTTCAGTAGATCTTCAGAATGAAGAAGGGCAGGTCTTAAGCGGGTCTACATTTCGTTTTAATATTTTATACTCGAATGTTTCTAATGCGGATCTTGATGATCTTCGTTTGAGCGTTGCTTATCCGGATTCTTTCAAATATATTTCTTCGGATTTGCCGCCGGATTCCTTAGATAATTACTGGAAACTTGGTTCCCTGCGGTCGGGCTCGGAAGGCAAGCTTTCTATTCAGGGAAGCTTGGAGGGGGCTGATAACGAGGAGTTTCCATTTCCCATTCGTGTGTATGGCGCGTTTTTAGGCAGTGAGTATCTTATTGGAGAGTATGCAGTAGGGCTTGGGGTTGCTCCGTCTCCTATTGGCCTTGAGGTGTTTGTAAATGGCGGGGAAGATTATACTGCGCGAGCAGGAGAGGATTTGCGATATGTGATTCGTTATACAAACAATAGCGGGGTTGCGCTTTCTGACTTTGTTCTGCGCGCGAGTCTTCTTGGGGACATGTTTGATGTTTCAACTCTTCAGTCTAGCTCTACGGTTGATTCGAGGGGTCGGCATGTGTGGGATAAGAATAATACTTCGGAGTTCCGTTCTATCGAGGCAGGAGGCCGCGGTGAGATAGATTTTGAGGTGAGTGTGAAAGATCAGTTTCCTATTGTTCGGCTTGGAGATAAAAATTTTCGTCTTCGGGCTAGCGTAGAGGCTAGTTCTCCTACGGTTCCGTATTATTTGATAGGGGATAAGACGCGGGCGCTTTATGATAGCTCTGTAAAGGTTTCAGGCCGTGTTGATGTTGATGCAAAGGCGTTTTATCGGGATTCGGATTCTGGAATGATAAATGGCGGCACGCTTCCTCTTGCAGTTGGAAGTCCTACTGACTTTACGATTCACTGGGTTCTTCGGAACTATTCTACAAATGTTCGGGATGTGAGCGTTAAGGCGTCTTTGCCGCATGGCGTAGAGTGGACAGGGTTTGTAAAGAGCGACACTGATACTGTTCCTTTATATGATGAGCTTACTCGGGAGATTTTGTGGGAGATACCGGAGATTCTTGCTACAAAGGGAGTGCTTGACTCTCCGCTTCAGGGCATATTCCAGATTCGTGTTACGCCTGAGGCATCATACATTGGCAAGCTTCATCCGCTTTTGGAGGGAACAGAGCTTACAGCTGCGGATGATTTTACTGGGATTACGCTTAGGGCAAGTGATTTTGCGCTTACATCTATACTTCTTGATGATCCAACTGTGGGTTCTGGTTCTGGGATTGTTATTTCTCCTGCTGGCAGTGGAGAGGAGGAATAGAATTCTTTTCTCTTTTCATGCACTTCGTTCAGATGAAATAGTTTCACTCCTTAGAAGAAAACACGGCACAGTGCGAACTCGCTACGCTCAGACAACGCACTGTGCCTTTTTCTTTGTTTTCGTCGTTCAATATTTCATCTCCTCACTCCGCGATACTCAAAGACAAAAGAATTCTATTCCTTTATAGGGCAGAGCATCCCAATCTTTTATGGGTGATTAGAGGTCTGATGGTAGCTCACTTTGTCTTGGCTCAAGACTCGTGAGCTTTTTGTCTTTTGTCCGTTGAAGAAGTTTTGTCTTTGTGAGATAGTAATATACATGAGTTTATTGGAGAAGGTTTCTAATTTGGCAAAGCGGAGGGGGTTTGTATATCCATCATCCGAGATTTATGGAGGGATTCAGGGAATGTGGGATTATGGTCCCTTGGGCGTGCTTTTGAAACGGAATATTAAGGAAGAGTTTTGGAAGAGTATGGTGCAGGAGCGGGAGGATGTAGTTGGAATTGACGCCTCTATTATTATGAATCCTAAAGTATGGGAGGCTTCAGGGCATACAGAAGCATTTACTGACCCTTTGGTTGACTGTAAGAAGTGTAAGAAACGGTTTCGGGCAGATCATGTTGAGGGCAAGAAGTGTCCGGACTGCAAAGGAGAGCTTACAAAAGCGCGGAAGTTCAATCTGCTTGTTGAGACTTCATTGGGTTCTATTGAGGGGGAGAAGCAGACAGCGTATCTTCGCGGGGAGATTACACAGGGTGTGCACGCGAATTTTCGGCAAGTTCTTGATTCAACTAGGGTAAAGATTCCATTTGGCATTGCGCAAATTGGGAAGGCCTTTCGTAATGAGATTACTCCGGGGCAGTTTACATTCCGGTCACGCGAGTTTGAGCAGATGGAGCTTCAGTATTATATAAAGTCTGTTGAGGCAGAGGGAAAGAAGTGGTTTGCATACTGGAAGAAGGAGAGAATGGATTGGTATGAGGAGCTTGGAATGAATAAGAAAAATCTTCGATTTCGGGAGCATGAGAAAGATGAGCGGGCGCATTATGCGCGTGATGCATGGGATATTGAGTATAAGCTGGATGGAGAGTGGAAGGAGTTTGAGGGCATTCATCATAGAGGAGATTGGGATTTAAGCCGTCATCAGAAGTTTTCCGGTGAGGATATGTCGTATTTGGATGATAAGACGAATAAGAAGTTTGTTCCGTGGATTATTGAGACGTCGGGCGGGGTAGACCGGGCAGCGCTTTTCTTTCTCGCAGATTCATATGTGGAAGAAAAAGTAAAAGATGAGACGCGGACGGTTTTGAAGCTGCATCCAAAACTTGCTCCGTATAAGGCGGCAGTGTTTTCTTTGCTTGCAAATAAGCCAAAATTGGTGAAGTTTGCGCGAAGTATTTATGACGATTTGAGGGGAGAGTTTATGGTGGCTTGGGATGAGAGAGGGAATATCGGAAAGCGATATAGAGCGCAAGATGAGGCAGGTACGCCCTATTGTATTACCATAGACTTTGATAGTTTGGAGAAAGGTGATGTGACAGTTCGGGATAGGGATTCGATGAAACAGGGGCGTGTGAAGGTTAAGAAGTTGAAAGAGTATTTGACTGGGAAATTAAATCAATAAATCCTTTTCTTTGGTATAATAAAGGAGATATGAACTGGTCAGGGCTTAGTAGAGTATTTTCAGTTTTTCTTATTATTTTTGTTGTTGCAATCGCCGCGTATTTTGTGTTTCAGGTGAGCGGTCCTTTGGATTCTCCGCGGGTTTCTTTTTTGTTTCGAGACGGAGTTCCGTATGCGCAGATTTTTATTCCTTATTCATGCAAAGAGTCTTTTCGTATATTTCGTTCAGCAGACAGAGGTGTTTCCTGGAATCGCGTGATACCTCCTTTATATGACGCGAAAGAGAGTGGATGTACACTTTTTGATTCTTTGGAGGATCTTTCTATAGATGTAGATTCTTTGCAGTATCAATATGGGGTTTTAGATAAAGAGAGAGATACATCACGCTTGAGTAATGCGTCTCTTTTGAGGCTTTTTCGAACTAGCTTGTTTTAGAGGTCTTTTTTGTGTATAGTCCCACGCGTATATTATGAAGAAATCGATTACAGCTATTTTCCTTATTCTGACTCTTTCTTTTGGATTATTTCTTCCTCAGGAGAGCTCTGCTGCTTCAGGGCTTTTTAGCGGCAGTATTACTTCTTTTTTCCGGAATATGCAGACAAGAGTTCAGGGTTTTCATGTAAAAATCACTCGTTTTTTTGGTTCGCGCCGTGGAGATGAGAATATAATGCCTCCTTCTATTCGTCTTACTTCTCCTTCTTTTGGTGATGAGTGGATTATTGGCTCGGATGGTGAGCTTCAATGGGAGTATTCGAATCTTCGTAAGGGCGTAACAAAAGTGAATCTTGTGCCAAAGGGCAGGGAGGGCGCTCTTCTTGTGGTTCTTCCTGCTCGTCGGAATACTGCGTCTTCTGATAATTATGAAGTTCCTGTTCGGTATGAGCCGGGAGTGTATCAGTTTCAGGTTTGCAATGATGATTTTTGTCAGATGAGCGAGGAGGTTTCGTTTGTATTTGTTCCTTCCAGTGAACAGGAGGCTCATGCCTTAGGACCTTCGGATGCTTCTATTACGCTTCAGCAGTGGGTCCTATACTCTTCTTCAGAATCGGCTTTGGCTGCTTCTTCTGCTTTTGGGATTTTAGAAGAGTATGGAGATGAGGTTCGGATGATTGTGAAGTTTCTTCCTTCTTCTCTTTTTTCTCCTTCAGATCTTCTTGCTGAGGCTGTGCTGTGTGCGTCGGATCAGGGAGAGGAGTATTTTTTGGAAACGCATAGACGGTCATCTCTAGGAGAGTGGTCTCTTAGTGATTTGCGTTCGTTCCTTTCTTCTTTTGATGAGTTTGAGCTTGAGCTTTTTGATACATGTATGGAGCGTGATGAGAAGCGAAATGTGCTGAAGGATTCTTATTCTGAGGCTGATCGAGAGGGCATTGAGGGAGTTTCTCTTGTTTTCTTGGGGGTAGAAGGGGAGAGGATGGTATTTTCCAAAGATGAGCTTTCCCTCGGTGTCCATGAGATGGTTTCGTCGCTCCTTCTTTCTCTTGAATCTTCCGAGCCCGAGCCTGAAGAGGAAGAATCTCCATTAGAGTAGAAAGCTTATATGAAAAAAGAGTTTCGAAGAGTACAACTTGAGAATGGGTTGAGGGTTATTCTTGTGCCGCAGAAGGGTAGTGTTGCTACTACTGTTATGGTTTTTGTTGCTGCTGGCTCTAAGTATGAGACGAAGAAGATTAACGGCATTTCTCATTTTTTGGAGCATATGATGTTTAAGGGAACGGATGAGCGTTTGACTGCGATGGATATTGCCAGTGAGCTTGATGGGTTGGGGGCGCAGTATAATGCGTTTACCGGGCAGGAAATGACAGCATATTATGCGAAGGTGAGAAATGAGTATTTTGAGCAAGCGCTTGATGTGGTTTCAGATATTTATCTTCATCCGCGATTTGAATCTTCTGAGATTGAGAAGGAGCGAGGTGTGATTGTTCAGGAAATTAATATGTATGAGGACACGCCTCAGCGTAGAGTTCAGGAGCTTTTTATGGAGTGTGTATACGGAGATCAGCCGGCAGGATGGGATATCGCGGGCTCAAAGGAGGTTGTTCGTAGTCTTAAGAGAGAGGACTTTTTAAAGTATCGGGGAGAGCATTACGTACCGCAGTCAACTGTGGTGGTTGTTGCCGGAGGATTTCGTGAGAGTCAGGCGCTTTCTTTTATACGTCGGCAGTTTGGAGGATTTAAGCGGACCCGAAAGAGTTTGAAGCAGAAGGTGAAGGAGAAGCAGTCAAGGCCGCAAGAGCTTGTTCGATATAAGAAGTCTGATCAGACGCATCTTATTATGGGGTTTCGCGCGTTTCCTGTCTCTGACAAGCGTAGGTTTACTCTTTCCATTCTTACAGATATTTTAGGGGGTGGGATGAGTTCTCGGCTTTTTCATAGAATTCGGGAGGAGATGGGGGCTGCGTATTATGTGAATGCTTCAAATGATTTATATTCTGACCATGGGCTTTTTACTATGTCTGCGGGAGTGGATCATAAAAAGATTAAGTCTGTGATTCGAGCTGCTTTAGAAGAGTTTGGCCGGATGAAGACGGATTCTGTTTCTTCTGCAGAGCTTCGTAAGGCAAAGGATCATGTGATTGGTACGTTTTCGCTGTCTCTCGAGACTTCTGATGAGTTGGGATATTTTTATGCTATGCAGGAAGTTTTGGGCAGGTCTCTTCAGGCGCCGGAGCAGATTGTGCGTAAGATAGAGAAGGTTCGTGCGGAGGATGTTCGAAATCTTTCGCGTTCGCTATTTCGAGATGATCGGCTGAACCTTTCTCTTATTGGACCGTTTCGGGGCAGGAGTTTTCGAAAAGAGCTTCACGTATAGTGTGATGTAAAAAAATGAATGAACAAATATTTACAATAAGCTGGCGGACTCTCTGGCGAATATTCTTATTCGGGCTTGTTATTTTTGCTCTTTTTGTTGCGCATGATGCGCTGGGCGTGCTTTTTATTTCTGTTGTTCTTTCTCTGGGCATTGACCCTCTGGTTAGTTTTTTGGAAAAGCGGCGCGTGCATCGTCTCTTGGGCACATTGCTTGTGTTTCTTGTCGGCGCCATTGCGGTTGGTGGAGTTTTGTATCTTGCAATTCCCGTTATTGTTACTGAAACTGTTGGGTTTTTAGGAGAGTTTAATGAAACCCTTGAGAAGATTTTCGGAATTAGCCTTCCTTCTACAGTTATTAGGGATTTAAGTACGAATCTTAGCAGGGTTCTTGCGTTTCTTGGTGCGAGTAATATCTCTGTAGGATTTGCGGTTTCTCGGGTTGTTTCTCAGATTGTACTTGTGCTTGCAACACTTGTCGTGTCTTTTTATCTTTCAGTTGAAAAGCATGGAACAGAGCGGCTTCTTCGGCTCATTCTTCCGAAATCGTATGAGGAGCCGGTGCTTCGTGTATTTACTAGATTTAAGACAAAGGTGGGTCGTTGGCTTGGCGCTCAGCTTGCTCTTAGTCTTTTGGTTGGAGTTGTGGTTGCTTTAGGGCTTACTTTTTTGGGAGTTCGGTATCCACTTGTACTTGGGCTTCTTGCAGCTCTTTTTGAGCTTGTTCCTATTATTGGTCCTATTCTTGCCGGGTTTGCAGCTGTTATTGTAGCGCTTTCCGACTCTTTTACGCTCGCAATGTATGTGCTTATTTTCTTTTTGCTTGTGCAGCAGCTTGAGAATCATATTCTTATTCCTATGATTATGGGAAAGACTATGAAAGTTCATCCAATTATTGTCATTGTTTCGCTTTTGGCTGGTGGTCAGATTGCCGGATTTATTGGAATTCTTCTTGCTGTTCCTATTGCGGTTTTAGCGCAGGAAGTCTTTACCTATTTGGCTGAGCGGAAGCGGGGAGTGAGCGGCTGATTTTAGTATGTATGCCTTATATTGACGCACACACGCATGTAAATTTTGCTGCGTTTTCAAAGGATTACAAAGAAGTTATTGATCGTGCCTTGAAGCACGATGTTTTTTTAGTGAATGTTGGTACACAGCAGGATACGTCGAAGAGAGCAGTAGAGATTGCGGACGAGTATAAAGAGGGAGTGTATGCTGTGGTGGGAATGCATCCAATTCATTCAGACTCGTCACATCATGATGCAGAGGAGCTGGGGGGAGACATTGGTTTTACCTCGCGAGGCGAAGAGTTTGATAAGGATTTTTATTTAGAATTTGCAAAGCATGATAAGGTAGTGGCAATTGGGGAGTGCGGGCTTGATTATTTTAGAATCAAGGGCGATGAACAGAAGGAGAGGCAGAAAAAAGTTTTTGTAGAGCATATTAAGTTGGCAAAAGAGGCGGGCAAGCCCTTAATGATTCACTGTAGAGAAGCATTTTCTGATCTGCTTGATATTTTGGAGAGTCATAGGGGTATATTGAATAATCCTTCGGGTATTGCTCATTTTTTCTCTGGCACAAAGGAAGACGCAAAGAAGTTATTGGACTTGGGATTTTATTTCACGTTTGGCGGAGTTATTACGTTTGTGCGCGATTATGATGAGGTTGTTCAGATGATTCCTGCAGATAGAATTTTGTCAGAGACTGATGCTCCGTATGTGTCTCCAGAGCCGTATCGAAAGGATAGGAACGAGCCAGTGTATGTTATAGAGGTTGTAAAAAAACTTGCAGAGATTCGAGGTGTTTCCGAGGAGGAGATGAAGGAGCAGATTTGGAATAATGCGAAGACTGTTTTTGGGATTGATAATTAGTGTGATATGCTTATTTATATGAATCAGAAGGGTTCTGTGAATATTTTGGTAATTGTTATTGCCCTTGCGGTGGTTGGGGTTCTTGGGTATTTGGTTTTGACGAGAGAGGGTGAGGTTGTGGAGCAGGATTTGCAAGTTGTAGCTGATGAGACGGCGAATTGGAATGTGTATCATGGTGAGGAGCATGGTTTTGAGTTCCGTCACCCCGCTGTTTTTGAGGGGAACGTTGTAAGTGTGAAATCAAGTTCCCAAGAGGATTCGACGGGGACAAGATGGTTTACTTTAATGGAGTCGCGTGTTTGGTCGGAGAAGGGCAGTGGTAGTTATATTACTGTTCCTGAAATACAACTTACTGTGCAACGATTATCGGATGCTTATTTATTTTATGGCGTTGACCTAGGGGGTCAGGGCGGTTATGAATATGACCCAGAAGAGAGTGTATGGCGCGCTCGTGACAGTTGGGTCAAGCCCTCAGTGCGTACGTGGGAAGAGATGTTTCAGCTTTTTCTAGATCACGGAAGACGTGAAGTGAAGACAGCCTCGGGGCAGTCGGCTTTTTCTTACAGGTCTTGCGCTTATGAGAGTTGTTCGTCTGGATATACAATTTATGATTTTCAAAAAAGCCTTGTTTTCGGTTTTATGTTTTCTTATGTTCCCCAAGATGGATTATCTGAGATGGGAGAGTATGACAAGAAGCTGCTGACTTTTTTGGAGAAGATCGTTCAGACTGTGCGTTAGGTTCTGTTGGAGGATTGGATTTTGGATTGGAGCCATAAGCAATTTCGGGATTTTAAAATACGGATAGACCACGTCTTGACTGTATTTTTTGTTGAGAAAATGGAGGTTTGGAGGTAGAATCAGAAATATTGATGAAGTACGACTTTTCTAAAATTGAGAAGAAGTGGCAGAAGGCATGGAAAGAGGAGGGTGTTTATGAGCCCTTCGACTTCGCTCAGGGTAAACCTTCTCGGAAGAGGCGAGGAAAGCCTTTTTATAATCTGATGATGTTTCCATATCCGTCTGCAGAGGGGCTGCATGTAGGGAATATGTATGCTTTTACAGGTTCGGATATTTATGGGCGGTTTCAGCGTATGCAGGGATTGGATGTATTCCAGCCAATTGGTTTGGATGGGTTTGGTATTCATTCGGAAAATTACGCGATTAAGAAAAAGACTCATCCAGCGAAACAGGCAAAGGTTTCAGAGAAGAATTTCTACAAACAGCTTGAGGCAGTTGGAAATGGATTTGCATGGAAAGAGAAACTTGAGACTTATGATCCGGAATATTACAAGTGGACGCAAAGAATTGTAGCGCAGTTGTTTGACGCTGGTTTAGTTGAGCGGAAGAAGGCGCCAGTTAATTGGTGTTCTTCTTGTAAGACTGTGCTTGCGGATGAGCAGGTAATTGATAATCATTGCGAGCGATGCAGTACACAGATCGAGCGCAAGGAGCTTGAACAGTGGTTTTTTAAGATTACAAAGTATGCAGACAAGCTTTTGAATAACTTGGAAAAGATTGATTGGTCAGAGAGGGTGAAGATTGCGCAGAAGAATTGGATAGGCAGGTCAGAGGGAGCTTTGATAAAATTTTCAATTTCTAATTCTCAATTTTCAATTAAGGTGTTTACAACGAGGCCGGATACGCTATATGGTGCGACGTATATGGTTTTGGCGCCGGAGCATGAGCTGGTTGGTAAGCTAAAGGATTCTATTAAGAATTGGAAAGAGGTTCAGAAGTATGTAAAGAAGGCAGGTACTAAGACAGAGCAGGATAGGATTGCAGAGGGTAAGTTAAAGACAGGCATTGAACTTAAGGGCGTGAAAGCGGTAAATCCTGCTAATAGTGAGGAGGTTTCTGTTTGGATTGCAGATTATGCTTTGTCTTCGTACGGGACTGGGGCAATTATGGCAGTGCCTGCGCATGATGCGCGTGATTTTGAGTTTGCGAAGAAGTTTGATTTGCCGATTCGCTATGTTATTGCGCCTTTCTTTGGAAAGCCGCGTGCTAAAGCGGAGTTTCGTAAGACAATTTCTGCAATAGTGCGAAGGAAGCAGGATGGGAAGGTTCTTCTTTTGAAATGGAAGAAGCTTGACTGGATTGCACCGCCAGTTGGAGGCATTGATAAGGGGGAGTCAGCAGAAGAAGCTGCAGAACGAGAGGTGTTAGAAGAGACGGGATATCGCGCAAAGGCAGTTCGTTTGCTTGGAGGGCCGGTTGAGTCTCACTTTTTTGCAGAAAATAAGAATGTGTGGCGTCATCGTTTGGATCAGGCTGTACTTTTAGAGGCTGGCAGTGATAAGCGTACAGAAGTTTCAAAGGAGGAGCTTGAACGGCATGAGTCTGTGTGGCTTTCGCCTAAAGAGGCGCTTCAGAAAATAACTCATGAGGAGAATAAGGTTGCGTTTCAGTATCTTTTGAGCGGAAGTGAGGTGTTTATTGGCTCTGGAAAGATGGTGAATTCTGGAAAGTTTGACGGCATGGAGTCGGGCAAGGCGAAAAAGGAGATAACTAGTTTTGTGAAAGGAAAAATGCAGATACAGTATAAGCTTCGGGATTGGCTTATTTCTCGGCAGAGGTACTGGGGTCCGCCAATTCCTTTAGTTTTTTGTGAAAAGTGCGCCCATAAAGGAAAAACAAAAGGTGAGAAAATGAATCCGGGATGGATGTCTGTGTCTCTAGAAGATTTACCAGTGAAGCTTCCTGCGCTTGAGGATTTTCAACCAAAAGGCCCTTCGACAAGCTCAGGACAAGTGAGGGGGCCGCTTGATAAGGTGGAGAAGTTTTGGAAAACAAAGTGTCCGAAATGCAATGGAGAGGCAAGGAGAGAGACAGATGTGTCAGATACGTTTCTGGATTCTGCGTGGTATTACATTGGGTATTTGAATCTGAAGGAGCCATTTGACAAAGCTGGAGTTAAGAAGTGGCTGCCAGTGGATATGTATATTGGCGGAGCAGAGCATTCTGTACTTCATCTTTTGTATTCGCGATTTTTAGCAATGGCTTTGAAAGATTTAGGCCTTCTTCATTATGATGAGCCGTTTGCTAAGTTTCGGGCGCACGGACTTTTGATTAAGGAGGGCGCGAAGATGTCAAAGTCCAAGGGCAATGTAGTAAATCCTGATGAGTATATTGATAAGTTCGGGGCAGATGCTTTGCGTATGTATTTGATGTTTCTTGCTCCATTTGAGCAAGGCGGAGATTTTCGAGATCAGGGAATTTTGGGCATTACGAGGTTTCTTGAAAGGGTGTGGAGGTTTTATAATTCGGATTGCGTAGATGGTAAGGATGCTGGTCAGGTTTTGCATCAGACTGTGAAGAAGGTTACGGATGATGTTCAGGGGTTGCAGTATAATACGGCAATATCACAGCTTATGATTTGTCTCAATGCGTTTGAGGAGAAGGGCTCAGTGTCAAAAAATAATTTAGAAGTATTTTTGAAACTACTTGCGTTGTTTGCTCCGCATGTAACAGAGGAGTTGTGGCGAGAAGTGCTTGGAAATAAAAAATCTATTCATTTGTCAGAATGGCCTAAATTTGATTCGAAGAAGATTGAGGAAGATGTATTTCAGTTGGTGGTGCAAATAAATGGAAAGACGCGGGCTGCTATGGAAACAAAGAAGGGGATTACGCAGGCTAGTGCAAAGAAGGTTGCTTTGGGAGACGAGCGCGTTTTAAAGTATCTTGACGGCAAAAAAATAAAAAAGACGATCTTTGTGAAGGATCGACTGATTAACTTTGTGGTGTAGTTACTTTAACGTCTTCCAGAGATGGGCGAAGAGGGTCTTTTGGGTTTCAAAGAGGTTTTTGTCTTCAACGATGACTCCACGCGGGGAGTCGTTTTTATCTAAAGAGATCATGGCGATCTTGCCTTCATAGATAAAGGTGTAAGAGGGGAGTCCGCCTGTTTTTGTGAGCCAGCGGCGCTCGTCATTGCCTGCTTCTTTTCCTCCTGCGCCGATTGCAATAGCTTTGACAAAGATATTTCTTTTTATTCTTTCTTTTGTAAAGTCTGGAAATTTTTTATACAAATGCGGTCTAATGTCTGCAGAGGAGTATATTTCGTACTCCTTCTCTTTTGTTTCTTCTACAGTATCTAGGACGTCTTGAAGGATTGTTTTTATCCCATCGTGTCCTTCGTAGTACTTCACCACAGGCCGCTCCTCGATTGCACTCCACAGAGACTTTAGTTCAGGGATAACTGCTTCTGCGTCTTTTGCTATTTCTTCAAGATTTTGTTTTCTTTTTTCTACTACGTTTTTCAGTACTTTTGGGTCTTCAGCGCTAAAGTATTGATGTTTCTCTTTGTGGTAGTAGGAAACAAGTCCATTTTTCTGCAGGGCTTTTAGGGCATCGTGTGTAGTGCCTCTGTTTATATCTGCTGCTTCTGCAATTTTTCGTACAGAAGATGGCCCTAAAGAGAGGAGGGTTAGATAGATACTTATTTCTTTATCTGAAAGCTCAAGATCAGATAGTGTTTGTTTTATTGTGTTTGGCATTTATTTTATTGTAGGTGGTTTTTTCTGGCCACGCTAGGGTTTTGTGTGACTTAGTTGACATAGGTAATGCTTTATTGTAGTGTAGGGTTGGCTGTTCGTCAAGTATTGTTCGACACTAGTTCATATTAGGAGGGTTGAAAGATGACCTTTCAGGGTCAGTGGTTTGCGCGGTCATAGCAGAACATATCTTCTTATGGTAAACCTAACGAGGATTTTCGTCTCTGTACTGATTCCGCGTGGGCGTTTATGGATGGAATTACTCGTCCTTCATATCCTGATTGGGGCGCCTGGATGGCAGCAAGGCTTGCTGCTCAGTCCGTTACTCACGGTTTCTCTATTCGGTGTGAGTCGTGGGAGGATGCAGAAGCTCGTGTGCGCTGTGCATTTGAGCATGCTAACAATTCTGTTAAGGTGCTCAATGAGCGTCGTGGCGCTTCCTCGCCGGACTACTCTAGTGGGGAAGATTTTTGCGGCACAGTAGGATGTGTTTTATGGGTTCCTGCTGGCTGCGCTTTTGCTGTCTGCGGGTGGATTGGTGATTGTCTTGTATTCCATCTTCCGCATGACGGTGAGCCACAGCTTCTTACACGGAATCAGTTGGCGGAGTGGAATGCGGCGTATCATGACGTGTTCTTCGGCGGTGAGTCTATTGGGGAGGACTCGCTTGGCAGTGAAAATATGCGTCGGCTTGCGTGGCAGCGCGAGTATGTGCGCAACCGATGCGATGCTCATTTGCCGGATGGCACTAGCATCGAGGGGTTTGGCGCGCTTACTGGTGAGCCAAATGCGTTGGACTTTGTAGAGGTTCAGTGCGTGCCGATTGCTCTTGGTGATCGGTTTGTGCTCGCGAGCGACGCCATCCGCGTCTTGGAAAACGATGGGGGGGAAGAGAGTCTTCTTTCGGTTCTAGCTGCGCTACGCGCGCTTTCGCGCAAAGAGATGGTGGATCAGTTGATTCATGCCATTCGTGAGGCTGATAAGGCTAAGGGTGTTCGGTTAGATGATGTCACTGTCGCTGTGGCAGACATGGAGGATGCGTAAGTCTTCTAGAATGGTGTTTTCGTAAGGTGTTTTCTTTGAGAGCACCTTTTTTTGTCAATAATTTTCTTGACACTTTTCTGCTTCTTTGTATAATGGTTTTCGTTACTAAAGTTTTACTTGGGATTTTTATGAAAATATTTTTAGATTTTGACAATGTTTTTGTTAATGCTCGGAAGATTTGTAGAGACTATTTTCGTCTCTTTGTTCCGCTTGGTGTTCCGCATGAAGACGCCAGGGTGTTATATGAGGAAACGAAGTGTCAGGTAGGAAGAGATGATCCAAGACACTTTGCTAAGCTTTTATACGAGCGATTTCCTGAAGTTAGTCAGTCCCGATTTGAGCGCGATCTTCTGCATTTCAAGTCTAAGAGTGCTCCGTATGTTTTTTCTGATTCTCGGCCTTTTTTGGAACGTTTGCAGTCAAAGGGCCTTGAGATTTTTGTTGTTTCTTATGGGGATCGTCATGGTCAGCTTACTAAGGTTTCCGGCAGCGGTCTTCGGGAGTTTTTTAAAGATGTTGTTATTGTTCCTAATGATAATGAGAAGGCAGATGCGATTTGTTCACTTTTAAATTCAAAGTCGGAAAGAGGAGTGTTTGTTGATGATAGTAAGAGTGTCGTGGATCATGTAAAAGAGCGGATTCCTCATATTTCTGTGCTACATCTTACTCGTTTTTCAGATCAAAAAGCTTCTTCTAAGGCAGATGTTTGTGTTCGCACTCTTGATGATGTGTTTCGATATATAGAAGAGCAGAAGGAGTAGTTGGCGTTTTTGCGCGCTTTTGTCAAATATTTTTCTGCAAGTTATCCACAGGCGGGCTTTTTTCTTTATTTTGCAAGGTTTTTTTGTCATGTTTTTTCTTGACAGTGTATGTTGTAAAGGTATACTTGTTTGTACTAAGCAAAAGAATGAGAAGAGTATATGTTTTGTATATTCTTCTCGCTCTTTGGCAATTGGGTTTGGAAATCTTAGGTGTTTCTCTGATTGAGAAGGAAGGTGACATGAGCTTCGCTGCTTTCACGGATATTCAGGGCAGGTTCGCCCGGAATCATACCTACCTATCTGTAGGAGGAGCGGGAGACGTTTCGTTGTCTTTTGACAATAGCTTTGTTGTCGTTCCTGCTCGGAATGAAGCAGATACGGTCGGCTGGGTGCTTAAAGGACTCCTTGCTGACGGTGTGCCTCCCGAGCAGATTCTGGTAGTAGATAGCAGCTCCTTTGATGACACGGCGAAAATCGCTGCCGATCATGGAGTTGTTGTTATTGATCAGATGAAGACGATCGATAGGCATTGTCGACGCGACGCGTTTCTCGACCTTGGCATCTCGTTCAACTGGTCTAATAAGTTGCCTGACATGGACTGCGGCAAGGGGTGTGCGATCTTTGCTGCGCTGTTGTACCTTGGTGCAATCGGCGCTGCGGATGACACACGGATTTTTCTCCTGGATGCGGACATTCGTAATCTTCAGGAGCTAAATCCTTTGCGATACCTTGTCTTCGCAGACGAAGACACTGATGGTAGACTGTCTTGTATTAAGTGCGGACATCCCAAGCGGGAGAATGAAATTCCTCTTGCGATGTGGGTTGCTGCTGCGCAGACCTTTCCTGCGCAGGCCGAGCGATACCTCCCAGTGTCGGCTTTCACCTGGCCGCTCTGCGGTCAGATGATGGTGCGGCTGGGCGCGCTCCGCAAGACTCCTATCGCAAGTGGATACTCGCTTGAGACTGTCATGCTCATGGGTCTTCTTGATCTTGTGGGTATTGATGGACTCGGTCAGGTGTGGGTCCACGGCGCCTTAGAGGACAAGGTGGGCGATCCTCCTAAGTACATCATGATGTATGGTAAGATTGGCGTCATGATCATGAGGGTGCTTCAGCGGGAAGGAGGTCTTCCTGGCATCCTTGAGAGTGGTTTGTATACTGCTTTCAACGACTCACTGCGGGAGGCTAATGCGTTCGTGACCTCTCCAGATGGTCCGAACATCATCGCGAGAGCTAAGCCGGAGAAGCTTATCCCTCCGTTCGAGTTTCTTCGGGAAGCTTGTGCAATTACCTTTGCATGAGCATATGGTTAAGGGGCGTTCTTGGGTTCGTAGCTCGGAATGCCCCATTTTTTACTTTGGTTTATAATGTTTTTATTATGGAAAGAGTTAGTGTAGGAATTGTTGGTGCGGGTTATATAGGCAGAGAGCATGC
>NZBZ01000016.1 GCA_002686365.1 bacterium
GGTCTAATGGTAGGTATGTAGAGGGACTTCCTTCTGATTATAAGACTGTTATTTCTGATGCTGGCTCTTCGTTTGTTTCTCGACTCGCTTCTGTTCTTAGTTCTATTTTTTGGCTTATTGGGAGATAAGCATAGTTTGTGTTTGTTGTAGGGTCTTTCGGCCCTATTTTTGATGTCTGATTTGGAATAATATTGTATACTAAGTGTATAAGTTGCACTGACAATTTTTTGTATGAGTTTATTTTTGTCTAATCATATTGTAAGAGTTATTTTTCTTTCTGCTCTTATTCTCGGCTTCTTTTTCTCCTTCTCCCTCTTTACTAAGGCAGAGATTTCTTCTCCAGCTTTTAGTATTTCTTCTCCGAGTATTAAGCCCGGAGATCCTTTTACAATCTCTTGGAATTTTCAGGGCGGTTATCCTTTTAGCTCTGACTCAAATGGTAGACCTATCTATCTTGCTCTTGCTGTGTGCGATAAAAACGAATCAACGCCTGACTGTTCCAGTAATTTTTTGAGACGTTCTTTTGAGTCTCCCCAGTGGTCGCATGAGGATGCAGTTACCCCGCAAAGCAAGCTTCCTCAAGGATCTTATGAGTTTACAGATACTGGGAGTGTTGCCCCTGGTTTTTATGATGTTATTGTTGCTGCTGTGTGGCTTGAGGGAGAAGATTTTTCTGCTATTGGAGGGGGCTTTTCTTTCCGCTCTTTTGATCAGGGTATTACTTTTGAGGTAGAGAGAGGCTCGGCGCCGGATTTTTCGGTGACATGTCCGCAGGGGTCGGATCCGCAGATTTGTTTGGAGTTGAGCAATTTTTCAGGAGATATTGTGGATCAGGGTCAGATTCTTTCATATGACATCAAGGCGTATAATATATCTGAAGGAGAACCACTTTTTGCATGGCAGTTTGATGTTGCGTACAGATCTGGAGATTTTGAGTATGTGGGTTTTACAGAAGGAGATTTTCTTAAGTATGGTGGTGATGGGCAGAGTAATAATGGTACTTATGCCTCCACTTTTGTGGAGGTAGAAGATGCGTCTGGCTTGGGTTATTCATTTGTATTTTCTCAAATAGGATCAACGATTTCGCCTGGCAGCAGTGTTCATGGCAATGGCAGTCTTGGTGTTATTCAACTTAGACCTGTTCAGTCGTTTAACTCTAGCGAGCTTGCTGATCAGCCTCAGCTTGTGAATCCTGTATTTGTTCCTGATGATTTTAGTCCTGTTCTTCGTTTTTCCGGAAGTAATTAGATTTGATTTATGGTGTAGATGTATGGATGTATGAGAATGCAAAGGTCTTTCTTGGGAATTTTTCTTATTGTTTTTGCTGTCGCTGGCTTATCAACGGCTTTTTTTGCTTTTGCAGATGGAGATGATTTAAATGCTTGGTGTGATGGTACTGATGTGAGCATGGATGGGGTTGTGGATGTTATTGATTTAGTTGCTGTTGCAGATTATTTTGGAGAGCGTGGACAGGCTGGAAGTCTTGGTAGGTGGGATGTGAATCAGGACGGAGTTGTAAACATTATTGATCTTTCTATGGTTGGGAGGAGATTTGGGGATGAGGGATGCTCTTCTTCTCTTGGAAGGTCTTTGTCAGACTATGTTTGTTCTCCTCACGAGCAGGGATCTTTATGTGTGGGGTCAGTTGTATTTGCTGATTCATCAGTAACAGAGGTTCAGGTTGGGCAAAGCATTGAATTTTCTGCAGCGCTTATTAATGAAACTAGTGAGCCGGCTTCGTTTAAACAGCTTTACTTGTCTTCTTCAAAGGATGGGAAATATTCAGGTCTTCAGGATGGCGCTATTCAGATTAGGACACTTGCCGAAGATCAGGAGGTAATGCTGGATTCACAGGGCGGAGTTTATATTCATAATTTTGATGCTGTATTTACAGAAGAGGGTACTTATAGGCTAATTGTTGCTTTTTTGGAAGAGAGCGGAGTGATTGATGGAGCTCCGAGTAATGTTATGTTTGTTCGGGTTGTATCTCCGTCTTCGCAGTCAGAAAGGCACTTGCCGCTTTCAGCAGATCTTAGCGGAGCTTTGGCTCAAGCTGAGCAGTCTGGAAATGTAACTGCTGTAAGGGCTTCTGATGATGAGGAGTCTTCTGCGGGAATTGTAATTGCAGGGCGAGAGGAGGTCTTGGCAAAGTTTCAGTTTACTGCTTTGAATGAGGATATGTCAGTTCAGGACCTTACGTTTAAAGTAAACAGCAATTTAAATCCTGATACTGTGTATTCTATTGGTGATGAGGTGCCGATCCTTCGATTGTATGATGGGGATGTTCAGATTGGTTCTGCTGGCGGGTATGCTGTTGCCCTTTCCGGAGACCGGATAGGCAGGACTTTTGTGGAGGATTTAGACTTTGTTATTTCAAAGGATGAGTCAAAGACGCTTACTGTAAAAGGAGTGTTAAACGATATTATTGATGGCGCTGATAGCGGGACTCGGCTGTATGTTCATCTTCTGAATGAGGACTTTGAGGCAGTTGGAGATTCGGGGACAGACACATCTATTGAGGCTGTGAGAGGGAATGAGAAGGTGTTGTATAAGACTAAGCCGATTATTAGTCTGCCGGAGCAGAACTATACCTTGCTTTCCGGCGCTGCCCGCCCTGCGTTTTCTTTTAGTATTGAGGCAGATGAAGCAGGGGATGTTTCTTGGAAAAAGATTCAGCTTGAGGTTTTTATGACTGATGCTTCTCTTGATGCTCTTAATGGAGTTTCCGGTAATACTGGAAGTGTTCTGATTAGGCAGATATCTCCTACTGTTGGTTCGAACCTTGGTATTCGGGAGATAATAGGGTCTAATCCGGGTAAGAGTATTGATATATTAGAAGGGGAGAGCGGGTTTGTTACTATTGTTCTTCATGATGAAGAGGTGATTCTTGCCGGAGAGCAGAAGACATACGAGGTTTCTCTTTCGTTTTCTGATATTTCCGTTGTTTCTGATGCTACTCCAAACGCATCTATTCGTCTTAATATTCAGGAGATTAATTCTTCCGGCGTTTCTTTGTCATATGAGGATGTAGAAGGTCTTTTTGATGTTATCCCTTCTTTTATTTGGTCTGATCGTTCTGCAATTGGACATACAGAGTCTACAGGGGATTGGGCAAATGGCAGATATGTTTCTGGTTTTCCGTCAGATTCTAAGACAGCAATCGGCTGGAGCGGAGCTAATACTATGCTGGATGTTCAGAATGTTGCGTTTCCTTCATCCGGGACATATGCGCGAGGCAGCGGAGATGTTCCTTTTATGAGTATTGGTTTTCAGGCAGTGAATGGAGATGTGCTTGTTCAGTCAGTTGAGGTTAAGGGAGCTGCATATAAGGGCACTCTTGATACGGGCGATGTTCACAGTTTATCGCTTTATGACGGAGATACTCAGGTTTCTGATTCTCAATCCTTGCGTTCCTCTGGAGACGGTGTTCTTTTTGACAATATGAATGTGTTAATTTCCGATAATGAGACTAAAACTCTGACTCTCTGGGGGAGCATAGGTATTGATGCTGAGGTGGGAGATGAGTATGGATTTTATCTTCCTTCTGCGGATAGTGAGTATGTCGGCGCGCAGTCTGTTAGAACTAATTCTGTTACTGTGGGAGGAGTGGCAGCAAATTCTCTTGGTTCGGTTCGTGTTAATGTGTCAGGCAGTGGAGATGTTCGCGCTTCAAAAGCTCCTGATGATGAGGAGTCTAAGGCAGGGATTGTGATTGCAGGACGAGAGGAGGTTTTGGCCAAGTTTTCATTTTCTTCTTTGTATGAAGATATGGCAGTAAAGAGTATGCGTTTGCTTGTAAATCCTTCTGATGTTGGGCCTCGTCCATCGTCTGGATCTTCAGATGAGGTTACTCGTGTGAAGCTTTATGATGGAGATACTCAAATTGGTCTTTCTCGCGGGTATACGGTTGTTCCTTCTGGAGACAATGTTGGGGCTGTATATGTAGATGATATTCATTGGATGATTCCTAGAGATGAGAATAGGGTTATTGCAGTAGTAGGGCCTTTGAATTCTATTTATAATGGCGCTGACAGCGGATCTGCTTTTCGTGTGCATATTTTGAATGAGGGGTTTGAGGCGCAGGGAGCAGTAGGTAGGGATACTGATATTGATGTTGTAAGCGGAAATGAGAAGGTGGTGTATAAGAGTAAGCCCTTGATTAGTCTTCCGGATCAGAATTATTCTTTGCAGGAAGGAACGCGTGGAGCATTTGCGTTTCGTGTTGCAGCTGATCTTAAGGGAAGTGTTTCATGGAAGAAGATTCAGTTTTTTGTTCGTATGAATGGGGCGGACCTTTCCTTGGTTGATGCGTGGCCGGGTATTTCTGGAAATATTGCGATTCAGCAGATATCTCCTTTTCGCAGTTCGAATTTGAATATTTCCCGAGCTATTAGTAAGAGGTCTTCTACAATTGGTTTGAACAAGAATGAGTCGATTCTTAGCAACACTGGAGGTCAGGTTACGATTATTCTTCAGAACGAAGAGGTCGTTCCTGCTGGAGCTTATAAAGATTATGAGGTTTTGCTTCCGTTTTCTTCTGTTAACGCTGATTCTGGCGCCTCAATTCAGCTCTATTTGGATGAGACTGACGTTGCTGGTTTTTTGGCGCCGTATGATGAGGTTGAGGGCGCAGTTGACAGCTTCCCTTCGTTTATCTGGTCTGACAAGTCTGCATCTTACCATTCGGAGAATACAGGGGATTGGGCAAATGGCAGGTATGTTTCGGGCCTTCCTTCAGACTCTATTGCAATTGGTAGGTCTTTTGAGGGAGTACAGCTTTTAGGGGATCTTAATGGAGATGGCTGCTTTGATATTTTAGATCTTACTTTAATTGCTAAGAAGTTTGGGAATGTGGTTTTGGATAATACGCCAGAGGATTTAAATGGAGATGGATTGGTGAATACTGATGATCTTGCTGCGGTTGCCCGGGATTTTGGCAAATGTGTTGTGAGTGGCAATTCTCAAGACTCTGTGCTCTCTTCAGTACAAAAGAAGTCAGCAGCCTTTTCTAAATTTGCATCAATTTTGAGATCTATTTTTTGGGTAATAGGCAATTAGGGAAGAAAAGAACATTTTCTCGCGAGCAAGCTTCCGCATGCCATTGCGTAATGCTCGCTTATGTACGTCAATTCACCACCCTGCTTCGCGGGTTCCCGGTGAATTGACTATTCGCTCGCAACGCAATGCTGGCATGCTCCAACACGCTCATTGTGAAAATGTTCTTTTCTTCTTGGTTTGTTGTTGGCGGCTGTAGGTCTGGATGTAGCTTACTTTGTGAGCTTATTTTTAGGAGTAGGATTTGTTTTTTCCACAGGGGATGTTCGGGAATTAGTAAATGGAGTATCATTATGTGTATATGAGGAAATTTTTCTTACTTACTTTTTTGGTTGTTTTTCTGGTTGGTGGAATTGGTGGGGTTTTGGCACAGGAGGATTCTGATGTACCTGTTTTAGATATATCTCTTGCTCGAATCGCTTCTGTTTCTTTTCAAACCGTTGGGCAAGATACACAAGACGTTTCCTTGGTTGCGTTTGATTTTCGGGCTACTGGCGGAGATGTGGGGGTTAGTCATTTTGAGCTTGAGGCGCGTGCTCGTGGGACGGATGAGCGGAGGACTATTGGTTTGGTGCCTACTGATATTTTGAATTTAGCTTTGTATGATACCTATGAGATGGATCTACCCGCCGCCGAATCTCTTCTTCAATGGCCTAGCGGTCTTCATACGGTTTCTTTTGTCGAATTTGATACTTTGGACTTTTTAATTCCTGAAGGTGAAAGAAGGACATTGCTGCTTCGTGGAGATATTTCTGCTTCTATGGATGCGGGTGAGTATTATTTCTCAGTATCTGCAGTGTCTACGTATTCTCCTGATAGTACTGTTGATAATATTATAGTTCC
The DNA here is from genome assembly GCA_002686365.1 of bacterium. Lineage (GTDB taxonomy): Bacteria > Patescibacteriota > Minisyncoccia > UBA6257 > GWB1-50-10. The sequence continues at coordinate 5,899 of NZBZ01000016.1, forward strand.
TCAAGTGACTGGGATGAGTCCTTCTCCTAATTTTGATGGAGTTGTTTCGGTGCAGGTTGTTGCTACACCTGTATTAGATATATCTCTTTCTCCGGGCACCTCTTCTCAAACCGTTCAGCCAGGGGCACAAGGCGTTCCCTTGATTGTATTTGATTTTCGGGCTACTGACGGAGATGTGGGAGTTGATTATCTTAAATTTAGAGTGGGTATCCCTGGGGCGCTTTGGCGTACTACGCTTAACATCATGTCTATTGATGATATTTCGAATTTAGCTCTGTATGAGGGTAATACGATACTTTCCGATGTTGTTCCGCTATCTTTTACTGTGAGTTCTTATGGTGGGTCGGGGTCGCCTTTCTTTGAATTTGGGAATTTGGATTTTTTGATTCCTGAAGGTGAAATGAGAACGCTGGTGCTTCGTGGAGATATTTCTGCTTCTATGCGTGTGGGTGAGTATTATTTTTCACCATCTGCCATAAATATTTCGCCTGGTAGTTTTATTACTGTTACTAATGGTGTTATAATTCCTCGACTGACTGGGTTTATTGTTGGTGAGATAGATGACGTTATCCCTTTGCAAATTGTTGCTGGTGGCATGGAGGGGGCTTCCTGCCCAGAGGACATTAGTGGGGATGGGATTATTAATATTAGAGACCTTGTCCTTGTTGCCACTGCATTTGGAGCAGGTGCCATGCCACAGGATGTAAATAGTGATGGAACTGTAAATATTATAGATTTGGCAATGGTTGGACGAAGATTTGGAGAGGTGTGTGGGTCTGCATACAATCTAGAACAGCCTAACTCGCACAGAGTTGTGTTTGTGCCTGTTTCTAAACCAGAGTCATCTACAACTGCTAAGTTTGCATCTGTGCTTAAGTCTATTTTCTGGTTAGTTGGAAATGATTAGTTTTGTGGGTTTTTAGGGCTTATTTAGTCTTGTCGAGAGGCGAGCCCCGTAATACAACTTCAATTAGCTGCGTTCTCGCAGCTTTTGTGTTATTGAAGTTGATGTACGGGGTAAAATTTGTAGTATAATTTAGGTAATGTTTAAGCGTTTATTACTGTGCCAAGCACTTAAGGCGTTAAGTGCTCGGTGCTCGACGTTCTTACCTCGCCCTACTCGGAGAACGTCGGCATTTACACTAATTGAAATTGTGGTTGTTGTTGGAATTACCATGCTTTTTACTGCTATGGCGATTGGATATACGCGTACTAGCGAGGATAGGCTTGCTCTTTTTTCTGAGCAGGCAAAGATTCAGGGCCTTCTTAATCGGGCAAAGACTCTTGCTCTTCAGGGCTTTGGAAGAACAGAAGGCGCGGAGGGAGCCTGCTATGGCGCGCGTTTTGATATGCCTGTGACTGGTCGGCATTCTATTCAGCTTTTTCGAGTTGGTCTTGAAAGTAATGGGAAGTGCCAGGCCTATGACTTAGACAGTGGAGATGTGCTCATTATTGAGCAGCAGACTTTGGATCCGCGTATTCTTTTGGGAGGTGATTTTGAGAATGATATCTCTTTTCGAGCGCCTGACTTGGTAGTATTTGCAGAGGGAGAGGAACCTGATGATCCGATTGATATTCTTATGAAAGTTCGGGACAAGCTGGATTTTGAGATGAAGATTACTATTAGCACTGGAGGAGGTATTACTTCTGGTTTGCCCTAATTATGAATTTTCAAAGATTTACACAACGATTTAATAGGTCTGATGGCCAGTTAATGTTGGAGTCGATTGTTGCAATCAGCATGGTTGTTGTTGGGCTTTTGGGCATTATTACTCTTCTTATGCGTTCTTCTCACTGGCATAAAGATGTGAGTCGTGAGCTTGTTGGAACGTATCTGGCTGCAGAGGGAATTGAGGTGGTTAAGCATTTGATTGATACGAATATTACAGAGCAGCTTAAAACTGGGTCTGGCACATGGAATGACTCTTTTACGGATGAGTTTTATGAGGTTCAGCATAATACGTCTTTAAATGACCTTGGTAGTCGTGTTATTTCTGATCCTAGTAATTTTGCTTCACTTCAGGTTCTTCATTTGGAGGGTGGTAGGTATGGATATGGAGGCGTTGGTGAGGTGACTTTGTTTAGGAGATTTGTTCAAATATCCATTCCTCCTAATGAGAGCGCAGATGTTGATGTGGATGCTGATAGGATGTTTGTGAAATCCGTTGTTTTGTGGGGAGAGGAAGATGATGAGCAGGTTCAGTTAGAGAATGTATTTACGTTTTGGCGGAAGCCGGGAGGAAATTAAGTTAGAAAGTAATAAGTTGAAAGTGGAAAGTAGTATGAAAATGAATCAAGAATCAAGAAATAGTAGTGGTTTCACTCTTGTTGAGCTTGTTGTTGCAATGTCGGTGTTTGTTGTTGCTATTACGTTTGCTTCCGGAATATTTATCCAGGGCATACAGAGTCAGAGAAATGTTACTAAGTTGATTGTGGTGAATAATGAAATGAGTGTGGCGCTTGAGCGGATTGCTCGGGAGGTTCGGGTTGGATATATGTTTAATGCCCCTTCTTTAAATGAGCTTACGTTTCGGATTCAGGGGGAGGATGGAGAGGATGAAAAGCATGTGACTTATAGTTTGGTAGATGGCGTGGTTTCTCGTGATGATGGAGTATCAAGAGATCTTACTGGGCGGAATGTGGAGGTTACTGATTTGAAATTTTCAATTGCTCGGGGCGATGATACATTGTGTTCGCCGTGGCGCATTACGGTTTCTTTGCAGGTGAAGCCTAGTGGTTCGGATGCTACTCCTATTGCTATTCAGACCACGGTGAGTTCTCGGGTGCTGCCTTTGGATCTTGAGATTGATGAGCGGCCCCCTATGGATCTTAATGATTTTGAGGATTGTAGGAGGTGGCTTGTTAGAACATAAGACTTTATGAATATGCGAATTAAGCACGAATATACGAATTATAACTGTCATTTAATTAGGGGGCAGGCAATGCTTGTAACAATGCTTTTTATTAGCGGACTTATTTTAGTTGGAACTACGGTTTCTGGGCTTTTGGTTTCTCATCAGATTCGGCAGGCGGCTGATACGCAAGCTTCTACACAGGCGCTTTTTGCAGCAGATGCTGGAACTGAAGATGCGTTTTACTGCTATCGTCATCGGTTTCATTCCGGCTCTGAGAATGATTTGAATGACGTAAAGGGTAGTGGGGGCGTTACTGGGGGGTGTAGGGATGATGATAGGTCTTTTCAGGAGTTTAATGGAAGGGAGGGGACTTTGTATACTACAACGTTGAGGTTTAAGTTAGAGGATGAGGCTGATCTTGATAGTGCTCCTATTGGCTTTACTGTTACATCAGAGGGGCAGGTTGGGAGGACAAGGCGTGTTCTTCAGACATTTTTTGATATTAAATCATGACGCAGCTTATAGCTTTTAGTTTATAGCTTCGTTAGCTTGTTGGCTTTGCAAAATGGGTATTTTTGGTGATATACTTTGGGCACCATGGTTCAACAAACTCACCACACAGTGATTCGTAAAGTTATTATTCCTGTTGCAGGCCTTGGAACCCGCTTTTTACCTGCTACAAAGGCACAGCCAAAGGAGATGCTTCCGGTCGTTGATAAGCCGGTTATTCAGTATTTGGTTGAGGAGGCGGTTGCCTCTGGCGCAAAAGATATTATTTTTGTAACTGGCCGCGGCAAGCGCGCAATTGAGGATCATTTTGATTCTTCTCCAGAGCTTGAAGAAGCGCTTCAGAAGAAGGGGAAGGATGAGCTTCTTAAGGCAGTGCAGGATATTTCCGGGCTTGCGAATTTTACTTATGTTCGTCAGAAGGAGGCGAAAGGCGATGGGGACGCGATACTTTGCGCAGCGCATTTAATAGGAGATGAGCCGGTAGCAGTACTTTTTGGAGATGATATTGTAATGTCAGAGACTCCCTGCTTGAAACAGCTTATGAATGTGTATGAGAAGTATAATGGTCCTGTTATTGCTCTTGAGAAAATTCCAAAGAAAGATCTTTCTCGGTTTGGTGTTATTGGCGGGAAGCCATTGGGGGAGAATGTGTATGAGATTGAGAAATTTGTTGAGAAGCCGGACCCTGAAGATGCGCCGTCTGATTTAGCAGTTGTTGGGAAGTATATTGTAACTCCTGATGTATTAGAGGAGCTTAAAAATATTCAAAAGTCTGAAGGGGAGTCCCTCGATGCTGCTCGGGATAAAGAACTTCGATTGGCAGATGCGTTTACTGCTTTGTGCGGCAAGCGGTCTATATATGGATTAGAGTTTACTGGTGAGCGTTATGATTGCGGTTCAAAGCTTGGGTTTTTGAAAGCCACAATTGAGTTTGGTTTGAAGCATAAAGAGCTAAATGGGTCATTCCGGGAGTATTTAAAAGAAAGAACTAAAGAGATAGATTAGCTTATAGCTTTTAGCTTCATTAGCTTATTAGCTTTTTGTGTCCCGCTAAAAGGCGGGACTTGTCCCTCACATAAGTTTTATGTGAGGGATTTTGTGTTATACACATATGCGTCTTTTTTCCTCTTAATCGTGGTATTATATATGTATATGAAACAGGGAGTTATTATTATTCTCGCAATTGCTATTTTGGTTATTGGCGGAGCTCTGTGGCTGAATCTTCAGCCTTCAGAGGATGGTAATGTTCCTACTGGTGGTGGAACTGCAGTTTCTCCATATGACTTTAATGCAAGTGGATGTGTTGGAGATGCAGGGGACTTAGCCGAGCTTCAAGTGCTCTGTCCTTCAGATGGGAGTGGATGTGATGTGTTAGGTGAGACAGATCCTATTCAGGCAGCACTTGCTTTTGCTGAGGCAATGAATCAGTATCCGTGCGCTCCGGGTGTTTCTGCTTTTCCGCAATATCCGCTTTCTGCTGATTTGAGCAGATCGCTTGCGCAGGCAAATGGGCCGAATACAGGAATTGCTTCTACTTCTATGGACCTGTTTCTTTTTAGCACTTCATCTAGGGTAGTTAGGTCAGGAGAGCAGAACGTTCCTTTGTTTGGGTTTTATGTTCGACCATTAGGAGGGGACCTAGGGGTTACTAGTGTGTTTGTGCGGGCAACTTCTACGAGAGGAACTCTTGATAGGAATGATATTGATGTTCGAGGTCTTAAGCTTTATGACGATGGTAATAATTTGATGATTTTTGAGGTGGATTCTACCATATATTATGGAGGACAACGTGGAGGTCCTAGTGATGGTTTTGGTGTTAATTTTGTTCCGCCTTACGGCATAGGTCTTCCAGAGTATGAGTTGGTGCAGCTTGGAGAGACTGAGATGTTTGTTTTAAGGGGTGATATTGGTGCGGATGCAGCGCCTGGTGATTCATATGCTTTTTCTCTTGCTGGAGTTACTGCTACAATAGGTGATATGGATATGACTAATGCTGATAATCTTATTGATGGACCAGGGTCATATGAGGAGATTCCTAATGTGGATTTGTCTGTCCAAATTCATGTGGCATATAATGGAGATATAGATTTGGATGGATGCGTGAATTTGATTGATCTTGTTAATGTTGCTCGTGTATTTGGACAGGCCGTTTTGTCAGGTGCTGATGGTAATTCGCCTCGACAGGATGTGAATGGCGATGGCACTATAAATATTATTGATCTTGCAACTGTTGGTAAAGATTTTGGGCAGGGTGCGATGTGTAGATAGGGTTAGAGATACTTCCTGCTTATTTTAAGTTTTTAATTACCGCCAGAAGGCGGTTTTTTCGTGGTATAATGGGGGTATGAAAAGCAAGAAGGTGAGCTTAAGTCGGGCAAAAGAGCGTATTTTGAGCCTTAGGCGAGAGATTGAGA
>NZBZ01000017.1 GCA_002686365.1 bacterium
ACCGCTCACCGTTAAAATGGACGTCGCACTATATATATATCTATATTATATCTCACCATTTCCACTCTCCAAAAAAAAACAAAAATTAAGCTTGACAAAGTAATATTTAGAGTGTATATTGTTATTATATCGTTTTTATATTATTAATTTATTTAGAGAGGGGGGAAAACAGGATGAAAAAATATCAAGTTCAAGTTGGCAATATTGGCATGGTAATAGATACAAATAATTTAAAAGAAGCCACAAGAACCTATGCGGAATATAAACAAATAAGTAAAAGCGGTATTGGTAGAGCCGGGAACGTTGAACAATGGAAGATTGACCAGAAGAAGAAAGGCCAACTCCGGAAGTTATTCCGGAAGCCTTTAACAGCAAGCGACCAACTCAGATATACAAGGTTACTAATTGAACTTTATTTTTACGAAAGGAACTAAACCATGACAAACGATATCTTAAATATTTTATTATTTTTTGCCTTCACCGGGGGAGCAATGGCAGGTATAGGTATTTACATGTTAGCGGATTTGTTCACGGATCATCTAATCAAAAAAGAAAGGAGAGCTTATATAAAGAAAGGTTAAAGCATGAGCAAAACAATTAAAGAAGGGACAACAGCTATTATTTATCATATAGACAGGATAACGGCATAGGACAAACTATATCAATACTTGATATGGATGAGGATTAAATGAAAGTTCTTATAATTGACATTGACAGTAAAATACCTAATCTTGCCCTTAAAAAGATAGAAAAATATCATGCAGATAGAGGAGATGAGGTAATCTGGAACTTTCCTCTTATGAAGAACCAAGTAGATAAAATTTATGTATCCTCTATTTTTAATTGGAATAAACACTTAACTTCTGAGTGGGAAGGTTTAGCGGAAATAGGTGGCAGTGGCTGGAATTTACAAAAGACATTACCAAAAGAAATTGATGACGTTAAGCCGATAATCAACATGGGTTTTACTATGAGAGGTTGTACCAGAAAATGTCATTTTTGTATAGTACCAGAAAAAGAAGGTAAATCTTATGTTGTTGGTGATATTTATGATTTATGGGATGGTAAATCTAAAACCTTAGTTTTATTCGATAATAATATATTAACCCTACCAGACCATTTCAAGTTGATATGCTCTCAGATTAAAAAGGAAGGGATTAAGGTAGACTTTAATCAAGGGCTTGACATTAGATTAATGACAAAAGAAACCGCAGAGCTATTAAAAACCATTAAGCATGAGGAATATAGATTTGCCTTTGATGATTTGTCTTTAGTTAAATCAGTAGAGAAGGGAATAAAAATATTAAAAGATGCTAAAATAAATAGAGCCTTTTGGTATGTTTACTGTGATGAAAATTTTGAGTCTGCATTAGAGAGGTTGTTAATACTAAAAAGATTAGGACAAAGAACTTATCTTATGAGAGACAGAAGAGTAAGAGGTATTAAAAAATATAATATGCTGGCTAACTGGTCTAATTGTCTCGGTGCTATGGCTAAGATGGATTTTTTTGAATATATTCATTATTACAAAAACAGGAACTATTTTAAAAATGAGGATTAAAATCGGGAACGATTGACATTGCTAAAATTAATTTATTACATCAAATAAAAAGTACAATTGATAATTCAAAAAGAGCGAGGCCAACGGTTGTTTATTACGGGCAAAATCTTTCGCCTCTAATGATATAAACTAACATTAATCAAAAAAGAGAGGAGAATAAAAACATGAGTAACAACGAAAACGATATTTTAGAAGAACTCAGAAGGGAAAAGAAAGAGGAAGAATACCAAGAGACAAAAGCAGCAATGGAAGAGCAGCCCAGCGAATACCCAATAGAACGGATCATGAATAATATCAAAGGTTATATATGGGATGCAGCAGCTTACAGCGGATCACCCGGAACCAGCCCGGAGAAAAGGAAGGAAGAAGCCAGACTACTAATAAATCAAATTGCAGCTTATTATCAAATTGATAGAAAAAGAGAGGATATCCCGGAACCGACCCCGGAGCCAGCAGCACCCAAGACCCACGAGGAGAACTCAGACGAACTAAGAAGAACCAAAGACATAGAGCAATATACAAAAAACGAGATTAACCGAATCTTAGAAGAGACAAACAGAGAACTTCAAACTCGATTTAATATTAAATTATAAGGAGAATTAAAACTATGGATTTGACAAAATATTCCACCTTCACCCAAGATCAACCCTATGGAAAGACCAGCAGCAAATATAAGATGATACCCACCAGTGCCGTACATGATCTTATAGAAGCTAAAGGCTTTGAGTGTGTGGACTATCAAGAGGCATACGCCAGAACCCCGGAAAAGAGAGGCTACCAGCCTCATGTTTTAAGATACCGCAACCCAGCCATAGCCAGAATGGGAGAGCTGGAAAAAGGAGATATAATCCCGGAAATGTTGCTTTCAAATAGCCATTCGGGAGACTCCTGTTTCACTTTTCAGCTTGGCCTGTATCGATGTTTTTGCTCTAATCAATGTGTAAGTTTAGAGGCAGAGATCACAAGCGTAAAAGTCAGGCATATTGGTTTTAGCTCCGGGGACGTTAGACGAGCGATAGAGGAAACCATTGCAGCAGCCCCCCAGCTTGCGGAGCGAGTCAAACAATTCCAAACTATAGACTTAACACCCAACCAGCAAGCCAAGTTCGTAATGGCAGCCGGGGACATAAAGCACCAGAAGAAGCCCGGGGAGATCTATCGTAGCCAGTTTTTAAGGATGCTGGACAGGGCACGCAGGCCACAAGATAAGGGATTGAACTTATGGAAGGTATACAATCGCACGCAGGAAAACGTGATAAAAGGTGGAGTTTTCCGGTTTTTTGAAAGCCCGGACGGAAACTACAGGAAAGCAGGAAATGCTTTTGACCGCTTCGACAGGCACAAAACCCAAGCGATAAGGAGCCCGTTGGAGAATGTCAAGGTAAATGCTAAATTATGGCAACTAACCGCTAAATTAGCAGATCAACTTAGTTAACCCCCGGAAGCCCGGGAGAGATCAGCCAGCCCCGGGTTTTAAGAGCTTAACTAAAGCCAGAAAGAAGGTGAGTTAAATCTATGGAGAAAGTCACAATATCACCCGGAAACACCAAGTTAAAAAACATAGCCAGCTTCTCACTGCCAGCAGTAGATACCTGCCCGGGATCCACGCCAGACTGCAGGAAATATTGTAATATGAAAATGGATATGCTCTTAAAGCCAACCGTCCGGAAAAGCTATGAGAAGAACTTGAAAGCCACCAGTGACACGCATTTCAAATATATATTGACCTATCTTTTAGAACAGCAACCGGGAAGAGTAGCCCGGTTTCATGTTTCAGGAGATTTTTTCAGCCAGCGATATATAAACTCAGTTTTTTATGCTTGCCGCCAGAACCCCGGGAAAGTGTTTTTTGCTTTTAGCAAATCGCTGCATTTAAAGCAGTTTAATTTTAAACATAAACCCCAAAACCTCAGACTTATAAGCAGCCATAACAAGGGAAAGCATAGAGCTATAGTAGTTAAGCGCCCGGCAGACACCCCGGAAGGGTATAAGCTATGTGAAGGCCATTGTGGAGAGCACCCGGAGCCCGGGGAAAACTTGAAACTTTGCTCTTATTGCTGGACAGCAGAAACGGTACGGGTAGCCTTCTGGAGCGCCAAACATAAGTCAGCAGCGAAAGCATGGCAAACCAAAAGAGAAAGGAAAAGCAACAATGGAAGATAAAATTTTTTATATTATATTCGGGTTTTTTCTTTGTTGGCTATTTTTTAACATTCTATATTGAAAGGAGTTTATTCAAACTATGACACATAACATCCTCGACAGTATCGAAATGGAAAGGGAAGAAGCAGCCGAAGCATTGGAAGAAAGCCAGATATTCACCCTTTACCCTTGCGAATCTTGCGGAGCGATCAAAGAGGAAGTATCATCCGTACAGCCCCATTGTCTGAATTGCCGCATCAATTACGACCTGAACTAAACCCAGCCACCAGAACCGGAGCCCGGGAGAGATCCCGGAGCCCCGGATTCCGAATAATCCCAAACCTGAGGGACCTCATCCACCGGTCCAAACCCGCACGAAGAGCTCGTAGCTGTGCAGCGCAGAGAGCGGGATCGGTACTGTGACCTTACTACTCAGCAACCTATAAAGTTTAGTCGTTGAATTTTAAGACTTAAATTTTTCCAAAAAAATCCTTTAAAAATCTCCGGGAAAAACCGTGAAGTTGAGAGGTACGCAAAATTCCAAAAGGAAGAGATACGCAAAATATTTAAAATTATTCTTGACATGGTAATATGGATATGATATAATTTCCATATCATAGAGAAAGGAGAATTGATGGTGATTAAGGAAAGAGAAAAAGACCCGGCTTCTGCGGCTCTGGCTGAACGCAGAAGAAGGGCAATGAAGAATGAAATGAAGCAGATAGAAAATGATTTAGAGGGCAATCCTGAGACTCACATGGGAAACTGGGAGTATATGTATGTGAGAGTGCCAAAAGGGACAAAGGCTAATATTCTGACAAAAATCAAGAAGAAATATGGGATAGTAACTTTGTCCGGGGCTGTGGCATTTATAGGATCTGCAGATGATTTAACTATAACGCATTTTAACGAGGTAAAAGGAAAGGAGAGGGATGAACATAATAAAGGCGTTTAATGCTTTGTATGAGGCTGCTACGAATAAGGAACGTAATGAAATCAGGGTTTGGGTCGAGGAATGGAACCGTCATGGCAACCATTATGGGAGTGACAAACTGGAAGTGAAGATGGTAGATGCCAGATATAAGAAACATGAGTCTGCTTTATTCCTTCTACTAACAGAAGTGAATCAAAACACTATCCCCAACCAGAAGTTTAAGCCCGGGGATATTGTATCTATTATTAACCATTCAAAATAAGGAGACCTCAACTATGAAATTGTACGAAATCAGTGAAGAGATTTCAGAGTTAGAAAGCAGGTTTGAAAATCCAGATTTAACAGAAGCAGAAAGGGCATCAGCCGTAGAATTATATTTTGAGAAAGAGAAAGACCTCGAGAAGAAGTTAGAGGGTTGGGTGTGCGTTTTAGCCAACAAAAATTCCTTCCTGAAAGTCCTCACCGATAAGGAAAAAGAAATCAAGCGGAAGAAAGAGATCATCAAGAACAATATCGCTGCGTTCAAGCAGCAGCTCCTCTATTTCATGGAAAAGCATGGCAGATTAAAGGAGCAGTTTGGCGATCTGAAAGTCTCGGTAATTGACTCCCCACCTTCCACAATCATTGACGATGAAAAACTACTCCCGGGCAGATACGCCCAGTTTATCCCGGAGCAGATTACATGGGATAAAAACTCTATCAAAAGAGATATTAAAGCCGGGGAGAAAGTTCCCGGAGCCCATTTAGAAACTCATAAAATATTAAGAATAAAATAAGGAGAAATTATGGAAAAGAAACCACCCGCACCATTACAACCGCCACAAAAAGTCACACCAATTAATCAGCAGCAGAAAAATGCAGCAAGAGAGACCTTCTTGGAGCTGGCTAAGATTCAAAAGGCGCTTCATGTGCCTAAAGATCAGAAAAACGATTATGGGGGCTATAAATACAGGAGCTGTGAGGATATTCTGGTAGCGGTTAAGCCCTTATTGGGAGAAAACCAGACCCTCACTTTATCCGATGATCTGATACAGGCCAATGACAGGTTTTATATCAAGGCAACGGCATCTTTCAGCCATAACGGGGTTATGCTCTCCACAATAGGCTTTTCCCGGGAGCCAGACACCAAGAAAGGCATGGATACCTGTCAGTTAGCACTCACGTGTTCCTCATATGCACGAAAGCAAGCCTTAAATGGCCTGTTTTGTATAGATGATTCAAAAGACACCTTAGACCATGAGGATAAAGGGGAAAAACCCGCAAAGACCTCAAAAAAGCCGCCAGCAGCCAAAAGAGCGAACGGTAACGGGCTGATTACGAAAGCCGCAGCAGAAGAATTATTTAAAATGGGTGGAAAGCTGACCGTCCCGGAGCTTAAAGTTATCATTAAGAAATGGGGATATGAGTTCAGCAAGGACATAAAAGCAAAAGACTTTCAGGTTATTGCCGATGCGATTAAAGTTGCGGCTCTGGCTAAAGGAAAAACCGGGGGAGAGGTTATTGACGATATCCCGGTACAGGAAGATCCAGAAAAACTCAGACATTCCGTTGCAGACAGGTTAGAGGAAATGAAAGCAAAGGACTTAAAAGCCTTCCTGAAAGATAACGGAATTGAGGATTATACAAGTTTCATGAAAAACGCCAACCTTACCCAGTTGCAAGAGCTTGATGGTAAGTTAAAATGAGTATAAAGTTCAGATTAAAACCAAAGGGCATGTCAGCCAAGTCTCACCTTGAAGAAGATTTTGCTTTAGTATTAAGGGATGCTGATATGCCTCAACCTACGAGAGAGTATCGGTTTCACCCTACGAGAAAGTGGAGATTTGACTTTGCGTGGGTGGAAGAAAAAATAGCAGTGGAAGTGGAAGGTGGGATCTGGAATTCTGGCAGGCATAGCAGGGGTTATGGCATGGAAGCGGACATGGAGAAGTATAACGAGGCCACCTCTTTAGGATGGAAAGTTTTCCGTATTTCCGGGAAGCATATCGCAAGCAGAAAAGACATATTGCGATGGATAGCGGGTGCATTGGCCACATGAATATATGAAAATATTAATAGCTTGCGAAGAAAGTCAGGTAGTTTGCAAAGCCTTTAGGCTTAAAGGACATGAGGCATATAGCTGTGATACCCAGGAATGTTCAGGTGGTAAGCCAGAATGGCATATAATGGGTGATGTATTAGAACAACTTAATAAGGGCTGGGATATGATGTTAGCCTTTCCGCCTTGTACTCATTTAGCTGTATCGGGGGCTGCTTGGTTTGAACAGAAGCGTAAAGATGGCAGACAACAGCAGGGAATTGACTTCTTTATGGAGTTTGCTAATGCTGACTGTGATAAGGTAGCTATAGAGAACCCTATTGGCATTATGTCAAGTATGTGGCGTAAACCTGACCAATACATTCAACCCTATTACTTTGGTGATTCCTTTAGTAAAAAAACCTGCCTATGGTTAAAAGGACTATCTCCTCTAATATCAACCAATATTGTTGATAAAGGAGAGCAAACTAAATACAAGAGCGGTAGGTCGATGCCTAAATGGTATGCCGATGCTTATAAGCTCCCACCTGCCGAAAGGGCAAAGGTAAGGAGTAAAACATTTCAAGGTATAGCTGATGCTATGGCTGACCAATGGGGGTAAATGACGGAACAAGAGTTAATGCTTGCAACAGGAGTGACTGACGATCATTTAATCTGGATGGTTAATCAACTGTCAGGGCTGGACATAGGCCGGGAGAAAACAATTCATATCCTTGAGGCAATGGCAGTGGTGGCAAAGAACTCCGGGAGTCTGGATCAAATAGGATCCAATCAGGAAGTGAAAGCTAAGATCATAGCGGCTGTGGATGCTGCCAGAGTTATGGGAAGAAACTGGACTGAGGAAATAACCAGTTTCGTTAATGTCTCAAAAGGAGCTTTTTCCCTCAAGGATATCTACCATGAACTTCATGTGATTGAAAAGGCCGATAAGAAAATAGTGAGAACCACCATGTCAAGGCTGGTACTGAAAGATAAGATTGAAAATATAGGCAACCGGGATGGCATCTATCGTAAAGTAGAGGATGAACTGGAAAAGATAGACTATATGAACGCTCCAACAGACAATGTTGATCTCATGCTGCCACTTGGACTGAATAAACTGGTCAACCTTTACCCGGGGAATATTGTGGTGATAGCCGGGGAAAAGGAATCCGGGAAAACAGCGTTCATGTTAAATACTGTGATGCTGAATATGCACAATCACAAGATAAACTACTTTTCCTCTGAAATGGGAGATACGGAACTTAAAATCAGACTTCAGGAGTTTTACGAATACCATGAGGTTCCCATAGAAAGCTGGGCAAAAAATTGTAATTTCTATATGAGATCCAGAAACTTCTCTAACGTGACAAAACCAGACCAAATTAATATCTTTGACTTCATGGAACTGAATAGCTCTGAGGAGTACGTATCTGCCGGGCAGTACATCAGGGATATATGGGATAAGCTAAACGCAACCGGGCTGGCAATTATAGCTCTCCAGAAAGACAAGGGCAAGGACGTGGCAAGAGGGGGATCCCCAACAATGGAGAAAGCAAGACTGTATGTTTCTTTAAATCATGGAGAGGCCAAGATTATAGCCGGGAAGAATCACGCAGTGAGAGGAATAAACCCAAGAGGGATGACTAAGGAATACAAGGTTGTTTCAGGTTGTAAATTTATTTCTAATGGAGATTGGGCAAAATAAAAGGGGGTTAATTATGCTAAAAGAATCAAATGTTAAGATATATGTCACAGATGAACTTGATAGGTTTAAATTTATTCCCGAGAACAGAGATATAAAAGCTCCGATTCGTACAAAGTGGTTGGAGTATTGCTTGATGAAGCTAAACTTATTAAAAATTATGCCTATCGTGATCAACCAAGATTGGGAAGTTACTGATGGGCAAAGAAGGTTGACGGTAGCAAGGAAGCTCAAGCTCCCTATCTACTTTATCAAGTCCAACCTCATAACAGAAGAAAACCTGATGCTTGCAAATACTGGCAGCGAGAACTGGGATGTCCATGACTATATATCCTATTTTGCTAAAAGAGGAAATAACCATTACATCCTTTTACAGAAGTTTTGCAAAAACTACCATGTCCCACCCTCTACCGCAGTTATGTTTTCAGGTAAACTGTTTGGGGGGGCACATAAAACTGATACAATAAAGCAAGGGCATTTTAAATGGTATAATTATAGTGCTGCTACGAAGGGAATAGAGAAGATTCTTGAGTTCGGGAAGTATGTGGACTTTGCCAAGAAAAAGAGCTTCATCGAAGCCATGATCCAAATAATGAGGCACAAAAAGTTTAGTTATAGGAGAATGACAGACAAGTTCATAAAATATTCATACAAAATGAGGAACTGTGCCAGTAATAATGATTTTACTGCCATGCTTGAGGAGTTCTACAATAAAGGACTGTCCCCTGAAAACAAACTCAGATTCTATGGGAGTTAAGGTTTTATAGGTTGGGCAAAATGAACATAGAAATCACTCTAATGAAAGGAGAAAATCATGGGGATATTTAGTTTCTTAAAAGCTGATAACGATGTAGAAGTTACGGAGCTGAGGGAAAAAGTGGATGCGCTTAAAAGGCAAAGGAGAACTCTTAGAGAGAATGTTGAGGATTTAAAAATTGAAAAGAAGGTATCTGAAGAAGATATTAAGCACATGGTCAGGATGAAAGAGGAGAAGCTGGCACTCGAATATGATAAAAAAGAAATAGACTGGTTCAAAGCCAAAGAGAAAGAAATTGCTGCCATTAAAGACCAGTATCGTGATAAGATAGAAAAGAATCTTGAAAAGGAATCCGCCCGGACTCAGGAAATGTATAACGAAATATTAAAGCGGCTTCCAAATGTTAATGTTAAATTGCAGGGGACTACATAGTTGATAGGATCTAATCCATTTAGACAACCATCTGGATTGTACGGTATGGGGCTGGGACAGGAGTGGGGGCAGACTGCGCAACCCACCACCGCAACTGAGGATGCGTTAAGGCAACAAGAGCGAGCGAGGCAAATAACCAATATGGACGGAACGGCTAATAAAAACGTGACACCATTGCAGACCCCAAAACTAAC
Organism: bacterium; assembly: GCA_002686365.1. GTDB lineage: Bacteria > Patescibacteriota > Minisyncoccia > UBA6257 > GWB1-50-10. The sequence continues at coordinate 9,743 of NZBZ01000017.1, forward strand.
CTTGCATTTTCAAAAGATGCCTTACAGGGCAGAGCTTCAAATGGAGACAGATGAATGGTTGGGAAAGTGGGACTAAAGATGCTAACAACCTCTACATGCCTTAGCGACTTTTTTAGAGTTATGTCAGAGCATCTAAAGCCCCGACCTTAAAATTTTCAATTAAATAATCCCTTCGTAATATTAATTCCTAAGCTAAATTTCTTGGGAAAGCCCTGCTTCTTCTTTTTTCTCCGAGTGTCCAACCTTCTGGATCTTTCGACTTTAGTCTCAATCGCAGACTTTTCCACCAACGCCCCTCTTGATTTCAAGAACCTGATTGCTGCATTAATTTCTTGCTCTTCAGCGTTCTTCCTCTTTAACGAAGCAGCTATACCAGACTGAGAAGTGATCCCAAACCTCTTCATCTTTCGGGCAATCTTTTCTAATCTCCCCAGCTTGCCAGATTCCATAGCTTCCCAAAATTCTTTATATAAGCCAGTGGTGATTTCAGCCTTAGCAGTCCTTAATACAGTATATGGGTCAAGGCCGTTTTCTTCAGCAGCCCTCAGCTCTCTAAGTAAAGCCTTAAATCTCTTGTCCTTCTTTTGCAGAGGGTTAGCAAACAACCCGGCCTCTTGCTTTAATACCTTAGCCACCCTCTTTGTGGCAGAAGTGAAACCCACTCCCTTACGAAGTGGAAGCGTACCCAGAACATTTGTCCCGGCAATGGAAAACGGTACGAATATGCTACCTGCTGATTTCAGACGTGGAATAATATTAAATTCAAGATTATATATTTCAGTGAACACATCCCTAAACTTCGTTGGGTAAGAGGTGCCTAAGTTCACCCCAGTCCACTGCCTCACAGTCTCCCTCACCAGAGGACTGGATTTATTGCCTAACTGAGAGAGTGGATCGAAAAACCAACGACCCACCTCAAGGAACTGCTTCCCGGCATGGGTATAGGTTTTTCTCTTCTTTCCACTGGGCAAAGTCTCCCACATTGACTCCGGGAGCAATATTTCATGTTGATGCCCGGGATCGTTTTCGAAAGAACTATGTCCGTTAATAGCGTAGTTTAAAGCGTTATGAGTCATCAAAAATAAAGCTGTCATTCTCGCCATATACCTGCGGTGCAATTTACCTGTGATCTCATCACCACCCGGCAATGCCTTGCCTGCCACCCTGATCTGAGAGAGCGTCCAGTCAAAGGAGAACAACCCAGCTCTCATAACTTGCTGGATCCGAGGAGAGAACTGATACATGGTTTCCCACTTCTGACCACCAAAGGCATCATTAATGAAATTCCCCACTCTCTTAGCCACCACGTCAGGATGTTCTTTTGGGAACTCCCTGAGCATCTTATTGTAAGTGCGGTAGAACATTTCAGACTTCATTCCCCGGTGCATTGTATCCCATAATAATTTATCCTGTAGCAGCTTCACCTTTTTCACTGCCCAAGCGGTTTCTTTTAGCCCCGGGATATGAGATAGATCAGACAACAAAGCCTCCAGTAATTTATCTATCTGAGCCTTGTTTAAATCCTTGCTGGCTGATTTAGCCACATCCACGCCTGCCTTAGCCATTAATAGCCTGTGATTAGGGTCTTTATCGAGCTTATCAAGCCCTCTGATGATCGTCCTGATAGGATTCCATGCCCCCACAGTTCCTTTTCCACCAAATCCCACTGCTAAAGAGGACTCAACTAAGGCAAATCCATGAAAGGCAGACAGGGACACTTCCAGATTCTTCGCCACCGAGTTCACTATCTCAATTGCCTTTGGTATATTGTAGAAATCCTGAAAGGATTGACGCATTGCTCGTGCCACATGAGGATGAATAGCCACCCCGTGCCTCACGCCATACATCTTATTAAGAAACGGATTGTTAATAAAAGACCAAACCTTGTCTCCAGAGAGAAAAGGGATCCAGTTATCCACTGATCCAGTCTCAATTCCCATAGTCCGAGCTTTTTCTATATCCATCACCACAGGAACTTTCTTGAGCTTGACCTGCCCTTTCTCAAATACTGAGGCCTCAGCCGTTAAAAGTTCCAAATCCTGCAAAAAGAAAGTGTTATACTTAGCTTTATTGGTTGTGTTCTCGTAAATCTCAAGGATATCCGCAATATTACCACGAGGCTTCACTCCTGTTACAGTGTAGGCTTCATAGAACGTGGGAAATCCTTCTCGTTTCTTAAAGAAAGCAGCAGTTCTGGCAGTGCCATGAGGCCTTCTACCAGTCAATAACGCTTTAAGCTGAGATCCCTCTGGCTTTGCCACCTCAAAAACATGAGTGATGTAGCTGTCAAGATAAGCCGCTTCATCTACCAACCCAATGGAAGAGGCATCCTTAAAGAACTTCTCGCTTCGCCTTCTGATCTCCTTCACAACGATCTTAGCTTCTTTAGACATCCGGGCTTCCATCGTCTTAAAGCTCTCCTTCGGGTCAAATAGAGGGTTTCCTCGCCCTTGAGTGAGAACTGACCTCTTATTATCAACAAAGAAAACGATATCCATTAAGTCCTGCTCACTGAGCTTTTTTCGGAGAGAGTCTGTGAATATCTGTGTTTTCACTCTTGCCTGCCACAGCTCTTCCATCTGCTTCTGATGAGATGCCTGAGACTCTGCCTCCACCTTATTTCTTGGCTTCCCAAAGAAGAACCTCTTAAATATTTCTTTAAATATTGGCGGAATAGGCAGTCCCGCATGGAACTCCGTAGGCTCATTCACGTCTTTCACTCCGGGAATATTGTCCGGCTCTTTAGGAAAACCCTTTTTGGTGGCTGAAGTGGAGTCAGGAATTTTATTATCCTTAGAAGTCTGTTCCTGCTTTTCAGGATCCTCAAGGATCTTTTTATCCTTTTCGCTGGTTAAGATCTTTCCCTTCTTCTTAGCCTTCGTTGCCTTAGACTCTTTATCCCTACCGATAGACTCCTGCTTATTCCCAAACAGCCCGGTGTCAGACAGATCATTCTTGCCGGGCTTCTTGCTTGCCATCTCAGCTTCTTGGAGCTTCTTTATATCCTCCCCTTTAGTTTTCTGAGGCACCTGCTTTTCATCCTTAATTAAATCCTTCTGCTTGCTTTCCTTTGGCTTCGGCTTTCCTTTAGGAGATTTCAGCTTAAAGTCAGTGGCATCTTTATCCGCCTGAGCTTTCCTGCCAGCCTTAGCCTTCTTCTGCCCCTTGTTTAGACTTTTAATGAACTGGGTGCCTTTCTCCCTCAAAGACTCCCTGAAGGTGACGATAGATACTGCCTTTGCTGTCTTAGAGCCACCAGTCCTCTTCTCCTTGCCTATTTTGCCAAGATCGAACAGGATCCTATCCAGTTCCTTCCCGGGCATTTTCTGAAATTCCTCAACAGTGGTATTCTTGTACTTATCAAAGAAGGCCTTTCTCTTGAGGATTCTCACAGCCTGAGCGTTCTTCCCTCCTGAAGTGGACTGCCCTAAAGCAGCACTCACTATTTTCAGCTCCGACTCAGAAAGAGCTTTTAAGCTCTCGGGAGTGAGCTTCTTCGGGTCAGCCAAAAGATCCTGTACTTTCTTGGGCACTCCCGGCACCTTTTCTGTTTTCCTTGTTTCCTGTCTTTTCTTTACAGCCTTGTCAGTTGACTTTATCTTTTCCCTGTCAAACGCTATTTTTTCAGCTCTGGTGAACTCCTTCGGAGCTGGAAGGTCAGCCTTCACGTCAGCGAAAGCTCCCCCCACTTCTAATCCTTCAGCAGCAAGCTCCTTTTCCACCCTAATCTTAGTTTTATTTATTTCAGCAACAGCCTCCGGATTGAGGTCGATTAGATACTTCAGGCCTTGCAAAAACTTAAAGTTCTTTTTTCCTTGACGGGATAGCTTCTCCGCTTTTTTCTCTAATAACCCTAATTGGAACGCACCCTCTTTTTCCACTAACTTATCAAATGCCGCAGCATCCGCTATGGACTTTCCCTTCTTGAAGATCCTAATATCATTCTCTGCCAGAACTTTCACGAAATCAGCCACAGTCTCACCCACGTCAAAGCCTGCATCTTTAGCATCACGCCTCATTTGATCCACTGACAATGCCTTTTTATTACCTTTAGCTGCTACCAGCCCGCTTAACCCTGACTCCTTCTTAGAGACATACATTTCTATATCTGAGAAGTTCGGATCTTCCCGGGAAAACAACCTCTTTCTAATGAAAGTATAAAGACTCTCGTTTGCCATTCTCTTGTCTTTGGCTTTCTGCTGAGCTTTCTTTTTTGTTTGCTGTGCCTTAATCTCCTTCTTTTCCTGAGCCTGCGCCTCAAGAAGTGCCTTCTCCGCTGTGGCGGCCTTAACATCAAAGTTTTTTTGATTCACCTGAGCTTTAATTCTTTGCTCCCGAGTGAGAGCAGCCCTTTCTCCCTCTGTGAAATCGTTAGTCTTAGAGGTTTCTGTGAACTCAGGTGGGTTCTCTTCTTCCACTGGCACCTTGTTTTTTTCCTTTAACCTTATAGCTTCTTTCGCCACAGCTTCAGGAGTGACTTCCCCACCCTTAGCCTTCACGTTCCGTTCTGCCATTATTACCACCTCAAGGTTATTGATCTTTTCCGACAGAACTCCTTCCTGCACTGCATCATCAGCAGTGAAAAGCCCGTCCTTTCTCTTCTGCTCTAACGTCTTAACTTCTTCTTCCAGCAACTCAAGTTCCTCTACTTTAGTTTCAGCTTTCCTCTTAGCCGCCTCTTTCTTCTCGGCCTTCGCTTCAGGTAGCTTCTCTTCTTCTGCAAGAATGTCCTTCAGCTCTTGTATTTTCTTTTGTTTACCACCAAGAACCTTCTTCCCCACAGTCTTTCCAGCCCCAATACCACCTTTAAATACCCCAAGAAGCAATAACGCCTCTTTAAAGCCATCAGAAGTGGGAAGCTCGCCTTCTAACGCAGCAGGCACGGTTGCCAGAGTACCAGCTTCAGCCACAAACCCAGCAGCACCCACAGCCTTCTTTAGTCCGGACATGCCTGCTTCCTGAGCCACTTTCTGTGCCGCTTTGGTGCCAATATTGGTAAGCCCTAAAGCAATTCCAGAGATTTCCCCTTTTATTGTCTCAAGGCTGGCACCAAAAGCTCTCTCAAGCCATTCTCCCACAGTGGTGATATCGCCCTTTTCAATTCTATCGTCTAATAGTTTTCTCATGCCGTTAGGAAGAGCAAACGCCCCTCCAGCAGAACTCACAGCAGTGGATAATAGTTTTCCCGCCCCGCCTGTTAATAGGCCAATAAGGCCACCTATAACCATGTCAGGAGCGTCCCCGGTGATGCTTGCCACAGCAAGTGCCGTCTTTTCTAAATCTCCTTCTGGCTCAAAAGCAATATCATCTTCAGAAGGTTCAGGTCTTGGTGGTAGAGAAGATCCCGCCAGTCGAGCTATATCACCAAACAAACTTCTCTTTTGTCCGGCTATCCTTTTACCAGTGTTAGACCTCTGATAAAACCCCACCCTTAATGCCTGCAATAACCTGCTTCTTTGCTCCTTATTATCTATATCCACTTCAGGGATCATGCTGTCCCTTTTTCTCGCATCCAAGAATATCTTCTTAGGAGCTTCCTCTTCTTCCGGAGAAGGCACTTCTTGAGGCGCAGGCTCAGGAGCAGCATCTAACTCTATCCCTTTAGCTTCCCTGTAAGCTGCCGCAGACTTCTTTGCCCATATATCGTAATTGTCGCTTTCAATAGGTGGTGGAGCTGCCACTGGATCATCAAAACTCTCTGTGGCAAACTGAGTGCCGTCAGGAGCCACGTTAGGAGCTTGTGCCTGAAGAGGCTCTCCAAATCCTTCATCAACGGACTCTGCCGGAGCAAGAGTGTCGGGTTCTGGCTCTGGTTCTGATATCACATGAGGGTTAGATTGGTCAAGGTTAGCCAGTGTTTCAGCTATGGATTTAACGGTATGGCCTGCACTTAAAGCACCCTGAAGGTCAAACTTCACCTTACTAAGAAGTAGCTCTAATATATCTTCGTCTTTATGCCCTGCATTGCGGGCACCTTCAATATCGAATAGTCTCGCCATTATTTACCAATAAAATCTGTTATAGGTTTGTCTGGCTGCTGCCCGGCAACGATAGTTTCAACTTCTTCTTCCTCTCCTTTTGCGGCTTTGATTTTCTCAATTTCCAAAAGAAGGCCTGCTGCCTTTGCGTTTAAGTCAACTTGGGCTGTCTCATACTCCTCTGGCTTCATATCTTTTTTCTTTTTTACCAAATCATGTTGCCTTACTGCAATATCCGCCAACTCTTTTCGTATGCCATCTAACCGTGATTTTTGTTTTTTATCAAAAGTGCTCTCTTTCTCACCCTTTGCCAGCTTTTTCTCTGCAATCTGCTTATTAACACTTGCAATCTCTTTTTGTAACTTTCTGGTCTCAAACGCAAGCTGCCTTCCTTTTTTCCTTTGCTTTGTTGCTGCATCCTCTAAAAACTCAATTCTCTTTTGCTTCTTTACGGCTGCCACATCCTTAGCTGCTGCGGCCTCATCTTTTTCCTTCCCAGCCCTCTCAGCTTTTTTCTCAGTAGTGGCAAGCCTTTTTTTCTCCTCCAAGTCTATCAGCTTTGATTCCACATCAGCTTTCTGCCACGCTAACCCTAACCCGGAAGAAACCGTTTTGTCTTTATCTCTCTGCTCTGCCCTGCCTGACGCTTCAAAGGCTCTTGTATCAGCTAACCTCTCAAGGCCAGCTCCCCTTATAAGGTTCTTCTGCTCTGCCTCTGATATGTTCGCCTTAGTCATACTCTCTTTAGCCTTGTTAATTAACGAAACAATCGGTGCCCTTAATCTCCCGCTTTTATCTCTAAAAGAGCCAGCACTCTCCTGAATGATCTTTGCATTAGTTCTTAAATTATTAATAATAGTTTTAGCTTCATCATTTTTGAGCTTTAAGAACCTGTCTGTGTCTGCTCGCTGGTATTTCGCTAACATAGCGTCCACCTCTGGATCCCTAAGCTCCCTTGCGTATTTATCAACTATCTCTCTCACTTCTGGATCTCTTCCTCTTAATATCTGCCATGAACTCATGAACTTCTCAATGTCCCCCTTCTTCGTGTTCCCGGAGAATATCCTGCTTGACACATCATTGAAGGTTTTCCATTCGGTTTTACCTTCAGCAGCCATTCCTTTGGCCTTTTTAAGCCGATCAGCTCTCCTGACATCACCAGACCTCTCGGCAATATCTATTTGCTGGTTATAAGACTGAATCTTGTGCCGGAAGTCCTTTGTTTTCTCAATTTCACCAATAACCACCCCGGTGGCTTTGTCCTCGTTAAACCTCCGTTGCCTGTTTTTGTTAATACGGTTAATAGCGTCCTGCCCACCGCTTCTCTTGAAATCTTCAAAGAATCCCATGTTCTCCTCCTATATCTCTGGCTCCCAAAACAACAGCTCTATCGAAAAACGGCTTAACTAACATCCGTACAAATTTATTCTTCTCAACCACCTTTGCAAACCTCTGCCCGTACCTAAGATATAAATACCTAAATCCATCAGCAATCCTGCCCTGCCATCCAAGAGTGATCCAATGCCTTGCTTTCAAGAACTCCATTGTGCCCCTTCCGTAAATAGCCGCAGCCACCCAGCATGTGAACAGAGAACCAATGCTCGCTATACCACCAAGCGTGGAACCGATAGTATCCCCACTGCCCTCCGGTTGCTGAAATGGTGTGAAAGCTGAAGTGGCAGCCTGTAACCCGCCAGAAGCCGCCTGTGCCCCTGAAGCCGCCAAACTCCCGGACTGAGTGAACCCTGAAAGCTGAGCATTTAACAGCCCTAAGTTCTGTGCCAGTGGATTATTAAACTGCTGGTTAATCGTGGGTAAGCCAAACTGCTGAAATCCTCCCTGAGTATATGACTGAGCTTGCTGCTGAGGACTCTGAAAGAACTGAGGACTCGAAAGCCCCTGCACATTAGCAGCGTTAAACTGCCCCGGCTGTATTCCCTGAGATATCCCAAAAGATCCCGGAGCCTGTATCCCTATTCCTGCCACATTCTGAGCTATCTGAAAAGGACTTCCCACGTTCGCCCCGGTAAGTCCAAGTCTCTGTCCTGATTGCCCCTGTAAGGCCTGTGTGGCTGGCGTGATTTGCGATAAACCAATCCTTGTTGACCGTTCCTGTCCTAATGCCGATAATGACTGCTGTAAGGCTGTCTGGGACTGTCCTGCGGCCTGCAACCTTCTTTCTTGGGCACCACGCTTAAACGCCTCAATCTGCTGGATTCCCACAGTATCCCCGGTGGTGAGTTCTTCTAATTTATCACCACTCACCTCAATCCCTCGATTAGCGAGTTCTTGCTTTAATATGTCAATTTCTTCTTTTTCTTTGTTTCGTATATTAGCAGGCACTTCGCCAGTTATACCAGCAGCAGCCCCTTCTATCTGAGCTGACACTAAACCCTGCAAAGCTGCCTCTATAGGACTCTTTCCTGCCGCTATGTCTGCACGAATTGCCTCTGATTGTTCTAACCCTAACGATTCAAGAGATGACTCCAGCAACCCCTTCCCACTGGCTATCTCCTGAGCAAGTGATAAAGCCTGCACGTCAAATAAACCGCTACTAAGGGCAAGCTGCCTTTCCTCCACCGTGAGCCTTGCAGCCTCAAGGCCAAGTTTATTAGCCGCAAAGTCTATCTGTCCATCTGACAATCCCTGTTCTTTAGCTGCCAACCTGAACTGTTCTTCGTTGAACACCTCCTGCAAGCCAAGCCTTGACTTCTCCGCAGCAATCTGATCCTCAGTAAGACCCTGCTGCTGTGCTGCCAGTTCAAATTGCCGCACCTGAAAGGTCTCATTTTTAGGAAGAAGTTCATTAAAGATCGTCTGCTGTCTTTCATCACCAGTCTGAGAAAGCTGAATATTGGCAAACTGAGTTTCATCAATCGACTGCTGTGCCGAGAGGTTCTGTTTCGTAAACTCAAACACTTCGTTCGCATTAAACCCGGTGAGCTTAGACTGCAAATCTAACTGCTGGGAAGTCACCCCCACGTTCTGAATCTGAGTGCCTATTTGCCCAGCCAACAACACTTGTCTCGCTGGCTCTGTAGTAAGAGCAGCCTGCGTTTGCATCCCCACAAGATCTAAATTAGCCTGATATAAGTCAAGTTGCGTACCCATCACCTGAATCTGCTGAGGCAGTAAATCAGACTGGGCACTAATGATCCGCCTTTCATTAGCAAGCACTGCCTGCCCATTGGCAATCATCCTTGAATTAATAGCCCTCAGTTCCTCTAATTCAGCATCGCTCGGAGAAAGCCTTAATATCGCATCCCTAACCTGCTGAGTGGCAGAAAGCTGTTGTTGTAACACATCTCCACTGATTTCAATAAACCCGGACTGTTGCTCAAGTAAAGCCAACTCCTGATCGGTTAGCTCTCTTTCCGACACTTCCGTGCTTCCACCTTTTGACATAACTTATCCCTCTCTATCTTAACGGAACATAATAATAGGAATCTTCCATGCCCACCCTAAACGGCTCCACATTGTACCTTCTCCGATAAAGCCTGTTCATGGCAGCCCCATTCCCTGCGGTTGTAATAGTATGCTTGAAGCCTTTCATTCTCAATGTGGCCACCAGTAATTTCCAAAGTTTTCTTGAATAGTCTTTCCTGAATTTCTTAAACACATATAAATGGTTTATCAGGGGATAACCCTGCTTAATGATCTCCCAAGAGAAAAAACCTTGAATCCCATCTTCATTTTCATGGATAAGCGTATTGCTATCTGCGATCTTTGACCTCGACACACTCACGATGTCGCTTTTATCCGCCCACAATAAAGCGTTTAACCTGTCCTCATCAAAAGCGGAATACTTTCTTATCATTTTATTCCATTCCTTAATGCACCGATTCCTAAGCCTTCTAACAACATATGAAAGTCCGGGGACATCAATAAACCAGTCACCCCAATATCACCAGTAACCATGCCAACAACTGACTTAGCCACCATCAATCCTGCAATAATATAAGTTTTCTTTCCTTTAATAAATCCCATCAAGTTTCTCCTTTCTTTTTTACTGCATCAAATTTATATTTATGTATTGTCTCAAGTTCAACAATACGCTTATCCAAATCCTTAATCATGTCCTTATTGTTTGTTAAGAATTTCCACTGGCTTCCGTCCACACTCTCTTTATCTGCCACATAAAATCCCACTATCCCTATAATTAAAACCCCTATAATTGTAATGAGTATCTGGACAATCCATTCTGAGAATTTCATCATCAGTGGGTATGATTTTTTATCAGCTCCAAGAGCTCATTCTTATCCCTTTGAGCATCAGAAGCATGATATCGCTCCCGAGTTTTTTCTTCCAGTAGTTCAGTAAAAATCTTAAAATCACTTTGAGCATCATCCTCGTCATATCTTTTCTCTGTGGCTTTTTCCACTGATGCCTCTAACTTAACAAAACTTGCTTTCATATTTCTAAAAGATTCTGACATGACTGCCAGCTTCTCACTTGTATTTATAGTGTTAATAAGAGTCCAACTAATCCCAGCCAACACCGCCAACATAAAAAACTCTTTTAGATATTTCACTTCTAAAATCCCCCCGCTTGAATTCATATCGCTCATCCCTGCCCCTCAAAACACATTATATAGTCAAGTAAACTGCCTATCTTCTCCATTAACAACTCTAAGTTTTCTTGATCTATATATAAAATTGCAGCACTTCCGTCTATCCTCACCGGATGCCATTCAACATTGTTATTGTGCATAGCGACTATGGCAATATCCCTTAATGTCTCACAAGGGCGCTCCTTTGCCATCTTAATCTTCCCCGGATTTCCCGAGGCACAACCCACCATTAAAATAAGGATAAAAACTATTAGTATATTTTTCATTAGTCATAATTTCCCTAAATAATTATTTAAGTTATTTTCAATTTCTCCCAACGAAACCTTTCTCCCGGATCCTTCTTCCTTCCTTTTGGAATGGCTATTTCTTCATGGCCTACAATATTCTGTATGGGGTAACTATCTTTTAGCTCTTTGATTAATTCGTTTAAGGAATTATACTGCTCCGTTTCAAAATCTATAAATTGCCCGCCAACAACCTCTATGCCAATAGAAAAATCATTGCAGTCGCTCTTGCCTTTATACTTTGACTTTCCTGCGTGCCAAGCCCTATGCACCGGGTTAATTGTCTCTATAACCCTACCATCCCTTTCTATCAAATAATGAGCACTCAACGAATACTGCCCGAAGATGCCAAGAATTAAGCCCAAATCACTCCAGCTTTCCTTGTTAAGATTGATTGCGGAGATATAGTGGATTACAACCAGATCTATAACAGCCTTGACAGGCCGCATATTATAATGTTTTAAAGGTATTATTAATTTATCCATTTTATATATTCGGCTATGACCATCTTACCGAACCTTCAATATCAAACTCGTCAACAAAATGATTATTAAGATTTTTTTTAACATTCCAGTTCTCCTTGTTACGGTGCTGGCGTTGTAGGCCAGCTTGCAGTAACGGCATCGACTTCTAATTCATTGCTCGCCGCATTAATAGCCGTCTTTACTACGCCCCACTCCGTTTTCATGGCATTAATGAACGTATTTTTTCTTGCCTTAGTCGTATTGCCGGACTCTATGCCACCATTA
>NZBZ01000018.1 GCA_002686365.1 bacterium
CTCCCAGAATTTTGAAGTTTTCCTCGTTTTCTTTTCCAAACCTATATACTGTCTGGGATGTCTCTGTTAAATCTTTTGGAGAGAAAACAACTCCTATTTGCCCCTCTATTTCTTTAGGGTCAATATCTATTTTTCCTCCCTTAAAGACGAGCTTTAGAAGACGTTTTTTTACTACTTTATATGATGCCCCAATTTCCTTTAGGGACTTTCTAAGCGTGTTTGCCTCACTTACTGGAAGTCCTGTGAAATCTGTAAGTAATACAGTCTCACTTTCCTGCAATCGCTTTATTTCTTCTTCTACGAGTTGTTCTTTTTGTCTTTTTGTTAGCACACTAATTGCACTAATGTACACCAATTGCACGAATACGTTTGTGTCATTCGTGTCTCATTCGTGTCATTAGTGAGCAAAAAACGACCTTTCGGCCGCAGAACGTAGCTTATAGCTTTTAGCTTCATTAGCTTCTAGCTTTCGCTTTTCCTCAATAGGACTTATTGTTCGCCTATTATCTGCGGATTTTGTCTCGCCATAGACTAGACTTTGTCTAGCCGAAGGCGGATTTGTATTATCTATATTACTTTATTTTGTTTTTTTGTCAATATGGCTTCTAGGCTGCCTTTTCTGCTATTTTCATTGCTTCATCTACATTTCTAAATACATGTATTCCTCTTCTATTTTCAAATCTAGCCATTTCCTCTCCAAACAACTGCAGAAGCTGTCTTGCTGCTGCTTGGTTCTTCTCTCCAATTCCTGCTATGACCTTAGGAAGAGCTGCAAGTTGCTCTGCCTTTTTCTCTACCCCTCCTCCTCCTTTTACTGCTTCTTCCCAGCCGTCCCGCAGGATAGCCTTTATATCTGGTCTATATCCTGGACCAAAATTCAATGCTATGCGTGGCAGATCCTTGCTTCCTTTAAACTCCACTATCCCGCTTACGCCTCCTTTTGTGAAAGACATAGGTCCTTTTGGTATGTCTCCAAATGGCGAACGAACTACATGTTCTGCTGCTCTTTCATTTGTAACTGTTTTTATCTCGCCTATATTAGCTGGAGCTTCTTCTTGTACTGATTTATCTGCCTGCACTACTCTATCTGCATCTGGGTATACTATTTCTTCTTTTCGTAGTTGTTCTGATGCTCTTGCTGGCTCAGTTTTGCCACCCTCTGATGATGCTTCTTCTGCTGCCTGATCTGCCACACCTCCGGGGGTGGGGGCCTTCTCTTCGTATACATCATCTATCTCTACGCCTCCTGGCGCCATGCCTCCACCTTCTTCTGGAAACCACTCTTTGACGCCAAGTTCTCCGTTTGACCCTTTTTCAAGTGTATATGATGGCATATTGTCTCCCAGAAGTACCTGTGTTTCCATTCCGGTTTCTGGATCAATATATCCACCGGGCTTTATTAAAAGTTCTCCTGTTATTTTATTTGCCCAATCGTGAACCTCTGTGGATTTTGGGTCTATATTTTCTACGCCCTCCCATCTGTCTGGGTCCCAATATCTTGGATTGTCCTTAAGGACCTCACGCACTGCCTGCCACACTCCCTCGCCCGGCTTAACCTTTCCGACTTGTATCATGTGTTCTCGCGTAGGGGCTTCTTCGGATACTGATTCTACGGAAGCTTCGCTCTGTTCTATTATTTCTGGTGCTTCTGCTCCCCTGTCTGCTTGTTCAACAGCCTGTCCTATTCTTGTATCAGCTCTTCCTGAATCTTCTGCTGACATGGGGGCGCTTGTTCTCATTTCCGAATGTGCTATTTCTAACAAATTTCCATGTGATGTGTTTCCTTTCTGAATTGCCATCAGAGTTTCCTTCAATTCTGCTGGTGTATATTCTCCACCCTTGTAAAGACCATACACCTGCCGTGTTACTAAGTCTGGGTTTTCTAAATCAATTCCAAAATTTTCCTGCAGTGTTTTTGCTGTAACCTGTCCTGGCGGCACACTTCTTGCTTCTGCGACCATATCCATAAATCCACGCGCCTCCCTACTTACTTCTATTGGGTGGTCAGCTCCTGGCCAAAGATCCCGCAGCCATGTGCTCACCCCGACTACAGCTCCCGCTCCAACTAAAGCTCCTGCAGCTGCTCCATTTTTTATCTTTTTTCGTATCTCCTTTTTCTGCGCATCTGAAATTCTTGCCTCTCTAATATTCAAAACTCGCTCCAACCTATCTTCAATTCCAGACTTCTCTTTTTTCAATTCTCTGTCTGCAAGCATTATTTCTGCTTTTAGGAGCGTTTGTAGAAACTCATATTTATTTTTTGCCTGCTCTCCTGACTTTCCAAAGTTTATCAGTCCCTCCCCAAACTTCCGTTTTGTATATTCAACTCTAGCTCTTAGAGCCTCTTCCTCTGTTGGATATCTTGCCTTTACCCTTCTCCATATGTCTCCTTCGTGACGAGGAAGAAATCTTTCTCCGCCTTCTTCCATTTCATCTCTCTTTCTATTTATCCATTCTTTTCCTGCCTGCTTTCGCTTCTCTCGTATCTCTTCATCTGTTGGGAAGTCTCCGCTTTCAATTTTCTGCATGAGGGATTCGAGTTTTTCTGTCACTCCAACCTCTCTTTCTGTGGTTCGTTCACCATATTTTACTTTTATTGTTTTTTTCGCATCAACAAAATTGCTTGAGGTATTTTCAATTTTAAATAACTGCTCCTCGAGCTTCCTTATCTTCTTGCGTTTTCCTGCCCTTGTTCGACTATCTTTTGCATTTTTCAATTCCTCAAAAGCACTCGCGAGTGCTTCCTTCTTGTTTCTTACTTTTTCTCCAGCCTCTCCTCTCCGTCCTGACTTTTCTTCTTCTCGTATTGCCTTCTCTGCCCTCCACTTTCCCATATATCCTCCTCCGATTGCCAAACCAACAGGCATAGCCAGTGGCGCAGCTACAGCAAGGGCCTGTATGCCTAATGCTGCTCCCACCGGACTGAGCGCCATTGTTGCTCCACGAGCTCCTTGCCGTACTGCCATCCCCTTCCATCTATCTAGAACTGCCTGCTTTGCTATCCTCTGCCAAGCAGGGAGTAATTCAATGTCCTGCAGCAATCCTTCTGCGTCCTTATTCGTATTTAGTATTTGCTGCAGCTCAATGTCTTTGCTGACACTTGCCACCCACATTGCCGCGTCCCTATCTCCTATCCTGCCCGCCTCTACTTCAAGCATTTCTCCTTTTGCCTTTTCATATGCCTCTTTTGTTTCCTGAAGTTTCTTCTGTTCTTTTCCCTTCGCAGTTCTTGAGGTCCAATCATACATTATCTCGCTGTATGCTGATGCAGCCTCATTAAATGTCCTTACCACCTTCTTTTCTCTTGCCCTATAGTCTTCAGGATTTATGTATTGAGTTTCGAGTGATCCGTCTTTTCTTATTTTTATATCCCCCTCGCTCTCCCCCACCACTTTTGTGAAAAATCTTATGGTTTCTTCATGCGCCTCCATGCCTCCATACCGCAATTCTCCTGCGGTTCGCTTTTCTTCCTCTAAAACGCGCGCTGGCCTTAGTACATATTTTAAGGCCCTTTGAACTCTTCCCACATCTCTCGTATCTTCTGCCAGCTTTGTGTCTGCGCTTTCTTTTGCCTCCTCTTGGACGCGCGCCAATACAACCTGCCTTAGGTTTTCTAATACTAGAGCCTGCTTTCCTACGGACAACTCCTTGAATCCCTGGATTCTTCTTAACTCTTCATTCGTGATATTGAATCCCTCAAATCCTTTTTGTATAGCTTCATATTGAGTTCTTTCTTGTTTCGCTCGAATTCCTCCCGGAGCTTCATTCTTCCGCTCTATGGCGTTATCGATTCTTTCAATTGCGCCATCGTAGTCGTCCTCTAGTTTTTCGTTTTTTCCAACGCTATATATTTTTCGCAATGCTCCTGCGACTGCGCGCTTACGCTCGAGCATGCCAATAGTATCTGCGCGCAAATTGTCATCAACACTCTCATTTGGAAAATAAAACAGTTCTGCCATTCCCTCATCAGATAGAGAATTTAGACGAGTTACATTTTCTGTATCGTTTCTTTTGTTCAGCGCTATTTCAAGTGCTCGTACTGCAATTTGATTCCGTGTATTTAAGAGCGCTGCTTCGTATTCTTCCTGCTCTTGCTGTGTCATGCCTGCAACATTCATATCTTCCTCAAGTCCAATGTATAAATTACATTTTCTACTGACTTGACTTTCACCTTCTACTTTCTCATTTTGCTCCTGTTTATATCGTAGTGCTCTTAATGCTCTTTTGTATCGCGCTTGCACTGATTCTTTAAGTTCCTCATCTTCTTTTTTCAGATGGATTTGATACTCTGCTTTTGCAAGCGCCACTTCTTTTTGAAGTATGTTTATATCTTTTGTGATGGGTGCTTCTGTAGATGCTGTTGAGAGTCCGGTAAATAAAGCGTCTTTTTCTGACTGCGGCAGTGCTCGAAGTTCTTTGGCCTGCTCAGGATCTTCTTTTTCTAACATATCCTCTAATTCTAGAAATGCGAGTTCATTTCTCCTTTCCTGCAAATCTTCATAATATCCAGCTATTTTTTCGTTGTCGGTTTCTTCTCGTATATATGCAAGTAGTTCTTCGTGATTCTTTGCCCTCCTTCCCTTACGCATGATATCTTCTTCAGCATCTCTTTCAAGGACAACATATGCCTTATATCTTTCTTTTAAGTATCCTCTTCTCTCTTTTGTCTGTTCTCGGAGCTGTTCTTTTTCTTCCTCGGATGGCTGACCTTCGGAACGCGCCTCCGCCTCACTCATTTTCTGCTCTGCTTCCCATACTTCTCTTTTCTCTGAATCCTCAAAACGGGCAAGTAAGGCAGAGAGAGTTTGTACGCCTTGAATTTCTAAATCAATTACTTCTACAGATCTTGTTATTTCTTTTTGCTCCCCATCCTCTCCTTCTATTTCACTCGAGATAGTTGCTGTCTTGCTTTCTTTGTGAACCTCTTTCACTCTCCACACTTCCCCATCTTTTGTTCCATCTCCGTTACGAATTTTTACGCGATCCCCCTCAAAAAGCCCTAGCCCTGTTCCTTGTTTTTGCTCTAACTCTCCCGACCCCTCTTCTATATCCCCTTCTGCATATTCAGGCAAATCTTCTTGCTCTTCATGCCTTTTTATATTGCCTTCTACTTTTTCCCTTCTTCCTTTTTCTTGTATCATTTCTGCCACTTCTTTTGCTTTTTCAAGGTCTGGATTTGGATATTTTTTATATATGAGAAAATTGGCAATTGTTTCAAGCCTCATATCCCGATTCCTTGGGTTCATTTTTTCCGCTAACTCTACTGCCCAGTCAGCATCTCCATCTTGCAAAACTTCATCTGAGCTAGTTCTTAGCTGATCGTCTATTCGTTCTAAAAATCCTCTTGTTTCTTCTATTGCTTTTTCCGCGCTTCCCTTAAAGCTTATCTGTTTAATTTCCCGCGCTGCTTCCCGCGCTTGCCTTAATGCCTCCTGCACGCCCTCTCCTCTCCCTTGATACTTTTCTTCTTCAGCAATATCCACTAAGGCGCGCACTTTGCTGACTGGACTTTTCATCTCTTCGACTACTGCTTTTGCCCCCTCCATATTTCCTTCTCTTAAATCTTCTTTTAATCTCTTCAAATTTTCTAAATCTGTGCCTTCCATTCCCTCCTCTAGTTTTCTTTCTCTGTTTTTAGGCCCTTCATCTTCTGAGGTCGGCGGCAGTGTTTCGTCTGGATGCTCTACGCCATGACTAAACGCTTCTCTGTCTTCTTGAGTTATGTCTGATATAATATCAACCTCTTTGGGTTCCTCGTCGTGCTCTGGAATGCCCTGATATGCTCTTTCGGCGCGTCCCGTTGAAATATGGGGGCCTGTTCCGGGCATTCTCTGGTCTTCTTCAACTACACGTCCCTCAGAATCTCCTTGATCTGGTTCTGGCGCTGTTTCCTGTGCAGTCGCGCCTGCTCCTGCAGATTCTTCTCGCGCATCAATAGCCATTTGCGCAACTCTTCTTTTCCCATCGTCAGAAATTTTATCTGCAGTTACGCGAGCTCCTTCGAAATTTCTTTCTTTATCTACCTGAGCTATGGCTATCTCAAGAAAACGCTTGTCTCGCGTAGCTGGATCGCTGATGCTTTCTGCCTCTTCAGCTGCCTTTTCTAGCGCTCCATTTTGGTCTGATTCAGGCGCTGCTGTCTCATCTTCTTCTTCAGGGCCTGGCTCTGTGTCCGTTCTTCCTTCTACTGAGTCACGCTCTGGTGCAGCTTCTGCCTCTTCATGATTGTGTCCACTCACAAGATCTTCTAGTCCGGGCGCTTTGGTTTGAGCAGTTGTAATATAACTCACTCCGGTTCTATCTGGATCTTTTTCTAGAACCCCCTCTTCTTCACGTCTTTCTAGAATCCTCTGGACCTCGTTCAAAATTCTCGTTGTTTCTCTTTTCGGAATCCCCCCCTGCCTCATAACGTACTCATGCGCTTCTCGTAAAGATACGCGTCCATCTCCTCTTGTTTGTTGCGTGATGTACTCTCCTATATACGTTCTTACTTCGCCTCCTGCCCTCTCTTTTTCTTTTCTTCTGCCTTCTCTTTGTTTTTCCTGCCTTGTTAAATCTACTCCCTTCTCGCTTAATTTCGCTTTTACGTTTTGTATTTTTTCTTCTTCTATTTCTGCCTCTTCACGCATCTTGCTAAACTCTCTTTCGTGCCCCACCCTTTCTTCTGCCGCTTCTTTCCATCCTTTAAGTGCTGCAATGACTTGCTCTCTGTTTACCCTTGGATTTTTATTCAGAAAGTCATCTGGGTCTTGAGACTCCAATTCTTCAATATGCGCCTCTAACTCACTCTCGTCTGTTGGAGGTGAATTATATTTTGTTCTTTGAAGTTCTCTGTGGGCATTTGAAATCCTTTCTTTTGCCCGCACAATTCTTGCGTCTGACTCAACTGCCCTTGATTTTATTTCTAGCTGTCTTTCTGCCAGCCTATCCCACTCTTCTTTCAGTCTTTGTATTTCTGGATCTTCCTGAGACCTCTCTTCTGTGGAATATGCTTCATAATCTCCTACTCCTCCTCGCACTGCTGAATCTACTGGAGGCACGGGTTCTCCTTCAAACGGCTTCCCTCCTTTTGGATATGCAACTGGTTTTGGCAATTCTGCTTCTGCTGGCCTCTGGCTTACGTCTGGAGTTGGTGTTTGAGTGTGCGCTGACTCTTGTTCTGGCAATACCCCTGTCTCTCCTGGGCCTTCTTCTGCTATTACTGTTTTATAACGGTTTCTTTTTCCTTCTACTGCCTGTAATGCCCCTGTTTTTTCAAGCTCTGCAATGACCTCCTGAACTGGCGTTACAAGCCCCACTTTTTTGTTTTGTGGTGTATTTGTTTCTTTTGCAACGCTTTCTACTACTTCTCCTAGTGACACGTCTTTCCCCTCACGAGCCATCTGTTCTACATAGCTTTTTACGGCATTATGTATGGGGTTTTCGTCTGCTTTTTCTTGTCCTGCTCCTTCTTCTCCATCTGCTCCATTTTCAGAGCCATCGTCTTCTGGGGGAGGTGGGGGCGCTTCGAGAGCTGATCCTCCAGCTGGTCCTGCTTCTGCTGTATCTAATGGTTCTTGCGTGGATTCTTCTCTTTCTCCCGCTGCCTGGGCTGGCTCCGCAGAAGACCCTTTCTCGATTTCTTCAATTCCCCTGAGAGCTATTTCTTTCCATCCTTCACTGGAAATCTGTCCTGCTGCCTCTCGAGCCCCCTCAATATCTTTTCTTGCCTGTTCAATAGCTATATGAGAAAGCGTTCTATCCGGATATCTCATCGCTGCTGTTGCCTGTGTTCGTGCCTCTTCCCATTTTTCTGCTTCCACCAATCTGTCAACTTCTCTTGAGGCTCGCGCTAATGCTCTCCGTTCTGGGCCTTCCTCTTTTATCCGCTCATCTTCTCCCTCTGTCATTTCCCTTGCCCTTCTTGTTCGTTCTTCAAAACTTGTCTTCCCTTCTGTTGCTTCAGTCGATCTTTCCGGAGCCTTCTCCACATCAGCTGGCAAGACAGAACGCTGACTTATTATCTCCCCCGATTCTGGATCTTTCTTTACAATAAGCGCCTGATCATCGAAAACTCCTTTCACTTCCCAGCCACCTTCTGCGCTTTCGCCTCGTACGCGCACCAAATCTCCCCTCTTAAAGCGCGGGAGGTCTTTTGCTTCTTCTGGCCTTCTTTTTCGGTCCCTTCTTTTCTCTTCTTTTTCTTTTCTTTTTTCTCCTCTCTTTCGTTCTCTTTCTTCTTTCGGGGTTTCTCCTGAGACGTTAATTGGAATTGGGAATTTTTCAGACATATTCCTATCTATTTTAACATTTCATATGTCTGCTATCCAATCAAAAACCCGCCATTTCATATGAAATGGCGGACTCTCTTCTTCTCTCTACAATTCTTCTCCTAATTCATCCAAAAGCTTACGAGCTTTTTTAGAAATTCGTTTTGGAAGCTTAAGATTTAAAGATATAAACAAATCTCCTCTTCGGCTCGGCGCGCCGAATACGGGCATTCCCTTATTTGGGATTTTTATATTCTGCCTAATGTCTGCTCCGGATGGAATACGCGTTTTTATGCTTTCTCCATCTATACCCTCGATTTCTAAATCTTTTTCTGCAAGAAGATCCGTGATTTGGATTTCTTTTTCAATAAGGAGATCCGTCTTTACCCGCTTAAATTGCGGATGCGGTTTGATTCTTACGATTACGTATAGATCTCCGCTCTCTCCGCCCCGCTCTCCTGCCTCGCCTCCATTTTGGACCTTGATAAGCTGACCATCGTTAATCCCGGAAGATAGGTCAAGGTCTACGGTTTTTTCTCCGGGAACCCTGCCCTCCCCTTTACATGCTTTACACGCATCTTTTGGTATCTCTCCTCTTCCGTGACAGGCAGGACATTCTTTTACTTGCGCGAAATTTCCAAAAAAGCTTTTTCGTTCTTCGCGTACCTCTCCCTGTCCACTGCAGGTAGAACATGAGTCAAATCCCTTTGAAGCATCATGCCCCTTGCCATTGCAGTCTTTGCACGCAGTAAGTGTTTTAAACTTTATTTTTCTACTCACTCCCTTGAAGGCTTCTTCAAGAGAGAGCTCTTGAATAATCTCTATATCTGATCCGTGCTTGTAGGTGCGCCTTCTTGCTCCAAATCCAAAGCCGTCAAATATGCCCTCAAAGATATCATTTAAATCTCCTTGGTCTACATTCCCCGCATTCCACTGAAATCCTCCTGGAAAGCCCTCAAAGCCTCCTGGTCCTCCTTGAGCAGAAGAGACGCGGCCGAACTGGTCATACTGCGCTCGCTTTTCTTTATTTGAGAGTATCTGATATGCCTCGTTTATTTCTTTGAACTTCTTTTCATCGCCGCTTGGCTTATCTGGATGAAATTTATGTGCAAGCTTCCTGTATGCTTTTTTAATTTCTTCTTCGGAGGCGGCTTTTGCCACCCCAAGAACTTGGTAATAATCCATGGGTTTGTCTTACTAGCTAAATTGATATTGTTTCTTGAGTTGTGCTCTTGAAGGAGACGTTCGCAAATCCTGTCACTATGAGTATTTGGAATATTACGAATGCGAAAAGCTCTATTAACCACGAGAAGAGGAATGCAAGAGACTTTAAGAATCCAAAAAGAAGGATTGCAGCTCCTGCTCCAAGCAGGGCTCCTACCTTCGATGCGTTTTGCAGTCTTTGAAACTGCTCCTTGATAATTCTATATGTCGCGTCTTTTAATAGTTCTTCATTGCTTATAGGGCCTACTATTCCTTCAAGATTCTTCCTTACCTCTTCAGCAATTCTCTCTGTTGCAAACTTTCTTTGCTCTGGAGCAAGAAGGTCAAAGTCAAGCTCGAGCACTCCTTTTTCTGCTGATTCTGTTTTCATCTTTCGTATTTGTACTTCTGTTGCTGTTTCAATAAATGCTCCTACAGTCTGATCGGCTGAAACTCCCGGAAACCAAATTTGCGCAATAGGCTCTGCTGTTTCAATAAACTGATCACTTACCTTCTTTCCCAAAGTATCATTGAATGAGCCCCATTCAATGTAGGTGAGATAGAAAACTAAAACTAGAAAAATGAGCAGTCCTGTAACTACTTTGGGAACTGCCGGCTTTGTAATTCCGAAGAATTTTATCTTAACTCCATTCTCTAAAGCCACCTGTCCTCTTCGTATGCCAACATAATGAAAAGCAAAAAAGACAAGCGCTCCTGCCAAAAGCACGGAAGCGGATGCAACGTCCTGAAAAATTTTTCCTGTAAACAGCGTAAGTGGTGCAATGCCTTGCAGCAGAGCAATAAGTCCTCCCATCCACATACCCCGCACAAAGAGAGTTTCCAAAGCAACAATAGTAAGGAATAACACTCCAAAAATAATTCCCAGAACAAGATCTACGGTTTGTGTAGTTTGCAGGAAACTCTCCAAATATCCCACTGTAGCAATGCTCGCTGCCACCCCTAACACTCCTAATACAGCAATCTTTATGATTGAGAATCTGCCTGCTGCTTCCCCCTCTTTTTTATTTACTGTTGTCGTCTGAATCGGACTTACCATTTTTTTCTTCCTTATTGCCCTCATCTTCCTTTACCTCATCTGCTTCTGTCTGCTTTCTTTCCCCCTCTTTTTCTTTAGTATTGGAAGTATTATACAATGCTTCTCCCACTTTTTGCATCTCTTTTACGAGTTCCTCGGTTGCGCTTTTGATTTCTTCCTGATTATCTTTTTCCTTTACCTCTTGAACCTTTTTTACCTTTTCTTCAATTGAGGTTTTAACATTTGCTTCGATTTTATCTCCATTTTCGCGCAGTGCTTTTTCTGCAGTATATACTGCTCCCTCTGCCTGATTTTTTATTTCTATAAGCTCCTTTTTCTTTGTATCTTCTTCAGCGTGAGTTTCTGCTTCTTTTTTAAGACGCTCTACCTCGTCTTTATTAAGACTTGTTGCCGCCTCAATGCGTACTGACTGCTCCTTTCCTGTTGCCTTGTCCTTTGCGTTCACATTTAAAATGCCGTTTGCGTCAATATCGAATACTACCTCAACCTGCGGCGTGCCTCTTGGAGCCGGAGGGATTCCGTCCAGAATAAACTGTGCAAGAGTCTTATTGTCTGCTGCCATTGGACGCTCCCCCTGCAGAATATGAACTTCTACAGATGGCTGATTGTCTGCTGCCGTAGAAAAGACCTGCGTTTTTGATGTTGGAACTGTGGTGTTCTTTTCAATCATTGGAGTTGCGACACTTCCCAATGTTTCAATGCTTAGTGTAAGCGGTGTAACGTCTAAAAGAAGAACGTCTTTTACATCGCCCTGAAGAATTCCCGCCTGAATTGCGGCGCCGAGCGCTACTACCTCATCAGGATTTATGTCTTTGTGCGCCTCTTTTCCGAAAAGGCCCTTCACTGCGCTTTGAACTGCCGGCATTCTTGTCTGTCCTCCTACAAGAATAATCTCGTTTATATCTTCTACCTTTAACTTTGCTCCCCCTGTTACTGTTTCCTTTACAAGGTCAATGGACTTCTTAATGAATTCATCTGCAAGCTCTTCAAGCTTTGCTCGCGTTAGCTTCATAACAAAATGCTTTGGACCTGAATCGTCTGAAGTTACGTACGGAAGATTTATTTCTGTTTCCATAGAGCTTGATAGCTCTATCTTCGCCTTTTCCGCAGCCTCCTTGAGCCGCTGCAGCGCAAGCGGATCTTTTGACAGGTCTGTTCCTTCGGTCTTTTTATACTCCTCGAGAAGGTGGCCTAAGATTTTCTGGTCAAGGTCATCTCCGCCAAGGTGAGTATCTCCTCCGGTCGCTTTTACTTCTACTGTATTGTCTCCGACTTCCAGCACGGAGATATCAAACGTGCCTCCCCCAAAGTCATATACTACTATTTTTTCGTTTTTCTCTTTGTTTAATCCATATGCAAGAGCTGCTGCTGTTGGTTCGTTTATGATTCTTTTCACTTTGAGCCCTGCTATTTCTCCGGCCTGCTTTGTTGCCTGACGCTGACTATCATCAAAATATGCCGGTACAGTAATCACTGCTTCCTCAATTTTTTCTCCGAGGCGCGCCTCTGCATCACTCTTCATTTTCTGTAGAATCATTGCGGATATTTCTTCCGGTGTATACCACCTATCTCCCATTTTTACCTCTACGCCTCCCTTATCAGATTTTTTCATTTCGTATGGAAGAAGGTCTTTATCTTTTTGCACCTCTTCATCCTCAAACCGGCGTCCAATGAGACGTTTTAAAGAAAATAGTGTGTCTTTTGGATTTACTACTGCCTGCCTTCTTGCCAGCGTTCCCACGAGACGCTCGCTGCTTTTGTTTATTGCAACAACTGATGGGGTTGTACGATTCCCCTCATGATTTTCGACAATACGAGGCTCTCCGCCCTCTACAACAGCCATTGCTGAATTCGTTGTTCCTAAATCGATTCCTAATATTTTTGTCATAATTTTGTTTTTTTCTTTAATTTATTTTGCGACTTTGACCTTTGCTGGCCGTACGACTTTTTTATGCATTGTGTATCCTGCCTCTACTTCTTCGATAATCGTTCCTTTTGGTTTTTTTGATTCTAATACCTCAAGGCACTCTTGCGTATTTGGATCGAATTCTTCTCCTACTTCTATTTGAATTTTTTCTACTCCATATTTTTTTAATGCATCTTCTAGCTGTGTTCTGATAAGTTCCATTCCTTTCTTTTCAGGCGTCTCTTCTCTGCATGAGACAAGCCCAAGATTCAAACTGTCTAATACTCGTATCATGTCTTCTATTACTGCTCCTTCTGCTGACGTAACTACATTTGCTAATCGTTCTCCCTCTTCTTTTTTATAATTTATGAAATCCGCTTTTGCCCTCTTCCATCCCTCTAGATACTCATCTCTTTGTTTTTCTGCTTCTTTTAGTTTGTTTTTTAATTCTTTGTCGTTTTCTTTTTTCATGTGCCAATATTCTCCGAGCAAAGCGAGGCTAGAATATTGAGCATCCAGCCCTCTATACTCGGAGATAGTGATTATTATTTTAATTCTTTTTATATAACCTTTTTAATGTTTTTTTGCATAATTTTCTTGCTTAGAGGGCTGGGTACGATCTTTCTCCCCGTCAAGGCGGAGAGAAAGCCCTTATTTATTCTATAAGGCGTAACAAATTCTTAAACGTACGCAATGACTGTTCGTAATTCATTCTTTTCGGCCCTACTGCCAGTATAAGAATATCTCCCCTGCCTCCTCTATTCATTTTTCCGGCAATTACTGAAAGGTGACTGCTTGATGTTATTGGATTTTTACCAACGAATACCTGAGGCCAGCTTGATTCTTTTTCCCACCAGCTTTTTTGCTCACAAAGCCTCTCAGGAATCATCTCAAAATCTCTTAAGACGTTTAGTATGTTAGCTCTTTCGCCTATGCTTTCAATGAGATCTTTGAATCCGCTGTTATGCATTACCTCCTCTTTTGCGTCATAACATATTCCAAGAAGCCTTAATTCTTCTGCCAGTGTTTTCACGAATTTTCTTCTTTCTCCCTCAAGAAGAAGTTCAATGAGATTTTCTGCTTCTCTTGTTTCTTCTTCTTTTTCTATCTCATTCCAAACTTCTTCTACGAAGAATCTATACGCCCTGTCAGAAGGAATTCTTCCTCCTGATGGATGTTTCTGGCTTAAAAAATTTTTCTTTGCCAAATCGTGCAGTTCCCATCGAATCATCGCTGGTTTAATGCCGAATTTGTACTTTTTGTACAAACGTTCAGAAGTCACCGGATTACCGGTTTCTATGAAATCCCGCACACTTGCTTCTAAAATTGATCTTGTTCTCTCCTTCATTTCTTTGGATTCCAGTATAAAATTAGCACTCAAGTGTGTCAAGTGCTAAAACGCTAATGCAAATATCTCCTACACGCTGTATCTACCGCACGCTAGGCGGGCATTACCCTCCACACAACGTTGTCACTATGGCTCCTTCTTCGCTTACTGTGAGCTTATAACACGCTCCCAACGGAGATTGGAGAATAATTCCATCTCCGGCGTTTGGAAGATCGATATCTCCAGTTACCCGCAATTTTGGTCCGTCACTTGGCGCATTTGTTCCAATGCCTACTGCCCCGGAAAAGTATCCGTCTTTCCATTTGTTAGATGAGTTTCCTATGCTCCTAACTCCTATTGGTATGAGGTCAGAGTCAAAGCTTGCTGCTGAAATTCTAGTTATTGCTGTTTCAATTACTCGTGAAAACTTCTCTTTTGGGTTGTCTGTATCATAACTTAACGCAATGTTTGCATGTACAATTGCTCCCCCTCCCGGATTTTCAAACTTTGTTATTTCAAAGTTATCAACTCGTACATTTGTATCAGTTAGTGCTGTCTCCAAACCTCCTGCCCCCTGCTGAATGAACAATCTGTTGTCTTTTACGGATACTATTGTTGGATCAAGTTCTCCCTGAGACATCCTAAGTAGAAGAGAAGGCGATGAAATTCCCGCTTCCATATCAATTAAGCTTGATCCCTGAACTATTCTTTGAATCGTCTGCGTTACGAATGTAATCTGCTCATTTACCGTGTTAGTAGATTTTTGCCGCACTTGAACTTTTGTAACAGAAGTAAGAATTGCTACCAGGAAAATTGAGCTTACTACAAAGATAGAAATATAGATAAGGAGCTCAACGAGAGAAAAACCACGCCTATCTTGTTTTATTTTCTTGGTTGGCATTATTTTGATTATAGCACATGACGAAATTTCCAATTCCCAATTCCCAATTTCTAATACATATTCAAGCGCTCAGATTTACTATTTTCTCTTCATTCGTTTTTTGGAAATTGAATATTGAAAATTGGAAATTTATCTTACGTATATCTTGTCCGGCACCCTAAAATCTAAGACATTAAACTTCGCAAGTTCGTCTTTTTCTTTGAATTCTCTTATTATCTCCTGCAAATCCTTCGGAACAAAGTCGAGTCCAAGAAGAATTTTTGTTCCTTTTGCTGTCATTATCTCCCACTCCTTTTTTTCTTCGCTTTGTATTCTAATTGTTCTTGGAAGTACCCCTGCTTTTTTTATCTCTTCTTTTGTTTCCATTATATTCTTAAACCAGTCGTCGTTTTTGAGAGTTTTTTCTCCGATCGCTACTGGGATTTCTTCTGCGCTTCCTATTTTTGTAATAAGATATCCGCTTACGTTTGGCGCCTCTGCAAATACTATTCCCCTTTCATCAAATGCATAACACTCTTTCTCTTTTGTGCACCATACTCCTTTCGCGCTTTTTTCCTTTACTATAATATCTATTTTTCTTTCAATAAGATTCCTTTTAATTTCTATGTCTTCTACTATTGGAAGCTTTGCAGACGGCTTTATATCTTTTTCAGATTTCCAAAATAGAACTCTCTCCGGACCAATCCATGATTTCCACCTGCTTTTCCTTGTATTTCTCTCGCTTACAGCCTTTTGTACTGCCTCCTTAGACACAAGCATGTTCCCCTGCACATATATACCCTCTACCTTTCCTATATCTGAATACACGCCCAAATATACAAATCCTCCAATAAGAAGAATGAGAATCACTCCTCCTCCATATACAAAGATTCTCTTTCTGATTGCTCTTCTTGTTTTAGAAGAAATATGAAAACGTTTTTTTGGCATACTACCTAAAGCAGGATTTTATAATATCTATGTTCTTTTTGTCCGGACCTTGATTTTTAAATCCTGGAACTTCTAATATCCAATCCTTATTCTGCAATCGCGGCTCTTTTGCGAGCGCCCTAAATCCCTGTATTCCAATATACCCCTCTCCAATATTTTCATGGCGATCGTGATGAGATTCATAAACAGTCTTGGAGTCGTTTATGTGGAGTACTGGAATATTTTTCAGCCCTACTGCTCCATCCCATTCATCTATAAATTTTTTGATTTTGGCTTTGGTATACTTCTCTATCATTCCCTCTTCAAATGCGTGCGCTGTATCAATGCAGATTTTTACTCTCTCTGACTCTATTTTTTTATATAGATATTTTATATCCTCTATGGTCCCAATCTTTTCTCCTCCTCCGGCTGTATTTTCTATAATGAGCCTTGTTCTTCCTGGGACGCTCTTTAGTATTTTTTGTATTGCTCGTGCCTCCTGATTGAGTCCGGATACGCGCGACTTCATTCCCTTACTTGAGCCGGGATGAAAGATAAGTCCCTCTGCCCCTATCATTTCTGCGATTTTTAAATGTTCACTAAGGTTTTGTATTGATTTCCCTAAAAGCTCCCTGTTTGGAGTTGCAAGATTTACAAGATAGGCAGCATGAAGATAAACCGGACCAATCTTTTTCTTTTTTAACTCGCTTCTAAATTTTTCAACATCTTCACTAGATGGTATTTTTGCATACCACTGCCTTGGAGACGCGCCAAAAATCTGAAAACAGACCGCTCCAATACTCTTTGCATTATCTATTGCAGTCCATAAACCTCCTGCAGCCCTTACGTGTGCGCCGATGTTTGGCGTTTTTGACATGCTTTATCTATTGTCTCCGCCCCCCTTTAAGACTCCGCGCTCTTTGCGGGACTTTAGTTTTTCGATGTTCTCCTCTGCGATATCGTCAAACGAAATATCCAGCTGCGTTGCCAGCTCTGCAAGATACCAGAGAGCATCTCCAAGTTCTTTTTTGAGATCTTCCCTTGTCTCATCTGTAATCTTTCCGTGCTTATCCCGAAATATTTTCTTTACTTTGTTTGCAATCTCTCCTGTTTCCCCTGCAAACCCAAGCATGGGATAAACAATCTTCCCTTCAACCTCTACCTCGAATGCGGTTGTGTGCGCCTTTTTTTGGTATTCACTTAAATCCATCCCTCACATAACTTGCGCTAAGGTATACCTTAGTCGCTCCTTCAAGCGACGCAGACCTTGCGCGTTATATTTTAGAGCATGCTCTCGACTATATGCATCTTCTTTTGATATAAATGCTTCATAATAGATTAATTGCCATGGGATATATTTTTTAGTATAGCTTGATTTCCCTGCATTGTGTCCTTCTATTCTTTTCTTCAAATCATTGGTACAGCCTATATATAACCCCCCATCCTTCTTTGATTTTAAGACATACACATAGAACATGCGTAAGTTATGTGAGGGATCCATGAGTTTATTATATCTTTATTCTTCTACTTCGTCATAGACCTTTTTGCTCTTAATTTTTTGTGAAATGCAATGGCAAAACGATGCGCCTCGTTTCGAACGCGGATTAGGGTGTTTTCAGATACCCAATTAGGTATTTTGCCAAAGAATTCGTTTTTCTTTCGTTTTGGGCCCTTTGCAATGCCTATTACTGGGATTTTCATGCCATGTTCGGATAAGACGCTTTTTACAGCGCTTATTTGTCCCCTGCCTCCATCAATAAGCATAAGGTCTGGGAATTTCCACTCTTTATGCCTGAGACGCCTCTCTAAAACTTCTTTTATCATGCCTGTGTCACTCTGACCCTTGATGCTGTAAATCTTAAACTTTCTGTATTCGTTCTTATTTGGCCTGTCTCCGTAAAACACTATCATTGATCCAACTGCTGATGTGCCGGAGATATTTGAAATATCATATCCTTCGATACGTCTAGCTTTTAGCTTATAGCTTATAGCTTCATTAGCTTTTTGTTCTCCTAACACTGCAACGTCTTGAATGTGATTTAAAGCAAAGATTTGGCGCTTGATCTTTGCAGCGCGTTCAAATTCAAGATTCTTGCCTGCAGTTTTCATTTCGCGTTCGAGCTCTCGAATAATCTGTTTTTTTCTGCCCTGAAAAAAGAGTTTTATTTTTCTTATTATTTTCTTGTAATCAGTTTTTGTTATCTCTCCTACACATGTTCCTGGGCATAATCCAACTTGCGCATCAAAGCATGGACGAGCTTGTGCTCCTACCTTCTCTTGTGAATGAAGGCTCCATGAGAAGATTCTACGAAGTATGCGCAGGCCTTCTCGAATTGCATGAGCATAGATAAATGGACCAAATATTTTTCTAGCTTTTAGCTTATAGCTTATAGCTTCATTAGCCTTCTCTTTGCCACGGACGAGAAGGACGCGCGGGAACTCTTCATTTGTTATCTCTACATATAAAAATGTCTTGTCATCTTTTTGCAGAACATTGTACTGGGGCTGATGCTTTTTAATAAGTTCTGCTTCAAGTATAAGAGCTTCGAGTGCAGAGTCGGTTTTTTTATGATTTACGGTTTTTATCTCTCCTGCCATTTTTTGAATACGAGAGCCGTGCGGACGAGTAAAGTAGCTTGAAACACGCCGTTTTAGATTCGCAGCCTTACCAATATATAAAATCTTCTTATTTTTATCTTTGAAAATATACACTCCCGGAGTTTGGGGTAGGTTTTCAAAGGGTTTTTTAATTATTGACATTTTTTTTAAGAGTTATACACTCTTTCTTTAGTCGTACGCATCACCTAGCCAAGCGTACGTATCATCCAGCCATAAGAAGGACTAGGATCATCGCGATGGAACCTCTGGTCTTCAGTTTCGTGATGAATGAACTTGTCACGGTTGAGACTATGTCTGTGGAGGAGGGCTCTTCCCCTCACAAAGTAGTCCAGTTGGGCGTTATACGCGACCTCACGGACAAGTATGTGATTGTCGCAGTCTACATACCCGGATATCGACGCATTCATGTTGTTCGATACCATGTCGGCGATATCCCCTCCCAACATGTCGGCGATATCCCCCCTCAATTTGAAGGGATCGAGCATGCACATTGTCCTCCTGAATCGGCTTCCTAACAAGGAAGCCTTTTTTCTTACTTATTTTGCCTTATTTTAGAATATCACAGTTGTATCTAGACAAGGAAATCCCTCTCCGCCAGCTGGCGGATCACAGTTTTGTGGGGTTTTGAGGCTTTTTTTGAGGGAAACCCTTCGCTTTTGCTCAGGGCCTTCACAAAACTATGCTCGCTTTGCTCGCAGTTTTGTGGGGTGTTGATAACTCGATTTTGACAAGTTCTGATTTGAGTTCTATACTTCGTGCGGAGCCTGAAACAGTCCTATATTTCTGGTTGCCATCTTTGACAACTGCACACGGCAATAAAACTACAATATGGGAGGCAAAAGATGTCTAAAAACAACACGTTTGTGGATCCTAGGAGACGCACGCCTAGCCATTTCCGGCACGGCATGCCTGTCCGCTTCGCTATCGTTGATGAAGCTCTTTATTCCTCCATCGTGGAGATGGAAGATGAAGATGATGCCATGGAAAAGGATCCTCCTGCGTCACTGCTTGCGCTTGATGGAGAGGTGATCGATGTCGTCCAGCAAAACGGCTCCTCTCACATCATAGTCTCCTTCCATGATCCCTCCAAGGACAATGATTCTACCAGTACCGTCGAGTTCTCCATTGACAGTCCATACGTCGTTCTAGAGGACGAACTCGATGGCGCTGCCGGTATACGGGCATGGGAATACGCAATGAAACAAGAGGACGCCCAGCAGGATACCTAATCGACAGAATGCTCATAAGCATTTCTCACACGACTACGACTCGGAGCTGAGCTCTCCGAGTCATTTATTTTTTCAAAATCTTTCGTAAATACTCACCGGTAAAACTGCCGGCTCTTTTTGAGACTTCTTCCGGAGTGCCTGTTGCAATTATTTTTCCCCCTTTTTCTCCCCCCTCAGGCCCAAGGTCGATTATCCAGTCGGCTGATTTTATTACATCTGGATTATGCTCAATAACCACAACCGTATTTCCACGGTCTACAAGGCGCTGGAGCACATCCAGAAGCTTCTTAATATCGTCAAAATGGAGTCCTGTGGTTGGTTCGTCCAAAAGGTAAAGTGTTCTTCGTGTATCCCGTTTTCCTAGCTCTGACGCAAGTTTCACGCGCTGAGCTTCTCCTCCGGATAATGTTGGCGCAGACTGACCAATCTCAAGATATCCAAGACCTACCTCATTTAATATAAGAAGCTTGTCGTGTATCCATGGAATGTCCTTAAAGAACTCTGCGGCTTCCTCGATTGTCATTAGGAGTACGTCATGGATATTCTTTTTTTTGTACTTAATTTCCAAAGTTTCTCTGTTAAAACGCCTGCCCTTGCACACATCGCAGGTAATGTGAACTGTTGGGAGAAAATGCATTTCAATTGCAATCGTGCCGTGTCCTTCACAATTTTCACACCTTCCTCCCCGTACGTTAAAGCTGAATCTTCCCGGCTTATAACCCCGCACACGCGCATCCTCTGTAGAAGTAAAGAGTTCTCGAATCGGAGTCCAGACACCCACATAAGTTGCCGGATTTGAACGCGGTGTGCGGCCAATTGGCGACTGATCAATGTTTATAATTCTATTTATATACTCAAGTCCCATAATAGACTTTACCTGCCCTGCCTTATAACTTGCATTATTAAACTTGTTTGCAATAGCTTTGTAGAGCACGTCGTAGACTAGAGTGCTCTTTCCTGAGCCGGACACTCCTGTTACTGCTACAAATCTACGGAGCGGGATGTCTATTTTAATGTTTTGGAGATTATTCTCAGTTGCTCCTCTAATTTTTATAAAATCTCCTCGTTTTATATTTACCTTCCTCCTCTCTCCGGGGATTTCTATTTGTCTTTCTCCTCGAAGATACTCCAAAGTAAGAGAGTCTTTTTTCTTGTTTTTTATAATTTCCGGTATCTTTCCTTTTGCCACGATTTCTCCGCCATGTGTACCTGCTCCGGGACCAATGTCTACGAGATAGTCAGAGGCCCGAATAGTTTCCTCGTCATGCTCTACTACTATAATTGTATTCCCCAGCTCTTTTAGCTCTAAAAGCGTATGTATGAGCTTCTCATTATCTTTTTGGTGGAGACCGATTGTTGGTTCATCTAGAACGTAGAGTGTTCCTGTAAGTCCGGAGCCGATTTGTGAGGCTAGACGAATACGCTGTGCCTCCCCGCCAGCCAAGGTTCCTGCTTTTCTGTCTAACGTTAAATAACCAAGACCAACATCCAGAAGAAATCTTAATCTGCTTTGTATCTCACGAAGAGGAGCTTTTGTTACTTCTCTGAAAGTCTCATCCTTTAAAGATTTTAGCCCTGTAAAGAAGTCCTGCGCCTCTTCGATTGCTTTTGCTGAGACTTGGACGATATTTTTTCCGTCAATAAGTATGCTTAACGCCTCCTTACGCAATCTCTGCCCATTGCATGCTTCACATATCTCTTCTGTCCAGAGCTCTTTTGTTCCTAGGCCATGACATGCTTCACATGCTCCGTATGGGCTGTTAAAAGAGAAAATGCGGGGCTCTATCTCTGGGAATGAGAAACTGTCGTATGGGCAGGTAAATTTTGCAGAAAGATTTATTTCTTCTTCTGTAATTAGAGTTACAACGTTATTTCCATACTTCAATGCTGTCTCAATTGCTTCTGTTATTCTGGTGCGGTTATCCTTATCTTTTAAATCTGTACCAAATGGAATTTTATCTACTACGAGATCTATATCATGTTTTTTATACCGCTTTAGTTCTATTTTCTCTCTTAGGGATGTAAATTCTCCGTCTATACGCGCCTCAAAAAATCCTGCTCCTAAAAAGTCATAAAGCATCTGGTAGTACTCCCCCTTCCTCCCTCGCACGACTGGCGCCAGAATAGTAAGCCCTTTTCCGGTTTTTGTTTTCTTTGCAATTTGTATTGCAATATCAACTATTTCATCCAAAGTAAGCTTTTGGATTTTCTTCCCGCATACTGGACAGTGCGGTACGCCTGCGCGCGCGAAAAGCACGCGTAAGTAGTCATATATCTCTGTGATAGTTGCAACTGTTGAGCGCGGGTTTGCAGAATGCCTTTTCTGATCAATTGAGATTGCTGGTGAGAGACCTTCAATTTCATCTACGTCCGGCTTTGCTAGCTGGCCTAAAAATTGACGCGCGTAGGCAGACAAAGATTCTATGTATCGTCTCTGTCCCTCTGCGAAGATAGTATCAAAGGCAAGAGAAGACTTCCCAGAACCGGACACACCCGTAAACACCACCATCTTGTTGCGTGGGATTTCTAAGTTTATGTTTTGGAGGTTGTGCTCTCTTGCTCCTTTTATTTTAATTGAGTCTTTCATCCCTCACTCTTGGCGCATTGAGACGCCAAATTAATATTTATTCTTTCGACTTGTGTATTTCTCTGATTCATTACTTTGTTTTAATCCCTTCTCTTTACATAGTTATGCGCCAAGGGTGTAGGGATTCATATTATTTTTTTGGTTTTCGCTTTGTGGTTTTTAATAATGCCTTTACCTCATCACGGAGCACGGCAGCTAGTTCAAAGTCTAGGGCGCGCGCTGCGCGTTTCATCTCTGCCTCCTTCTGCTTTATAAGTTTTTCTATGGCGGATTTTGATTTAGGCAAAGGTTTTGTTTCCAGATCAAGAATATCTTTGATTGGGATAATGTCAGAGATTTCTCTCACAATAGTTTTCGGAGTTATATTATGACGCTTGTTATAATCAAGCTGTTTTTTGCGACGTCGTTCAGTTTCTCTGATTGCTCTCTTCATAGAGCCGGTTTTAAAGTCTCCATATAGCATGACCTCTCCTCGCACATTTCTTGCGGCTCGTCCCATTGTTTGGATAAGAGCTGTTTCACTTCGCAGAAAGCCCTCTTTGTCAGCATCCAAAATCGCGACAAGAGATACCTCTGGAAGATCAAGGCCCTCTCTTAATAGATTTACGCCAACAAGCACATCAAAGCTGCCCTTTCGCAAACTTGTTAAAATCTTTATTCTATCAAGAGTTTTTACATCACTATGCAGATAAGTTACTTTTATTCCCTCGTCATGAAGATACTGGCTTAAATCTTCTGCCATACGCTTTGTAAGAGTTGTTACAAGTACTCTTTCTTTCTTCTCTACCCTTTCTTTGATGCGGGGAATTAGATCGTCAACCTGTCCGCGCGCTGGGCGAACAGTAATCTTTGGATCTACGAGGCCTGTAGGACGAATAATCTGTTCAACAATCTGTTCACTGTGCTTTTTTTCGTATGGCCCCGGAGTTGCTGATGTATAGATTCTTTGCCCAATTCTTTTCTCGAATTCTGGGAATTTCAGTGGGCGGTTGTCTTTAGCTGACGGGAGCCGGAATCCAAACTCTATTAAAGTTTTCTTTCTTGATGCGTCTCCCTCATACATGCCGCGAATCTGCGGAACAGTAACGTGGGACTCATCTATAACTGTTAAAAAGTCTTCTGGAAAGTAATCAAGCAGTGTTGCTGGCGGTTCTCCTTCTTTTCGACCGGATAAATGACGGGAATAGTTTTCAATGCCATTGCAGTAGCCAATCTCTCTAATCATGGCTATGTCTGCTTTTGTTTTTCGTTCCAGACGTTCAGCCTCAAGAAGTCTTCCGTTTTTTTCAAAAAACTTTAAACGTTCCTCAAGTTCTTTTTTTATTATTTTTAGAGCGTTTTTCTTTTGGTCTCCCAGAGTGATGAAGTGACGGGCTGGCGAGATAATAATTTCGTTTACAGTGGGAGTCTTTTCCGGCTGAAAGCCTTTAACCGGATCTATAACAAAGATTTTTTTGATTTTTACATTTTCCAGCTGAAAATTGTAAATAGTTTCCTCGTATGGAGGCATTATTTCCCAGTTGTCACCTCGTATACGAAATGTTCCTCGTTTCAAGTCTGCGTTTGTCCTTGTAAAGTGCATTCGCACTAGTTGTCTTATAAGCTCTTTTCTTTGAATAATGTCTCCTACTTTGTAGTAAAGAATGTTCTCACTGTAGGCCTCTGGAGCGCCAAGTCCATATATACATGATACAGACGCAACTATTACAACATCCTTCCTCGTAAGCAGAGCTGTTGTTGCTGCGTGGCGCAGCTTGTCTATCTCGTCGTTTATCATTGCCTCCTTATCAATATATGTATCAGTTACTGGAAGATAGGCTTCTGGTTGGTAGTAGTCGTAGTATGATACGAAATAGTGAACCTCATTATCCGGAAAAAGCTCTCGAAACTCATTGCAGAGCTGAGCAGCGAGAGTTTTGTTATGCGCGATTACTAGTGTTGGCTTTTGGATTTTTTCTATTACATTTGCGATAGAAAAGGTTTTCCCTGTTCCTGTTGCGCCCAAAAGAGTCTGATGCATATGGCCCTTATTTAGTCCCTGCACCAGCTCTTTTATTGCCTTTGGCTGATCGCCTGCCGGCTTCTTTTTTGATTTTATTTTTAGAATTTGCTCCATGTATATACAGAATCTCCCTACGTTTTGCCTCGTAGGGGTGTGTATGACCTACTCTACCCTACTTTTAGCCTCTTTTCAACCAAAAACCCTCCGACGTTACGTCGGAGGGTTTTTTGTAGACGGATTTTTGATATTAGAGCCCCTCTAAGTCTTCATCAATTGCCTGCAGCTCGCTTTCAATATCTCCAAGATCTATTCCTTCCAACTCTGTATCAACTGCTGCTGGTTCAGTATTTTCTTCAGTCGGAGTTTCAGTCGGTAATTCTCCCGCTGGAGTTCCATCTTCACTAATTTCATCCACAGGAGCCGGAGACTCTGCCGGAGTTCTTAATAGGACAACTGCAATAGCAACTATGATAATAATTATGAGAATTCCTATGATTTTTTTCATGTATCTCTTTTCTTACTTGTTTCGACCCTTGATTAGTCTTCTTGTTCTTCTTGATCATCCTGCCCCTCCTGTTCTTCGTCTGAATCTGACGGCTTTGGAACTTGATGCAGCGCCTCTGCTGCGCTTCTTACTGCTTCCTTCACCTCTGTAAGCTTTTCTTTTACTCCTCCCAGATCATCTCGCAGTGTCTGACGCAATGTTCCAATATCCTGCTTTGCTGTTTCTTCATCTGTAATTATATCTGATACTGCGTATACTTTTCCAGCCTGTTCCCCTATTGCAACGCGGGCTTCTTCTGCCGCAGCAAAAATATTTGCAACTGCTTCTTTAACGCTGGATACATCAGCTCCATTTTCCTCCAGCGCAGCCGCCCTGTTTTCAATTCTCCTCCCAATGCTCTCAAGCCTGTCTACTGCTTTTGAGAATTTCGCTGTAATACGATCATTTATCGCATCAAACTTCTCTGCAACTTTTTCTATAACCTGCCTTTTTCGTTCGTCTTTAATTATCTGCAATTTTTCTTTTAGAGACTCTCTTTTTTCCTGAATTAGCTTGCGGGCCTCCTCTTTTTTCTCTATAGCGGATTTTCTTAATTCTCTAGACTTTTCTATAAAGAGTTCCTGTGCTTCTGTCCGCTTTATTTTTATCTCCTTTCGCACCTCTGTCTTCTTCTCAATTGCATCTCCCCTTGCTCCATCTCTTTTCTCTTTTATTTCTTCTCGAGTTCTTGTTTTTACTTCTTCAGTGTCTGTTTTCAACTCCACTCTTTTCTCTTGAATAGTTTTTCTTGTTTCTTCTTTTATTTCTTTTACAGAATCTTGTGTTTCTTTTCTTTCTTCTTGAAGCTCTGCGCGTACTGGAGTTGGAGTCGGCTCTTCATCTGCCTCTTCTGCCCTTACTGCTCCTGCGGACGTGATAAAGAGCATAAGCGCAAATATTGTGGTATATTTTTTCATTGATTTTATTTGAGTTATTTTCATTTTTTTGGTCTTTTTTCCGACCTTGATTATGTATCAGTCTACCAAACACTTCCTGCTTTATGCAAATTTGTTTTTCCCCAGAAATCTTTTTATCTCTATCTCCACTTCGTCTGCGCTTTTCGTTTTCATAAGCTCCATTCTTAATTCTTTTGCCCCCTTAAAATCTGACGCGTATGCCTTGAAATGCTTTTTCATGATAGAGAAGTTTTTCTTTCTCTTGAACATCCTCTCAAATATTCTTGTATGCCAGCACATTACTTTTAGACGCGTCTCAACACCAATATCTTGAAGTTCTTTTCCCTTGAAAAACCATGGATTTCCAAATGCTCCCCTGCCAATCATTATTCCATCACACCCTGTTTCCTGCGCTCTTTCTTTTGCTTCTTTCAAAGACGCTATATCTCCGTTTCCTATGATAAGGGTTTTACTTTTTTTCTTATCTCGCACTTTGACTGCTCTTTTTATTGTACTCCAGTCTGCCGGAACTTTTGACATCTCTTTCCTTGTTCTTGCGTGAATTGTGATTGCGACGGGTTCTTCTTCTAAAAGTTCGGCAATCCACTCTTCTGTTTGGTCCTTACTATATCCTGTTCTTGTTTTTACTGACACTGGAATCTCTACTGCTTCTTTAACCTTTTTAATAGCTTCTTTTGCAAGCTCTGGATTTTTTATAAGCGCTGCTCCTGCGCCCTGACGTTCTACACTTCTGTCTGGACAGCCCATGTTTATATCTATTCCGTCAAACTTTAGTTTCTGTATCATCTTCGCTGCTCTTGCAAGAGTCTCTGGACTGCTTCCAAATATCTGAGCAATAATTGGTCTTTCTTTTTCAGAATACTTTAAGTCCACTAGAAGATTTTTCTTCCCTTTAGAGCACAGTCCTTCAGCAGACACAAACTCTGTCCATATTACATCTGGTTTTCCATACTTAGCGAAAAGCTCGCGAAACGCAGCATCTGTTACGTTTGCCATTGGAGCAAGAATAATTATTGGTTTTTTTAGAGTGCTCCAGAAGTTTTTCTTTTTCATATCACTAACCTACTAGAATAGGTGAGGCATTGCAATCAAAAACCCCCCGATAAGCGGGGGGTTTTTCTTGCTGTATTCTAGTTCGGAAATGCCCAGAATATCTGTTTTGCTGTCTTTGCAAATGCGCTGATTATAGATGAGAGGAGAGATGACCTTCCACACTCATACGCTCCTCTATCCCAGTCTCCCCCTCCTTTTACGCATGCCCATGCAAGCTGAGTCTCTGTCATTTGCATATATGCTCCTCCTAAGTTTGGATCATTGCAGCCAGAGGTAGTTGAACTATCTCCTTCTTTTGCTGACATGGTCATTGGTCCGTCACAGTAAATTGACTGACCCGAAGAATCACTCCACATGTAGTGACATCCATCTCCTAGGAGATTTATAAGGGTTTCTGTGCAGGATGAATATCCTCCATCAGGCGGTGGGTAGTAGTCTCCACCACCGCTGCCGCCACTGCATCCAGAGGTAGTTGAAGTATCTCCTTCTTTTGCTGATATTGTCATTGGGCCATCACAGTAGAATGTCTGTCCATCAGAATCTGTATACATATCATGGCAACCATCTCCCAAGAGCGAGACAAGGGCTGGAGAGCAGGATGAATATCCTCCACCACCGTCATAGTAGCAGTACGAAGTTGTAGGGTCTGAATACCAAGAACAATTTGGTTGTGTAGTACAGGTGTCTTGTGTGGAGCTGTCTTCGCAATATACATAGTCACCTCCGCCTCCTCCTGTGCTACCGCAGTCACTTGCGCAGCTCCAACTATCTTCTGGCTGTTCGCATATATTATCGTAGTCGCAGTAGTCGTTACAGTCTTCGCAGTATCCAGTCTCACCATCATTTGGTTCACATACATTGTCATAGTCGCAAGTATCTCCTGTTGGCGCACTTCCGCAATCGCCTGGGCAGGATGCGGAAGTTTCCCCATTGTTACACGAACTATCCCCGCAGTATCCACTTGATGCAGGAGCATCAACACATCCTGTAGCACAACTCTGGCTATCAAATGTACATCCATATCCGCAGTATGAACCACATGCGCTTTGAGCACTTGAATTCCCATTGTATGTATTCGGACTGCATGTCACTACTGTACTGCACTCTGAACTATTCCATACGCACATGCCGTCAGAACAGATAGTCATACCATTTGGACAACACCATCCATTGGCAAGGTCTGCGCACCAATCACCCGGCGCACAAGTTGATGAGCCGCAAGTGCCTCCTCCTACATTTGGATCATTACACCCAGAAGTAGTTGAGCTATCCCCCTCTCTTGCTGATATTGTCATTGGACCATCACAGTATATTTGCTGTCCCGAATAATCAGTGTACATCTGGTGACAACCATCTCCCAGAAGCGCTACCAAAGGCGCAGAGCAGGATGAGGTTGGCAGAGTATATGTTGATTCTGGACAGGTAATTACACTTGATCCGTCTGAGCCATAACAGGTGCCACTGTAATCTTCTTGATCATTTATGCAGTATCCGCCTGACTCGCTATGGTAATGGAAGTTTGGTGGGCAGGAATCTCCTCCGACTACACCTCCGCAGTCGCTTGCACAGCTCCAAGTATCTTCTGGCGGCTCGCATATACCATCATTATCGCAGTAATTGTTACAGTCTGGGCAATCGCCTGTTTCTCCATATTCTGTCTCACAAATATAGTCATTGTCACAGGACCCTCCATATGTAGATGATGATGGACAGGTAATTACACTTGATCCGTCTGAGCCATAACAGGTGCCATTAACATCTTCCTGGTCATTTATGCAGTATCCGCCTGACTCGCCATGATAATGGAAGTTTGGTGGGCAGGAACTGCCAGCGCCGTAATCTGGATCGCAGTCGCTTGGGCAGGATCCACTGCTTTCACCAGGATCACATTCACTGTTGAAGTTACATGCATAGTTTTCTCCAGGTGGTGGCGGGGAGTAGCTATCTCCCTGACAGTAAGTTCCAAACCATGCACACCCTGGCTGAGCATAGCATGATCCCGAATTTGTATTTACTGCACAGTCTCCATAAACCGGACCTTGGAATGGACAGTTCTCTGGTCTGTAATTTGACTCTGTAATATATGCTGGATATCCATACTGACAGGACTCCTGATTATTAAGTCTGCAGTATCGCACTCCACCACTATCAAACGCGCTACCTGCGAATCCAGGACAGGAATTTACATCGCCCGGATACATAGTAGGCGCAACTATTATAGAACTCGTTGACGGAGTTGGAGCTGTTACGCTTGATGAACATCCCGGAGCAGATACACCTGATGGAATACCGCTGCATGAGTATAGGTTTCCGTTTGATGTCCTGAATACCGGCGAGTAAGCATCATAACAGTTTCCTGTGGTTCTTTCTTTGCTAATCCATCCTGGGCCATACTTGTCTGTACATGAATCTGATACATCTGTTGACGTACAATCAGGGATTCCAAAGTTTTGCCAGTTTGTTGGATTCGCGTCTTGAGCATTTGGCTTCCACCTGAACTTGTATTGAGGAATTGACGAACACTCTCTTTCTGTCTGCTGAATATAGTTAAGATATTCTGCATCTGCCCTGTCAAATATATATGAGGTTTGCATTGAGCCATCGCTGAATTTCCACTCATGACTTATCCATGTTGGATACTCTGGCTGTTCTGGAGGTACGTATCCAAAGTCCTCTTTACATTTATTCTCAACATATATATTCACGTCTCCAACAGTCTCGAAGCAGTATCTTCTTCCTTCTTCATAGTATTGTACTGTTACCCCATTAGGGAATTTGTATGGGAAGGTAAGGGCTTGATATGGAGGTTCTGGATATGGTTCTGGGTATAGAGGATCTGGATATGGATATGTCGGATATGGCTCAGGTCCTGTGCGGCATTCTCCAATAATCTGACAACCTCTTTCATCTCTATACTCTTCCCTATGCTGACCTTCTGGACATGGTCCATAGTATGCGGCGGAGTAATCAGGGCAGTAGTCTGGATCCGGATACGGATACGGTTCTGGGCCTCCTTCGCATTTTCCTCCATAGACTGAGCATTGTCCGTCAGGACAGATAAATTCTCCTCCTATACAGCACAATCCGCGACTTGGATCTGCGCAGTAATCGCCTGGTGCGCACTTGTTGTTATAGCCGCATTGCTGATAATCATCATCTGGATACGGATATGGATATGGTGATACTATCTCTGAGCACTTACCCGCAGCTTCTTTTGTTGCCTCATCCTTTGGTCCCTCTCCTCTCCGGTACATTTCTATTGCATCTTCTGTTACTCCATTTTCTCTTAGACATTTCTCTAGCTCTGGTGTTAGCCCGCCACTGCCTGTTCCTGGGTATGGAGGATACGGTTCTGGATACGGATATGGATATGGTTCTGGGCCTGGTGGGTATGGTTCTGGATATAGTCCCTTTCCGCACTGTTCTGGATCAGAAACACACCTGCTTTCTGCGTGACAGAAACTCATAGAATCTAGACAACACATACTAAGCTCTGGACTTCCACAATAACCACCTGGTCCGCAGAATGTTTCTCCGCAGAATTCTCCCTGCGGTTCTGGTCCCATTGGAATTGGAGGAGGTCCTACAGGATTTTCAAGCCACTTTTGAAATTGCTGCAAAGCCTCTTCTTTATTAAATTCTCCATAGCCTGGTCCATAAGGATCTGGGCCATAAGGTCCTGGTCCGTAAGGATCTGGGCCATAAGGTCCTGGTCCGTATGGGCCTGGGCCAAATCCAAATCCAAAGTTCTCCCCATATGGAGGTGGGCCGTAAGGATCAAAAGGTCCTGGTCCGTATGGATCAAAAGGTCCTGGTCCGTATGGGTCTGGGCCATATGGTCTTGGACCATAATACTGCGCGTCAAATGACCTCTCAAACTTCTCAGCTGCGAAATCTCCTTCAATAAAGCCTTTCTTTGCTGCCTCTGCAAGACATAGAGAGCCATTTACACTGCAGTACGCATCTATCTCTTCAAAGGAATTGAACTCTTTATCTCCGATGGTAAGCTTGCCTCCCTTCCTCTTTCTCCCTCCTCAAGGTGAAACTTAATTTCTTAAATAAGCGCCAGAGCTGGCGGAAAATCGCCGGCAATTTCTTCAATTTGAGGAAGAGCTCTCTTTCCTGCTGCCAAGCATCCCTGCCCATACCTTGGATCATCACAGAAGTCAGGATTAGGTACTCCTTCTTTCTGCATCTCAGTCATTACAATAGTATGAATCTTATCCATTACTTCAAACTCCTCCCTAAAATCTTCAGGCACAAAATCCTGGCATGCCCTTGGATCCACCTCACATCTGTCAAAGTCTACTTCTATTCCTCTTTCTTTAATCTTTTTTATCATTTCCAGGGCAAACTCTTTTTCTTTGGTAGTAACAAAACCGTTTAGAACTAAGAAGTCCATGCCTTTTTCAACTGCCTCTACGTTTCCCTTCCTTCCCTCTATTTCCAGATATCGTCCAATTTCCTCAGGTCTAAATAGTTTT
The DNA here is from genome assembly GCA_002686365.1 of bacterium. GTDB lineage: Bacteria > Patescibacteriota > Minisyncoccia > UBA6257 > GWB1-50-10. The sequence continues at coordinate 30,985 of NZBZ01000018.1, forward strand.
CTTCCATCATGAGTTTCAAACACAAGATTATCCGTCTGTTGTTTTAAATAGTCCTCAACCTGACCTACATGTTCATAGGCAGCTTCAAGCTGTCTTATCCCTTCATCACCAAAAAATCTTTCTGCTATATGCCGGCATATCTCCGGAATACCCTCTACGCCTCCCTCACGAGCTTCTGGACCTGGGTTAAGACAAAACTGCCCGCATCCTTCCAGAGTTCCATCACCGCACTGAAGCTTCTGCTCTCGCAGATCCACCAACACTTCTACTGACTCGTCTATTTTTTCTATTCTTTCCAGCTCTTCTTCAGGAATAAATTCTTTTACACGATCGTCTTTTGCAAGACGCGCACATGCCCGCAAAAGATCTACGGGAGCTGTGTCTGGATCCATTACTCGACAATCACTAAAGCTCACTCCCAGCTCTTCAGCGGCCTCTATTATCCTTTCCTTCTCCTCCATCTTCTCTTCAGTAAAATCATAGAGCTCAGCAAGTTCCGGCTTGTTCTCCCGTATACGCTCTGCCAGCTTTGCTGCTGCGTCTAACAGACATCTTTCATCTGTACAGTTTTGAAGATCGTTAATAATGGTTTCTTTTGCCTCTTCTAAAAATTCATCAATCTGCTCTAGCTCTTCCGGTTCATAAAGTTCATACTTTTTACCTATTTCAATACAGGTATTTAAATATCGTTCCTGATCACAAACAGCTCGGGCCTCTTCTACGCTGTCTATCTCCTGGCCTACAGCTTGCGCTAGATCTCTTAATGCTTCCGCCTCTTTCTCCAGTATAGCTGCTGGATCAACTTCATCTATTCCCGCTGCCTCCTCTGTTTGTGCGTATGTGAATACAAAAAGCGCCGACCACAAAGTCGCCACTATTATTGTAAGTAGGAGCACCCTTATTGCTCTTTCACATACACAAGAAATATTGTGTATAAACATACGTTGTACTTTTTACAACTCGCGCCTTTTAATTTATTAAATTGTTGACTTTTTTAATCGCGGCTATTCGAAAGGATTCAAAACTTCTTTTACCTTCTCGAATGGATTTGCCTCCACGTTCTCCAGCGGGTTCTCTATCTCGAACGGATTTGCTGCCTTTGCCGCCTCTTCTGTTGTTCGCCTTGCTGCTTCTTCCTGAACCTTTACTAAGTCCTCTTCGGCTTCAGTATATCCTGTATCATATCCAGCAGTCTGTCCGGCGCTCTTCCCATACAGATATCCTCCGACTCCGCCTACAATGAGTGCAATCACAACCGCGACCACGATTGTACTTGTTGAACTTTGTCCCATATTTTTTAATTATACATTTTTATATTTATTTTTCGGCACTTATCCATAGATTTTTTTAGAATACTCCTGCCGTATAACCAACAAAGCACCGTATTGGTGCTTTGCTAGTTTCGCCTTTTGACAAATCGTCGCCCTATCTTTTTTTTCTTCGTCGTGTTGTCTTTCTCTTTGCCGGCTTTCTACGAGCTGTCTTTTTTCTCGTTGTTTTTCTTTTTGCCGGTTTTCTCCTTGCTGTTTTTCTTTTGGCTGGCCTCCTTTTTGCTGGCTTCCTCTTCGCTGGCTTTCTTTTTGCTGTTTTTCTTTTTCTTGGCATATATTTTGAAAATTTCTCTCTGTCAATTCCGACCTTTGACACGTGTCAAATGTATGTATTTAGATTATATCAGATTTATTTATGAAAAAAATATTTTTTCATAAAACTGTTGATAACTTTTGAATTACTCTTGGCACAAGCTGTCATTACCAGATACAAATTCGTTTCTAAAATACAAAGCGCTGCGTTATAACGCGGCGCTTTGTTATTTTTTATGCCCACACCTAATAGGGGCGGGAGTTATTTTCTATTTTGCAGGAAGCGCATGAGAAGTCCGATTGGAGCGCCTGCAGCGCCTTTTGCAAGATACTCTCCATGTATAGAAGTCATACGCGGCGCCATATCAATATGCGCCCATGGGCAGTCTAATTCTTTTGCAAACTGATATAAAAACATTGCAGCAGTAATTGCCCCCCCATACCTTGTCTTCCCAGAGTTTGTTACATCCCCGAATGTCCCTTTTATGTCTTCCTCATACTCATCCCAAAGCGGAAGAGGCCACGCATAATCTCCAACGCTCTCTCCTGCTTCTATAAGCTGGCTCACCATTTTTTCATCTTTCCCTAGTATTGCGGATGCCCTTTTTCCAAGAGCTGCCATTGCAGAACCAGTAAGCGTTGCAACATCTATTACGAGCTTTGGCTTAAACTCCTTTGCATAAGTTATAGCATCTGCCAAAATAACTCTTCCTTCTGCATCAGTATGCCCTACCTCAATTGTCTTTCCAGACATTGTACGAAGAATATCTCCCGGACGGTAGCTTGAGCCGGAAGGCATATTCTCTACTGCTGGAATAAGCACTACAATGTGTTTCTTTAATTTAAGTTTTGCCGCAAGAATTATTGTGTGTAAAGCTGCTGCTCCTCCTGACATATCCATATGCATCTCATTCATACTTAGGTCCGGCTTAATATTCAGCCCTCCAGTGTCAAAAGTTACTCCCTTTCCCACCAAAACCATTGGCTGACCCGCACTTCCTTTGTATCTCATGACAATAAGCTTGGGCTCTTCTTTAGACCCCTCAGCAACACCAAGAATACCTCCCATTTTTAGTTTTCGTATATCTGACTTTCCTAATACTTCTACTTTTACTTTTGTCCCTTCTGCCCTTTTCTCTGCTGTGCTTGCGAGAAGCTTAGGAGTCATCTCTCCTCCTGGAGTATTTACAAGTTCTCTGCACGCATTTATTTCATCTCCTATAATCTGTCCCTTTTCTGCCCCTCTTTTTGTCGAGGCCCCCATCTTTCCATATAGCGTTACTTCTTCTATAAACCTCCATCCTTCTTGGGGCTTTGTTTTATACTTCACAAATTCAAAGTTTCCCATCTCTAGATTTGTAATAAGTATTTCAGCAAGTTCTCCTTCTTTTTCTTTTAATAGCTTCTTTAATTCGTCAAAATTAATGGCGATCTTCTTTATTCTTCTTGCTTTTGCAAGAGAAATAATCCTTCGCGGAAGAATAATAAGCTTTCTTCTAGAAAATTCCTTTTTTTTCCCTATTCCAACAACAATCTTTTTCTGTGCTTCTGGAGTAATATAGGCATCTTTTCTGCCTCCTTCTTTTATCTCAATAAGAGCAATATCCTTGTTTTTTGGGGCTTCTTTTGCAAAATTCAGCTTTATCATGGTTTGAGTATACTATCATTTATCTAGAATTTTTTTCAACCCCAACGCTAAAATAAGTATTTTCTGCCTACTTCTACTTATCGTGCAAAAATAACTTGAGTTTTTCCAAGGCACTGCGTCTCATAGAGATTTTATTCTTTTCTTCAGCGTCCATTTCAGCAAATGTCTTTTCGTGCCCCTCTGGAACAAAGATTGTGTCCCATCCAAAACCAGTCTCCCCCCTTGGCTTGGTCGGAATACTTCCTTCTATCTTTCCACGAAAACTTCTAAACTCTTTACCATCATAATATCCAACTGCTGTCTCTGCTCTTGCTCTTCTGTCTCCTTTTAGCAGGTGCGGAATATTTTTAAATCCAATGGTTTTGTCTACCCACTTTGCAAGCGCGCCGGGGAATCCCTTCCAACTTTCTATATACAGCCCAGTATCTTCTACAATTACTGGTTTTTGTATTTTTGCATATGCCTCACTTGCTTTGTGTTCAATAACTTTCTTCACATCAATCTCCTGAATTTCATCTAAATCAAGCTCAATCTGCTCAAGCTTTATTTCGAGTATTTCCTCGAACTCGCGCAGTTTATTTTTATTGCTTGTTACGAAATACATAATTCATCTCCAATTTTTATCATTTCCTCCTGCAAAAGTATTGTTGGTATTTCTATAACCTTATTAAATCTTAAATTCCAAAAAAGGATCCGGCTTGGCTTTAAATTTCTTTTATACTTTACTACCTTCATCTTTTTATCAAGAATTGCTATATCTATTGAAAATGCCATGCCAAAGGTATGGATTCCCCAGCGAGTTTTGAAAAATAGCGCTGTTTTGCCATCAGACTTAATAAGACCATGCGATTTTTCTTTGTGCGTTTTTGCTTCCTCTATGTTTTCACAAATCACTACTTCTCTTGTGCGATTTATAAGAGACTTGGAGATACTCATTGTGTTGGCACTTTATCACAAAACATGAAAAATAAAAATTGACTCTCTAAAATGCGGAAGAGGGCGCGACTCAAAAGTCGTTCGCCCTCTTTACGTACGCTGCTTCCAGCCTACCTCGGTCCACCACGTGTTGTAGTCGTCGTGGTCTCTGGCGTCCGGAAACGTGTCCAGGAATGCTGGCGTGAAGTCCTCGGCTTCACACTCTGCTTCCTTCAGGGTTTTGATGATTTTCTTCGTTGCTTTCCTGCCGGGCTCGTCGAAGTCAAGCGCGACGAAGATCTTCTTTCCGGCTCTCCCAGCTATCCCAATTGCATCAATCACAATGTTATTGTTGGTGCCGATAATTGCAATTGCGATTTTCCCGGGAAGAGCCTCCATGATGGTCAGCGCATCCATCACTCCCTCGCAGACGATAACTTCTTTGACCTTATCGTCGTTGAGCCGCCCTTCTCCAAACGCACCATTGGGGAAGCCGGTCCGAAGCTTCATATGCGCAAACCGTGTCTTCTTCTGACCTATCTCCCTTCCGTAGAATCCAGTACGGAGTCCGCCCAATGTGAGCGGAAATGTTATGTATCCGTTGCGGCTCCATAGTGGGTTCCGAGGCAGAAGGAGACGCGTATTTCCTTCCTTGTCTTCTCCTTCCTTTCCAAGCTCCTTCAAAGTGAGCCCAAGTTCCTTCTGCAGCCTTCGGATAAATGGATTATCCGGCTGGACTGTCATGGATCGGGTTATAACCCCGAATTGCTCGAGCTCTTCGAATTCGTGCCCCCTCTTCAGTAGGCCAAAGATGACTTCATCAGTCCAGAGTCCTGCTCCAAGATTCCATGCGAGTTCCGGATCCAGCCTGCGTACTTCTCGCAGGTAGTCTCCTCCTCGGCTTTTCCGGAATCCTCTTCGAAGGATTGTCTGGGCATCCCCCATAAGAACGCCCAGTTCTTCTGGAATGGCAACATCCTTAATGGACTTGGACGAAGCTTTAGTCCCTCTTTCTGCCCAGTTGCTTCGCACAACATCACGGATGTCGGAAAGCTCGGGCGGAATGCTCTCCTCTGCGATTACTCCATGCATCTCCCCGCATCCGTAGCAGTGAAAGTGTCCATCCTTGAGGTAGATGTGAAGCGAGGGAGTTCGTTCTCCGCCTCCTTCGTGACCCGTGTGGTTCGGGTTCATGCACTGGATCGATCCTCCAGTCCGCCAGTTGAACCCCTTGTTAATGGCTATGCGACTGTTCAGCATTGCCTCTCGAAGCGCTCCGATTTGCATTCGAAGCACTCTTTTACCTCGAACCATTGGTCCGAGTTCCACAATTCTTGTTTTCGGATCGATGAATTCACGAAAGTGCTCCGTAAGAAGAGCCACGGGCAAGGCAGAGCTCTTTCTCCATCCTTCTGCATGAGGAATATCAATCCTCATCTGCTCTGGCCTGCTTTCCTCCCAAGCCCTCTGTATTCCTCCATTTCTAACAAGACGATCGAGCGTGTGCTGTACTCTTCGCATTCTCGCCCACTGCCTTGCTCTGGACACACGTGGAGCAAACACCTCTCTCATATATACCTCTGCTTCTTCCATGGTGATGTGATGTATCATCTCACCATCCTGCAGAAGATATATAATTTCTCCACCTATCATAGGAGACGAGGAGAATGCCTTTTCAGGGCTTGCTATTCCGCGTGCTCTCCAATGACAAGCCAGTGTTGAGACCGCAAGATACCGCTTCATTTGACGCGCGTGGATTGCAAGCGGCTCCTTAATCACGTCGGACCGCTTTATTACCTTCCCCTTCGATCCTTCTGAAGGAAGGTTGTCTCCCACCGCGACCTTGAGGTCTAGGATCCGCCCACTCACCTGTCTTCCGAGGCTCTTGCGCAGTCGATGCAGAATTGCATCTATGCTGTATTCCTTTAGCCCCCTAAGAGCTTTTAAGCACTCCTCTCTATTTTTGCCTCTTACCGGCTCTCTTTCCAGGAGTACCTGAAAGATGTCGGCTGGATGACGCCCTGCTCCAAACTCAAAGCCTGCAACAGGAATTTCAGTGAATACGAGAGATCCTTTCAACCCTTGTAGCGTCGCAGATGTTGGAAACCCTGCGCACGTACTGTATATTACCGCGCGTAGATATCTTCCAATTAGGTCCTCACCAAGAGACAGCCCTGAAATCCACTCTCCGACCTCTTGCGAAAGGAGGTCCCCTAGCTCAAACATGAGCCCTATGGATTTTGGGTATTTTTCTACCCAGGCATTGTGATCTCTCAGCGGGGCATCTAATTCTCCGCGTATCTCTTCCACTCGCTCAAGAATGTTCTCAGGCACTCTCCGAACTACCGAGAAAAGTCTAGTATCTTCCTCGGCCTCAGCGTCTACATCTTCTTCTTCCACTCTCTCTGGCCACAGTATGAGCTCGCCCTGCCTACTTTCCTCTTCTAGGTCAAGGACTCCCAGTACTGCTTCATGAACTCTCGTTCCGATGAGCCTCCATCTGTGTTCGTCCGGATCTCCATTGCTTCCGTTTACCGCGCTTCTTCTTTTCCTTGTGCCCACCTTTAAGTCTCCGGATGTCAGACTCGTCTCTGTGTCGGACCTCCTTACAATTGCATCTAGTTTCTGCAGTGCAAATCCAATGTCGGATCTTCCATCCATTACGATCTGCAGATACTGGAGAAGGACCCCTTCCATATGGGCTTGTCCTGCCCAATCTCGGAATGTATGGGACAGTCCGCGTGTTTCCCGTATGGCTCGTTCAATCTGGGCTCCGGGCACAAACTCTATTCGACCCTGTTCACTCGCCATTTTGCGTATCACCACCCTTCTTTGGCTTTTTCTGTGATTTTCGGTTTTGGTTTTCCTCTGGTCCTATGCTACTTGAAGGAGCCCTTTTGGGTAAAGGGAAAAACTGTGGACAGCAAAAAAGGGCTATTTGACCTTCTTTTTTAATAAGGACTCAAAAATACGAGCTCTCACCTCCCCTACGAGATAAAAGGAGCCGGTTACGATTATTATGTCATCTCCTTTGAATTCTTTTATTGCTAGATCAAGCGCTTCTTCCGGACTTCTTACTATTCTCCGTTCTACTTTTGAAACCTTCTTCATTTTTAGTGAGAGGCTTCTTGCAGACTTACTTTTTTTCTTGCCAAAGTCAGTTGTGGAAAGGAATTGCGAGAAGTATATCTTTCTTGTAATTGGAGCAATCTTTCGCATTGTTCCGGTCTGATTCTTTCCCTTCTTGATTGCAAATATAAAGGTGAACTTCTTTTTTGGAAACAGCTTCTTAATTGTTTGCACAAATGACTCCATCTTCTTAGGATTGTGCGCGCCATCTAAAATAATTGTCTTATTTCCATGCAAAGTTTTAATATTGAACGCTTCAATCCTTCCGGGAATTCGAACTTCCCTTAATGCTTTCCTAATAGTTTCTTTTGATACTTTTAGTTTTGATTTTTCAAGCGCAGTAATTGCTGTTGCAATATTTACTGCCTGATACTCTCCTAAGAGCGGAGTTTTTAGATTTAGATACGTTTCTTTTTTTGTCTTTACGTTTAAGAGAAGTCCTTCTGGACCTAACTTTTTCAGCTTTGTCTGCACATCTCTTCCCATGATTGTAAGAGGCGCCTTTTCCTTTTTTGCTTTCTTTTTTATTACTTCCAGCGCGTCTTTTTGTGTTGCTCCTGTTACTACTGGAACTCCCTCTTTAATAATTCCTGCCTTGTTTCGAGCAATCGCCCCCACTGTCCAGCCAAGAATATTCCGATGGTCAAAATGGATATTTGTAATGACTGAGACAAGGGGGGTTATCACGTTTGTCGCGTCAAGCTTTCCGCCAAGGCCCACTTCTATTGCTGCAACATCAACCTTCTTTCTTCGAAAGTGTTCGAATGCTATGGCAACAACTGCCTCAAAGTATGTTGGCAATCCATCAGTTTCTCTTCCTGTTTTTTCTATTTTTGGCTTTGCCCATTCAACAAGCTCTGTAAGGTCTTTATCGCTTATCTCTTTTCCATTCACCTGTATTCGTTCGTTTACTCTGTTTATGTGAGGAGAGATATGCAGTCCTGCTTTATATCCCGCCTTTTTCAGGATTCCAGCTGTGATGTAAGTAATTGACCCCTTACCTGCTGTTCCTCCAATATGGATAGACTTGAATGACTCATGGGGATTTCCCATGAGTTCTAAAAGATGCGCTACTCGCTCGAGCTTATACAATCTCTTCCCTGTATTTTTATTTGGGATGAGAGATTCCAAATATTCAACTGCCCTCTTGTAGGAGGTTATACGCATAACGAGAACAAGGATATAGAATTAATGATGAAGAATCAAGAGTGTGGTGCATAAAAAACTGCCCGATGAGACATCGGACAGTTTAAAATTCCGTTTGCATACGTACTGTAAATTTTTGAATTGGAATGCGCTTCGCTTCGCTTTACTGTTCTATTGCGCTTGCCCTTATATCTGCCGGCACAGGCACTCCTTCTTGGAGTCCGATTAATTTTAGGTATGGTAATGGAATTTCTATTGGGGCTGAGCTTTCCTCATCTTCACTTAATTCCGCAAAAAGATTTATTGCAAATGAGATGCCGAGATCAAAACCTATGCCTGAAGGTATAAGTGAATTGTCTTTATATGCGTACAAAACTTCAGTTAAGATAGTGTTTCCCTGTTCGCCTTCCGCTGGTAGCAGTTCTTGTTTGACGTGATGAAGTCGTACTGGATTTTGACCTATCACCACTTTCGTCATCATCTTTATTCCGCTTTCACCAAAATCTGTTGTGCTGTCAATACTCTGTATCGTGGTCTCTCCACTTTGTTCGGTGGTTAGACTTCCAATATCCTCCATTAGCACCTCCCCCCTTATCGTTCTTTGTATAGTGACCACTGTTGCCTTCTCTCCGTTTATTATCCCCTCAGATGCTTCTGTAAATTGGGTTATATTTTGAACATTACTCGGAGGATAAAATAATGATTCTATATTCTGTAGTGCAATGTAAGGAGCGGGCATGAGTAGAAATGATTTTGATTTCGCTGCTTTCACTGCTTGTCCTCCTTCCTGTATTACAAATAGTTCCTGTTCCGTAACATATATTTCTCCTGTTACTTGCGGTTCTCCCTGTAGTGCTAGCTCTGGATTAAACACATTTATATTGTCTCTGTCTTCTATCGTATGCATCTCCATATCAGCATGGAATACATCTGGCCACGCTTCCTTGTGGCGTTTTGCTACCTCCTGAATCAATTCTAGGGGGTCTTTGGGCAACCCTACTGTTTTTGGCTCTTCTTTTGATTCTCCACTTCCTACCTGTATGCTTTTTTCTGTTTGCGCATTTTCTTGTGCACTCGTACTGCTGTCGTTTCTTGAAATAAGCTGCTGTTCAATGAACCCAGCTCCTACTCCCACAGCTAGTCCTATAATTACTGATATAAGTACTGCCACTACTACTCCGCCTTCATTTTTTTCTTCTGAATATATCATATTGCCATTATAACATTTTAAAGAATCTCCCCCACAGGTTTCTGTTAGGGGTCATGAGTTCTCCAATTTTCGAAGCTTTTTCTGGATGCGCTCCTCCTGCCCACGGCGGGCAAAGTCATAGTTGCCGAGGTTTACCATGATGCGCTCCGCTATCATGGGATAGGCCTTTTCTACGAGGCGAAACTTCTGCTGTTCTATAGAACGGTAGTCTGGATGCCCTTCTGGGATGGTACGAAGCTCCATTTTCCAAAATATCTGCCTTAGGTTCTCCCACTGCATAAAGCGAAGGCGGTGCGCAAGGGTTACTGCGTACTGGGCAAGATCAGGATCATGGCGCGCAATTTTTTCGTACACCTCTTGGGCCGGCTCTATGGCACCCTTATACTCTTCTTCCAATCCAGCCTCCTTTATTTCTTCTGGAATATCATATCCATGATGCGTAGAGAAGTTTTGTCTTTGCTGAGTAAGCATTCTATGCCTATGGAGATCACGCCAAGCGCCGATATTTACGATTGTCTCAAATCTCATATATGTATTTTCAAGCGCTCTCCCCACCTTCTGCCATCTAACAGTGCGTCCCTCAAGGTATTTGTCGAGAATGTTTTTCTTTTCCTCTTCTGTCATCTTTCTAATACGTCGGAGAAGTTCTTTCCATCCTCTGTGATTGTTTGGCGCACTATAAAGAATTCCTGCGATAATCTTATTCTCTCCCTCAAGATCGTGCTCAAGAAGCCGCACCTTAGTTTGGCGATCGCTTGAGACTGTTCCCTTTTCTTTGAAAACCTCTTCAACTGCTGGCGCAAGACGCCTGCCCTTGCCTGCAAGATATTCCTGATATGAATCTACTGCTTCTTTCTTGTCCTCGTCTTTTAATCTTCGCAAAAAGGATGGAGTAACTTTGTAAAGCTCCTCTAAAGCCTCATTCGCTGCCCATCGGATTTCTCCAAGTGAGTGCTTTCCCGACCTGCTTATCATGTACTCAAATGCCTGCCCATTTCCAAAAAAGGCAACTTGCGAGAGGGTTGAGGCTGGAAGGAGTCCGCGTACTGTATCAAATGCCTTCTTCTCAATTACCGACTTCTCTTCTTTTGGAAACTTCTTTGTAAGATATTCGCTTAGCTTTGGAATAAAGTCTGTGTAGGCGTCAAAGAGTCCGTCCATTGCATTCTCATATTCAGTTTTCAGTCTTAGCTTTTTTAGCGTTGGATCTGTGTAGTACAAGTACTTCCCTCCTACTTTTTTGGAGTAGTTTACATAGCGTGTGGATTTCTCAATTGGAGCAAGTCCAATACGCTGGTCTTCAAAGTGTTTTATTGCAACTTGTGAAATGCCCTGAAAGATAAGATGAGATCCTGCCATCTGCGCGATAGAATCATCTCCATATTCTGCAAGCCACTTTACATAGAAGGAGCGGGCCCTTGGGTTTGCAAAAAGTTCTGATACTGGATGTTTATGCAGAAAGTCGATGAACTCTCTTAATCCTTCTCCGTATTTCTGCTTCTCTTTCCAAACTTCTTCCGTATCTTTTGGTTCTCGCTCTGCTTCTATAAAGGGGGCTATATACTCCTTCAAAAATATGGGACGTAGATCACCCTTTACCCGGCTTGTTCTTGAGCATAGCGCGCCAATAAGCTCCGGAGGGAGCAGTATTGGGGCGTACACCGACTTATCACAGTTTGTAAAAAAGGGCTCTAGATACTTCTTCTCTTCTGCCTGATACTTGTTTTTTAGAAAAATTGGAGCGAATTCTTCAAGATTTTCCTTTGATTCCATTGTGGCTATCCTACACCTCCTTCCACGCGTCCTGCAAGCTTTTTTTAGGATTAGCGCTTTCTAAAAATATCTTCTCAATTGCTTTGAACATATGAATCTTCTCTGGCATGACCTTGTTTGAATACAAGAATCGCTACTGTGATTGAGCCCAGTATGTCCATTACAAAATCAAGAAGCGTATCATCTCTGGTTCCCATAAATCCCTCCCAAACAGCATAATCAATAGTCCACTCAAAGAACTCCCATGTTATTCCGATAAAGGCTGTTCCTCCTACGATAATTATTAATGTTCCAAGCCATGATGTTCTCTCTATATCTTTCTTAAGAAGTATTCTTATAAACCAAGCTGCAAAAAATCCTCCAATAAAGTGCATGGGGATATCCAGTATTGGGAAACCTGAAAGCGTATTAAATACTGCAAATATCCAAAACAAGGCAAAAAGAATGATTCCTCCTATAATTGGATATCGTATTGATGTATTCATGTGATAAGATCTAAGATTTAAGAACTTTTTTCTTCCTATTTTTTTTCTCGCTGAAATAAAAGATATACGCAGCCTCAAGAAGAGCAACAGTATTTACCACCAGAATAATAATAAACCACCACCTATGTCCTTTTTTTGATGCCTTCCAAAGAGCATATCCCTTCCACGGAAGGGTCCAAATTAGCAAAAGAAGAAATAGCGGTTCTTGATAGATATCGAGCATGAGTTAAGTCTTGTGATTTAAGAAGTTTCTATTTTAATTATTTTATTTTTTGAGGTTTGTCCGCTTACTATCATTATGTTTATTTGCGGAACCTGAAAGTGTTTTGCAAGTTTTCTAATTACTGCCAGATTTGCCTTTCCTTTCTCTGGTTGCTCATGTACTGCTATCTCAAATTCTGATTCACTTATTTGCTTTAAGTACTCTTTTTTTGCTTTTGGCTTTACTTTAACTGATATGTTCATTTCTTCTTTGTGCCTGTGCCTTCTCTGCGTTTTATTCCCGCTTTTACAAGCTCTCTAAATAATGGATGCGGATTTAGGGGGCGAGATTTGAATTCCGGGTGAAACTGACTCCCCACAAAAAAGGGGTGCTTCTCACGAGGAAGCTCTGCGATTTCCATTAATCTTCTGTCTGGTGACGCGCCGGAAAAGATAAGTCCGGCACGTTCAATCCTTTTTATATATTTTGGATTTACTTCGTATCGGTGACGGTGCCGTTCAGAGATGCGCGGTTTCCCATATGCATCTCCTGCAATTGTTCCCTTTTGAAGACGCGCTGGATAGGCGCCAAGACGCATAGTCCCTCCATAGTTTTTCTTTGAAAGAAGCTCTTTCTGCTCCGGCAGAACATCGATAACCGGATTTGGAGTTTTTGCGTTTATCTCTGTGGTGTGAGCTTCTTTTATCTTTGCAACGTTTCTTGCGAATTCCACTACCATCATCTGCATTCCATAACAAAGCCCCAGATATGGAATGTTATGTTCTCTGCAGTACTTTACTGCCTGAATCTTTCCCTCTATTCCCCTTGAACCAAACCCTCCGGGTACGATAATGCCGTCAAGCTTTTCCAATTTTTTCAAACTTGTTCGGTATCCTTTATTTTTTTTATCAAATTCTTCTGCATCGAGCCATTCAATTATTGGCTTTCTCTTCTCCTTGTAGGCAGCGTGCTTAATTGATTCGATGACAGATATATAAGAATCAGTAAGAACAAAGTCTCCTGTTGCAAAATATTTTCCTACAATGCCAATCCGCACCTCCTTTGTTGATCGTCGTATATTTCGTACAAATGCGCGCCACTCACCATCCTTTTTTTTCTTTCTTGTTCGGATGTTCAGTTTTTCCATTAATACGTCTCCGAGGCGTTCTTTCTCAAAATTTATTGGTACTTCGTAAATACTTTCAACGTTTGGTGCTGAAATGACGCTTTTTCCATCAATACTGCAGTGGAATGCAATTTTCTCTTTCCTCTTTTTATCAAGCGCAACATCTGCTCGTGCAATGATGACGTCTGGATGAATTCCTGCAGAGTGAAGGCTGCGTACTGCGTGTTGTGTTGGTTTTGTTTTTAATTCTCCCTCGCTTCCCTGGGTTGGAAGATAACTTACCAAAACGAGTAACACATTTTCCGGATGCTTAAACTTAAGCATTCGTACAGCCTCCAAAAAAAGGATGTTCTCATACTCTCCTACTGTTCCTCCAATTTCTGTTATAACCACATCTGCGTGATCTTTTTTTGATGCGCGTTCAATTCTACCGATCACCTCAAGCGGAATGTATGGTACAACACTTACGAATTTTCCTTTATACTCGAGATTTCGTTCCTTTTGGATTACATCTAGATAGATGCTCCCAGTTGTCATATAGTTCCTTGCATCAAAATCTCGATCGAGAAAGCGTTCGTAATTTCCCATGTCCTGATCGCATTCGGTTCCGTCATCCATCACAAACACCTCGCCATGCTCCGTGGGATTCATGGTGCCTGCATCAACGTTTACATATGGATCTATTTTTATCGCAGAGACTCCGAGTCCATTCATTTGGAGAATCTTTCCTATTGAGGAGCTTGCTACTCCTTTTCCGACTCCTGACATAACTCCTCCTACGACAAATATGTATTTTGTATCTGCCATATCGTTTTCTATTGTAACACCGAGACCATTGATTTCCTAGTGATGCCGTAGTAACTTATGTATATACCTATGTCTACACTTTCTCAACCAGTAGAAGGACTTTTGGAATCTTATCGGCTCTATCTTGAGAAAAAACGGCCTCGAGAAGAAGAGCCAAAGATTGAGGTTGATGAGATTGCCTCGAAAATTGCGGCCTTCTATGAAAAGTTCCGAAATCTTATTGATTATCAGGAAAGTCACCTTTTGCGGAAAAATGTCATTGGAAGGGCACTTCGAAGGCGGATTTTTTTGAAAGACATCAGCGGTGAGGATATTGCAGAACCTCTTATTAAAGAAATTATCCGCTCAGGATATCTTGGTAACAACACTATTCCGGAAAGTAAAATTTCCGAAGTTCAGAGGATTATTGATAATCTTCTCTTTTTTCTTGAGTATGGACGGTCGCTTTCAACATCTGAAGGGCGGGAGTTTTCCGAATGGATTGTTGGCGTAACAGTTTGCGCGATTGAAGAAACTCTTGCCACACCAGAGAAAGACCGTTTGCTTGCGACCCTTATGTTCCAGACCCTGCGCCGGGATCTTACAATTGCGGGCGCGAATGTTACAGATGACGTTAAAGATGTGCTTCTCTTTATTGCAATACAGAAGTCACTTTTTCGAGTCGATAATGATCAGCTTCACCATCGACTCTTACGCCTTATGTTTCCGGAGTGGGAAAATTCGAATACAGAAAACTCATCTTCTGTAGCAGGAAGTCTTTTTGTTACGCATAAAAATGTTTCTGACTATCTTCGTCACCCCCTACTTCCTTCATTTCTAAAGCTCTGCAATCATTACAATACGGTATTTCAAACTCTTGGCGATCTTGTGTTTTCAAGTAAAGGATTTGATGATCTTGAGAAGGACGTTGAGGAGGTATACCAAGAACGATACAGGAAACAGCGCGGACGCCTTTTCCGAATGGCCTTTCTCAGCATAATATCATTCTTCCTTTCGAAAATTCTTGTTGCTGTTGCGATCGAGGTTCCGATTGACTTGTATATCGCTAATCACTTTTCTTTGTTTCATACACTCTTAAACATTGCCCTTCCTCCTTTTCTCATGCTTCTTATTGTTGCCTCCATCCGGCTTCCCTCTAGGAAGAACCTCCATCTTGTACAAAGAGCGGTTCGATCTATTGTGTTTGAGGGAGAACGAGAGGCTTACACTGTTCAGACCCCCAAGAAGAAGAGCTGGTTTATCTGGTTTCTTGTTCACTTTATCTACCTTGTTGTGTTTGTTGTTACTATCCGAATTATCGCAGCGTTTCTTCTCTCGCTCGGATTTAGCATTGCAAATGTTGTAGTCTTTCTCCTATTTACATCTCTTGTTACTGCTGTTGGCGTGAAGATTTATAATAGATCAAAAGACATCAGCCTAGAGAAAGAGCGGCCTAGGTTTTTCAACTTCCTTCTTGATCTTTTTACCATGCCGCTTGTAACAATTGGAAAGTGGCTCATTGCCGGATTTCGAAGGTTCAACATATTTGTTATTTTTACAAATGTGTTTATCGAGTTCCCCTTCCAGCTCATTGTTGAGTTTTTCGAAAATCTTCATGAGTTTGTTCGGAACAAGAAAGAAGAGATACAGTAACAGCACAAAACGCCTTCAGGCCATAAAACACAAAACCCCAGCTCAAGCTGGGGTTTTGTTTAAGTTTCTGTTATCTCCTCTTCAAAATCACTGCGGGGTATATATCAATAAGAGCCAAGATAAAGCTTAGGATGAGTGGACCTATTAAGAATCCCACTGGACCAAATATGGTAATGCCGCCGAGGACGCTTAGGAGTATCATAAACTGATGCATCTTTGTTCCCCGACCCATAAGGCGCGGGCCCAAAAAGTTATCAATTAGGCCCACAGCTACAAATCCCCAAATAAGAAGAAGGAATGCGCTTACAAGACTTCCGGAGAATGCGAGAAAAAGAACTCCAGGGATGATAATGAGAGCAGTCCCTGCTCCGGGAACGAGAGCCGCAATAACTGCCAGACTTCCCCAAAGCGCTGGATTAGGGATTCCAAAGAGCGAGAATCCAATTCCCGTAAGAATTCCCTGAATAATTCCAATAACGAGCGATCCCCGCACTACTGATGTGATTGCGGTTTTTATCTTTTCTATGATTTCTCTATTTTCTTTTTCTTTTAAGGGGGAGAGCTTGATTAGCTCCTCTTTTAATTTATCTCCATCTTTTAAGAAATAATAAAACGCCATAAGGCTTAGCACGATGTGAAGGGCAATCTGCGCTATGCCTGAAAATACTGGGCCGATGTTTTCAATTACCTTCCCAAGCACCTGACGCGCATACTCCCCGATTTG
Source organism: bacterium (assembly GCA_002686365.1). Taxonomy (GTDB): domain Bacteria; phylum Patescibacteriota; class Minisyncoccia; order UBA6257; family GWB1-50-10. The sequence goes on from NZBZ01000018.1 coordinate 47,365, forward strand.
CGCGTTTGAGATGTCGAATGATGCCCCTGGAATATATTTTGTAATCAGATTTTTTGTGCTCTCAAACAGGCCCCCCAGTGTGCCGTTTGATGTCAGGCTGGAGTATACATCTTTTGATTCCTGAAATACCTGACTTCCCAGAAAGAAGAGCGGAATGAGAATAACTATAAATACCAGAATAAGAGTTACTGCCGCAGTAAGACTTTCTTTGCGGACGAAGCGGCGTAAGTAGTCGTATAAAGGCGAAAAGATAGCCGCAAGAATTCCTCCCACAATTATTGTGGTAATGTAGGGACGAATGATAATAAATCCAAGGACGAGCGCTGCCCCCAATAGTATAAGAAAAAAGTTTACGTGTGTTTTTGCTTTTGCCACTGTGTTACTTATTATACACTTTTTTCTTTTGCAGGCGTTTTAGTAATGGATTGTTTTTGTAAGATGGTGGGGGTTTGGAAGTTTTCCTTCCTTACTCTTGTTCCATAATATCCAATCGATTTCAAACGCGTTTTTTTCTACTCCATACTTTTCTAATGCGTCCCTCAAATACTCTACTGCCCATATGGTTGCGCTCCGAATTTCTATCTCCTCTCTTGATCCCTGCGGAATAAAATCTTGCTGCTCTATTTTTTCTTCTAGTGTTTTTTCGTACTCGAATACATTCCAGTGACGAAGAATCTGCGGAATCTTGTAGTCTGCGAATGCTGTCAGCCACCCCATATGCTGCAGTGCTCCTACGCCCTCTCCGCCCAATGCGCCCCATATGTCTCCAACCAAAATTTGTGCCCGCTTCCAAAAGTAAATTTTCTCTCCTTTGTATATTACCTCATCATTAAATGAGGGAAGTTCTTGTACAATTTTTTGTACAAGCTTGGAGCACTCTCCTTTTGCGTCTTCTATAAATTTTTTAGGATCTCCAGCGTACTCTTCCACCATTTTTCTACTTACCCCCTGCACCATTTTCTGTCGTTCTTTTAAGAAGTATAAATTTTCTCCTCCTTGAAATATGTCTTCAAACTCCTTAGTGTCGACATGCTGAAGATATTCAAATGTTGCCTTGTCTGGGTGTTCTTTAAAAAATTTTTTAAAAGAAAGTGCCGCCCCGTTGTATCCCTTCTCTTTTTTGCCTTGATGTTCAATATACCACCTCTCTTCCTCCTTGTTCCAAAAGCAGAAGTTTAATGTATCGAGAAGAAATTGATATGTGAGAAGCGCTTTTTCATTCTTGCTATCGAGATGGATGTTTACGTTCCATGACTCTTCTGGCATGCCCTCCTCTGCCCACCTTACTGCTATCTTCTCAATCTGTTTTTGATTGATTGATACGTACGCTGCGCTTTGTATGATTGGATGTGTTGATGTTCGAACTGGATTTTCCATCCCAGTAGAAGTACTGCGATTGCATCACCTCCGATGATGCGTATCACAGAACATTATATAGATTTTCTTTGTTTGACCATTTTTGCACTTTTCGATCCTTCTGCCCTGCTCTATCGCAGTACTCTACTGGGTGCCAGCTTATTATCAACGGGGGCTTATCCTTTGTATCCAATCTCTAAAATAAAGCCCGCTACAATAAGTACCATTCCTAATATTCCAAGCCTCTGCTCTCTTTTCATTGCTCTGAAAACACGCTTGCCAATCTTATGCTCGTTTAGCACCCTGTGATGAACACGCAAGGCTGCGAATCCTATTAGTAAAGTTCCTACTACTTCAAGTACATCTATTAAAACATTCATACTCTTATTCTATCAAAAATCCTCCGCATAAGCAGAGGATTTTTAATTTATGAGATACTTAGCAGTTCTGAAAGTCTTTCCTTATCAAATCCTATAACTGATTCATCATCTACCATGATTACTGGAACTCCCATCTGCCCTGTCTTTTCTACCATTTCTTCTTTTGCTGAATCATCTTCTGCTATATCTTTTTCTGAATACTCTATCTTATTTTCCTTAAAAAACTCTTTTGCCATTTTGCAATAAACACAAGATGGTGTCGTATATATTGTTACGTTAGCCATAAAACCTCACTAATATCGAATAGGGCACGAATATACGAATTCTTTACTCGTACATTTCGTATATTAGATATTCGTGCTTGATTTGTATATTCGTGTAGTATTTACGACCTTTTCTTCCAATATTATTTTTCATCCCTCACATAACTTGTTATGTGCGGGATTCATGGAGTGCGGCGGCTTTTCTGTACGCGCAATATTCACAGCTTGGATCAGACTCTGGAATTTTATCAGCTGAAAGGCAGGCGTGTGCTTCCTTAATTTTTCCTTCTACCCAGTCATCACTTCCTGTGTGCGGAAGGAGATGTACGTCAAACTCGAGCTTTTTGTCGAATGCTTTTTTATCCTTATCTGCATTTACATAGACGAAGTATCCTGTATCTGATACTGCGTATCCGTTTTTTCTTAAAAGCCACTGGTATATTTCCATCTGACGCTTGTATCCGTCTTTATATCCTCCACCCGCGAGAGTAATTTCTCCTCGCGTGCTTGTTGCTTTGTAATCTACGACAATTAGTTCTTTCTTTGGATTTACCCAAACGTCATCTACTGCTCCGGTTATAACAAGATTTGTAGGTCTATGCAGAAACTGCACTCCTACAAAGTTTTCTCTCCACTTATTTAGATCTTCATGCTGAAATGGAACAGCGTCTATTCCATACTCCTCCATAATAGGATGTTTTGATCCCTGCGCGCGGTGAATATCGAACTCCTTCTTTAAAAGCTCATCTACTGCAACATTTAAAGTAAATGGAAAGCCGGGCGGACGGTCTGTGCCTAGCCGCCTATCTATATAAAAGCAGCGCGGACATCCGGTAAAAAGCTCAAGCCTTGATCGGCTTAGTCTGAAGGGCTCACTTGAATTTGGGTTAAAGAGATTTCTTTGTCGTTGTGGGTTATAGCTCCAGTCCATGGGTTCGCCTATATTTTTTCTTTTACTATCGTCCTCTCAAAGCAAGCCTCGCCCTCTTCATGGGTCCAGCTGTTTGATTCTATATAATACTGCTCTCTTTCCCCTGCATCTTCCAAAGTTCTTACAGGAATTGGTTTTCTTTCCAGATATACGTATGGTTCTATAAACTCCTTGCCTCTAGTTTCTTTTTCGAATGCTGCGCATAACTCAAAACTCATCTCTCCTGTAATCCTATATCCATATGTTTCTTCTGTTACTGGATCTCTTAACGGGTCATATCCATTCTCTCTTGCTTCAATTCCTAATTCATCAAGCGAGCTAGGAAGAGTTGACGTTGGTGCTCCCTGCCTCCAATTCTCTACAATTCTACTCTGGATAATCTGAAGATCCTGCATTCTTCTATCGTCGTTTTTGTAAGCGCGCTCATCCGCAGGAGAATCAATTAGTACAAATCCAACAATTATTACAGCGAGTACGAAGACAATTGTTTTCCATACAAATATCTTTTTTGCTGGCAGACCTAATATCTTGTATGACCATGGTGTTTTTTTCACACTCTGTAAGTAGTACCAGAATATTGCTGCAGCTATTACAAGAACAGACAAGAATTTCAAGATAAAGCGCGGGGTGAGTTCGCCTCCCAAAAATTCAAAGATAAGGCGCACCAGATCAATAATGATAATTATCGCTGTTGCAAAGAGTGTAAAATACACCAGCCACTTCCTGATTTTGAGCTCTTTTTTTTCAGGCTCTCTATTATATGCCCTCTCCAGAAATCTTCCTGTTCCCAACAGCACTGGAAACATCACGATGAGTACTGCAATACTCCACCTAACTGCGCTGTTTATTCCGTAAAACCTATATCCTCCCTCTGCCGCATCAGGAAAGCCGATGTTTATCACTTGCCAGAGAATCGAAATTAGTGCGATTGCTGACCCATATAGCGTGATAATGTGAAGGAGATGTAAAAAGAAATCTCTCGGAGTTGTGTGTGTTTTATTCTTCATACTAAATATTATATCCCCTCAATACGCTCTCTGGCAATCTTCTCTGCTGTTTTTCTCGGACTCTCCCCTGTTTCTTTTGCCCTATCAAGTATTTCTTTTGTATTTTTTGTAATCTTTTCTTCTACAAGCCTGAACATCTCCTCCTCTCCCTTTTCAACGTGTTCAGCGTAAGATGAGATAACTCCTCCGGCATTTGCAACAAAATCCGGCACTATTAAGATTCCCTTTTCATGAAGCTCTTCTTCAAGCTCCTCCTTCATTGGGATGTTTGCCCCCTCTACAATAATTTTTGCCCTTATATTATTTATATTCTTTTCGTGTATCACGTCTGGAAGCGCTGCAGGGATTAAAACATCCACATCAAGTTCGAAAATTTTTGTTCCCTCGATCTTTTCTGCATCTTCATATTCTATTACTGACCCCTTATCTTTTTTAATTTCAAGAACTTTTTTCCAGTCTAATCCATCAGGATTATGAATTGCGCCTTTTGAATCTGACACTGCAACAATTTTTGCTCCCATCTCAGTTAAGAACTGCGCAGCAAAGACTCCTACATTTCCATACCCTTCAATGGCGACTGTTGCTCCTTTTACTTCTATGCCTTTATGCTCTAGTGCGGTTTTTGCTGCATGCGCTACACCAAACCCTGTTGAACCCAGCTCATGCGGGAGTCCTCCCATGTCAGCCGGCTTTCCTGTTGCAGCTTTTGAATCTCCATGGCCCTCTATGAGCCACTGCATCTCAATTTCTGCCATATTCATGTCCGGAGCTGCAATATAGTATTTTGGCGCGTACATTTTGAGAGATTCTCCAAACCACTTCACAATTTCTTTTTTTGTCTTCTCATCTGCGCCTTTTGGGTCAAATGCAATGCCGGACTTGCCTCCTCCAAACGGAAGGTCTGCTACTGCGTTTTTTAAAGTCATAGCGCGGGCAAGACGGCCTACTTCTTCTTCATTTACAGTTCCGGTCATCCGTATACCTCCCTTGCTTGGGCCGCGCTTTATATTATCGATAACTGTAAATGCCCAAACATCATGCTTGGGATTGTACATTTTTATAACGTATGCTGGTCCGATTTTGTCTCCTTCCATAGATTTAGAATTTTAATAGATTAAGACCAACGGATTCATCATGCTCACGCCCGATTTCTCCTTCTTTTATCTCTATAACTGCTTCGAATGCGCCGCTTACTATAGCAGATTTGCAGTGCCCTGCATATGTTTTAAAATCTCTGTCTCCAAGGACAATGTGGCAGTGCAAATATGGTTTACCCCGAGCATTGTCGAGGGGCTTTTCATTCTTTCTTGTGATATTTCCAATAAAACTTGTGACTTCATAATTCTCCCCTTCCAGTGTTTTTTCAGAATACTCCTTCTTATCAGGGTCGTACCAAAGAAGTTCTGCGCGATTTGTTGCGCCAATTGCAGTGATAGAACCTACTTTTATGTTTTCTTTCTCACAAAGCTCTGTTAGTTTTTCTATCGCCTCCTCCCCCTTCTCAACACGAACAATATATGTATTTTCCAGTTTTTTATACTGCATACTTACTTAATGCTTTTTCCAAATACATACTCATAAATTGGCGTCCACATAAGCCCGAGAGACAGCGCGAATAAGAGTTCTTCTATTGGATATGAAAAGACCATAACTCCACTCAAGCTCTCAAGCGTCCATGGCACTGGACCAAATATCTTTTCATATAGAAAAAGCGCAATGATGTATATGGTGAAAAATACTCCTGCACCTGATATTGATGCTAATATAAGGTCCTTTCGCTGGACTGCGATTACGCCCCATCCAATTAGACTCGCAAGAATCAGATTGTAGATAATGTTCCATGAAAATATATATGCCCCTGCTATGCTGACTACTGGAAATATAATAAGCGAGATAATATGATGATGTTTTTTTGTATTTTTTATTCGGTGCGGAGAGACAACTTCGTAAATCACTGCGGCAAGACCTCCTATTCCCAGAGTAAACAATACATCTTCGATAGAAACAATGCCTGTAACTCTTCCCAGATTAAACAATGTGTCCGGATTCCAATAATCCGGAATGACTTGCCAGGTAATGTCTGATATCTTTCCAAGAAGTATCAGAATAAACGCGAGCGGGATAATAAGAGCTGTATATATTACTCCGCCCCAAATCACTGGCCTCCTAAGATCCTTCCTTAGCCAAAAGATTATCCCATCCAGCGCTACAACTGAAAGTGTTGCTAAAAGATACCCGTACATAGAATTACTATATTTTCTCTATTTGCTCTTTAATGTACCCTACTTCTTCTTCTACTATCTCACTATCATAATCTCCGCTGTGGGCTGTTTCATTTCCGTATGATGGACGCTTTTGATCTAAATGGATATTGAATATAAATGTATCGCTCTCTTCTTTAATATAGGCGTGGAAACGGGGATAGTCGCGGCCTATTGGACGGACGCAGTTTAACTCTCCGCGATCAGAGTGTCCTATTGGCGTATACCCAAGCCTCCGCACAATGGTCTGCAGATTTTCGTTCTTTGGTTTTTTGATCTTGAGCGTCACGGTTATTCTTTATTTTATCATATACCCCCATTCGCGCGAATGGGGGTATATAAGATAGCAATATTGTACTTTGTTTATTGGGGATGATACTATTTTTATAGAGTTTGGGGGCGTCTTCCCGAATCTCTTCTTTCTTTGAGTCGAATGTGCAAGGGGCAAGGACATGCTCTTTGAGGAACTTGCTCGACATATCGGAGATGATTCGGAACTCCTTCAAAGGATGCATGAGCTCGTCCACATGGACGATGCCCAGCTTATGACTCCTGAAGGACGAAAGTCGTGGCAGCGCTTTGGAGAGGCTCTTGATCTTGATAAGCGGATGTGGGATTCGCTTCGTCGATGGAAAGACCAAGACCAAGACACAAGGCGTAATTGGTGGGGTAGGAGTTCTTTTCAGGAGCAATACATCAGAGTAATGTTCCTGGCGTGATCCCTTCAAACCACTTCTTCTGCCTGTGCTGCCTAGCTATGCCCTGCACGACAACGTGCTCGCAAGGCACCCGATGAGCGTAGGGTGTCTTTTTTTATATAAGCTATTTCTCCAATGGCTACGCAGCATGTGTAGCCGTTAAAATTGAGTTTTTTAAGATTTTGTGATATCCTTTTGCCCAGATGAGTGCCCTTATGGAGTGGTTATCCATTGGGCATTCTCCCGGAAATCAGGATCTCGCAACGTGCGGATTTACCGCACATTCAGAGAGGTAGCCTGCATGCCTACTGCGTACACGAATCTGGCACGCGAACTTCGGAAGTGCCGAGATGGCTCCGTGAGTCAGGACAATGATCCAGATGCCCGCGAGCTGCTTAGGATTACCGCAGCGCTGATCCAGGGTCTTCTGGGCCTGACCGATGTCCAGCTGAGGTCCTCGCTTTCGAGGGGACTCTTCGGACTTCCCCTTGACCGTTTCGGTAGGTGCGGTAAGCGGACCATGGATGCCGTCAACGCGTTTGCGGACGGATGTCTCTCAGACAGTGCGCGAGACGAGTTCCTTCAGCTCATAGGTTCGTCGAGTACTGAGAGAACTCAAGGGCTCAACCAGATCTGGAAGATCATTGCTTGCTTAGATCGCGTTGCCGAGCCGACCAGGTCATCCGGCGATCTCGCCGCTGCTTCGGCCTGACTCTGCCCCGCAGTCATACTATACGCACAGGGCGTCCCTAACCGGACGCCCATTTCTTTTTTAAGACTCTATCTTTTCCCACGGGAGATCTGGTTTGCCAAAGTGGCCATATGCAGCTGTCTGCCTATAAATTGGAGCTTGGAGATTCAGGCGTTCAATAATTGCCTTGGGACGAAAGTCGTACTTGTCCCTTATCTCATTTGCAATACTTTCCCCATTTTCATTTAAGGCCTCAATCATGACCGGCTCTGCCCGGCCTATAGCGTAGGCTACTGACATAAGACACTTCTTTGCAGCTCCGCGCGCTACAAGATTTTTCGCAGCAAAGCGGCACATGTAGGCTGCGGAACGGTCTACTTTTGTAGGATCCTTCCCAGAAAAGCATCCTCCGCCATGCGGTATAAGTCCGCCATAGGTATCTACCATAATCTTTCTTCCTGTCAGACCTGCGTCTGCCTCAAATCCGCCTTGGACAAACTTGCCTGTTGGATTTATTAGAACTTCGATTTTTGACACGTCTTCTACAAGCGGAGCAATAAGTTTTTCAATAAGAGTTTTTCGAATTTCCTCCTGAGAAACTTCTTCATCATGCTGACAACTTACTAAAATGGTTTTGATTTCGCCGTCTTCTATAGTGACCTGCGCCTTACCATCCGGACCAAGCCATGGAATCTCTCCCTTCTTTCTTAAGTTCTCAAGTCCATATGTCAGCTTGTGAACAAGCACAATGCCTTTTGGCAAAAACTCTTCTGTTTCATCTGTTGCATACCCATACATAATACCCTGATCCCCTGCTCCGCCTGTATCCACGCCTTGAGCAATATCCGGAGATTGCTGAACTATTTGCGTAATAATTTTTAGGTCTTCTTTATATCCGATGTCTGTGTATATATCTCGCGCTAGTTTCTCAAAATCTATTTTCGCGCTTGTTGTAATCTCTCCCCCTAGAACAAGAAGTCCGTGGGACCCAAGCACTTCTGCTCCGGCTCGTGTTTTAGGATCGACTTTTAAACACTCATCTAAGATGGCGTCTGAAATCTGGTCACAGACCTTATCTGGATGGCCAGAAGTAACTGATTCGACTGTGTAGACTTTTGGATTGGATAAAATCATGCTCGCGAATTTGCACGAATGTGGACACGAATGTCACGAATATTGGTGAAATTTGTGCTTATATTTGTGCTTATTAGTGATTAAACAAATAATCTCCCAAGAAGGAAGATTCGACTTAGTTATCTTTCCCATTTGGGACTGGATTTGGCACCTTTCTTACAGTGTCACCTGTAAGCGGTTGCCGGCGGATCATTGGGCCAGTTCCCTTACCGCACTCTTAATAATTATTTAATTGTATTTTTATTTTATTATTTATTTTTATAGAAGTCAATATACTTTTGTGGATATTCTTATGTTGACAGCAGTTAAGTTAGAGGAGTAGTGTGATTATAGGATTTCGACATGTGCGTTGGGGAGATCCTTGGAGGACACTCCTATGGAGTGGATACTCTTGCTAAGCGGCATAGCTCTAGTCGTGCTTCTCGTTGTGCTACTGTTTCGCGGCAGCAGAAGACGAGCCAAAGAACGCTGGAAGCGTTCGGCTCGCGCTGACGCAAACACGTCTACGGCATAGACTCGACGAGTCACTGTAGTCGACGAATCCAACACCGCGTTGCATTGGTTCTTCCGTGCAACGCGATTTTATTTTAATTTCTGTTCCTATTACTTAATAAGCCCCTTAAACTCCTCTACCATTGGAACCTGTTCTGGTTCAAGTCCATAGAAATCTGCTGTGTAATATGCAGCCCAATCTGCAAGAATAAGAGAAGAAAAAATCTTTTCAAATTCTGTCTCTCCCTCTAGCGCCACTTCTTTTACTGGAAGCTTTCTGTCTTTGTAGAGTTCCTTCAGCACCTTCATCCTTTTTTGTGTGCCATCTTGATCACTTGCGTCTTTTAAAAATATGAAAGAGAAATTTTTTGACAGCTCTTTTGTTGGGCTCTGAACATCAAATCCTGTCATCTCATTATGATTTAATTCCGGCAGGATATTGCAGAATGCAGGAACTTTTCCTGTCTCATTAAACTTAATCTTCCAGTTATATGCTATTGGTCCGTTTCTGGTTCCAGAGTAAATTACTGGCACCTTTCCTTTTAACTCTTTTGCAAGATCGTGCCCTTTCTGCTCTAGGGCTCCGGGATCCAGTGTTTCTGTAAGCTCTTTTATTTCCTCAAGCGTGTCCTCTTCTCCTATAAGCTTTAAAAGCCCTTTGAAGCTTAGTCCGAGAGCAGAGCGTGGCTGGATACCAGTATTCGGCATCTTAATATATGGAGTCTCTGTTTTTTTCGCGAGTTTGATAAGCTCTCCTCCGGTTGAAATTACTGCTATTTGCAGATTTTTTTCTTTTGCCTTTTCAAACGCATCAACTGTTTCTTCTGTATTTCCTGAGTATGAGCTTACGATAATTAAACGATTTTCCAAATCCTCTAAAGAAAGAGGAGGGAGTCCATAATCTTTGTGAATTATGAGATCAAGATATGGATTCCAGACTTTTAAGAGGTCTGCCGCAAGATGAGACCCGCCCATGCCGATTACTACGAACTTTCCTTTTGATTCAAGGTTGTCTTTGTTTTCTATCTTTGGCTCATAGGAAAACTGTTTTGGAAAGTTCTCTATGGCAGTTTTCATCCCTCCCATAACTTTAATATTGTATATTAGATTTTTTCGACTTATACATCTTTTTTAAATATTTGCCCTGTTCTTTACGCATAACCCTTAGTTATGTGAGGGATTCATGCTCATATTATTTCACTAGCTTATCTATTAGCTTTAATGCCTCATCAGCACTATTGACCAGATGATAAAGCTTCATATCCTCTTTATCTATTGCCTTATTCTTTTTGTATACGGTTTCTTCAATGAAGTCCAGTAAGGGTGTCCAGTATTCTTTGCCAACAAGAATTATTGGAATGGATTTTATTTTATCTGTTTGTACAAGTGTTGTTATCTCAAAAAACTCATCAAGCGTTCCAAGCCCTCCGGGAAAGAAGATATAGACTTCAGATGCAAACGCGAGCATTACTTTACGCGTAAAAAAGTAGTGAAATGCCTCACCGTCTTTTACATACTTGTTTCTTCTCTGCTCCTGCGGAAGCTGAATGTTTAATCCTACAGACGCCCCCTTTGCCTCATATGCCCCCTTATTTGCTGCCTCCATTATTCCCGGTCCCCCTCCGGTAATAATCGCAAAATCCTTTTTTGCCAGTTTATATGCCAGTTTTGTTGCCTCCCTATACATTTCCTGCTTGATTCCGCACCTGGATGTTCCGAAGAAGGTTGCTGCCATTTCATATCTCTGAAGAATCTCAAATCCTTTCACAAACTCGCTTAATACCTTGAAAATTCTCCAAGATTCATCTTCCTGCAGATGAGAGCTTAAGACGTTTTGTATTCGCTTTGGAACTGCCCAGTCTTTCTTATGAAGCGCCTCGTGCTGTTTTTGTTTCTTTTTCATCCCTCACATAAAACACACTTTGAGATATTCATGTGTGCTATTTTTATGTTTTCGACTGTAAACATACTTTGTTTTCTCCCGCACGTTATGTGAGGGATTCATACTTTTTATTATACAGGATTTTGTGTTTCGACATTTTTTTCAAGTGCTCTTCTAATTTCTTTGGATCAGAGCTTACAAAGAAAACTTCCTGAACACCTTGTGAATGGGCAATACACTTTAGACCGCTTTTTGTGCAGTACTGTATACGAATTGCAAATGGACTTCCCTTTCTTTTAGGCTTTATGCGGCCGGGATTTATAGCATCTATCTCAGGCCACAGCTCTATCTTTTGTAGAAAACTTTCAAGACCTGCTATAAGTCCGTGTTGAAGTTTAATTTTGGATCTCTTCCTGTGGCGCATCATTTTTTAAAGCTTCCCATGTATATGTGTTACTTGGGTCCCAAAGCAAGTAGCCGGCATAGTCATCCCCCATTGCGTCTTTGGTTGCTCTAATCTGGTCACGTACCATCTCTTCAGTGTATGGAACTTCAAGGTCAAAGTCCTGCAGCCATGGGCGTATTGCAGATCTTGCCTGTGTTGTTGTTGACATTGCTTTGAGCCGTCTTTTTGCATGCTCCATAGAGTAATGAACTACCTCGTACGGATGCTCTGCAGAATTTTCAAATCCGAGGAAGGACTTTACATAGTGGGATGGGTAGATCATGGGCGCAACTGCATCAAAGTACTCATAAGCATCTTCTATGACCTGCCCTATTCCCATGTCATTTCCATAGGTTACTGTTGTCTGTCCGAATATATCCGCGGAGATTTTTGTTCCTGCAAGCTCCTGCCTTATATATTCAAAAAAGTTTTTGATTGCTGTTTCTCTACGCGTGTTCTCATCCCATGAGAAAAAGTATGTGTTTTCTATTCCCGCGTCTGATGGAAAGCGGATGTAATCAAAGTTTATCTCATCAAAGCCGCGGCTTGCAGCGTCTTTTGCAATGTTTGCAGTGTACTCCCACGCCTCGCGCGATGCAGGATCTATCCAGCCAACGTCATGATTGTCCAGCCAGAGTGTTTCTACAGAGATTGGAGTAGATGAGCTTATTTTCGTAATGTCATGGATAGCAAGGTCTGGCCGGGCCGTAGAAAGCACTGGGTCCTGAAATACTGTCATGCGGGCAATAACATAAATTCCCGCATCATGAAGTTTTTTTATCACACCGTTTACATCTTTAATTCTGTTCTCCTGCGCATTGTACTTTTTCAGCTCTGGAATATCTGTTTCATATGAGAGAACTCCTGTGAAATCTTTAATATCCATAATTACTGCGTTTATTTCTGAATCTTGGGCAAGTCGGATAACATTGCTGATTGTTCCTGAATTTGCCGCTGACCATGCAGTAAGATAGATTCCATTTATAACTTTTGGAGGATTTGGAAGGGGTTTCTGGGCTGGAGTTTCTTTTCTTATAATTGGAGCAAGTATTTTTTCTACAAGAGTTGCTTTTTCTTCCTGTTCGGAATCTTCTATCTCTACATCAAAACTGTTTCCAACTAAAAATCCAAATCCAAATGGAATTGCTATAATAACGATAATTATGAGCGCTGGGTAGATTATTTTCCTCATCCCTCACATAACACGCACTTCAAGGCACCTTTTCGTGTGCGTGCTATTTTAATGCTTTCGACTGTATACATAATATTTCTCTTTACGTGTTATGTGAGGGACTCATTTTTTCTTGTAATGGAGCAGAATTGAGCCCTGTTTATTTAATTTCTTTGTGCTTACTAGCGTAAATTTCTTATCGTGTTTTTCACTAAATAGGCCTATCCCCTGTCCGAATACAATAGGTTCTATTGTAAGATAGAGTTCATCAAATAGTCCATTCTTGAGGCAGAAGCTGTATGTCTCTGCTCCTCCCAAGATATTTATGCGCTTGTATCTAAGGTCTTTAATCAGCTTTTTTAAGTCTAGATTCTTGGGATTGCAATAGAGGAGGTTCTTTACTTTTTTTACTGTTCTTGTTTTGCGCGTGAAAACTATGCAGTTTCGTTTTGAAAGATATGTTCGTGCTGTTTTGTAGGTATTGTTGCCTACTATTATCGCATCTCCCTTTTCAAGTTCTTTTCGGAAAAATATCTTGTCCTCTTTGCTTGTCCAATCTGTGAAGTGTCGAGAGTTTTTAGCAATCTTGCCGTCTAATGTTATTGCAGCAAGAGCTATATACTTTGTCATTCTTCAAGAAGTTTTTTTAGTTTTTCGTTTTCTTTTAAGATTGCCACCTCCTCAATGCACCATTCAGAGTATCTTTCTGGATGCTCTTCTGTTTCTTTTACAAACTCCTCCCATGGCACCCATCTTACTGCCTCAACTTCCTTTGGGTTTAGATTTGGGTCCTTATCTGTTTTTCCAATAAGAATGGGACAGATTTCATTTTCCATTACTCCATCCCTTGTGAACTTGTATCTATATAGAGAGGCCTCTTCTATGTGCTCTACGTGAAGTCCTAATTCATCTTTTAGGCGTCGTTTTACTGCATCTGCATTTGATTCATTAAGCGCTGGATGGCCGCATAAAGAATTAGACCACACAAGAGGCCATGTTTTCTTCTCGTGACTTCTCTGCTGCAAAAGAAGGTCTTTGCCCTTAAAAATAAAGGCAGAAAAGCCGCGATGCAAAGGAGTCTCTTTAGTATGCACCTCAGACTTTGGCATTGTTCCGAGGACATTATTATCTTGGTCTACAAGGACCACATGTTCAGTCATGAGTGTTAGTGTATCTAAATATGTATAGTTCTGCAATTTTCTAAGGCAGTCTTTTTTTTATTCAAGATGACTTAAAGGGCAGATTTCTTGGAACATTCCATCTTCAAGTGTGTAGTAAGTAGTTGTAACTGGAGAAGGTAATTCTTCTGGAATATATGGGTTTGCAATAAGAAGATAGCTTTCTGGATAATGCTCTACTCCGTACTGTGAGCCCAGTCCATAAAAGACGATTTCTCCGCTTCTTACATCTACAATTGCGTGAGACTGGCATCCTGCTCCACATCCCCATTCAGAAACTGCGTAATATCCTGCAAAATTTACTCCCTCTTTTGTCCCCTCTATAATTTTTGTCTGGAAAACAAGCGCGTCTTCATTGGATGAAAAGTCTACCTCGCTTATTTGACCAGTGTAGACCTCATCTGCAGGCATGCCTTCAAATGTAAAACCTTTGCAGTCTATTTCTGACATTGGCAGAGCTGCTGCTCCCATCATCTCTGGCATGGCTGATTCTCTCCCTCCTCCGCCTATTCCAAGAATCTGCTTTGGAGCTTCTGCAGGTACTGCCTTTGGAGCTGAATCGCCAAAAGAGAATGATTCTACTGTGATATCATCTTCAAGGGAGACAATTTTATTGAGGAGCTCCTCATCACTTTTTGGCTTTTCTATCCTTGTCTGATAATACACAACTCCTGCAACTACAATAAACGCAAATACTGCACCTCCTACTCCAAGGGCGAATCTGTTTATTGATGTGAGGATTCCCAATGGACGATCTTCTTTCATCACTCTTTGTGCCTTCATCTGTCCGGCCTTTTCTTCAAGAAGATTTCTTAATTCATTCTTAAAGTTTTCGTCACACTGAACTTCTGGACGGACCCGACGCAAATCACGAATCATCTCTTTTTCTATTTTTCCTTTGTCTTCCCTCATATTTCTTTTCTTAACTTATTTATAACTCTTGAAAACATAACCTTACATGCTCCCTCACTCTTTCCTGTAATGTCTGCGATTTCTTTATATGACAACTCATCCCATACTCGCATAAGGACTACATCTCTCTGATCTTTTGGAAGCTTTTTTAAATATTTCTGCGCCTTCCCTATATCCTCCTTCAGATCAAGACCCTCCTCTACCTTATCGCTCTCTCCTATCTCCCACACTTCTTCAATATCTACTGTTTCTTTAGATACTCTCCAGTGGTCAAATAGAGTGTTGCGCGCAATGCGGTATATCCATGCAGAAAATGTTCCCTTGCCTTCCTCAAATGTCCCTATCTTCTCAAGGGCCTTGATAAATGTCTTGCTTGTAATATCTTCTGCAGTCTCCTTGTGGAATGTACGATAGTAGAGGAAGTTGTAGATTTTCTGGAAGTACTCCTCGTAGAGCACGCTAAAGTGCTCTAGTTCACCCTTCTGACATTTTTCAATTGCATCATGCTCATCCATGTGCTCTTCATTCTACACTCCCATTCTCCCAAGACCAAATTTTCTGCGCCAGGAGGGAGAGCACAAGAGGCGAGCAAAACTTGTGCTCATATATCCTCTGGCAATCGAGCTTTAAGAGGATTAATCTCAAAGCTTCATATATATCTACGATTGAAGAGAATTGTTGTAACTATAAAAAATAGCCCCATGATAGAGGCTTATTTTTATTCCCTTTATTCGTACAATCTTAGGAGTTCGTTGTACTTGTCAATACGTTCTCTGTATGGAGCTCCGATTTTTACGCCATCTGCTGAAGATGCGCGCGCAAGCTGAATGATAAACACACCCTCTGTCTCCCCTGCTCTGTGAGATATAACGAATTTTAAGTTATTGTTTTTTGCAGCCTGAATTGCCTCACAGGTTTCTGTAACTGTGCCAATCTGATTTGGTTTTATAATAACGCCTGTAATGAGCTTTTCTTTCGCAGCTCTTTCAATGGTTTCCGGATCAGTGGTTGTAATGTCGTCTCCAATAATGAGCAAATCTTCACACTCTGCCTGTAGCTCCCTGAATCCATCCTCGTCTTTTTCTCCAAATGGGTCTTCTATTGAATACAAAAGGCCTGTTTCGTCTTTGTAGGTCTTATAAATCTCCTGCAGCTCCTTTCTCTCAAGCTTTTTGCCTTTTAGTGTGTACTCCTTCCCTTTTTGGAAGTGATTTGCCGCAGCATCAAGACCAATCTTGAATTCGCGCTCCAGCTTCTCTGATTTTATGAGCTTTGTAAGGATTTGAATTGGTTTAAAATTATCTCTGAAATTTTCGTCAATTCCTCCCTCGTCTCCGATTGGAATCGTATGTAGCCTATGGCTTTTTTCAATTTGTAAGTGGAGCTTTCTGTAAAGTGTAATAAGTTTTTTTATTGTATCTCTTATTGACTTCCCAGACTCTGCAACTACAAGGTATTCCTGAATATCAAGATTGTTTTTCGCGTGTGCTCCTCCCTCAATAAAATTCGCGAATATTGCCGGCTGCTTTCTGGTATTCGTGCCATTTGTGCCTGATTCGTGCGATTTGCGAGCTCCAAAAAACTCTTTCTGAATTACTTCCCACGGTTCTTTTTCTCCTGCAAGAAGCTTGGTAAATGCGACAGAGAGCCCTAGCGCAACATTTCCGCCTATCTTTTCTTTTCTTCTTGTGTTGTCGAGCTCCTTTAATGCCTCATCAAAACTTTTAATTGAGCTAAATGATTTTCCAATAAGCTTCTTCCTTGCCTTATCAATGGAGCTCTTTGCCCTTCCATAATCTACTGTTATAACCTCATTGCCTCCCCTGCTTCTGCCCGCAGGGATGCCAGCGCAAGCCCTTGCCTTGTCTCCTGCAACCTCAAACTCGAGCGTTATATCCGCCCTAGAGTCAAAAATCTCTCTTACTTGTATATCCCGTATTATCATCCCTCACATAACACGAACTCCAAGGCGTCTTTTTGTACGTGTATTACTTTAATGGTTTCGACTGCAAGCATGTGTTTTTTTTCCTGCACGTTATGTGAGGGAATCATTCTTCCGGCACTACGTTTTCAGGCTTGCCCTTTATAAATCCTTTGATGTTTCCAATTGTAATGTCTAGAATCCTTTCATGCGCCTCTACGGAGTTGAATGCATCATGCGGAGTGATTAAGACATTATCCATGTGTATCAAAATGTGATCCTGAAGCATGGTTTCCGCGTCCTCCCCCTTTGCCGGCTTGTAATGCTTTTCTTTTAGCGCAACCTCTTCTTCGAGCACGTCGAGTCCTGCTCCTGCAATTTTCTTTTTCTTTAACGCCTCTACCAAAGCCTCAGTTTCTACAAGCCCGCCTCTGGCTGCATTTATTAGATATGCGGTGGGCTTCATGAGTTTTATGTTCTTTTTATTTATTAAGTGATTCGTATGTTTATTTAGCGGGCAGTGAAGTGTTACAAAGTCAGACTTTTTAAGAAGCGCCTCAAGCGATACATACTTATATCCCATCTTTTTTGCATATGCCGCATCTTTTACAACATCAAAGGCAATAATATTCATGTCGAATCCTCTTGCAATGCGAACTACCTCTTTTCCGATTCGTCCTGTTCCTACAACTCCGATAGTCTTTCCCTTAAGATCAATTCCTCGAAGTCCCATAAATTCAAATCTGCTTGTTTCTTTTAGCCTATCAATTCCCCAGTATATTTTTCTAGAAAGATTTAAAATCAGCCCGAATGTAAATTCTGCCACTGTATTGTCTCCATATCCCGGAACATAAGAAGCTGTAATCCCTCTTTTTTTGCACTCCTTAAGATCAATATGATCAAAGCCAGTTGAGCGTGTCGTGACGAATTTCAGATTTGGCAGCTTATCAAGCATTGCCTTGTCCATTTTTGAATCCACAAATACAGAAATTACTTCTGCGTCTTTTGCATCTTTGGCGTTTTTTAGTGTAAGCGGACTCTTAACAAACTTCAGTTCATGAGAAGAGAAGTTCTTTTTTAAATGGGCTTCTTCCCAGCCCTCAAAGCTAAAGAATGAGATGTTCATATATTTAAGACCTAAGACTTAAGACATAGGATTTAGTACTATTTTTTACGACGTTTTTCTTCTTTTGCGATTCTTAATATTGCCGGAATAACTGTATCTGGATTTAGAGAGATGCTCTCGATTCCTTCTCGCACCAGAAGCTCTGCAAATCCCTGATGGTCA
This sequence comes from bacterium, assembly GCA_002686365.1. Taxonomy (GTDB): domain Bacteria; phylum Patescibacteriota; class Minisyncoccia; order UBA6257; family GWB1-50-10. The sequence continues at coordinate 65,375 of NZBZ01000018.1, forward strand.
GATGGAGCCTGCCCGCAGATTCCCACATACTTATTCCTCTTTCTGCATATTTCTATTGTTCTTGTTATAAGCTCTATAACAGACGCGTCCTTCTCATTCCCAATATGCGCGATTATTTCCGAATCTCTATCGAGCCCCAGAGTGAGCTGCGTGAGATCGTTTGAACCAATAGACATTCCATCAAACAAATTGAGAAACTCATCAGCTCTTAATATATTTGACGGAATCTCGCACATTACATACACCTTAAGACTTTTGTCTTTCTTGCGGTCGAGTCCGTTCTCTTTCATTACCTCCAGCACCTGCCTTCCCTCTTCCGGAGTTCTGCAGAATGGAATCATAGGAGTAATGTTTGTAAGCCCCATCTTCTCTCTGGCTTTTTTCAGGGCCCTACACTCGAGTCCAAATGCTTTTTTAAACTTTTTATCATAATATCGGGACGCTCCTCTCCATCCAAGCATTGGGTTCTCCTCCTCTGGTTCATAGAGCTCTCCCCCTAAGAGGGTCCTGTATTCGTTTGTCTTAAAGTCAGAGAAACGAATGATGACCTCATGCGGATAGAATGCTGCGCCTATCTTTCCTATTCCTTCTGCAATTTCATCTACATAGTAGTTTGCCTTATTTGCATATCCTAGTGTTTTCTTCTCAATCTGTCTCGCGATTTTCCTTTTTCCCTTATCCTCTGACCTGCTTAATCTGCTATATTCCAAAAGAGCATTTGGATGCATGCCTATGTGCGATGCAATAATAAACTCTAATCTTCCAAGTCCCACACCTTGGGCAGGAAGATGATGATTCTTCATTGCATCATCCGGAGAACCAATATTTACCATTACTTTTGTTCTTGTCTCTGGAATCTTTTGAAGCCTGTGCTCTATGATGCTAAATGGAAGACTTCCTTTGTAGACTATTCCAGTTTCTCCGGATGAACAGTCTGCTGTTACCTCTTTTCCGGTTTTTAGTTTTTTCGTTGCGCTTTCTGTTCCTACAATGCAGGGAATGCCGAGTTCGCGTGAGACAATTGCTGCGTGGCTCGTGCGCCCGCCCTCGTCAGTAATAATTGCGGATGCAATCTTCATAATCGGCTCCCAGTCCGGATCAGTAATTTCCGTAACAAGAATTTCTCCTTTCTGAAACCTCTTTATGCCTCTTACATCTTTTATAACCCGCACCTTGCCTGTTGCAATCTTTGTTCCCACTGCAACTCCTTCGATTATTGGCTTACCCTCTCCTTTTAGACGAAACTCCTGTATAACATTTTTATCTTTGGAGGAGTGGACAGTCTCTGGACGAGCTTGGACAATAAAAAGTTTTTCAGTCTTCCCATCCTTTGCCCACTCAATATCCATTGGCTGGTGTGTCTTTCGTTTCTTTGAAAAGTACTTTTCAATCTCTACACACCATTTCGCAAGCTTAACAATCTCTTTTTCTGTAATACAAAACTTTTCTCTATCTTTTTTTGAAACCTTCACTACTTTTGTGCCATTTGGCGCGTAGATCATTTTTATATCTTTGCGCCCAATGTTTGTTTCAATGATTGCCTTGTAGCCCTTATCAAGAGTTGGCTTGAACATAGTAAACTCATCTGGAGTTACCTTGCCCTGAACTACCATCTCACCTAGTCCGTATGAGCCGTTCATTGTTACCACATCCTCAAAGCCGGTTTCAGTGTCTAAGGTGAATGCAACACCTGATGAGGCAAGGTCAGAGCGCACCATGAGCTGCACCCCCACAGAGAGTGCTGCATCAAAGTGTGAAAACTTCTTGTCTACCCGATAAGAAATAGCGCGGTTGGTAAAAAGCGAGGCAATACACTTCTTTGTTGCCTCAAGCACTCCACTTACTCCCCTGACATTTAGGAATGTTTCCTGCTGGCCTGCGAAAGAAGCGTCCGGCAGATCTTCTGCTGTGGCAGATGAACGTACTGCAACATCCGGATTATCTCCAAGCTCTTTGTATGCCTTCTCTATCTCCTTTTCAATATGCTTGGGGAGTTTTGATTTTAGAATCACCTCGCGCACCTCTCTACCCCTTTTCTGAAGGTTGTGAATATCGTGAGTATCGAGTCCGCGCAGAATTCTTCTTATTTCTTTTTCAAGCCCTGCCTCTTTAAGAAATAATCTGTATGCATGAGCTGTGAGCGCAAAGCCGTTTGGAACATTTATTCCAAGCTTTGTAAGCCCTTGATACATCTCACCAAGTGCTGCATTTTTTCCGCCTGCAAGAGGAACATCTTTAATACTAAGGTCTTTAAACCACAGAATGAGAGCATTTTTTCTAGATTTTTCCATATTTTCTTGCTTTCTATTATACCCTTTTTCTTAAAGGCGGTATAATAGCTGTAATGGAATCTATCTTCTCTACTATTACCCTGTTTGCCTTTCCCATTATTATTGTGGTGTTTATTATCATCACCATTGTGCTTGAACACCACTGGAAGAAGTATAGCGTTGGAATAGACATCCTGAAAAGAATACGAAAAATATACTATCGCGTATCAGCAGTACTCTTTATTTTTGTGGCAATTTCATTTGCTCTTTCTTTTTTATGATTAAACTGTACGAAAATGAAAAAGTTTTAGCAGAGATACGCAAACACTGGTTTGTGATTGCTGGTGAGGCCATAGCTCTTGGCGCGCTTGCTGTTGCGCCTCTTATTGTCCTCCCTATTCTCCAGAGCACGCTTCGTAGTATTTCTTCGTTTGAGGGTAATATCCCATTTTTTACCTTTTTGTTTTTCTATTCTGTGTGGCTTGTTTTTATCTGGATTCTTTTCTTTGTTGCGTGGACAAACTACTACTTGGATGTGCTTATTGTTACGAATAAGCGAATTGTTGATATTGAACAGGTTGCCTTATTCTCACGAGACCATGTTTCAGTGCCCCTGCGAAATGTTGAAGATGTGAAAGTAGAGATTGCTGGTCTCCTTCCCTCTCTTTTTAAGTATGGTGATCTGCATGTGCAGACTGCAGGAGAATCAAAGGAGGTTATTATACCCCGAATCAATCGACCTCATGATGCGCGGCGCCGCATTATGGAGGAGTACCACAAGTTGCACGAGTAGTGTTAAAAAAATTCCCAATTTTCAATTTCTAATTTCCAATACATTTTGTTGCCCTAGTAACCTACTTTAGGTATTATGCGACTATGAATGATATACGATCCTGTCAAAACTGTAAGCAGGATTTTTCTTTATCTCAGGACGAGAAGACGTTTTATATTAAGATAAAAGTTCCAGAGCCCACCTTCTGTCCTGCATGCAGATTCCAGCGGCGTGTTGCTGTTCGTAACGAACGCACTCTTTATAAGCGAAAGTGCGGGCTTTGCGGAAACTTAATGCTTGCAATGTACGGGCCAGAGAAGCCATTCCCTGTGTACTGCAAAGACTGCTGGTGGTCTGATAAGTGGGATCCAACTGCCTATGAGCTTGCATATGACTGGGAAAAGCCCTTTTTCGTACAGTTCCGTTCTCTTTTAGAAAAAGTGCCTCGCCCTAATCTCATTACGCAGAATGCCCCAAACAGCGACTACTCAAACTACGTTGTTGATGTAAAAAACTGCTATCTCTGCTTTGGCACCATTGAATCTGAAGACTGCATGTATGGAGCTCCGTACGAATCAAAGCACTGCGTAGATACCTATCTTGCCAGAGAGTGCGAGTACTGCTACGAATGCCTTGATTGCGAGAAGCTTTCAAGCTCTCTTTTTGCGCAGGATTCCTCTGCATCACTTAATCTCCTGCACTGCTTTGACTGTAAGAACTGCCATGACTGCATTGGATGCGTGGGATTGAGAAATAAAAAATATCATATATACAATAAGGAGTATCAAAAAGAAGAGTTTGAGAAGATGCAAAATGAGATTTTCTCACGCGGAAGAGAGGGGTTTGAGGAGGTGCGCGTGGAATTTGAAAAGCTCAAGCTTGCTATTCCCCATCGATTTGCCACAACACTAAAATGCGAGCGCGTGAGCGGCGACCATATTGTCCAGTCAAAAAATGCGGAGCACTCGTTTGATATAAAAAAGCTGGAAGATGCAACGCACTGTATTCGCATGATTGACGGGCGGGACGTACATGATACGAACTACTGTGAGTTTATGGAACTTACCTACGACTACCTTGGATTTTTGCGGGACAGCAATATTCGATTTTCAAATACGTGCGGAGAGTGTGAAGATGTTCAGTATTCTGATTTCTGTCAGGGCTCTTCTCATCTTTTTGGGTGTATTGGGCTTCGTAAGAAGGAGCACTGCATTTTTAATAAAGAATACGAAAAGCAGGAGTATGAAGAAATGGTTTTGAAAATAGAGGAGCAGATGAACAGTATTCCGTACAAGGATGCGAAGGGGCGGGAGTATAGATATGGGGAGTTTTTCCCAATTGAGCTGTCTCCTTTGGCTTACAATGAATCTGTGGCTCAGGAGTTCTTTCCTCTTTCAAAAGAAGAGGCAGTAAGTCAAGGATATTCATGGCGGGACCCGGATGATCAGGGGTATGATGTTGCTATGCAGACTTCTCAAATTCCTAATACTATCGAGGAAACAGGCAGTGATATTTTGAATCAGGTAATTGGCTGTGAGCACGCGGGCACATGTAATGAAAAGTGCACGACTGCATTTAAAATTACCTCTATGGAACTTCAGTTTTATCAAAGGATGAGGATCCCTATTCCTACCCTCTGCCCGAACTGCAGGCACTATGCTCGGCTTGGGAGACGTACTCCGTTTCAGGTGTGGAGACGAAAGTGCATGTGCGGAGGAAAAGCATCAGATGGAGGCATGTATTCAAACACGAGCGCTCACTCACACAATGAAGAACACTGTGCAAATGAATTCGATACTTCATATGCTCCAGAACGTGACGAGGTTGTCTACTGTGAAGAATGCTACAATGCAGAAATTGTCTGAGGAGATTGCCTGCCCCGTGGGAGCGGAGCGACTCTACGGGGTGTACTGCGAGGAGTGCTACAATAGCGAGATTGTATAAAGATAAACCAAAACCCGCCCTGAGCAATGTCGAAGGGCGGGCTTTTGGTTTGAGCTCAAATCAAAATTTACTATGCTGGATTTACTGGTTCTGCTGGCGCTTCTCCTCCTTTCTTTTCTCCGCCGCAGCAGTTCCTACTACATACGCCCTTGTGCGTTACAGCTTCAAAGACTGCTGCAAGACCAATTACGATGTAGATAATTCTGGAGATAATGTTGGCCTGCCCGCCAAATAATTCCCCAATGTCCCACCCAATAACTCCAATAAGCAGCAAGTTTATACCTCCAATAATGAGTAGGATAAACGTGACAATGTGTAATGCCTTCATGGGAACTTCACGAATATCGAATTGGGTACGAATATACGAATTCTTTATTCGTATAGTTCGTATATTAGATATTCGTGCTTGATTCGCATATTCGTGTATTTTCGACCTTTCTCGCTCTTAAATATATACAAACCGCTTCCTCACAAAGCGGTATGTCAATATCCTCATTATACCAAAATCTCCTCTTTTTTTCGGTATTTTGTGGATGAATAAAAAAGGACCAAAGGAAACGGTTTCCTTCGGCCATTGTTACGAGTCTCTTTGGCGCGACTCCTCTCTCCATGTCATGTATTCCGAGCTTTGCATGAGCTCAGGAAGATACTTCGTCCTGCACCAGTGGAGTAGCCACCCTCCTTGTCCTGTTTCCAGAGAGATCTCTTCGTGAGCCTCAGGCTGCACCTCCTGAAACTCTCTTATCTCTCCTTCCCAGAGCACGAGGGCGTTCGTTCCAGGATTGTAGGAGGATATTTCCTCGATATGCGTAAGGAGGACTCCTTCTTTTTGAAGCTCTGCCTCGCGCCCTCTCGCTTCCCCCTCACTTTCGAACCACTCGACCTCAGACTTTGGACATTCCGCCAGTATTCCTGCGTCTATCCAGTGCCCGTTTAGCGCCTCGTTTATCTTATCTGTGACGAAGCTGTCGCTGTTGGCCAAGAGGCTTTCTTTTGTGAAGACCTTGCGATCCCATAGCCACTTGATGACTAGAGTTGCGAGAAAGTGCTCGAGTGTTCGAGTTGTTGGGTTCGCATAGACGCTCTTGATGAGGCGTGCCCGCAAACGCAGGAAGTGCTCAAATCGCGAAACGTCTGTAACTACGGCCTTGTCCTCTATCACTTGCACAGAATCCCAGCATCCGCACACGCAAGGCGTGGTGCTTATCATGTGCTCAATGCTGTGGTCGTAGCCTACACTTACGTTCTGACAGCTGCAGTACGCGACTGCGTCTCCGCCCACATAGGCGAATCGATCAGCAAGATTAAGTATCTCGCCGAGTATCCCTTGCCCCTGGATCGTGTCAATCACACGTTCGGCAGAGATATTGAGCAACTGCAGTCTTGCAGCATGCTGCCAAATGAGAGGGACACAGGTTTCTTCCTCATCCAGCTCCTCTCCGACTGCCATCTTGGTCGTGTCTCCGCCAGCTGGAGTTGTAATGTCGTGGAGCACAGCCGCTGCCTCAAGGACCCTCATGTCCTCCTCAGAGAGGCCGCTGTTCGCTCCGATGAGCACTGCAATTCCAACCACAGAAAGCGTGTGTACCAGCCGTGTGTGAGAGAAGAGCATTCTACTCTCTGTCTCTTCCCTCTCCATCCTCACCATAACGCCGGCAAGAAATCCTAGTTGCCGGATTTCTCTTAAGCGCCATCCATCAAAGAGGGTTAGTAGCTGCTCTGTAAGTCCCCCTCGGTGGAAGATGCATCCGGTTCCTGTAAGAGGGAAGGTTGGAACGATCTGACTTGGATCTTCCGTTTCTATGAGCGCATGCGACTGACGCAGATGCCTTCTCAGTACTCCCGGAAGCTCTTCTGTCCAAGGCGGCTCATCGCCTTTATTCTCTTCTCTGTTCCTGAGGTAGGCGTTTTCGACAATGATGATTTGCAGTATACTACTTGTTTTTTCTGCTTTCTCATCATTAACGATTTTCCGCCACACTTCACAAGAAATCGCGTCTATCCAGTCTTTCATAGAACGCGCTTCTTGTGCTGTAATCTGCGGTATAAAGGTTATATCTTCGATTCGTACGCATTTCTCAAAGCCTTGTGCCATATACATGCCATATTCTCCTTGAAAAGTGCTAAAAACGAGCCTTTCTATAGGCATTTTAGGTATACCAGTCCTCCTTTCTTTCGTCAAAGTCACTGCCTTTTTTCTTTTGCTATTCTAATATTCTTGAGAATTTGAGAATAGCTGGGATTAGAATTTCTTTGCAACAAAAAAGGAGCGCGTGGATGTGCGCCCCAATGGATTCGATGGTTGAAAAGGTGATGGTCGTCTGTAGTCATCTGGAAGTCGTGCGTTGGGCTCGGTATCCCCTCGGAATGGTGGCGAAAATACCGAAAACTCCCACCACAAACAACCCACCAGAAATGCTCAGCTTCCACTTATGCGATGCTATTACCTCACTCAACTCTTGCCCGCCATGAGTCATCAGATACAGCAGGAAGAATAGTGAAAATAAGGCGAGGATCAAAGAAGCCACGTTCGCTAATCTCAGCGTTCTCCCTGATACTCCAGCCCGCAGGAGTGCATTATGCAGCACGCGATCGCCCCCCTCAGCTTGATTCCTGTATCGAACTCACGCTGTCTATTTTATACCCCTATTTTGCGAAAAAACCAAGTTTCTTTATTTTTAACTTTTTTCAACAAAAAAGGGGCGCATGGATGTGCGCCCCAATGGATTGACGAGTATCTGCTTCTCACTTTCTGGGCTTGAGGGTGCGTTTTGCGCCTAAAAGTCCCACCACAATCACTGTTCCCGAGACAATCAGTGTCCAAGGGAACAATATCTCATCTGGCCCTGGGCCGAATGCTGCTCTAGGCAGCGCAAAGGCTAGTGCCGCAAAGGCACAAATGAGACAGATCGTATTTGCTCGCGTCAGTACTTTCTCTGAGGCTCTCCTTCGCCAGAATATGTTGAGCAACACGCGACGTCTCCTGTCATCCTGTTGGAGGTCTCTGCTGACCTCGCTCTGTCTTATATTATACAAAAAAGGAGCGCGTGGATGTGCGCCCCAATGAATTTGACGATCAGGAAGGCTGCTGTCATCGAGGAGGTCATGCGAGATTCACGCTTGTCTTCCAAGTCGTGGGCACGAGACCAATAACTCCCGCGCACATCAACCTCCAAACAATGAAGAACGCCTTGTCGAATTCCCCTTTCGTTTGTGGGTCTATTAATGACGTCAATATCACGCAGAGCATCGCAATAGAGGCGCCAAAGGACAGGATGAAGAAAATCGTGCCCAGCGCTATCATGAGTTTCGAGGTCGTAAGGATGGCGCCAATAGTCCCTACCACAATCAATGCCCCGAAGAAACTCTGTAAGCAGTGGAGCAGTATGGCGTATTGCCCCTGTTGGTCACCACTCACCAACATCAGAAATGGGACTATTGATACCCCAGTAGCGATTATGAAGGTCAAGGTCATTGACCTTAGCGTCCCTCTAGACACTCCTCGCCGCAGGAGAATTTTGTGCAGCATGCGATCACCCCCTCTCTTCTCTTGTGGGCTTGAAGATTGAGACGGATCACCTAAGTTAATGAGCCACCTAATCTTGGTTTGTGAGACACGTAGATCATTATAGATCCAAGTGCCCCCACCAAGAACAATCCTACCATGGCATACGCCAATACAGGTGGCATCACTGGTAGTTCTGCTGCCTCTTGGCCAGAAGAGCATATGATACTCGATATATATCCTGCCGGCACCGCGCCCATGGTGAAGAAGGTCCTAAAAAGTATTCTTCGCATTCTTCTGATGCCTTCCTCTTTTTTGTTTTGCCCTGCCCCCCACTACTTATTTTATACCTCTATTTTGTTGAAAAACCAAGCTCTTCTCCCAAACTTCAATGTATCAGTGTACTAGTACACTGATACATGGGCAAAGAGATGGTTGGGGTTATTGCAAAACTTTTCTGCAGGTGCAGAATTTGCCGAGTTGGCAAATGTTTAAATTGGAGACAGTATCGGGATTCAGAAGAATAAGAGTGCGTTCTAGTATTTTCACGATGCCCTCCTCTCTACCGTGCTGCCGTGTTAATCTACGCTTCTAAGCTGCCCCTAAAATACAATATTAAGGTGCTGATGTCAAGTATCTTAGTACTCTACCCCCTTTCTTGCCCTTGTGCCTTTTTGATAGGGGTGTTTTATTTCTTTGCACTCTGTTGCAAGGTCAGCTTGGTTTATAAATTCTTTTGGAGCATACCTGCCAGTTAAGATTACATCCATGTCTTCAGGAATGCTTTTTATAAGTTTTTGCACCTGTGCTTTTGTTAAAAGCTTCAGATACAAAGCTACCCAGAGCTCATCAAGAATTACGAGGTCATACTTCCCTCCCTGCATTGCTCTCCTTCCCTTTTCAAATGTGTCTTGGGCAGCTTTTTTGTGGACGCTTTTTGGAAGCTTGTCTCCTAAAATTCCCACAAATCCTTTACCACCCTTCACATAAAGAAATTTCTTTCCAAACTTTTTCTTTAATATCTCATCCTCGCCGCTTGGATAGGTCTTTGATTTAATAAACTGAAACATTGCAACGCGCTTGCCCTGCCCTAAGGCGCGTATGCCCTGTCCAATTGAAGAGGTTGTCTTGCCCTTACCATTTCCTGTGATAATTATGAGCATAATTTAGATGACAACTACAACGGATTATTGCCGCTTTAGTGTTATTTCTATTATTTCTGATCCTAGACGCAAAGCCCCCATCCGCAGGATGGGCATTTCAAACATCCTTCTGCTCTTACGAGCTTTGTACTGCATTTTGGACAGCTGGTAGGCGTTCCTCCATTTCCATTGCCGCCTCCTGAAGGCTTTATCTGGCCTTCTTCCGGCACACTCTCTTCTTTCTTTGCCGGAGTTGAAAGTACCTGATCCTTGATTGATGAGTCACGAAATACAGTTACATCCTTACATCCAAGTTTGTATGCGAGAAGGTATGCTTTTTTCATATCCTCTACTGTTGCGTCTTTCGGGAAGTTAGTTGTTTTTGAAATTGATGAGTCTGTCCATTTTTGGAATATTCCAAGGGTCTCAATGTGGCTCTCTGGAGTGAGGTCGTACGCAACTCGGAAGACTTTCTTTATGACTGACGGAAGGTATGGAATTTTTTGAAGGCTTCCTCTGTGCTCTGAAATATCCTTCATGAGCGCTTCGTCATAGACACCAAACTCTTTCATTGCTATTTCAAACTCCTCATCAATGTAGTAGAAACTTCCTACCGCAACATTTTTCTCAAATACCAGACTGAATACCGGCTCGATGCCTGATGAGGTGCCGGCAATCATGGAGATTGAACCGGTTGGCGCGATTACCGTGGTATATCCATTTCGTATTCCGTGCTTTTTCACCTCTCTTGAAATCTCCCTCCAATCAAAGTCCCATGATTTTTTATCGTGGAATCCTGCGATTGGGAGCTTGCCCTCTGTGTAGAAACTCTTTCTATAATATGGGAGTGGGCCTCGTTTCTTTGCAAGCTCTATTGATGCAACCTTTGACCAGTAGTTTACAAACTGCATCAGCTTTTCCATAAACTTCAGTCCCTCTTTTGAGTCGTACGGAATGCGAAGAGCAAAGAGTGTGTCTGCAACACCCATGACACCGAGCCCAATCTTTCTTGTTGCCCGCGTCATGTCTTCTATTTCTTTTAGCGGGAAGTTATTTACGTCAATTACATTGTCTAACAACTCGCATCCTGTCATAACTGCCTCTTTCAATCCATCCCAGTCAAATTTTGTTGTCCTATCTCCATTTCTATATACAAATGCGTGAACATTCACGCTTCCTAAGTTGCATGACTCGTTTGGATAAAGAAGTACCTCGCCGCATGGATTTGTAGTTACAATCGGACCAAGGTGCTTTAAGAATGGATTGTACTCATTTACCTTGTCTGAAAAGATAATCCCCGGCTCTGCTGATTCCCATGCCTGATAGACAATTAAATCGAATAGGGTGCGGGCGCTTATATGACGCGCTACCTCTCCTGTTCTTGGATTTATCAAAGGATAGTCCTTGTCTTTTTCGTAATACTTCCAGAAGTCATCTGTGAGAAGTACTGATATATTGAAGTTTTTGAGAGCCTTATTCCCTCCCTTTGCCTTTACGAACTTCTCTATGTCCGGATGATTAGAGTTCAAAATCCCCATATTTGCTCCTCTCCTAATGCCGCCCTGCTTTATCACCTCTGTCATTCTGTCGAACATGCTCATAAAGGTAATCGGCCCTGAGGCAGTCCCTGAAGTGCTTTTCACCCTATCTCCTTCAGGGCGCAGGTTTGAGAAGTTATATCCAACTCCTCCTCCTGCCTTAAAGATGTAGGCAGCATTTGTTAACGTATTCATAATGCTCTCCATTGAGTCTTCAAGACCCAATACAAAGCAGGCGCTTCCCATCCCAAGAGATCTTCCAAAGTTAGCAATGGCAGGCGTGTTTGGCAGAAACTTCCTATCTTTCATTACGTTGAAAAAGGACTCTATTCCTTTTTCATGTACTGGAGAAGTTTTTCTTGCCTGAAGCATTCTCAGCGTTCTGCTCCAGGAATATTTCATATTGCGATCGTTATTCAGACGATCGTACGCAAGCTTTAGTCCTTCGAGATGAAATTCATTTAATACATACTCTCCAATTTGTATTTTTCCAACATATGACTTTGGCTTGAACGGCTCTTCTTCAAATGGCTCCTTTTGTCTTCTCTTTTGAAAAAACTTTTGGTCGTATAAAAGTGTTGGAAGGTAGCTGTGGATTGCTACGCGAGTGAAAAGTTCTTTTGGAGTTTCGATTACTTTTCCATCTTCATTTTTATCGAGGTATCTGGACTTTAGGACTCGGAGAGAGTTTACATCAAATGCTTTATCAACTTCATCAATCGTATCCTTCTCCAGAATCTGCTTTTTTTCGTTTCTGAGCTCTGTGCGTACCTGACGATACATGATATAACAGCGAGCAAGACGTACTTCTCCTGCTTCTATTAAAACTTTTTCTACTACATCCTGTACACCCTCTACCGTGGGTATTCTTTTAGACGAATAAACCTTCTCAAGCTCTTTGGCTACCTTGTTTGCGTAAGAGTCAGCCTTCTTTTCGTCCTCCACCCCCAGACTTGCCATTGCTTTAAAGATTGCAGCGGCAACTTTTTCTTTATGGAATGGAACCACAGTGCCATCACGCTTTTTAATCTTCGTGATGGAGATATTTTTCTTTACTCTCTTTCGACTTTGCGTTCTCTTTCTCTTTTTTTGCGCCTGAGCTTTCCTTTTTTGTGCCATGCGAATGTATATTTTATTTAAACGTATTCTTTTTGCGACTGGTTATAATTTCTTGAGGAACGGGTCGCGCGAATTTCATATAGACCCGCTTATACAATTTCTTTTCTACTATAGCATATAATCCGAAGAAGCTTGCTGTGTATAACAGGTTGCCTGCCAAGGTGTTTCTGAAGAATGGAAGGGCCAAAGCATACGAACTCATGAGTCCTTCTATGGTTTTAGAATACCAAGGAGAAAATGCCCATACTGCTGCGTTTGTTGAGAGGAAAAAGATGACAGATCCTGCAAATGATGCTCCCACTATGCGTTCCCAAGAGGTATTTCTTCGTATCCAGCGCCCCAAAAGGCCCATCACGAGGAAAGTTCCATATACTGCTATCATGACTCCCGGCTCGTAGAAGCCTAAGAAGAAATCTGTCACTCCCATTACGATTAGAGGAATGATAAGGCTCCATTTATTTTTTCCATGCGCTCCTGCAAAAAGGGCAAGGGCTCCAATGGCTGCCATGTTTGGCGGGTGCGGCAGTAGGCGAAGTGCTGCGCCTATGCCTGCGTATAGCGCTAAAAATTTTGTTGTTTTGTGTATCTCCATATTATCTCGTCCCCCTCTTGAGGAATATATGAACTTGCGCCGACTTTTGCATACTCATCCCCTACCCAGTACTGCCAGTACGCGCCGTTATCTCCATTTTCTTTATCTCCAATTTTTGTGATAAGCTCTCCGAGCCCTGGGAAACTTTTGTATGACAATTGTACCTTATTTTCCTCTCCTAGTCTTTGCATAAGTTCGAAGAGAGATTCGTTTGGCTCTGACATAGGCGTAAACGATTCTACTTCTCCATCTTCGTAATCTATGACTAGACTTACCTCAACTGCCTCTTCTCTTAGCGCGGCTTCTTGTATAGTTGCTTCCTGATTTGGAGTCTCTAATGAGAGTCCTATTAGAAGTGTTGCTGCTAGTAAAACAATCAGTATTCCAAGATATGTGTTTCTTTTCATCCCTCACATAACGCACTCCAAGATTTCTCTTGTGCGCGTATTATGTTTTCTGTCGACCTTAGGCATATTGTTTTTATTACATGGGTTATGTGAGGGATTCATGTTTTTTGTCTTAGTGTTTTAATGCTATAGCCCATAAGCATGATTCCGAATATAAGAAGCGCTGTTACGACCAAAGTCATCATTCCTCTGCTCTCTTTTGCATTTCCTAAGAAAGCGGCTAAGAGCGGAGATGACTCTTCTGACTTTATTATGATAGGAACTTTAACTCCTGCTCCTGCCTCAAATTCACTTTTGGATAGAGGCCTTGAGACAACAGAGAGAGTGGTTGCGTACTGTCCTTCTTTTTCCGGTGTTACGCGTATTACTACCTCCCTTTTTTCATTGCTCTCAAGAACTAGGCTCGAGGGAATGGGCTGAATCATTTTTTCGAATTCGTCTGGATATATTTCAAACAGAGCTACTGCGGAAGACGGATTCTCGAGCATCAGTTTTTCTACTCCTCCTTTGCCTGCCTCTGTTTCTATCTCAAGACTGGAGGGAGTCACAGAAATTCCTACTGCTTCTGTTCTTAATACTCCCTGTGCGCCTACTATAGGCAGAATTAGAAGTATGATGAGTATGTATTTCTTTGATTTTCTCATAATTACTGCGTTTGTATTGCCCAAAATACCAAATTTCCTGTCTTTGCTCCTGCGCTCGTGCTTTGCGGGATTGTAAGGCCTACTTCAGCGTCTTTTGTGCCTCCTGCAAGAAGAGCTGTAGAGAATCTCCTCCAGCTTCCCTCATCAATTGTAAGATTTTCCCTGAAAAGCTCGTCTCCTGTTACAATGCTTTCCAAGTACAGCTTTGAGGTTCCATTGTTCTGCAAAGAAACTGATTCCTGCAAAGCCTCACCTGTATTTACAGATGGAAAGACAAATTCCGGCTCTCCATCTGCAGAATTTGTAACTGAAAATGCAACGCTTGGACTTGATGCGCTTCCATTAGTGCCCCCTCCCCCTCCTCCAGCATCTTCTTCAATTGTTACTTCCAATGGAATATTTAGTTCGTGCGTTTCTCCAACAATGAGTTCTTGTGTTTCGCTCCTTACATATCCTTCTTTTTCAGCGAAGACTTCGAAATACCCGCTTGTAGGTGTGAAGCTTACAACTCCGTCTTCTCCGGTTGTGTATGTATCGTCTCCAACATTTACTTCTGCGCCTTCAAGCAGTGTCCACGCCTCCTCTTCAAAATATTCAACTGTTGCTGTTACTGATTCCCCTATATCAACTTCTTCATCACTTATTGAAACGCGCATGTAAGGCTCTTCTGACTCTCCGTAATGCCAGAGTATGCTATCGTTCTCTTCCAATGCGTAGTCTGCAGCTCCTACTGACGGCAACTCTAGATTTACTGCATAGAGCCATCCAATAAACCCTTCAGCCTCATCATCTCCAATACGCTTCAGATATGGGCCAAATGAAAACTCTTCAATTTCGTATGTGAATCCGCACTCTTCTGCAACTTCTTCTATAAGCACTAATGGATTTTCTACGCGCATCTCCCCAGAGCAGAAGGTCTCCACGCTTCCTTCGATTCTATATGTTACAAGCGGCTCCTCTGCTTCAAATACTGCGACTGGATATGATTTATTGAGAAGCGCTACTAGGGCGTAGGCGGTTTCTGTTGGAGTAAAGCTTGTTTCTCCAGCTCCTGTTTGATTTTCAAAATATCCTTCAGTTGTTTGGAGAGATTCAAGATGGTCTATTGGAGTAATCCCGTCTTTTGCCCAAGAACTTATATCTTCTTCTGCAGAATACAACGCTGATATGACCCATGCGTCAGATGAGGCATCTGAGTTTGTCCCCCATGTGCTTTGTGGGTCGTATGGAAAGCCAGCATCCTCATTTTGGGCTTCCCTAAGATAGTCTAGAGCGTTTTGGATTTCTGTGGAGCCTTTTGATGTTCCTACTGCGATAAGCGCCATTATTCCCGCAGATGTAGTATTTGTATCTCCGCTTTCAGAATCTACTCCATAGGACCAGCTTCCGTCTTCTTTCTGGTTATTTAATATGAATGTTTTTGCATCCTCTATTATTTCGTCAGACACGTCCTCTCCTGCTGCAGTAAGAGCCAGAACGCCGAATATGTCGTCATTTACAAGAGAGGCGTCTCCTATCTGACTATCTATGTGATATGACTTTAATTCTTCTACTAGATTAATATTGGGAAAGGTTCGTGGATCCTCTCCTTTTGCGGAGATTGCGAGTATTGGCGCCTCAAAATCGAGCGCCTTATCTCCTGTAGTTCCTTTTAGATACTCGACTGATGCCTCCTCTCCTGCTGTAATGAGCGCCATTGTGACCCAAGGATTCGGGTCTTTGCTCTGCAGATATGTGACTGCTGCCTGTGTTTCTCCGTATGTTCCAATGGGCACGAAAAGCCCTATTAGCGCGACGATGAGTTGGAGCGCGAGTGCTCCGCGAATTCCCTCTTTTGTATGTGCTCGCATATGAATCTGCCCCTGCAATTCAAGCAGGGGCAGATAGGAAGCTAATATACTTTACTCCTCTATCCACTCTCCCCTTGCTCGAGGTTGTAGTGGGTAATAATTACGCGCACAGTAAGTTCCGGACTTATCATCTCTCTTGTGATGTATGCGTACAAGATGGTGTACATCATACATCGCGGGAGAGACGACACACCGTAGCGGCACTGTGGAGGACTTTCACCTCCTTCCTTACGACGCGCGTTTAACGACTATTTAATTTTCAATTTTATTTATTGCTATTCTCCTCTCTGAATTAATTTGCCAATTCCGTACCCAAATCCTTTGTGGAATTTTATGAGTACAAGGAATGCGATTGAATAGATAATGTGTTCGTCAACAATATAACCATGTCCCACATGAGGAAACTCAAGTATTGGAAAGTAGTAAAGCAGCATAATCAGGATTCCTGCAATGGATGCCCATCGTATAAAAAGTCCTGTCAGAAGCGCGATACCGATTATAGTTAATCCCCATTCGTTTAGTAAATCTACTATCGGAAGAATCGATGGGCTTGCGAAAAAGTCATAGAGCCCGGAGAATGTCTTTGCATTTTCAATATATCCTTTCGAGGTCCAGCTTGGGTCGAGAATCTTTGTGATGCCTGAGTAGAATAAGAGCCAACCCAATCCAATTTGAAGAAGTACTACGGAAATTTTTTTACCACTCATGAAGGTACGTTTAATTATCTTCTCTTCATTCTTTATGTCAAATGTCCGCTTCTGTGGATAAGTGCCCATTTCCTTCGAACGAAGTGGGATTAGGAAATGGAGCATCCTGAGGAACGAAGTGACGTAGGATCTCATCTCACGTCTTCTTTTGACTATGTTTCTAGAAATAAAAAAGCACCCGCGGTTTGTTCCTTGGGTGCTGTGCGTACGGCGGATTGGTACGTTCTTTGTCTTATGTTTCGCCTTGGTCGGCCAGATTTCGGAGTCTTTCCCTCTCTTCTTGTGCCAACCATCTTACGACGCGGCACGCGAGAAGAAGTGCGATCGCAGCAACTGCTCCTGCCACCATTCCGTAGATTCTGTAGGGTCCGAAGATTCCACCTGCCATGATGGCGCCTATTGTGCCGTAAAGCAGAGCGAAGACAATGATTCCGTTCCGCTTGCGCTTGCGCTTCCTTTCTGCATCGAGAAAAGCGAGCCCTCTAGAAGCGTTTGCGTATTGCTCTCTCTCGAGCAAGAACCAGAGAAGTGCTCCGATGAATGCCGAGACAATCACCGTGATAGATAGGTTCATCGCCCATGCTGTAAATAGAGAGCTTCCGTTAAGTGTGGCTACGAACATCATGCCACCGCCTATGAATCCCCCTAGCGCTCCTGTTGCGGCTCCCTTTAGCGCTGCACCCATGATGACGCCAAACGTCCTTGTTGCGTCTTTGCCCCCCTATTCTATGTAGACTTCGTACCGCGTGAGGATGCATGAGGCAAGAGTGCAGACCGCAGCAAGTCCAGCTGCTGCCTTTCCGTGCACTCCTCCTACCATGTAGGCGCCCACTATGCTGTTGGATGCGGTAAAGAGAATGACGATAATCCACCCATACCCTGTTGCAATTGGGCGTAGCGGCGCCTTCCTGCCAAATGGGTTTGGACTTCCAAGCCGAGTCCCGAAAAACAATGCAACACTTGCCACGAGGGCGAAGTTCACGATTATGGCTGAATCTGAATCCCACTCGAAGATGAGTTCGCTTGCAAGAGCGCCAAACGCTCCTACTACGACTCCTGCTGCTGTTGCAATGAAGACGCCGACCACAACATCTATGGCCTTCATGAGCTTCCCTTTCCGAAGTCGGTGATGCTGATGACGTCCTCTTGTCTACAGAGGCCAGATCTCACTGGGCATAGCCACGCCGTGAGTAACCTGCCGCGTTCCTGTTCCATCACAGGCTTCACATTTCTTTGTCTTGTCTGGGCCTGCGGGCAGCTCACAAAGCAGTGCCCACCTTAACCGTTCTCCTCGACTTAGTTTCCCCTCGGGCACTCTTTCTCTTCCCTTACACTCATCGCACCCTGCTGTCTCAAGATACTCCATGCCTTCTATCATGTTTCTTCCTCCATATCCTACAGATCAGTACGGACCGCGACACGCTTGCTACTATTTTTTATACCCCCCTCCTTTAAAAAGTCAATTCGCCCCCACACCCATGCATGGGCGTGGGGGTTTAACGGCTACGCAGGACGCGTAGCCGTTAAAGTACTCTATTTTAGGCGGTAGTGGACGTATCTACCTTTTTCTCCAACTTGAACTATCTTTCTCTCCTTCTCCAGCTCCTGAAGATACTTTGTTGCTGTAGAATCTGCCACTCCCAAAAGCCACTCAACATCATTGTTGGTTATCTCCTTCTTAGTTTTAAACATGCCGAGGATCTGCTCTTTTCGTTTATCTTTTTCCCGTCTTTGTAAAAGTATGTTCTTTGGCAGATGCTCGCGCTTCCAAAGCTTGTATGCTCCTACTGTAATTACTATTCCAATAACGATTCCTAGTAACAGTGTTGGGGTCATGATTCTATGTTCCGAAAAAGTGATTTATAGCAAGTCCTATTAGGAAGCTCAAAAATGCAACTCCCAAGCTTATTGCTGCCATCTCAAGGAATCGCTTTTTAAAGGAAAGATTTCGCGCAACTGATGTGTAAAAGGTGAATACAAGAATAATGAGAATTGCTATTGCAAGTGTTACTGCTAGCGCGATAAATGGGTTTTTGAAGATGAAGTACGGGATGATTAAGAGGAGAACGGTAATGATGTAGGAAATGCCAGTTACAACTCCTGCTCGTAGAGCTTTTTTTCTATTCCCCTCTTCCTTTGTGGATAAATATTCAGAAGCAGCCATTGAAAGAGAGGCAGCAATGCCTGTGATAAATCCTACGATTGCGATAAGGCGAGTGTCTTGAAGGGCAAGCGTGAGACCTGCTATGGCGCCAGTAAGCTCAACAAGTGCGTCATTTAAACCCAAGACCACAGAGCCTATGAGCTGAAGCTTATGGTCGCTTATCATATTCAGAATCTTTTCCTCATGCTTCTGTTCGTCCCTAATAATCTTTGCTACTTCAGGATGTGTTTTTTTGAGTCTTTTATATGCCTCCACTGCCAATCTCTCTCCCTGCTCCATGAGGCGGAGGCCAAAATTGATTCCAAGAATTCTGCTTATCCAGTAGTGTGCCTCCCCTTTTATCTTTGAGGGCCTTATGCTTTTGCCTGTTACCTTTTTCCAGATTTCATAATGATTCTTTTCCTGATCGGCGATTTTCTCCAGAACCTCCTGGTCTGCCTTATGCGGAACTACACGAGCAAGCCTGCGATACACCTTGTACTCGGTTATTTCATTGCGCTGGATTTTTATAATGCGGGCAAGCTCTGCCCTGTCTATTTTTTCAGGCATATTAAAATTATGCCCTATTGTACGCATGGAGGCAAAAACATTGACTTCTTTTAGATATTCTTGTAGATTCTGGACAGTTGATCCGACAACCCGACCGGGCGGAACCCGGAATGATCGCATACCTCCGAAGGAGGAGCTACGATGTCGGCTCATGTTCACGCACTTCAGCTTGTGAGGCTTTACGCGCCTCAGATCTGGTGGCTATACAATGACCCTGGAAGCGGCGAGCTTCCGTTCGGCACGCACAGCGCATTCCTTACATCGCCGGGCATGCACTGGTCTAAGGGAGCCATCTGTGGTGGTTCTCTGACGCTCGCTTTTCCTCACGGCGATCGAGCCGTCTCGCGTCCGGTTCATGTCGTGTGTTCCGGGTGTGAGTTCTGCTTCACCATTTCTACTCGTGGCGTCACAGACGCCCTGGAAGAGTGGATGAGGATCGTTGTTGGTGCTGCAATCCAGCAACTTCGCGATAAGCCTCGATTCTCCGAGTCGACCTCGGTCTTCGATGCCGAACTTCACATCTGTCGTCCAGCATCCATTCTCGTGGATCTCGAGGACGATTCGTCTCCTCGTTCCTGTCCAACGTGGAGAGACTTCGGCTTCGCAATCTCGGAGATCGTTTCTCCTCCCAATGGGGAAGCCCTCGAGGATCTCCTCATCTCTGCTGTGTATCTCATGGGACACCTTGAGCGCACCTTTCAGGGTGCTGCGAAAAGGGCTTCCGGGCACATCTGCTCTGCCTCCGAAGCGTTCCACCCAGAGTCACGCCGCGAGTAGGTCTGATTTCAGCCCACTCGTCGCGCACAACGCCCTCGATATTTGTTCGAGGGCCTTTCTTTTGTCGAATTACCCTATCTCACATAAGAAGACAAAAAAAGGACGCTGTATTAGAGCATCCATTTGGCAGCATCTTCTTTGACTTCTTCTGGTGGGTCAACGTGGGCAGATCCGTAAAGTTCCACCTTGCAGCGCGGACAGTCAAGCTCCAAGTCCCACTCCCATGGCCAGGCTGGTCTTCCTTCTCCCTTTGCTCGTGCTCCTTCTCGTTCGTAGGTGGGTCTAGGGAGAAGTTTCCAGATCTTCCTTCCTCCTGGAGATCTCACATCAAATCCGCGATAGCAGACGCGGCATGTGACGCCTACTGGAGATGTGTTTTCCGAATCCTGCCCGCCCTTGACTGTTGCGTCTACGACTATTCTTTTTTCAATCTTTACGCACATGAACCTCACGCTTTCTTTCCTGTTCCTGTGATCGTACTAGTCAAGAATTATGCCTTATTATTTGCTAGAAGGCAAAATCAAACAGCCCCGCTAAAGCGGGGTTCTTTGATATATTTTATTTTTTCAGGAGCTCACACTCACTTGCATCAGCTAGGCGCTCGAGACCCTGCTTCCCCACTAATTTTGTTCCATCAGCAAGTACCCAAGTGGGCGTACTTTCTATATTTGCCTCTGCGCACCTCTCTGGCTCTTTATCGCACTCGATATAGTTTATGTACTGAAAAGCGCTTTTGAATTCTGCTTTTTCAGCCCTGCAGTAAGAACAGCTGTCTGTGCCGTACATTACAATTCCTTTATCAGTAATACACTGTGCAAATTCATCAAGATTTTCATATGGAGATGATCTCCACTGATTGTAGGAAAGTGCAGCAATTATCATTACAACCACTACTGCTCCTCCGCCGTAGAGAATAAGTTTATTTTTCATTTGTTTTAAGTATTTTACTCGTCGCAGCAATCAACGAGTTTATCGACGATTTCCTGAAGTGACCACGCCTTATCTTTTTCGCCTTCTTCTTTGGCCATCTTTTTTACCTCTGGCATTTTTAAGAGTTTTAGGCGCAGACCCCAGAAGATTGAGTAAATCTTGAAGGCGTAGTCAAATGTTTCTTTTGCTTTTTCCTTGTCTCCATCTGATTGAAGTTTTGTTCCAACTTCGATCAGACGCATGGTGGTTGCCAACAGATGCTTTGAGATACACCAAGTTTCTCCCTCATGCTTATCAATCATTCGAGCAAGAAGCTGCTTCCTTGCCTCACGTATTTCTAAGAGGGTGTCAAAGTATTCACTATTTCCAGTTCTCTCCCCTGTGAAGAAGAAGTGTTCTTCTAAAGAGATGAGGTTCATAATGGCAATCGAAAGGTCTTCCTCTGTTGAGAGGTCGACGTGTTCTGCCTTTTTCATCTCATCAATTCTTTTTATGAGCTTTTTGAACTCTTTTTCGTGGATTTCCATATTAGTAAAGCAAGAACATGATAGCTGCTAGGGCGAGCATTGCAATGCCTCCCCATACTCTCATGGCTCCTGTATTTGTTTTTTTCCATTCATCGACTTTTGCGAGCACTCCCTTATCTCCTGCAATAAGCAGAATAAGTATTAGAGGAAGTACGAATACAAAGTTATAGATTGCCAGATATCCAAGTCCTGTAAGATATGTCTGCGAGTCATGAAGAAGTCCTAAAATCAACAGATATGGGCCTCCTGTGCATGGAAACTCAAAGAGTCCAACAATTACACCCAAAGCAAATGCTGCTGGCAGAGAGGCGCGTTCCATAAGTGATGCCATTGATCCGTGTGCTGCTTTTGGAATTTTCAGTTTTATTGGGAAGCTTGGGATGTAGTGATTTACCAGACTTAGTATTCCAACAAACGCGAGTATTCCCGCTCCAATCATTGCCATGCCGTGCGGCGCTCCGAAGATTGAGAGTGCCCGCAGAATTCCAAGGCCTATCAGAACATAGACTGTGTAAAGCCCTACAATATAGACTGCGCCGATTTTTAGGATTTCTCTATGCGATTTCCCAAGAGAAAAGAAGAATGCAATTGTAAGAAGAAGTACGGAGAAGGCGCATGGATTTATGCTATCGATTATGGCTGCGATGAGTACTATTGGCAGAAGTAGCCCACTCTGCTCTTTTGCTGTTTGCAGAAGTGTCTCGCCAATACTGCTTGTTTTCAGGAATACTGTAAGTGCTACAAACAGCACAAGTATTCCTCCAAGGATTATGAGTCGTTTTTTCATGTACTAGATACAAAAATCCTCTCGTTTTTTTCGAGAGGTCTTAGGCACGAAGAGTATGCGGTGCGACTTCACCGGTTCTTTTCGCGCCTTTTCAGATGTGCGAAGGGCTTAGTTCATGAAGCGCTCTCCAAAACACAATTGATTTTAAGATTGATAGATTCTTAATGATGGAGTGTTCTTGTATAAATCTTGGAAGCGCATATTTAGACGATATATTTGTTTTTGTAATTATAACAATGCCAAAAAGCAGAAGTAGAGCAAAAGTAAATGGCGCAAGGAGAAGAAGCGTAGTTGGAGCTTTTGCTGCATTTAAATGGAATAGCGCCTGCTCTGCAGCGCTTTCGCCTGAACAGTTAAATCCGTTTATTAATGTTGCAAGGCATACCTTATGAGTTGTCATCTGCCCGATCACAAGTCCGCCTAGCACGGCAATTGAAATGAATCCTATGAGAATTGCGCAGGCGAGAGTTATCTTCATTTCTCTATTATATCCTACTTTTTCCTTTTTTTCTTTTTTACTGGCTTGGGCTTTGAGTTCTTCGAATTCAACTTCTTCGTTTTTGATTTTTTTATCTTTGTACCGTTTGTTGGCTTCTCTGTCTCAATTTTTATAGTCTGTTCAAGACGTCGAATGTCAGCCTGTAATTCTGATCTTGATTTGTTAAACAAAGTTACCTCTACCACTCCCCTGCCTCCATGCTTTGCAAATACGCATCGATCTCCAACTTTTTTATTTATCTTGCTTTCCATATAGGACTTCAGCTTTTCCATTTTCTGAATACCCTTCAGACTTGTTAGTGTTCCCTCCTCCTTTGCAAAGAATCGCACCATTGCTGCGTATCCTTTTGCTTTTTTCGAGAGTATTGGCTTTTTAGGACTGCGAATAAGAATATCGTTTAGTGTGTGGTCAAATCCAAATGCCAGTTCATAGAGACGGTGTCTGAATCCTCCTGCTCGCGGACCCAGTTCTATTACCTTCCATCCATCTTCTGTGCGCATTAGTTCAATGTGTACTGTGGTACTTCTAAGGCCTAGGGCGTGAACTGATTTTTCTGCTGCTTCTTCTGCTGCTTCTTGTGATGACTTCTTTAGCGTTGTTGGAGTTATTGTTTTGTATGCAAAGAAATCGTCAAATCCTACTGTTCGTCCAGTCTGCACGTATACTAACGGGCATAAATAGACTCTTCCTTTTGAAGAAACATAAGCATCAATTGAGTACATGTCTCCTTCCATGAACTGCTCAACCAGAACTTTTGGCTCTGCCTTTCTTTTATTATCTTTATATATCTTCTGGATTTTTTTGAAAGATAATCGAAGGGTCTTTTCGAGTTCTTCTTTATGGAAACAAATAGTTACAAGAAGACTTGCTGCAAGATTTGCCGGCTTTAATACCAGAGGAAATCCTATTTTTTCCCTAATATCTTTTAGAGTCTCCGGCTTTGTATCTGTAACAACCTTAAATGTGGGTATGATTGACTTGTCATACGCCCTCATCTGCCGTCTCATCATCACCTTATCAGTTGCCCACTCAAGAGATTTTGCTGTTGGGGTTCGGAGATATGGAACGTGCGGAATAATTTTTATAAACTCCTGAATCCCAATTTCTCCTCTGCATGTGATTGCGAGGAGTTCATCCTGGTACGGGCGGAGAGCTTCACTTATTTTTTCGTCTTGATCTAAATCGCAGATGATTTCAATGTCTGGCTTCTTCTTGCTCTTCTCTGGTTTCTTTTCCTGCTTTCGCGCTCTGGAGCTCTTTATTACTGCAACATCGCACTTCTTTCCTGTTTCTTTCGCGTATTTACCAAGAGAACGATAGACATCCGGCAGTACCTGATTGATAAAAAGGATAATGTGTTTCTTTTTTCCCATAATACTCCCTTTTCTTTTTTAACGTGTGAAGTATAGATGCGGGGTGTGAAAAGTCAATAGAAAAGTCAATGCACCCCTTCTATTTGCTTTGGGCGCTTTTATCTTTCAGTAATTTTCTATTATATCATTATTATTCTGTAAATAGAGTTCCCACAATAAATACTATTGCAATGCCTGCGATAATAGTAAGGATATGCTCAAATCCGTTTCCTTTTTCTTTATGCCGTACTTCTGGGATAAGGTCAGAAGCAGAGATATATATGAAGGCGCCGGCAGTAAATGCCAAGATAAGGCCTATCCATGGCTCAATATAAGAAAGAAGAAAGTATCCGGCAAGAGCTCCTACAGGTGTTGTAAGCGCTGTTAATAGGTTATATAAGAATACTTTTCCTTTTGCGTATCCGCTGTGCAGGAGAACTCCGAAATCCCCTATCTCCTGCGGGACCTCGTGAAAGAAGACAGCAATGGTTGTTGCAATACCCACTGGTACGCTTACTGAAAATGCTACTGCTATTACAATGCCGTCTAGAAGATTATGAATTCCGTCTCCAATAAGGACAGTGCCTGATAATATGTGCGCCTCACACTCTTCCTGGTCATGACAGTGATGCCATCTTAAAAACTTCTCAACAAGGAAGAGAACAAGTATTCCTACTACTGCTGCTATGAATGCCTGGTTCTGCGGCGCTTTTTCTATTGCCCCTGGAAGAAGGTCAAAAAAGGCAGCACCCAGTAGTGCGCCTGCGGCAAAGCTCACTAGGAAAAGAGATATCTTCCTAATCCAAGTTTCTTTGTAGAGCAAAATTACACCTCCAATAAGGGCCGCGACACTTCCAATAAGACTTGCGATTATTATCTGCAGAAGCATGGCTTTATCTTATCACTGTTTCTTTTTTAGGCAACTTTTTAGCAATAAAAAAGACGGTTGAACGACTCTTCCGTCTTTTGCGCATTGGCGAGGTTCGGCGTTAGACAATCTCTACGCCGCGTTCCCCCTGGACGATCTCTCCTATAACTATGGGTGTTTCATTATGTATTTGGAGCAGTTCGAGGGCTTGGTCCTGGTCTTCTCTTTCTATGGCCAGCACCATGCCGATTCCCATGTTGAAGACGCGGAACATTTCCCTATCCTCAACGCCTCCCGCCTTCTGGATGTGCGCGAAGATAGGAAGTGCGTCCCAGGTTTCTCTGCGGATCACGGCACGGCATGCCTCAGGCAGGATGCGTCGGATGTTGTCCGGAAGTCCTCCGCCTGTGATGTGGGCGATTCCCCGTATCACGACCTTCCCCTGAAGCATCTGAATGGCTTTCAAGTAAGATCTGTGAGGCTTGGAGAGTTCTTCGCCCACTGAAATTCCTAGACCAGGAATTTCACTTCCCACAGACAGGCCCTCTATCTCGAAGATTACCTTCCGTGCTAGGGAGTAGCCGTTCGTGTGGATACCGACTGATGGGAAGCCAATGACGACGTTGCCTGGTTGTATGCCTTCCCCTGTGATGAGGCAAGAGCGTCCCACCATACCTATCATGCAGCCAACGAGGTCGTATGCGTCCCCTTGGTATGTATCGGGCATCTGGGCAGTTTCGCCGCCTATGATTGGAATCGTTAAGCATCCAATCTCTCTACACGTATCCGCCATTCCTCTTGTCAGGCCCTCGGCCATCTCGACGGATAGCGTTCCTGACCCCACGTAGTCTAAGAAGAAGAGCGGGCTTGCCCCTTGGCAGATGGTGTCGTTTCCACAGTGCCTAACGATGTCTCCTCCGACAGTGTGATGTGGGGCTACTTTCGCTTTCGTTCCTACCCCATCAATGGTCGCGGTAAGTACCTGATCTGGAAATTGCTCAGGAACGAAGAGCGCTGCGAATGTTCCGGTCTTACTCACTACCCCGGGTCCGTAGGTTGACTCTAGGAGAGGTCTCATTCTTTCAAGCGCCACATCTGCTTCCCCTATGTCAACTCCGGCGTCAGCGTACGTCAGCGGATCCCTTCTCATTTCTCGTCCTTCCGAGTTCACTTCCCCAGATTGGCCTGGAGATCTATCGCAACTATACTTGTCCTTTTTCCTTTTTTCAACTTTTTGTATTTTGTGTGGATAACTTTTGAGTTATGGAAAGATTTTCGTGGTATTCTGAATATAGATATGTTCTTTATCCGCTAGCCCCGACGACACACGGCGGAGGCGTGTATGATTGGACCTGCTTGCGCTGCTCGGCAACCTCGTTCCTCGACTCGACAGGACCCAGGAAGGAGGGCGTCTTCCAACTCGTCTTGCTGCTCTTCTCTTCCCAATAACCGTCGCCTCTGCAATGACTTGCGGCGCAGAGCGCCCAAGTTCCCTCCTTCTCGATAGTCCCATACAGAAGGGAGGTGGTCCAATCTTTTCGGGCGGCGTGTACGAAAGGGGCAGGCTCACGTCTGCCTCGCTTTTTCCTTCACTTGATTTTATTTTTAATAGAGCTATACTTTTCTAACGTAAAAGTAGATTCGTAATCAAAATTGGTTTTTAGGCCGTTTTGCTTCGGGTCGAATAAAAGGTCAATTTAGTTTAGTTCACAAAGCAAAATGGCAGATGAAGATACAGGCGGCGGATTCCAAAGGCAGATGTACCAAGGTAACTGGACCTGCTCTGGATGTGGAAACGCCATCACTGAACTTCCTTTTGAGCCGGATCCATCTCGTGCTGACAGCTTGCTCTGTCGAGAATGTCACCAACAAAAGCGTGATTCTCGAGGAGGGGGCGGCGGAGGCGGAGGATTTGGACGAAAGATGTTTCAGGGAAATTGGAAGTGCTCAGGTTGTGGAGGCGATATTACAGAGCTTCCATTTGAACCTGATCCATCCCGGCTTGAGAACTTGAAGTGTAGAGATTGCTTCAAGAAAGAGAAGGGATACTAGATTCACAATCTATGAAAACACCCCCGCTAAGGCGGGGGCGTTTTTTAATATAAATTACTTATCATTCACTAGGCATACTTTCTTGTTTTGATAGCCCAGCAAAAGACGAGAGCGCGATAAAGAGTAGGATAGAGAAGGACATCATGGGAATTGTAATATAACCATACTGCAGAGTGAACTGCTTTGTGCATGATGCGGCAGATCCTTCTGCCGAGCATGGAAGAAGACTAGTGTGGGAGATTTGTCCGTAGTATTGGAAAAGAGCAATTGCGCCTCCAATTATAGAAAGTGTAATCACATATGGAATTATGCCTCTATCTCGTTTTATGAGAGCCACTAGGAAGAGGATAACTTGCGGATATATAAGAATCCTTTGATACCAGCAGAGGACGCATGGTTCGTACCCGGCAAATTCTGAATAGAAAAGACTTCCCAGAGTTGCTCCCAGAGAAACGAGAAATCCGATCCAAAGCGCGTTTTTCCCTATCGTATCTTTATATGCGCCTAACATTCTCCCCTTTGAAATGAGCGAGACAATTAGTCCCAGCGACGCGAGTTGGACAAGGATGGTAAGCGCTCCTAGTAAAGAGTCTGCACTTGAGACAAGTGAATTCATAGGTTTTCTGATTGCGTGTACTTCTCCGGCAGTTCACAGCCGGTTTTTTCTGCGAGAAATCGAACATCCTGAACTCCTGTTACACGCTCTCCATCTGAAAACTCCCATGTTGGATAGGCCTCTATGTCCGCCTCATTACACTCGGCAGCCTGCTGATTCTGAGCTCCACGAACACCGCATTCCACATATTCCAGATGTTTTTTTGAATTGCCGAACATCTGATTTTGATTTTGACAGTTAGGGCACCAGTATGCTCCGTAATAAGTTACATCCTCATCTTTCAAACACTGTGCAAACGCGTCAAGTTTTCCTGGAAGAAATCGCTGGCCGACAAGGAGCCCTACGATAACAAGAAAAGCAATAATAAGAAGTCCTGGGGTACTAAAGATTTTTCTTTTCATATTAGATGAACGCGGCCCCTATCATGATGAGACCGAATATTAATATAAAATATCCTAAATTTACTTTTCGCGCGAGTGTTAAAAGTATATGTATTGTAACTATTCCAAAAAGAAATGAAAAGAGGAGTCCAACGAAAAGCTCCAGTGACCATACAAAACTTTTTATATTCAAAATAATGTTTCCCGCAAGAACAATCGGCAGAGACATGAGAAAGCTTAAGCGGAGAGCGTCTGTGTCGTTTATTTTTCTAAGAAGGAGAGCTCCAATGGTAAGTCCTGATCTGGAGAGTCCGGGGAGCACTGCAATGCCTTGGGCAATACCTAGCGCTATACTGTCTTTCCAGTTTATTTCTTCTACCTTCCTGTGAGCCTCCTCTTTTCTTTTTATCTGCAAAGCTGCTGTTCCAATAAGGAGGAGTCCTATTGCTCCGGTTATGACTTTTCCAGAAAGCTCTATCTGTTCTCCCAGCTGTATTAAAAGTTTCAAGAGCCCAAATCCAAGAATTCCGCTTATGATGGTGGATATGACGAGGAATTTTAATGTTACTCTATCTTTTTCCTCTGCGCTCTTATATGAGAAGAACGTTTTTATAAGAGTAATAACATCTTTTCTTAGATAGATGAGTGCTGCGAGAAAGGTTCCAAGATGCAGAAAGAGCGCGAGTTCTATGATGTCTTCTATTCCGGTCTTCTTAAATATATTTATCTCTGCAAGCGCAATAAGCCCCTCCGAACTTACGGGGAGCCACTCTGCAATACCTTGGATTGCTCCGAGTACTACTTCTTCAATCATAGAAGCGCATTTTGCGGAGTTAGCTCTTCCCGTTCTTTTTCATTAAAGATTTTGATTGTGCCGAATTCTCCATCATAGCCTGCGGCAATATGAATCTTCCCTTTTCGCATTCTATCTACTGCTTCTTTCACCATTGGTCCAACTGATTTTTCTATTTCTTCTAAAGGAACGTCAAGAAGAATTGAAAATTCATCTCCAAGATCTTCTAGCATTTTCATATAGATTCCCTCCACCTTCTTACTTCCTGCTCCTACATTTTCTACCTCTGAAATAACTTCTGGTAAGGGGACGATGCTTTTGAAGGGACGTACTTCTTCAGGCTTCTGTCCTTCTTCTCGATTTGCTATGTCCTCTACCCTATGCATGACACCTACAGTTACTCGGCGGCTGCACTTTGTACATAGAAAGTCATTCTTCTTTGTATCTTTTGGCTCCATGCGGGTTTCACAATTTCTGTGTCCGTCTAAATGATACTTTCCTTCCTCTGGGTAGAATTCAATGGTCGACTCAAATGCCTTAGTGTCGTTTTCTTTGAGCGCGCGGGTTATTGCCGCATATGAAAGATCCGTATTAAAAACATTTGCCTCTCTTCCCAGCTTGCCTGGTGAGTGTGCGTCTGAATTTGAAATTATGGCGCGGCCATCGAGCTCTTTAATTCTCCAGTTCATTGAAGGATCACTTGATAGTCCTGTTTCTACCGCATATATCTGCGGAGTAAGTTCTTCAAAGCATTCTTCAAGCGTGTCAAAGCCGGATTGGGAGCCAAACACGGAAAAGTGCGGAGTCCAAATATGCGCGGGTATGAACATGCACTCTTCGGACACGCCTAATACTATCTTCATGAGCTCTTTTGTATCCAGTCCTAAAATTGGCCGACCATCAGACTTAATATTCCCGATAATTCCAAGCTCTGCATTTATTTTCTCTACAACTTCTAAAGACGGAGCAAGAACCAGGCTGTGAACCTTACGAGTCTTGTCGTTTTTCTTGTAGATTGTGCTTATTTCAGAAGTTAAGATAAAGCGAATTGGAGCTTTACACTTTTCTGGTACATCCTTCTGAATATCTTTTTCGAGTTCTGGCTTTAGTTTATACAAACCCGGCTCTGCAGGCTCAAGCCTTTCCTGAAGTTCCTTAAACCACTCTGGGTGCGTAAAATCCCCTGTTCCTACTACTTGTATGCCTTTTAACTGAGACCACTTAGTTAAGGAGATGATGTTCATCTCTTTTGACGTGGCCCTTGAGTACTTAGAATGTATATGGAAATCTGCGATGTATTTCATAAAGGTATGATAGCATGATTCGACTTTACTAAACAAAAAGACCCGCGGACTTGTCCGAAGGCCTTTTTAATAACTAATATATTTTCTATTGGAATAACTTTTTAATTCCTCCTGCTATTGCAGAGAATAGGTCGGTAAAGTTGGCAAAAAGTTTTCCTACTCCTTGCGGCTCTCCAAAAGCCAAAGATGGGTTGCTATATCTTTGCAAAACCTCAGAAGAATCCATAGAGCGATTGTAGATCTTAAGATTATCTATGTCAGTGTCAATTGCTGAATCTCCAATTATTATATCAACTGTTGGTATTTTTGCTGATCCAGCATAATCAGTGCGTACAGTTGTATCAAGCGCATGGAAAAGAGTTCCATCAAGATAGTATGAGGCTCCTGTTGCATATTTGCTCTCCAGGAGAACCTAGGGAGGGACGAGAATGGTCGAGCGTGTGCTCCTTCTTATTGGATGGTTCGTAGTGATCAGTACGGTCGGTTACATGCTGATCGCGCTTGACAAACTTCGGGTCCAATACAACAACGGGGGGCAGAGAATTCCTCATGCTCGTTTTAACCGGCTAGCTCTTTTGGGGGCTTGGCCGGGTATCCTTGTGGCGATGCACATATATCACCACAAGACTAGAAGAAGTGGATTCCAGGCGGGGCTCGCGACATCTGTCATCGCGAATCTCTGTTTCGTTCTCGCGCTCCTTGTTAGTCCCCTTTTCGACTTCAGGATGCCCAGCGCACTGATGTTCGAGATAGACCTTGGCGGGACTTTCCCCGGAGCCGCATGGAGGTTGACTCCTTTAGGTGTTCTGGTGATTTTAGGGATTCTCTTTGCGTGCCTCTCGTCCGTCATTCGACGGATCGTAAGTGTAAACAATAGGAGAAGGCACGCCTCCCCTAGGTCCCAAACACGGCGTCGTTCTTCGCGTCCTCGACAAGGAGCTGGCCAGAGGAATAGACGAAAGAAGAACTAGTGCGTACGGAGGCCCGTTTTAGCAAATGCGAAACGGGCCCGTTTATTTTTTAGGAAAATATAAGTTCACTTTTATTGCCCCCCCTCGTGGAGGACGTTAGAGCAGGTTTAGTTTATTGATTTCCCCACCCCGCTACTCACCATTTTCTATCCCGAGCGAAGACCAAAACACCACTCTACAATAAAGCAGTGTTTTAAATCTTCAGTCAACCGGAAAGGCTATCATCGTCCGCCACCAGTGTCGCCTCCTCCATCATCGCAATGCACTGCTCCGCCATTAACTGTTGCCCGATCAATCCCCAGCCTACCGTGGTTGTCACAAGCGGTCGCATGTGGTCCTTGCGGGACTGCTCCACCTCGGCCTTCGCCAGGATGAAAAGCAAGGGCGAAACTTGCCGTTACTGCAAACATAATTCCAATCACAATTGCAAGAAGAAAAAGCTTCCCCTTAGCGTCAAAAATTGTAAATTCTTTTATAAACATATCTTTATTTAGCTCTTAATTAAATTTAATTTTTCGACCATTTATTATTCCCTTTCCTCTATCGAAAAATGGAAATGCCTTTACTTTGTATAAGCATGACTTATTTAAGTAGAGAGTCAATAGTCAGTTCGAATCCTACAGAAAGCAGAAACCAAAAAGAGTGGCACAGGACCACTCCTTTTTGATTTTGCTCCGGCGGTAGGATTCGAACCTACGACCCACTGGTTACACGTATTCCACTGCTTTCGTAGTGGCGTGGACTATATCATCACCATACGTAACACGCTTAGGTGCCTCGGTATCTAGTCTCTACGGTGCCCCCGCTAATGCGGGGTTCCCACGGTGTTAGCATATTCGAAAACTTAGCGTTCACCGTTATCCCGAGATGTTCCCCCTCGCGTTTCCACGAGGGACTGCCTATTTTGACAGCCAGTTGCTCTACCACTGAGCTACGCCGGAATGTGCACATTATATCCCAATCACTCCAGAAATCCAGCCCATTATTTTCCGGTGTAGGTTAGCATTACTTATTGAAATTCTCAATACTCCATGCTTGTTTTTTGTTTTCCTAAGGCGTTTTGGATTATTCTTCACAATATAACTTTTTTTAAACCGACTGAGAGGGACTTTTGTTAAGTTGGACCAATATTTTTTTGCTTCTTTTTCGTCTAGATTATCGTGTATATAAAGATAGATACGAAATTTTTCTTCTGGCACCCCACAGAACTTTCTAAACCACCCCATCATAAAATGTATTGCCCTAGCATCTGAATTGCTGAATCCTACGCTACCATCTGTTTTCTCGCCTTCCGCAAAATACATAGCTATTCCAGCTATAAATTTGTCTCTTTCAGAGAGAGTTCCCACCTCCTTCTTCCCTTCATTCATTAGCTTCTTTGTCAATTCTTCTCTTATGCGAATCTTATTCATTGCCGCGATGATGCTTCCCTTCAAAGCTCCTGTTCTTTTGTTTAGATATAACTTTTCTAGTTGCTTTCTGGTGAGCTTTACGTCGCGAACCCATAAACTGACCGAAGATCTTGATACTCTTAGTCTCTTCTGTATCTCTTTCACCGATGTTCCCTGTTTTCGTAACGTGCGAGCTTTCAATTTCAATTCCAATTTACCTGCGTAACCCATTCATTAAATTATAACATTTTCGAACCTTGAACTCTAATTTACTTATCAACTGCTCTAGGTTTATTGCGTTTTTTGGCAACCCCAACTCTATCACTTCACTTTCTTTTTTCTCCAATCCAAAGTTCTAAAACCTGCCTGCGCAGGCAGGGCGTCCAAGAGGAGGGAGCCGTGCACCACGTAGGGTGCATGGCAGTAAATCCTACGTGGTTTACTGCCATGAAACCAAAAACACCCTTGTGGGTGTTTTTGAAAGGAAGTCGGGAGCTTTCACGCGTTGGAGAGACTGTTCACTTTTTGGCCACAACCAAGATTCTTTTAGGGCTTTTAAGTCTTCTTTTCTTATAGTCATGAAAGATTTCGAACGCCTTAAAACCAGCACGTTTCAACTCTGCAATCCAGGCTTTAGTGTTTAATAGATGGGTAACCCAAAGCTCCTCGTATTTTTTACCATTGATTTCAAATACTACCTGTCTAACTCGGAAATTTTCTGTATACCTATCCCACAATTTTCTTTTCAAGCTCAATCCTCTTTCTTGATAGCTGCTGTTTTTGACCCCTGTATCTTTCCTTGCGCTTTTCCAGTTTTTATTATCTATTACAAAAATTCCCTCTACTTTTAAAGATTGGCAAACATTTTTAATAACTTTTTGATACTTTAGAGGTTCTTCTCCAATTGTTGACCACATGCATATAGCGGCATCGAATTTTTTCTGAGAAATAAATTTATTGGCGTCTTTGACTAGAAATTGAGGAGAAACTTTTTCCTTGCGGGCATTATCTTTTGCTTTTTTAATTTGATATGACGAATAGTCAAGTCCAGTAACTTTATAACCCAGTTTTGCTAGAGGAACACTATGTCTTCCTGTCCCACAAGCAACATCAAGAATCGTTTTTACTTGGTTCTTTTTGAAAATATTGTCTAGGGTTTTTATCTCCAGCTCTGTATTTACCGAGGAAAATCTTAAAATTTCATCCCAATATTTAGGGAGTTTGTACATTGTCATTACTCGCATAACCCCACCTTAACACGTGTTTTTTGCAAACGCTAGCTTCCTTGTTTTATCCAAAAACCGCATATATTGCAATAATGTCAATGGTTGCGTAGAATACAAAAGATCCGCCCGTAGCTCAGCCTGGTAGATCCGCCAGCTGGCGGACTTTTAAGCTCTTATGTTCTTTGTTTACGTTCTTTATAATAAGAAGAGGGATAAGATATATACTGGACACACTCAGAATCTAGAGACGAGAATACAAAGACATAATGGCCTCTTGCCACAAAAGGCGAAAAGCTATACAAGTAAGAATAAAGGTTTCTGGAATCTAATATACAGTGAAGAATTTGAAACTAGAAGTGAAGCTATACAACGAGAGAAATCTTTAAAAAGTTGCCAAGGAAGAAAATTTATTAGAGAAAATATTATTTCATCGTTAGATCGTTGAAATCCATTGTCCGCCCGTAGCTCAGCCTGGTAGAGCAGTTGCCTTTTAAGCAAATGGTCGTAGGTTCGAATCCTACCGGGCGGACAATGGATTTCAGCTCAGTTGGTAGATCCGCCAGCTGTCGGACTTAATCTAAAACAGCCCCGTCTAATCGGAGCTGTTTTTGTTTTTATTTCTTCTTCTTCCTTCTCAAGAATGCGGGAATGTCCCAAGGGCTTCTCTCTTCTCTTTCTTTCTCTCTTTCTCTTTCAACTTTTCGTATTGGTTTTTCTTCTTCTTTTCCTGCCTGTGCAGGCATGGCGCGCGCAGGAAGCTGGTTCTTTCCCTTCTTTTTTTCTTTTTTCTTAACTTCCTTTTCCCCTTCTTCTATTTCTCCTTTTAAGAAGTCCTCAAGAAACTCATCTTCTTTCTTTTCTTCTTCTTTTGAAAATAGAGATGGAACTTCAAATTTGGGCGCGCCCATTGAAGAGCCGTTGAATCCGGTTGCTATGACTGTTACTTTTAACTGCTTTTCCCGAAGTTTTCTATCATGGTAGGCGCCGAATATAATGCGTGCACTTGGGTCCACGTTTCCGGAAATAACTTTTGCCACCTCATTAATTTCCGTCATCTTTAAATCTTTTGTGCCTGCAATTGAGAAAAGTACTCCTTTCGCTCCTTCGATTGAAGCTTCAAGGAGTGGCGAGTTGATGGCTGCTGTTACTGCTTTTGCAGCTCTGTCAGGCCCCTGACTTAGACCTATTCCAATAATTGTTGTGCCTGCGTCTTTTATAATTGCTCTAATGTCTGCAAAGTCTACATTTATAATGCCCGGAGAATTGATAAGTTCCGCAATGCCCTGAACTGCGTTCTTCAACACCTCATCAACAAAGCTGAATGCCTTTGAGATTGAGGTCTCCTTTTCTATCATGGAAAAAATTCTGTCATTCGGAATAACTACCAAGGCGTCTACCTTGTCTTTTAGCCGCAAGAGTCCTTCTTGTGCAATATTTGCTCGCTGTGTTCCTTCAAATGAAAAGGGCTTTGTCACAATTCCTATTGTGAGGATTCCTTTTTCTCTTGCGATTTCTGCAACTACTGGAGAGGCTCCTGTCCCTGTGCCTCCACCCATGCCGCAGGTTATAAAAACAACGTCTGCGCCCTCTAAGACGTCTCCCAATTCCGAACGGTTCTCTTCCGCTGCCTGCTTGCCCACATCCGGATTCATTCCAGAGCCTAGTCCTCGGGTAAGGGCCTTACCCATGTATATTTTCTTATGGCCAAGTGTCTGGTCTAAGTCCTGCGCATCTGTATTTGCCGCAATAAATTCAACTCCACGCATACGCTCTCCTTCCATCATACGCGAGACAGCATTTCCTCCTCCTCCGCCAATTCCTATTACCTTAATTGTAGTAATGCCATGCGCTGGAGAAGTTGAATACGATTTCGGTTTTCCTGTCTGCGCCCTTGAAAAAGAAGACGTTTTTTTCCGTGCCTTTGGCTTTAATCTTTTCAATCTTGCTGTTTTTTTCATTCTCGTAGCTTTCTTTTTGTTTTTGGCGTTTCTTTTTGCCATACCCGTAAGACTAAACAGCCCCCTCCCTTTTATATTCGATCGTGTGGGGCATACTCTCTTAAAGTGTAAAGGCGACTTTTTTATGGGATGAGATTTCGCACAAAGTTCTTTACTGCGCGAGTGGCACTTTTCTGTCTTGGTGCCCCAGAGATTCCTACTCCGATAAGTCCTATTGCAGTCGAGAATTCGGGGTCATCTATAAGCTTTTCGTATGTGGGATTTGGAATTTCGAGGCGGCTTATGTCTGGAATACCAATTTGGACCGGAAGTCCTATTTTTTGGCGCATAAGCTCTGTAATTCCCTCTAGTTTTACCCCTCCTCCGGTTACTACAATCCCGCTTGGAAACTCAAATCTCTCCCTTAAAGATTCAAGCTCATTATTAAGGATATCTATAATTTCTGCAACTCGAACCTCAATTATCTCTGTAACAAAGCGTCTGGAGACCTCCTCCTTCAAAGATGGGTCAAATTCGGAAAGTTCTATAGTGTCTCTCAAAGGCACCTTCTTTGAAAGGGCTGTCCCCTGCTTAATTTTGATTTTTTCTGCTATGTCTACTGGGATTTTGAGTCCTACCGCAAGATCATTCGTAATATGGCCTGAACCCACAGGCAAACTTTTCGCAAAGAGGGGCTTCATCTCTTCAAATGCAGCTAGTGTAGTTGTGCCTGCTCCAATGTCTACCATTATTACTCCTAGCTCTTTTTGTTTTTTCGTAAGAATTGAACGGGAGGCTGCAAATGGATTAAATACTATTCCGTCTACATTTGCCCCTGTTTCTTCGAGTGTTCTTCCTAATACATCAAAATGAGGAGCAAAAGCTTCTACTAGAAGTGTTGATACTTCGAGTCTGCTCCCTGACATGCCTACTGGATCCTGAATATCTCCAATGTCATCAACAAAAAACTCTCGTATCATCGTATGTAGAACCTTATAATTTGGAAGCATTTTTGCAGCCCGAGAGGATTGAACCGCCCGCTCTACATCTTCCTGCCTTATCTCCTTATCCGGCTGTCCTACTGCTGATATTCCTCGAGAGATTCTTACTTTGATATGCTCGCTGTTTATGTTTACAAATACGTTTTTCGTTGCCTCTTTTGAAACCTGCCGCAGCTCCTCCATGAGCTCCTCGAGCGTCTCCCTTGCGTCTTCCACGTCCACTAATACACCCTTTCTTAATCCTGACGATGGGTGCTTAAAAGCAGAGACGCATGACACAATATTATCTTTCCCTCTTTCTGTAACTATTCCCTTGATTTGGGAAGATCCTATGTCGAGACAGGTTAAAGTACGAGG
This sequence comes from bacterium, assembly GCA_002686365.1. Classification (GTDB taxonomy): domain Bacteria; phylum Patescibacteriota; class Minisyncoccia; order UBA6257; family GWB1-50-10. The sequence goes on from NZBZ01000018.1 coordinate 102,346, forward strand.
CACGATATTTAACTTATGGCTTATAACTTATAGCTTATAGAAAATTCTAAAAGCGACAGCTTTTTGCCAAAAGCTTTTGAGAGAGCAGAAAGATTAGTCCTGGATTTTCTTCAAGACACTTTTTTCTTTCTTCTCCATCTTTATTTTATCACGAAGCCCTTCATGCGTATATCCTAAAAGGTGAAGAATTCCATGGATAGTAAGATGCCCAATATCACCTCCTTCTTTTTGTATATAGTCAGGCGCAAGATAAATTTCTCCAAGCATTTTTTCTGCTTCTGGACTAGGAATATTCTCTGGTTCTTTGAAGCTTAAAACGTTTGTTTGCCTGTCCTTTTTCCGGAATTTTTTATTCAGTTCCTGCATTCGTTTATTCCCTATAATATAGATTTCTATACGCACACTCTCCTTTCCCAGAACCAAAAAACACGCGTCTGCTGTCTTTTGTGCATAAGCCGCGTGCCTTTTGTATTTTTTTTCGAGTGGAAAAACTAGAACTTTGTTGTTCATGCCTGCTCCTTTTTATTTCTCGCCTTTTTCCAGTTTTTCTTTTACGAGCTTGCTTACCTTTGAATTATCTGCCCTTCCTTTTGTGCGCTTCATGACCTCTCCCATTACTTTCCCAAAATCTTTCATGCTTTCAGGATTTACAGTTTGTACTGCCTCATCTACAATTTTCGCAACTTCTTCTTCCCCCATCTCTTCAGGCAGGTACTTCTCGATGATTTTTAGCTCTTCTTCTTCTTTTTCTACCAGATCGGGTCTGTCTCCTTTTGTGTAAGCCTCAATTGATTCTTTCCGCTTTTTCGCCTCTTTCTGAAGAACTCCTATGACTTCTTCTTCGCTAAGCTCTTCATCTTTTTCCTTGCCCTTTTTCCCTATCTCCTCATTTTGTATTGCAGACAAAAGAAGACGGAGCGTGTCCCTTCTTTTTGTGTCATCTCCTTTCAGTGCCTCTTTTAGGTCTTGTTGGATTTTTTCTTTGGTCATTACAATCGGCCAAGTTTTCTTTTTCTCTCTATTTCTTTTTCTTTTTCTTCTCTATAGAGAGCGGAGAGCCTTCTCTTTCTTTTGTTTTCTGGGCGCTTTGAGAACTTTCGCTTTTTTGCCTCTTTGAGTATACCGCTCTGCTTTATTCTTTTATTGAACCGAAAAAGAAATGAGCCAATGTTTTCTCCTTCTTTTTTATGTGCTTCTATGGGCATGTTTTGATATATAACTTATGACTTATTAGGTTAGTATTCTCTTTTTTATCTCGTCTATGGACTCTTTTGGCGGATTTTCAACTATGCTGTGGATGTTTCCTCCATTATCTCCCTTATACCTTGGGATGATGTGAATATGAAGGTGGTCAATTACCTGCCCTGCATTTTTACCATGATTAATCCCCAATGTAAAGCCGTCAGGCGATAATGTGTTTTTCAGCTTTTCTGTTACGCCTTGAACCATTTCAAATACTGGGGCAATTTTTTCTTTTGGCAGATCAAGGATTGTTTCTGCGTGAACTTTGGGAAGCACCATAGTATGCCCCGGTGCCTTAGGCTTTATATCTAAAATAGCAATCGCATCATCACTCTCCTCTATTATCTCGGCAGGAATTTCCTTATTTGCTATTTTACAGAAAAGGCAATCCATTTATCGTAAACGCTTTTTTGTTTCCTCTACAATATTTTCTGTCGGCACTGTTTCCTGTACTCCTGTTTTCATGTTTCGTATCATAACTGTTTCTTCAAAACACTCTCTCTGCCCCAAGATGAGCGAGAGCTTACTTTTCGTCTTATTCGCAATTTTTAACTGATTTTTCAAAGATTGCTTTCCTACTGACTCGAGAACCTTGATATTTGATAGACGAAGTTTATTTATGAGGCAAAGCCCCTTCTTTTTTGCCTCTTCTCCTACTACCACAAAGAATACGCTAGGTTTCTTTTTTCTCTTTGGGTCAATTTCTTTTTCTTTTATATATTCAATTATTCTTTCTAATCCCAAAGAAACTCCTACTGCTGGAATTGTTCTTCCTCCCAATACTTCTCCGAGATAATCATACCTTCCTCCTCCAGCAAGCGCTCTATCCGCGTTTTTTGGAAGAACTACTTCAAACACTGTTTTTGAGTAGTAGTCGAGTCCTCGGACAAGGTGCGGATCTGGTTCATACTCAATTTCATTGTCTTCAATAAGTCCCAATACCTCTTTGAAATGCGAATTACAGGCCTGACACAGATAGTCAAGAATTATGGGTGCTCCCTCTCGTATTTCTTTGCACTCTCTTACTGTGCAGTCAAGAAGCCGCAATGGATTTTTTTCGTACCGTCTTATGCAGTCTTTGCAAATATTTCGTTTTTGCGTTCTATAATATTGTACGAGTCTTTTTCGATAGGTTGGCCGGCAGACCCTACAGCCTACTGTATTTATCTTTATCTTTAAGCCTTTGATTCCAAGTGCCTTTAAGAAATTCAGAGTAACAAGCATTATCTGAACATCATAAAATGGATCAGCCTCTCCTATGACTTCAAATCCCCACTGGTGAAACTGCCGATACCTTCCGGATTGAGGTCTTTCATATCTAAACATTGGACCCCAGTAAAACACCTTAAGAGGAGACGAAAAGTGGCCTAAATGGTGCTGGATGTAACTCCGCATGATTGGAGCTGTTCCTTCTGGACGAAGTACAACAATTTCTCTTCCTTTTGTTTTGAAAGAGAACATCTCTTTTTCTACGATATCTGTTGCTTCTCCAATGCCCTCCTCAAAAAGACCTACAGCCTCAAGGATTGGCGTTTCTATGAAGTTGAAGTCATGGATCTCACTTATTTCATTTCCTATCTCCCATATAGATCTCCAGTAGTCTTCGTCTTTTGGCAGGATGTCATGCATTCCCCGTACTGTCTGGTAGGGCTTATCTTTCTTCGTGCTATCCTTCTCCATATTTTTTGTGGTTTTATTTTGTTGTTTTGGGGGCACAGTTTTAGAACTTAGTACTCTGGTTTTTCGAATGCCATGACTTCGTTTATGGGCCATAGACGTAATCGTACAATACCCACGATTTCATTACTCTCCACTGATCCCCAACTTCGAGAATCAAAACTGAAATTTCTATTATCTCCCATTACAAAATATTCCCCCTCTCCAAGAGTTATCTCTGTATTCCCTGAGGTCCATGCTGGCGCAATATATTCTTCTTCAAGTGTCAGCTCCTCTTCTCCTTTTTTAACAATGGAATCATATTTGTCAGAGTCAATAAAATCAGCTTTAAGCTCTTCATCTACATCCTTAATGTCCATAGTTGTTTTTACATCTCCAGCATACCCTCTCCCTGTCCAATCACTGTGACTTC
>NZBZ01000019.1 GCA_002686365.1 bacterium
CAGTGGCATTCCTCGTATCCGTCTCTACACTTGCTGTGGCTACGCCTCTAGCAGACGTCTCTTTGCGGGTGTCCGGAACAATAACGTTCTCTAACGGACTGCCCGCGGTCGGCTTTACGGTCGACCTCGAGAACGTCTCAAATGAACTCGTAGGAGTAATTGACTCCCCTACTAACTCTGAAGGAGCCTACGAGGGGGCGATCACAACCTTCTTCGGAAATGCCGCAGAACATGAAGATGTTATCCGTGTTACTGCGACCTCTCCTAGCGGAGAGATCTCGTGGTCCACGGAGGCCATCTACGACGACCCCACAGAAGAGTTGGATAGGATGACGATCAACGTCGTTATTCCTTTACCAAGCTCTCCCAGTGGTCTGGAAATCGACGTCCAGACAACGCTGATCGGCCTCGACTGGGTCGACAACTCTGGCGGAATCGCGGAGACGGTAATCTACCGCGGCATTGCGCCAGGCTTACCAGACGAGCAGATCGCTGTTGTTCCAGCTGGGATAACGGAGTTCATCGACGAGGATATTGCGCCAGAGACCGTATACGTCTACGCGATCTCCTCGCGTATCGGGAGCCTCATCTCGCTTCCGGAGTTCAGTCCTCCGACTGAATCTGCTGAGGAAAGTGATCCAATTACGGGAGTTGTGATTGAGGGATCGTCCGTTGTACAAAGTGGGGACAGCATCACTGTTGTCGCACACGGTAGTCCGGGCGAGAATGCAACCATCACTGTGCCAGGAGTTGGCACAGAGAACATGGCTGCAGATCCTGACAATCCGACGACCTACCGGCTCACTATTACTGTTTCTGACGAACTGACTGGATTTAATGACGGGACATATGATGTTCCTGTCGTCGTCCAGATCGGAAATAGGATTTCCAACGTGACTATTCCAGTCACGGTGGACAATAGCAGTCCGGAACCGTCCATCTCAGACGGAGAGGTGCTTCTTGGTACGGCTAGCCTTCCGCTTGCGGAGGGTGAAACCGCATCCTTCGCGGATGGCACTCCGTATACTGGGGGGGCTCTTGGTCCCGGTAACTACGAGATCACGATCCGAGATGAGGCCGGCAACGAGACGACCACGAGCTTCAGAGTTCGTGCGCCGAATCCGCCGACGCTCTCGGACCTTCAAGGAAGTCCAGATGGCGCCGCAGTTGACCTTGACTGGGCTGGCAGTGCCGCCTACTTCCGGGTTGCTGCAGACGGAATCATCGTAGCCTACTCCATCTCTGGGACTGACCGTGTGTACACTGTCTCCCCTGTCTCTCAGGGGGCCTCACACACCTTTGAAGTCACAGGAATACGAGATGGACAGACTGTAAGGCGAAGCACGACAGTCTTCGTGCCTGTTGACACGCCTGTCACCGATGTTGAAATCGGATCGACGGACGTTCGACCGGGCGAGACTGTCTCTGTCTCCGCTAGCGGTGCACTAGATGTTCCTGCTTCTGTGAGACTTGTCGCCTCAGACGGCTCTGTCGTCTATGAAGAGACACTCACTGGAGCTGGGGATGTCTACAGCGGGATGCTTTCTCTTCCGTCAAATTTGCCGGACGATGACTACGACCTTGTCGTGGATATCGGCGGCGAGATTTCGACGACTGAGGACGCTCTTAGGGTGGATTCTGATCCTCCCACCGCGCCAACCCCTAGGCCGAGTGACTCACCTGCAGTCGCAGGTGAGTCGTTCACACGCCAGATAGAGACTGAACCCGGATCGACTGTGATAGCTGAGGCTTCAGGCCTTGGTACGATTACGGTCGTCGAGGTCTCACCTGGGATCTTCGATCTAACGATCCCTGCCTCTGAAGCCGGCTCTTACTCCGTAGACCTTACGGTCACGGATACGGCTGGTAACTCCTCAATGACCTCGCTTGAGATCAGTGTGGAGGAGCCGGATGAGCCGATCTCCGAAGTTGAGGTTGGGATAGTTGGTCCCACACAACCCGGATCGACCATTCCTATCTCTTGGAGTGGGGGCGGAGATACTGCCTCTGCAAGAGTCATTGCCTCAGACGGCACTGTCGTTCTGGAGCAGGAGCTTCGGATAGACGCTGACGGGAATGTGTCCGGGGAAATCATTCTGCCAGCCAACACCCAAGACGGTGACTATAATCTCGAACTCACCTCTGGCAACCGAACCGAGGTGTCCGAGAACATCTTCACCGTTGATGGTACTGCGCAGGATCCTCCGGAGATCACGAGGACGCCATCCGTTCAGGATGGCCTCCTCGGACTTCAGGCAACAGCTGAGCCTGGCTCAACTGTGGTTGCCGAAATCCTGGGGCTCATCCCGGATGTCGGCCCGATCACTCTTGACGAAGGCGAAGTTGCTGGATCCTTTGAAGCAGAGGTCCAGCTGGATCCTATGTTTTCCGGCCATACAGTCATAGCTATCACGGCTACTGACGATGCCGGAAACTCCTCAAGCTCTGAAAAGGCGTTCGTAGTTCCCGTTCAGACCTCTGACTACACGATCTTCCTTCATCCGGGCAACAACATGATCTATGTCCCAGTGATGGATGCGGGTATAAGGAGCCTGAGCGATCTCTACTACCGTCTGGGGGGATCGGAGTATGTGGGCGTCATTGTGGCGCTCAAGACTCCACGGGCCTTTACTGGCTTCACGAAGAACGTGGCAATAGGTTCCCGAGCCGATGTCCGGTTCGAAGATCAAATCGCTGCGATCGTCGTGATGAAGAAGGCCCGTCAGGAAACCTTCACTGGACCGGCTTCCTCGGGAAGAATAACCCTTCAAGATGGCATGAGCATCATAGGGATTCCGAGGAATGGAGAAGTCCAAACCGTGGAGGACCTATCCCTGAAGTCCGACGCTATCAGCGTCGTTATCCGCGAGGAAGGCGGGCGATTCCTTTCGTATCCGCCGTCCAATGCGCTGATTCGCGGCGACAAGGCATACCTCGTCGTCTCGACAGCCTCTGTCACCTTCACGATTGATGGTGGTATGTGGCTGAACGATTTTGTGGCATCGATAGCTTCTCTGGAGGTCTTCTCCGCGCGGAGGATTCCGGAAACGGTCGAGGATGTTGTGGTGGACGTTAATGCGGCGATTCGGGAAGGCCAGGAGAGCTTGGGACGACCGTTCGTCCCTGTCTCCTTCATCCCTACTCCGCCTAAGACGGCGCTCCTCCAGAACTACCCGAACCCGTTCAACCCAGAGACGTGGATTCCGTTCCAGTTGTCTAAAGATTCCAGCGTGCTTATTACGATCTATGCCAAAGACGGCAGGGTCGTACGCATTCTGGACCTCGGACATCTGTCTGCCGACTCGTACACACGACGAGAGCAGGCAGCATACTGGGACGGCACGAATGAAGCTGGAGAACGTGTTGCCAGCGGCCTGTACTTCTACCGCCTCAGAGCGGGAAAGTACACGGCTGGTGGACGCATGCTTCTCTCAAAGTAGTAAGCGAGCAAGAAAGGGCTCGCATCGATACAGGCTCCCTCATCACATCTGTGATGTTTCGGGAGCCTTTTTTATTTTCGCCTACAGTGCCTTGCCGCTTGCCTGCCTTCCGCAGGCAGGTGGCGAGGTTACTACAATAAGGCGAAAATAATCCCGAGCGAGTACCCCGACGTGATGTCGGGGGACGACGAGGGATCACCTATTGTTTTCTCTTACCCACTCGTCTATACGAGTAGTATCAGGGTGAAGTTCGAGTTCAGTTTCGTCTGCGTAGACTCGTGCGTTTTCTGTGTTTGGTTTTTTTCTATTAATGCGCTCTAACTGATACTTTTTTAATATCTTCTCCAGCAGATCTCCAAGGGGACTTTTTAATACTGATTCACTTATCCATTGAAAGACGTTTAATTTTTTGGGCCCCCAACGCTTATCAAATGCAATCTCTTTTTTTTCAGACCATTTATTTGCCTCAAAGAACTTCCTTGCTTCTGCTTCTTTTCCATAGATTGGCACGAGGTTTTGATAGAGTGTTTGCCAGTAGGCATTATATGGCGGTCGCAGCGTGTAGCTATCCTTTGTTACAAAGTGATTAAAACAGAACTTGTCTTTTGACTCTTCTTTAGAATACGCACTCTTTCTTCTCTTTCCCGCTAAACTAAAAAGCGCGACTGTGCATGCTCGCGCTGTAAACATTCTTCCAGTTTTACATCCTAATATAATGTCAAAATCAGAATCTTCTGTTTCCTCCCCCATGGCCATAGAGCCTGCAACAAGAGCAAAGTCTATAAATGGAATCCAGTTAAAGATTCTTCTCTCTGCTAAAAGCTTCTCCCATTTTTCTTCAGGCTCATTCATCATCTCCCTGCGGCTTGTCTATAAGCTCTGGTTCAAAGTCGGTTCCCTCTCCAGTTAGTTTTAGTACATCCTTGTCTATTTTTTTAAATTCTTTACTTGCTGCATTGTGGGCATTTACTGTTGTACCTAAATGCCCTCCTACCTTCCGCATATAGTCTTCATAGGCAATAAGATGTCTTCGAAGTCCTTCTACATTTTTTAGAATATCTTTAGTAGATTCCTGAATTTGGTAGGACCTCATCCCCTGCCACATTGCCTGAAGTGTTACATAAAAGGTTGTTGGAGAGACTATGTGAACGTTTTTTTCTTTTGTTGCATAGTCAATAAGATCGCGCGTATTTACCTTGATTGCTCCCACCTGATTTACCAAAAGATCATAGAAGATTCCTTCTGCTGGGATAAACATGAAGGCAAAGTCAGTTGTTCCCTCTTGCGGCCTAATATATTTTGAGGTTTCATCAATTCTATTTTTTAAGTCCTGCTTAAATAACTTTTCAAGTTCTTCACGGCGTGTATGATCTTCCTCCTCTACAATACGATTGTAGTTTTCTAAGGAGAATTTTGAATCTATGGGGATAATTTTTTCACCTACGAATAGGACGGCATCAACGATTTCTCCATCTTTGAACTTGTACTGCATCTGATACTGCTTTGGCTGGAAAGCATTCTTTAAAAGCGTTTCCAGATAATACTCACCGAGGATGCCTCGCTGCTTTGGGTTCTTTAGAATATCCTGAAGCTTTTGAAGCTGGTCCGCAAATGTTTCTACTCGCTTGTGAGATTCTCCAAGACGTGTGAGCTCTTGAGTTACATTATTAAAAATCTTGTGGCTTTCACCAAACTGGGACTGCATTGCCTTTGTTGACTCGCCGAGCTTTGCGTCTAGTGTTCTTGTTATTTCCTGCAGCTGGTTTTGCAAAAGTACAAGTGACTGGTCGTCTTTTTCCTCCTCTTTTTTGGGAGTCAGTTTTTTGAGTATGATATAAAAGCCCGTGAGAAGTGCTGCGGCAAAGACGACGGCTATAATAATGATTTGGAGCGCGTTCATATTAATTTAGCGAAATAATAAATCCAATTGTGATAAGAGTGAGTAGCGCCACAATGTCACTTGCTATAAGAAATAAAATGGAAAGTATTCTTTCTTTTTGAAAAAATGCCTGCGCCAACAGAATATTTATAAGAATAACAATTCCTCCTACTCTTGGTATCACAGCCATGTCCCCCTTATCTCCCAGCATCTTAATTTCTTTTGATGCGCCAATTTGGAGAATGAGGCCTGAATCAGGAAGACTGCTCTGACTTATAAGAAACACTCCTATTCCTATTCCATATAGTATTACTGCTATAAGAGTGAATGCCAGAAGCGGCTTTTGTAGCACTTCGGGAAGGTTCATTTGTATGCATAATACCCCAGCCCCCTTACTATGACAATAACAAAAAATCAGGGTAAAAGCCCTGATTTTTTTATGCTAGTTGTTATTCCTTGTCCTGCCTTTTTAGAAGCGCTGTAAGAATTGGCGGAGTAAGGAGAGTGGTAAGGATTACCATGATAACAACAATTGAGAAAATCTCATTTGTAATTACACCAATAGACATTCCTACGCTTGCAAATATCAAACCCACCTCACCTCTAGGCACCATACCAAATCCAACAATCCACATATTCTTTTTGCCTGCGAATACTCCTCCAACGAGTTTTCCTATAAATGCTGCGGCTGTAATCCCCAGGGCGAGTAGGAGAATTCTTACATCCCCGAGTGTTCGAAGATCTACTCCCATGCCAACCCAAATAAAGAAAATTGGTACGAGAAAGTGCGCTATTGGCTCCATAAGGTCTTCTACATGGCGGTCCGCATAGTGCTGCATTGCGAGCTGTATTTTATGTTTCGTATCCTTATCTGTATTCTGTGCTGCCTCTTTTATTTCTTCACATACTTCCGGATCCCTGAAGAATCTAAAGTGTACCGAATCTAGCACGAGTCCCGCGGCAAATGCTCCTACAATTGGCTCAAGGCCAATAAGCTTTGCAAGATACGCAAAGATGAGCGCGAAACTTACTGCAACAGTAAACTTCATTGCTACTCCTGTGTGGATTTTTGAAAAGACTCTTCCAATTTGAGGCGCGGCAAGCTGACCAATAATAATTGCTCCTATAAGAAAGAGAATCGCCTTTGCCAAAATCCAGCCAATTAGCCCTATTCCTACTGCACCAAGTGTTGCGATTGCTGATACTACTGCAAGGATTACCAGTCCTAGGACATCATCTATGACTGCTGCTCCAATTACAGTTTGAGCTGCTGCGGTTTTTAGTTTTCCAAGGTCTTTAAATACTCGTGCAGTAATTCCTACTGATGTTGCTGTAAGCGCTGCTCCTAGGAAAAGATACGTTGTCATTTCAAGTCCTGGAAGGAGCCATGGACCTACAATGTATGTTCCCAGTACAAATGGTACTACTACTCCAACGAGTGCTACTAAGCCGGCTTTTACGCCAACGCGCTTCATCTCTCCAATGTTTGATTCAAGTCCAATTTGGAATAGAAGAATTACTACGCCTAGCTCTGCAAGGAAGCTGAATATTGTGTCTGTTCGGAGAGGCTGAAAAAAGTAGATTCCAACGAGTGTAAGGTTTCCTAGCACGATTCCCGCAATAAGCTCACCAAGTACTGCTGGCTGACCTATTTTTTCTACAAGACTTGAGACTTTTGCAATAAGGAGAACAAGAGCAATCCATAGAAAGATTATGGCAAAATTGTGTCCTTCTTCTTCGTGTTCTGCTGACTCCTCCTCTGCTAATCCATTTTCATGCAGTACTTCCTCTACATCTCCTCCTGCTCCTTCTGTTAGGCCTCCTTCATCTGCTATTGCAAGAGGGGCTGAAATAAGCAGAGCTCCTACAACTACGAGTGAAAATATTTTTATTAGTTTAGGCATATTCATACAAAAACGAGATAAATTTTAAAACATCCACGATCCTTGTGTCAATTACTTTCTGTGGATAGGTCTTAGAGACGCCTCTTATTCTTTTTCTTTCTTATAACCTTTAGCCGCGCTAATTCACGCTCGAGAGAGCCAAGAGCAGAGATGTAACTTGCCTTATCAGCGTTACGCTTTTCATGGACAAGCTCTTCTGCCTTCTTTTTTGCCTGTTCCACCTTTTCTTCTGTTAATTCTTCTGCTTTTTCTGCAGTGTCTGCCAGTACCCTAATCTTCGAGTCTGGAAGAACTTGCACAAATCCTCCTGAGGAGGCCATGTGTACTTCTTCTTTTCCCTTCTGAAGAGTAATAACTCCGGATGACAAAGGCGTTATGAGCGGAAGGTGGCCCGGAAGAACAGTAATCTCCCCCTGCCTTGCTGGAAGGGTTACAGAGTCTACTTCATCATTAAAGACAGTGCGTTCTGGTGTAACAATGGTGAAATGCATGGCTTAGGAATTAGGACTTAGGATATAGGATTTAGGTTCTACTAATTTACGACTTTTTTTCTTCGTCAGACTCTTTTACGTCTTCAATGCCTCCCTTCATATAGAAGGCGCTTTCTGATTTTTTGTCATGCTTTCCCTCTAATATTTCTTTGAAGCCCTTGATTGTTTCTTTTAGCGGAACATATTTCCCTTCCTGACCGGTAAATGCTTCAGCAACTGAGAACGGCTGAGACAGGAATCGCTGAATTTTTCTTGCGCGTGATACCAAGAGCTTGTCTTCTGGAGATAATTCTTCAACTCCCAATATTGCAATAATATCCTGAAGGTCTTTGTACCGCTGGAGCACCTCTTGTACGCCTCTTGTTACTTTATAGTGCTCCTCTCCAAGTATTTTGGGATCTAGAATTGTTGAGTTTGAGTCGAGTGGGTCAACTGCCGGATAGATACCGAGCTCTACTAGTGAACGGGCAAGGACCACGGTTGAATCTAAGTGGCCAAATGTTGTTGCCGGCGCCGGATCTGTTAAGTCGTCAGCCGGAACGTAAATTGCCTGAACCGATGTGATAGAACCCTTGTGCGTCGATGTAATTCGCTCCTGAAGCTCTCCCATTTCAGTTGCAAGTGTTGGTTGATATCCTACTGCGGATGGAATTCTTCCAAGGAGAGCTGAAACCTCAGAGCCGGCCTGCGTAAATCGGAAAACATTATCAATAAATAGAAGCACGTCTTTCCCCTCTTCGTCTCGGAAGTACTCTGCCATGCAGAGGCCTGTAAGCGCGACTCTCGCGCGATTTCCCGGCGGCTCATTCATCTGGCCAAAGACCATTGTGGTTTTATCCATTACTCCGGATTCTTTCATTTCTCTATAAAGATCGTTCCCTTCTCTTGTTCGTTCTCCAACTCCGGCAAAGACAGATGCTCCACCGTGAACTTTTCCAATATTATGGATTAGCTCCATAACGATTACAGTCTTTCCCACTCCCGCTCCTCCAAATAGCCCTACCTTTCCACCCTTTACAAATGGGCAGATGAGATCGATAACTTTAATTCCTGTTTCAAATACTTCTGTTTTTGTTGACTGATCCGTGAACTCCGGAGCCTCTCTGTGAATTGGATACTCTTTCTTGGTTTTTATCTCTTTTGTTCCGTCAATTGGCCTTCCAAGAACATCAAAGATGTGGCCCAAAGTTTCTTTTCCAACGGGCACTGTAATTGGCTTCCCTGTGTCATGCACCTCTGCTCCTCTTGCAAGACCATCAGTTCCTCCCATTGCGATACATCGCGCGACCTTGCCTCCTAAGTGCTGCTGGACTTCAAGTGTTAGTTCGTTCTCTCCATTTTTCACTGTGAGAGCGCTAAAAATCTTCGGCGGCTCTTCTTTAAAAAGAACATCCACAACTGGTCCAATGATTTGTTGAATCGTACCTTGCTTCATACTTCTTCTAATACCGCTTTCCCGGTTGAGATTTCTGCGATTTCTCTTGTAATCGCAGCCTGCCGGAGCTGGTTAAACGTAAGTTTTAAGTCGTCGACCATATCTACTGCAGCATCGGAGGCATTCTTCATTGCTACCATGCGCGCTGCCTGCTCTGATGCTATTGATTCTAGTAATGCCTGATATACCTGCGTCTGAATTGCCCTAGGAAGAATAAACTCTAAAACTTCGTCTCTTCCGGGCTCGAACTTGAACTCATAACTATATTTTGGCAGGTCTTCTTTTTCTTTTTTCTTTAAGTTTGATTCTACGTCTCCCAAATCTTCGCTTGATTTTATTGGCAGAAGCTCGTGAATCACACTTCTCTGATTAATCGTTGATACAAAATCGCTATAAATAATAAAGACGTGGTCGTATTTTTTATTTAAAAACTCATCTGTTGCCAGTCTGGCGATTGGTGCTGCGTCATTGAAGTTTGGCGCCACTGAAAGATTATCGAATGATGCAAGTACATTCCACTTTTCCCGCGCTGCCCTATCTTCACCTTTTTTTCCTATTACAACATAATCTACCTTTCTTTTTTCTCCCAAAATTTTTAAGAACTGCGAAACTTTTTGGAAAATTTCTGTATTGAAACTTCCGCATAACCCCCTGTCAGACGTCATTACAATAAGAAGCACTTTCTTTATCTTCTTTGGCGAGAAGAGAAGTGGGTGCGCTTTTTGATTTACTCTGCCTGCAAGGTCATCTATAACAGCCCATAGAGTTCCCGCGTAATCACGAGACGCAAGCACTGCGCTTGTTGCGCGCTTCATTTTTGAGATAGAAACAAGCTCCATAGCTTTTGTAATCTTATGGATATTCTGAATCGAGTGGATTCTTGTTGTTATGTCTTTTAAATTACTCATCTTTTTCTTTCTTTTCGGGTTTATTCTTTTCTAAAAATAGCTTTTTATAATCCTCAATTACTGATTTTACTTTCTTTTCCAGATCTTCTGTTAATTCTTTTTCTTTTTTAATTGCTTCGAGTATTTCTTTTTTTGAAGTCGTAAGATACTTGTGAAATTCGTTTTCGAATTCTTTTATCTTATCTACCTCAATATCATCAAGAAATCCATTTACTGCCGCGTATAGGATTACCACCTGATTTGCTACTGGCATTGGTTCGTACTGAAGCTGTTTTAAGATTTCTACAAGACGCCTTCCTCTTTCAAGCTGTGCGCGAGTTGATTCATCAAGGTCTGCGGAGAATTGCGCAAATGCCTCAAGCTCTCTAAATTGCGCAAGGTCAAGCCGGAGACGTCCTGCAACTTTTTTCATTGCCTTAATTTGAGCTGCTCCTCCTACACGGGAAACAGAGAGACCAATGTTTACTGCCGGACGAACGCCTCTATAGAAAAGGTTGCTTTCAAGATAGATTTGGCCGTCGGTGATAGAAATGACGTTTGTTGGAATGTACGCGGAAACATCTCCTGCCTGCGTTTCGATAATTGGGAGGGCTGTGAGAGATCCTCCGCCATTATCTTCTGACATTTTTGCCGCGCGTTCCAGAAGCCGTGAATGAAGATAAAAGATATCCCCTGGGTAGGCCTCTCGGCTTGGAGGGCGTCTTAATAGCAGAGAAATCTGCCTGTATGCCCATGCATGCTTTGAAAGGTCGTCATAAACAACAAGAGCGTCTTTCCCCTTGTCCATAAAGTACTCTCCTATTGCTGCTCCTGCATAAGGCGCGATATATGAAAAAGAAGCTGGATCAGATGCCCCTGCTACGACCACGATGGTATGATCGAGAGCTCCTTCTTCTTCAAGCTTTGCAACTGTTTTTGCTATTTTTGATTCTTTCTGACCAATAGCTACATAGATACAGACAAGATCTCCTTTTTTCTGATTGATAATCGTATCTATAGCAAGCGCGGTCTTTCCTGTCTGCCTGTCACCAATAATAAGTTCTCTCTGCCCGCGTCCAATTGGAATCATTGAATCAATTGCTTTTACACCTGTTTGCACTGGTGTATTCACCGGCTCACGAAAGATAACGCCTGGGGCAATTTTTTCAATTGGGTATCTTTTTTCTGTTTTTATTTCTCCCTTTCCATCGATAGCCTTGCCTAGAGGGTTTATTACTCTTCCTATCAGTTTCTCTCCTACTGGTACAGATAGAATATTCTTTTTTCTTTTTGTGATAAATCCTTCTTCTACTTTTGTAAAATCACCAAGAACGATTGCCCCTACAGTGTGCTCCTCTAAGTTTAGAACTACACCCTCGGCAACCTCTTCATTTTTTTCATTTATAAATCCGATCATTTCAGACATCATTATATCTTTCAGTCCTACAATCTTTGCGACACCGTCTCCAACTTCAACCACCTTGCCTATCTCTTCGCTTTGCACTTCGCCTGAAAATTCTTCAATCTGCTTTTTAATTTTTTCCAATATTTCTGCCTTTTCCATATTATTTCGTACTGAACATTTGATTAATAATGTTATTAAATGATGCCTCAATAAGGTAGTTGTCGTCTAGATTAATTTTTACGCCGTCTATAAGCTCTGGATTTTTCTTCATTGTGATTTTTGCGGCCTCCCCTCTGCCCACAAAATATTCTTGTATGCTTTCCTTGCCTTTTTCAATTTCTTCTTCATCTCCTTCGGCTTCTATATATATACTGCTTATTTTTTCTTTTTCCTGCCACGTTTTTTCGAATTCTCCATATATCTTTTTCAAGAGATGAGTATCATTGCTTTCTCTTACGTATTCCAGAAATCCTTGAACCCCCTCCTCTAACTCTTCGGGAGAAGGCGCGGCTCGTACAATCCTTTCAAGAATATGTGAATATTCTTTAGTTGTCATGTTTTTTTAATTCTTTTTCTGCCTTATCCCAAAGAAGCTCCGACGTTTTCTTGTCTGCAACTCTTTGCAGGATTTTTCTTACTGATTCTTTTACCAGAGCATTTGTTTCTTTCAGTATACTCTCTCGAATCTCATCCTTTTCCCGCATAGACTGCTCTTCTGATTCCTTTAAGAGCGCTGCCGCGTTTTTTCTTCCTTCTTCTACAAGTTCATTTTTTAACTTTCCTGCTTTTTCTTCGGTTTCTTTTAAGATTGCTTGAGATTTTTTTTCTGCCTCAAGAATTCTTTTTTCGTATTCTTCTTCAGCGCGCTCTACTTTTTCTGTGAGCTCCTTTGTTCGCTCATTATTTTCTTTTATTTCTTTTCGTCGTTTTTCGAGAACTCCTAATATGGGCTTGTAAAGAAAGCGATGCAGGACAAAAAGTAAGACTCCAAAGTTTATAATCTGGGCCACAAGGAGTCGCCAGTCTATGCCTAGTTTATCTAAGAGTTCCACGTGTGCTCTTCGTGTTTTTCCGCAGACGACGAACTGCGGAGGTGGTTACCCGCCTAATTTTTCGCTTTGCGAAAACTTTGGCGGATGTAGGTTTGCTAGCTAAATTTTGTTCGCCATTAGGGCTCCAAAATTTAGAGCAAGCTCTACACGAACTTTACTATCAATGCGACTACCAATGCGTATATTGCTATAGCTTCTGCGAATGCAACTGCCAAAATCATCGGAGTCTGTATTTTGGAAGCTGCTTCTGGGTTTCTTCCAATTGCCTCTAATGCTTTGCTAGCTATCTTTCCAATCGCAAGAGCTGGAAATATTGCTCCAGCTGCTATTGTTGCACCAGCGACAATTATTTTAATTGCTTCTAAGTCCATGTTTTATGTATTAATGATGTGCTGTCGCGACCTTTATAAATACCAATGTTAGCATTGAAAATACTACTGCCTGAATAAATCCTACGAAAATTTCTAAGAATAGGAAAGGGAGTGGCGCAAGATATGGAACTAACACCAGCACTACGGTGAGAAGTACCTCACCAGCAAAAATATTACCAAATAATCGAAAAGAAAACGAGATCACCTTTGCAACTTCTGCTATAAGCTCAAGAATTCCTATAAATGTGCCTATAAAATAGGGTTTCTCCCATGGCGGACAAAAGAATTTTTTCCAGTACTTGAAAAATCCCAGTGCGGCGATTCCAAAAATTTGTATGCTGAGTACTGCTGAGATTGCTATTGCAAGAGTAAAGTTAAGGTCAGCTGATGAGGAGCGAAGGAACGGCACTAAAGTCTCATGGCCATGCTCCCCTTCCATGATGCCTATTGTGCCTAATCCCGGAATAATCTCTACAAGATTTGAAAGTACTACAAATATAAAAATTGTAGCAATAAGGGGAAAGTACTTTATTGAATCCTTTCGGCTTCCGGTTACAGAGCCCATAAAATCCAAAAGTTTTTCAAATATAAGTTCTATGAAATTTTGTAGTCCTTTTGGCTTTTCTGAAGAAAGGTTTTTTGATATGAGCAGCGCTATAACAAATAAGAGAAGTATTATTCCCCAGCTCACAAGCAGCGTATTGGTTATTGGAATGCCTGCTATTGTAAACAATCTTTCTGCTGCTAAAGAGATGTGCATAGGTTAAATTTCCTTATTGTCCTTTTCTTGATCCTTTATAATCTGTTTGATCTGCTGATAAATCAGTAATGAAGAAAGTGCCAGAGAAACAAATATTCCTACAAGCAGAAATATAAAAGACGTTCCTAGTCTTATGTCTAGAAATCTTCCCAGGAGACCAAGTGCAACTATCGGAAGTGCAATTTTATATCCTAATCCCCATGCAAGACTCACTGCCGCCCCTAAGGAATTTTTGCTTTCTTTTGTACTGCTTTGGTCTGTCACAAATGCTTCAAAGACTCAAAACGCCAATAGAATACCTTACTTTAGGGGTTCTTGTCAATTGTGTATAAGTTCTTTTTGTGGTCTTGCTTTGTAATTTGAAGTATTACTGACAAGCACTCCATACTCCTTTTCCTTCTTCTTTTGCCGCCCGCTCTGCCTTAAGAAAATCTTCTTCATATAATATATCTGGAGGATATGAAACTGCAAAGGCAGCACCTTCTTGGATGAGCTTTAGGTTTACAAAAATTTCCTCGTCAGCCTCAGGACTCTTTACATATACATATCCCAGAAGTCTTCCGTATGGCCCGCGTTCGCTTATATCTTTCTCAATGCGTATCCTTTTCCCCTCTACTAAAAATCTATTCTCTTCAGTGGCTTCTTCTGCGTAACATACCTCCTGTTCTGCTTTGCTTGTCTCAGGCGCATCAATGCCAATATACCTAATCTGCTCTCCTCCTTCGATTTCAATTGTATCTCCATCAAGCACCCTTGTTACAAGAAAGGTCTCTTCTGTTTCGATTTCTCCTCCTTCTTCTATAGTAGGCGTTCCTGTAAGAGAGGCAGTGAGCTGCCCAATGCGCTTAGGAATCTTTGAGCCAGCTAAGAGCCCAATAACAAAGGCTATGATAATGACGAGGATGAGTTGTATTTTAAGTCCTCTCATACTACTTAATTATATGAAAGTTTTGTTTTTTGTGAAAGATTCTGCGCTCCCAACCGGATTCGAACCGGTGTTTCCACCTTGAGAGAGTGGCGTCCTGACCAACTAGACGATAGGAGCTTTCTTAGCTTATAGCTTTTAGCTTCGTTAGCTTATAGGTAACTAAGAAAAAAGTCATCTGTCTAAAAGCTATAATCTAATTAATCATACATGCCTGGTTTTGAGAACCAGCGTTCATCTTGACGGACAAGAAGTCTTTTTGCTTTTTTCGGCTCTGCCATTACCTCCTTTACAATACGTTCCATTCTAACTCCTTGAGAGCCCTTAATAAGTACCAAGTCTCCTTCTTTTAACATCTCCTCTAATGCTCTTCCTGCTTCGAGTGTATTATTAAACACAAAAATACTCTTTTGGGGAAGACCTGCGTCTTTTGCAGCCTCAGCAATGAACTTTGCCCGCGCGCCTATAGTAATAAGAACTTTTGCATTTTTTGCTGCGAGTTTTCCAATTTTTTCATGAGCCTCAATTGTCTGCTTCCCTAATTCAAGCATATCTCCTAAGACGGCAATTTTTCTTTTTGCTTTTATGTCACCAAGAGTATCAAGCGCTTCTTCCGCGGCAAGAGGAGAAGAGTTATATGTATCATCAATAACAATGCTCCCCTTCAATCCATCTATAACTTTCATGCGTCCTGGTGGACTTTTATAGTATGAGAGGTTTTCTGAAATTTTTACGAGATTTAATCCAAATGCAATTCCTACAGCTGCTGCAGCTGCAGCAGTATAGGTCTGGATCTTCCCTACCGCGTTTTCAATTCGCACAGGAACAAGATTCCCGTTGTATGTCAGCTTACACGTAACACACGGCGGAGTACTTTCAAGATGGGTTTCGAAATTTGAAATTTGTATATCTGCCCCCTCTCGATATCCATATGTGATTGCGTGAGCTCTTGTCTGATCTTTCATTTCAACAGAAGCTTTGTTGTCTGCGTTTAATATTGCGAATCCTGTTGCGGGAATCTGAGTTACAAGTTTTGCCTTTTCTCTTATAAGCCCCTCTTTCCCTGCAAAAAATTCTATATGAACGGGAATATCTCCGATTGGGGTTACGACGCCCATGTGCGGGCGCGCAATCTCAAGAAGCTTTCTCATGTCGCAGGGATGATCAATACCGTATTCCAATACAAGAATCTCTGGATATGATTTTTTCTTTAGTCCCAGATTCCACATAGACGAAATAAGCGCCTTCCCCCAGAAAAATACTCCTCCTGTGTCTTGCCAATTTCCTAGGATTGTTAGCGGAAGCCCTAGCTCGTTATTGAAATTTTTTGAAGCTGCCCGCACCTTCCTTTCTCTTCCGAGAACCGTATAAATTGCTTCTTTTGCGGATGTCTTCCCTACGTTTCCGGTTATGCCGATAATTCCGGGCTTGTACTTGCGGAGTGTAAGACGCGCGAGCGTCTTTAATAGTTTTTGAATAATGCTTAGGATTGAAGGCTTCATTTTATTAACTAATCTCTTACGAATTTACTATTCGCTAATCTTATCTGGTGGTACATTATAATAGCTTAGAATAAATTGCGCTAATTCCCGAAATGCGGGAACTACTGTACGGCCGGCAAGTTCTGCGCTTGGTTTTACCAGCTTTATAAGAGCCGTAAATCTAGGATTGCTTGTTGGTCCAAAGCCGATATAGGTATGATTAAATTCGTCTGTATATCCGCCACGCGTCAGATCTGCGATTTGCGCTGTCCCTGTCTTTCCGGCAATTTTGTATTGCGGAAGTGCCGCAACCCATGCTTTTTCAACTGCTGATTCCATCATCTCAGTTACCTTCCTGCTTGTTTCTTTATCTATTACCCTTCTTATAACATTGGGTTTTTTGTCCGTATTCAGATATGGCCTCATAAGCTTCCCTCCATTTGCGATACTTGAGAATGCTCCTATGAGCTGGATTGGAGTTACTGCTGTTCCCTGCCCAAATGATGCTGCTGCAAAATCTATATCCTGATTATGTTTGCGTTCGAGGTTCTCCAGACTTCCACCCACCTCATCCGGTAGGTCGACTTCTGTTATTTTTCCAAAGCCAAACTTTTTCAGATAGGAAAGAAAATCTTTTTTTCCTGTTTTCTGCATGGCAAATACTGCGCCGGTATTTACTGACCCTTCGATTACGTTTGTCATCGTAATTACGCCATTGGCTTTTTCGTCCCAATTTTTTATTTCCTCTCCGTTTATAGTGATGCTTCCTCGGTCCTCATATGTGGTTTCCGGCGTTATACTCCCCGTATCTATTCCTGCTGCCATTGTGATTGGTTTAAATACGGATCCTGCCTCATAAATGTTTTGAACTGCGGGATTTAAAAAGCTTGCAATTGGAAACTTACTGTATGTATTTGGATCAAAATTTGGCGCGTTTGCAAGTGCTAGGATTTTTCCTGTTTGCGGTTCCTGTACGATTATTGTTCCTCCATCAGCGCTGAAATTCTCCATAAGCTCCTTTAAAATTCGTTCAGATTGTGCCTGAATGTTTCGATCAATGGTAAGCTCTAGATTTTCTCCCGTGGAAAGATCTGCGTTATATTCTTTCTCGATTCCGTATAGTCCTCTTGGAATATTATATTCTTTGTTTATCCCCACGAAACCCAGCGCGTGAGAGGCAAGCTCTTCAAATGGATAGAAACGATGTTTCTTCTTATCAATGTGAATTCCCTGCAGATCTCGTTCCTCTACTTCAGCTAGCACTTCTTCTGATGCCTTATCTACAAGAAGACGAAAGAGTGAGTCTGGATTATCAATCACGCCTATTAATTCTTCCTCTTCCCAATCTATTAATGAGGCAAGGGAAAAGGCAATTTCTTCCGGGTCTTCTATCTCTTTTGGAACTGCGTAGATGATTGGGTAATCCTTATCTGTGCTTGCAGGAATTTTATTGCTGTTTCTATCTGTAATAAAAATCTGCCCTCTTCGTAAGGCAAGCCGCTCCTTCATTTCTCCTAAAGCATGGGCTTTTTCAATGTAGTATTCTCTTTGTGTGACTTGGAGGTGGTAGAGTTTTGTTTCTATGATTCCGAAAAGCAGTAAGATTACAAAATATAAAAGTATAGTTCTAAATTTTTTCATCCCTCACATAACGCGCATATTACAAAACTGATTGTATGTGCATAGCTAAAGTATTTTCGACGATGTGGGATTTTGTCTCCATGGGTTATGTGAGGGATTCATACAGAATCGCGTACCCGCCAAAATTTTCGTAAAGCGAAAAAATAGGCGGGTAAGGTTTTATCGAATTCTTTCTGCGTCCCTCGGACTTGAAAGAATGGATAAAGCCCTTAATTTGCTACCAGTGCAGGAGTACTATTTTCTTCTTTCTTCCCGATATGCAGATACGTTGGCCTCTCATCCAAAATTAGAAAATGCTCCTTCGCCACCTCCTCAAGTTTCTTTAGGTCTGTTGCCTGGAAGAGAACATGCTGAATATCTGCCTGCGCAAGCCCTTCTTTTATAATTGTTTCTTTTGTTTCTCCCACTTCATATCTGGCGCTTACGAGTGCATTGTATTCAAAAATATACAAAGAGCCGCCTCCCACAATTAGAGCAATAAGCATAACGAAAAATCCTGTATTTCTTTTTCTTCCTTTTGGTTTTGTTATTGTCATTGGATCACTAATTTACACTAATAGGACACGAATGGCACTAATTTTTATTTGCCATAACGATGGCTCGGAGCTTGGCGGAGCGGCTTCGAGGATTTTTTTGAACTTCTTCCCAGCTTGGATGTATTACTTTTTTATTTATCCTCCTCCCCCCTCCTTCTTTTTCTATTTTTTTGAATTCCTGCTTTATAATCCTATCTTCGAGAGAGTGAAATGAGATAATCGCTATTCTTCCTCCCTCTTCCACTATCTCCTCTGCTTCTCTTAAAACTCTTTTCAGATTTTCCAACTCTTGATTTACACATATTCGAAGCGCTTGAAAAGTTTGTGTTGCTGGATGAATTTTGCCATGTCTATTTTTTGTTTTTTCAATGATGTCCACAAGCTGTTTTGTTGTGAGAATTTTTTCTTTTCTTCTTTCTTCAGCAATACTTTTTGCGATCTGCCTTGATTGCCCTTCTTCTCCATATTCCCAGAGAACTCTCGCGAGCTCACTTTGTGCTGCTCTATTTACAAATTCAGCTGCGGTTTCTCTTGACTCGTTTTGGTTATATCTCATGTCGAGTGGTTCATCCTTTTGGAATGAAAACCCCTTCTCTGATCCTTCAATTTGCGTTGAAGAAAATCCAAGGTCGAGTACTAATCCTTCAGCTTTTGGCAGATTGTATTTTTGTAAAATATCTACAAGGCTTGCGTAATTTTCATTTAAAAATATTTTCCTTATGCCATACTCTCCGAGTTTTATTTTTGCTCCTTCTACAGCGCTTTTGTCCCAATCTATTCCGAGAAATACTCCATCTGGTGCAATGCGCTTTATTATTTCTTCTGCATGCCCCCCATTCCCTAATGTCCCATCTATGAAGAACTCTCCTGGTTTTGGATTTACTATTTTGATTACTTCATCGATAAGGACTGGGATGTGGGTCATATTCCTAGCTCTCCTAATTGCTCTGCTATTTCATCTGAAGCTGATTCTGTTTTCTGCTTGTACTTGTCCCATTCTTCTTTATCCCATACTTCGGCTCGAGTATAGATTCCTGCTACCACTACCTGCTTCTGCAGCCCTGCGTACTCCCGCAGATATTCCGGAATTAAAATTCTTCCCTGTATGTCTAATGTTGCATCGCTTGCTCCAGCTAGCATAAGTCTCGCGAATGCACGAGAGTTAGCTTGGGCAAGCGGAAGAGCTGTAAGTTTCTCCGCAAGCTTTTGCCACTCTTTTTCACTGAATAAAAATAAGCATCTATCAAGCCCTCTAGTAATAATTGCGCCTGTGTTTATATGCGTACGGAACTTGGCTGGAATAGCCATTCTTCCCTTTGTATCAACTGAATGTTTGTATTCTCCTAGCAGCATAGTTTCAATTGAGATATCCACTAAATCTCATAGTTTTCCACACTTTTATCCACAATTCCCCACTTGCGTTATCAATTATACCATTTGCCCCCACATGGTCAAAAACACAACCCCTGCCATATGACAGGGGTTATTGCTCAAAAATCTTTTGTTTATGCGGTTTTTTCCCTTTTTTACCCTTAAGTTATTAACAGCTTATCCTCATATATCAAATACATACGAATAATCGCGCTAATACCACAAATACTTATCTCAACTTCCTCACCCTTCGACTTTGCTCCCTTCTACTTCGCTCAGGGTCCACAATCTTCTAACGAAGCTTGCGGACAAACTGAAATGAATCCTCAA
>NZBZ01000020.1 GCA_002686365.1 bacterium
CCCCCACACCTAATTAGGTATAGTAAATAAAGGGTTTTTGAGAAATATATTAGGTGTGGGGGTAAATATCCTAGATATTTGCTATAATGTTGACATAAAAATAACAGAAAAGGTCGATATATCTTGAATAAGCACAAATTGGATCACAAATTTCACAGATATTTATTTCAAGAGATTGGTGATTAAATTAGTGTAAATTGTAAATATTATGAAGAAAGATGGACTTATAGAAGCAGTATTAGGAGCTGCAGGGCTCGACTCTAAAAAGCAGGCTCAGGACGCAGTAGAAGCAGTATTTAGCACAATAACAGACACGCTGAGCAAAGGAGAAGAGGTTGCAGTAACAGGATTTGGCACATTCCGAACAACAAAGAGAGCAGCTCGCATGGGAGTAAACCCAAAGACTGGAGAGAGAATCCAGATTGCTGCCTCAATTGCGGCAAAGTTTAAAGCAGGAAAGCTTTTAAAGGATGCTGTAAATAATAGGTAGAAACTTAAGTAATAAACTAAAAACCCCCGCCATGGCGGGGGTTTTTAGTTTGGTGTTCCTTGCCGCAGTGGCCACAAAACACGGCAAGAAACACACGCTAGAGCAGCTTCCTCACAAAACCGCTCATTTCAATAAAGATTCGGTACGCACCCTTCACATCCTGGAAGGAGGCTGTTACTAAATCTTTTATTGACAATTTTTGATCCTCAATATCCGCCTCTAAAGGAGGCAGTGTTGAGGTGCTGGAAGAAAGAACATCTGAGGAAGTTGCAGTAGAAGTTGCTATCCCATCTGCAAGAGGCAAAGTAGTTATCTTTTGAAGGACAGTGCTTGTTGCAGTTCCTTCCTCATCTGATGGAATAGAAGAGGTGGATTCAATGGAAACCTCTTCTGAGGAGGTAGTCTGAGGAAGAAGAGAGTCGGACAAGAGGGAAGAAGTAGAAATAGCTTTAGTAGAAGTGGAAGAAGAGAGAGTAGAGGTAGATAGTGATTCAGTTGAGGTCGAGACCGCCTCTTTCGAGGTTGATGTAAGAAGTTGAGAAACGTACTGCTTCAAAAAGAGTTCTTCCGCAAGTCCATTCCCTGCAACGCCCTTCCTGATAAATCCCTCCGCCTCTTCAAGAAGCTCTCGAAGAGAGGCAGACCCTTCTACCCCAATACGCTCAAGCTTCAAAAGATCCTTATGAATCTTAGATGCCCGAGACTCTGCAATCTCTATTATCTTCTGCCCCTTACGAATAATGGAAAAGTTATTAATCTGCGCAACAAGAGACATGTAGTTCTCTTCCCGCCACTCCTTGAACTCCTCTGCCAAGACCTTTATCGCGTCTACATCATCAATTTCAGAAAAGCCAACTTCTTTCTGAGCTTCAAAATATTCAAGAGCCTGATCAAGTCCTTCAAGCACAGAGTCTTTCCAAAGCATAATATCCTCCTCCTCATCTTCAACCAAAAGGATTTTTACCTTTAGGTCTTGTGCTTCAGAAAGAGAAAGTTCTAAGACTTTACGAAAAGCATCAATGCGAAGCGCAAGATCATCCGAAATATCTTCGTCTCGCGCTGTAACAAGATCATCAACGCTTTCCTGTACCTCCTCTGCCGCTTTTTTCACAGCATCAGATTGAGCAATTCGTATTTCTGCGAGCGCAAACTGGGCTGTGAGAAAAAAAACAAAAAAGGCTAAAAGCCCACCAAAAAATTTACTACCAAAATAGTACATAATTAACCGCTTTAAGCATAAGTTTAAAATAGCACCGTATTCAGAAGTTCGTCAATCTCAGGATTCCCTTCTTCCTCAAAGAGAAACTTTTCCTGCTCTGTTAGAAGAAGCTCAGTATTTAGGTGACGAAGGCTGTCATTGCTAATTTCCTGAAGAGCAACTGCAACCGCCTCATTCAAAGATTCACTATAGGCAATTTCCTCAAGTTCAATACTAATCGTAAGCTCTTCGAGTTCATCTTTGATATCTCCCATGTCTAACGAGGCGTACGCAGAAGATCCTCCTCCTGAAATAAGAATAATCGAGAGCCCGATAACAAGCGCGAGCGCTGCAAAAGAGCCCATATACAGAGGACGCCAGAGACTAAGGAGAGAAAAGCTTTGCGAACTAGCTAAAATAGACCGCTTTGAGGAATCTTGAAACTCCCAATGCGGCTCTATGCTTTTAAGCTTCTCGAGTTGTTGTATGATTTCCTTCTTCTCCATGGTTTTCTAATAAGTCTCGAACTTGTTTTAGCGCTCTATGCTGGATCACCCGAATAGCACCCTCGCTCTTCTCAAGCGTTACGGAAATTTCCTTGTTTGAGAGATGATCCACGAACTTCATAAGAAGAACACTCTGGCTTGTCTCATCAAGCTGACGGATAACGGAATGGATACGCTCGACCTCTATAGACTGATCTACGCGATCCTCAATGTTAGGATTTTCAGAAAGAACCTGCTCAGGAAGAGTTTCAATATCTTGATGACTTCTTGAGGTCCGGTAAAAATCAACAACAGTGTTTTGCGCAATACGATAGAGCCAGCTTGAAAAGGGATGACCCTTTTCTTTGTATCTCTTCAGACTCTTCCAAGCTTTTAAAAATACTTGGTGCGTGAGGTCTTCAGCATCCGTTTTGCTGCTCACCCTAAAATAGATGAACCTGTAGATTTGAGACACGTACTGATCATAGAGTCTTCCAAATGCCTCAGAATCTCCCCTTTTTGCACTTTTAATGATCTCAGACTCTTTCATATATAGAACGAGGCATAAGAGGACTTGTTTCAAATGATGAAGAAATGAGGGCTAAAAGCATGTAACGTTACAAGAAACGGGAGCGTAACACTCCCTTTCCCTTGAGATTACCAGAAAAAAGCATGGTGGACAATATAAAAAAATAAGCCCCAGAGTGTCAACGCATGAGTGTGTGACAGCTCTGAGGCCGATGATATGAGGGGGGCTAGCGCTCCCCGAGGTGATAGTCGGCGTAGAGGAGGACCCCATGCTCACCCGCACGGGCGAGAAGTACGTCCTGCCCGTCGCGGGCGCGTAGCACGGACGCACGATGCGGAGAAGGCACCTCAACGAGATCTCCTTCTCGGGTGTTCTGCACGGCCAACCGACTGTCGTCTGGGACGAAGAACTCCGCCAGTCGTTGGTCTGTTTCATCTTCCCCGACGGAAACACGGAAGCCATCGTGGCGCACTTCTTCCACATGGAGGGCCCCTGTGACAGCGAACCTGCTGGAAGAAGTGAAAAGGAAGAGGGCTCTTTTCATCCCATGGTCGGAGGGAACGTCAGCCGAGCAAACCAGGAGGTGCCCCGAGAGAGCGCCAAGGACTGCATGCTTCTCGACGGAGAGCCCATCGAGATAGACTAATGAGAAGTCCAGCGCAGCCAAGGGCACGATGTGCTCAAGCCAGTCTTTCTGCACCCTTCGATATCCAACGTGTAGCTCCGAGCCCACAAGAGAGAAACGAAACTCCCCTTGAAGCGCGCCGGAGCCGTACAGTACGTCATCCAGTACATAGAAGCCGGAACTCTGTATTGCAGCGTCACTGTCGACATACGAGTTCAGCAGACGCTGGGCCCTAGCCAGGGCTGATTGGACCCTCCTGACCTCAGCGAGGGTCTGTTGTCGTAGCTCGTCTGCAGACTCGGCGATCTCCGAGGGTGCGACCGTGGGATCCTCGATAGGATCATCACGGACAAATACCCCGGAAGCGACGAGACTGAATGCCACGACCATGAGCACCACCAGGATGGAAGCAGTAATAATGATGGTGGTGCGGTAGCGACTGAAGAAGGCGGAGATCTTGGAGCTGACCCAGCCAAGAAGGAGACGCATGAGGCGTCCTTTCAGTGAGCAGGCCGAAACTTAAGCAACGAAGTTGGAAACCACCCCATGTGGCTCCCAGCATACGTTGCTCAAGCAAGGTTTTAAAAGAGCAGGATTGCGCCCATAAAATAGCATATTTATTAGAAAGTGTCAATTAGAAGAGACAAAAAGATTTGCTCTCGCCCAATGTATCAGTGTACTAGTACACTGATACATTGGGAGTGGTTCGATTCTCGCAGACTGTAGATACACAAAAAGAGCATGCAAGCATACTCCTTTTGTGTTTACACTGAGCGAGCCTTCGACTTGGCTCAGGCCAAGGCGAAGCGAGTCGAAGTGTGCGGGATACGAGAATCGCCTACAAGTCGCTCGGTCTTCCGACCTCGCGCTCGCAGGCCGCCTGCCCTGGGCTTCGCTACGCCTTCGGCGTATAGCGTCGCCCGTCTTCACTGCTCGAACACAAGCAGTTGTGTTCTCGCTACGCTCCGACCCCGCGGTGCTCCTCGCCAATCGCTCGTCGCACATCGCTGCGGTCTTCGATCCCCCACGCACGCAAATTTATTTGCGTGCTCCACCAAAATACATGAAGCTGGAACTATAAAAGCTCCAGCTTCATGTGTTCAGTGCGGGTGGGGGGAATCGAACCCCCGTCTACTCCTTGGAAGAGAGTCATCCTACCACTGAACGACACCCGCGTTTTTAAACATCCGGCAATGCACCTTCAATCCAACCCATGATTTTTCGGTGAAGCCGGACACCAAACTCTGGTTTTCCTTTGCTCACAATTGTAATGCGAGCAGTCCCATAAGGCAACTTCCGACGCTTTATCCGTAATTTATTCGTCCTAGCATCAATAATAGGATTCTGAAAATTACTTGCAGGCAAGTTTGTAACTTTTATCCAGTAACGTATACATTCTTCAGTTTTATTGTCTGGATATAGATACAAAAGCACTTTAATATGAGACAAAGGAACGCCGCAAGCATCTTGAAACCATCGAATTGCCAACTTAATGATTCGAGGATCAGAATTTATTACTTGGGCGAATTCATAAGATTTTGACCCTTCACCAATATAAATACCCAACCCCAACAGAAATAAGTCCCGCCGAGTAAGATTTCCTACCTCTCTCTTACCTTCTTGTTTTAATTGGCTCGTCTCCTCCATCCTCCGATTATGCCGAACAGCTCCACCACGGGCAGGAGCATAACGAATTCTTCCTAAAACCCTTTTATTAGGAGCGAATGGTCGGTCTTTAAACCAGTTACTCAAAGTGCTTTTCGTGATGTCTAATTTCTCACTAATCAAGTTGTAGGAATACCCAGCATCACGCATTTTAGTGGCCTTTTCTTTTTGTGGGTTATAACGAGGCATATGTTTATTATACCATACACCCAAACAACATACCCGGGTTCGGAAAAAGGGAAAAATAAAAAACGGAAACTATCCCTCCGTTTCATTTTGATGTCCATTCTTGAGCCACCATGCGCCAAGGTAGACCAATGGAGAACTTATTGAACCAAATAAAACCTTAAAGATAAAGTAGGGGATTGCAATTCCCATGACAAATGCAAATGTGAATTTCGGCGTGAGCTGGTAGAAGGCAATCATCATAAATAGGAAGGTATCGATTGCCTGCGAGAAGACTGTGGATACATTTGTTCGAAGCCACAAAAATCGTCCAGAGGTTTTCTTTTTCAAAAGCCCAAATGACCACACATCATGAAACTGTGAAATGAGAAAAGCAATAATACTTGCAGTCATAATTCGAAGCGAGCTTTTGAAAACAGTAACATAAGCGTCATTCATGGTATACCGCTCATGCGCCGGCAATGAAACAAAGATTGCAACGTAGGCCATAACAATAAGAATCGCAATCATGCCCGCGAGAATAAACTGGCGGGCAAGCTTTTTTCCAAATACCTCTTCAACAACATCTGTTGCGAGAAATGCGAGAGGTACCATAAAAATGCCAACTGATGCAGAAAAGGGCCCAAAAAGAGAAATAATCTTTGAACCAAAAAGATTCATGCCAATAAGAAGGGCGATAAAGATTGCAAAAAGCACTTGAAGTCGAAATGAAAACATGAAGTCTATACTACCAATCTAAAAGCAAAAAAGAAAGGCGATCCGGAAGGGGACCGCCAACGATGATGTAAACCAGTTTTGCGACGAGATGTTATAGATGAAGAAAGAAGGCCAGCTAGACACTTGGGCGAACTAGCCAGCCCAACAGGAATCATCGCGTGTGGTTACATATGTATTAATAACACATCCACAAAAACTAGGCAAGATATTTTTCAGAGTTTTATGCGAGATATTGTCAAAAGTAAAATAAAGTTGTATAAAAATAGATAGATGGCACGCTCGACTACAGCAGTAGACACTAGGTCCTAGCCGTAGAAGGAGAATGTCATGCCAGATGAACAACAGCTGCGCATTGATCTGCCTAAGGGTGTTACTGTATCTACTTCTGCCATCCAAGCTGCCTCGAGTGTCCCAGACAAAGAGGTGATTCCAAATCCAGAAGGACCGTGGATATTTAGTGGAGGAAGGACCCCGGGAAAATCAGTGGAACAGCTGATGTTCCTGAAGTACAAAAGGGTTCTGTGGTTTGCTACAAGTAATGAGATGCGGGACGAAAGACTGAAGCAGCATGCTAAGTGGCTGATACAGCAGGGAGAGAATCGAGTAGTGCGAGAATCCTGCGCCTTCTGCGAAAAGCCCGCCCAGGTCTTTTATGCAGAAGGGGGCAGTTCAGGATATGCGATAGTGCCAAAGCAAGTTGCCTGTGAGGCCTGTTTGCGGGCAAAACAGTTTTGGGAAGCAGAGTCAGGGGATCTCAAGTTTCCTGTTCTGCTAGATAACCGCTTCAGTAGCGAGGAATGTCGAAGGGGAATAGTTGAGGTGTTCAAAAGCGTTTTTGAGATACGCGGGAACATCACAATAAAAGCCGCTTTTGACTTCTTCTGTCGCGAAGACTAACAGGCCGCCCACACAAAGGACGGCCTGATTTTTTTAATAAGATTATTGCAAATGCGAAAATATAAGGTAGAGTGATAATAATGAAAGCAATACGAATCATTGATCCAATATACTGGCTTCTCCGCCTGATTCTGCGAAACTTTATAAACGCCGAGTTAACAAAGGTAGAAAAAAGATTTGTACAAAATAATATTGACAAGCATAGAGGGGTAATATGGGTAAATATTATCGTTAGCGTATTTGTCTTTCTCGGCCTGAGTAATACGCCAGAGGATACTATCAGCCTCGTAATAACTTCACTCATAGCCCCTGTTATGGTTATGGGCGCAGCATGGTTTGCCATTTCTTTTGGCGGCATTCCACAAAAGCTTATCAATATAGCTATGTCTGTAACGTTCTGGATGTTCACCGCTTTCGTTGTATCACTATCAGCAATGTTCATTGCAGTTGGTTTTGTAACAAACCCATACTTATGGCCCGCCCTTATCATAATTTATCTGGGCGCTCTATTTAGCTGTATTATGTATGACACATCAGACGGATTAAAGGCAGGACTAGACGAGACTCAGCTCAAGCACTCCCGAGCCGCACTGGCCTACTACGAAAAAGAAGGAATACGACCTGAAGACGAATAGACCGCCACTCAACTTCAATCAAAAAACCGCACACTCGTGCGATTTTTTAATCAACTATCATAAAATGCTTGCCCCAGAAATTTGTCTGAAAGCAGGTACGCTTCCCGCACTGCTCAAATAAGGGAAGAAAGCTCAACGCGATAAGCACAATAAGAAGAATTAGTAAGAATAGAAGAATCTTTTTCATTGACTCCTTTTCCATTCGACAACTTTTTCTCTTAATTCGGTATTAAGATATTTGTCTTTTCCTTTGCGATACGAAATGTAATCATTGGGGAATTGTTTTATAAGCATAGACTTTATCCGTTCGTACCGCTTTATTTCTTGTGGGTGTGTTTTCAGATAATCCCTTTTATCTATGAATTCATCTATTTTAGAGTGACCAACAGGAAAAACATGGATATTTTCTAGTCGTTTCCCATTTTTTTCTCTGCAAAAAAACATTGATTCTTCTGCTATATAATTCTCTTTGTACGAATATCCTAATTTTTCCATCTCAATACGTTCGTTTTTAATATCGTGCATGTTATGAACAATAACCAAAACGTCAATGATAGGCTTTGCTTTCATTCCCTTAATAGAAGTGCTCCCAACATGCTGGACTGATAGCAATTTATCGCCAAACACGTTCTGAATTGCCTTCTTAATTTGTAAAAATTTATTATTCCACGATGGATTATAATCTTCTAGTTCGTATTCTTTATTTATGGTTCGGTAAGTAGCCATATGTATTGAATTTATTATCCCATAATAACTATAGAAACAAAAAATTTCTTGTAAAACGAAGCGTGTAATTGTGTCAGGAGACTGCCTGTCCGCCTTGGGCGGAGACGCTATTAGAACCTGTTTGGTGAGTTAAATTTTAATATGTTATCGGAAGTATTTTTCTAACACTTTAAAATAATCACTCCCATTATCAACTTCCTTGTAATTATTTTTATCTACCCACATGAATTTATCATGCTCATCACTTAATTTCAGTTCACCTGAAATATACCTACACTTAAATGCTACATAATACACCACCTTTCCATAATTCTCGTTGGTTTTAGGAACTTTGAAAAATTCGTGATACCACGAAGCAAATGGATCGCCAACCTCTATTTCAAGATTCGTCTCCTCCTTAACTTCTCTTTGTAACGAACGGATTAAGCTGGACGCGTCTCCATCTTTAGCTTCATCTTCCTGAATTTTTCCTCCAGGAAAGTCCAAGCCCTCAAAAGGGTCATTGAGAACCAAAATCTTTCCATCTTTTTCAATAAGAGCTTTTTGCCCAACACAAAGTAATGCATCATCTTTCATAGAGATAAAAATAACAGACTTTAGTCTGTTTCTCCACTTATAAAAAACCTCAACTCTAATCACAGATAGGCCTGTTTGGTGAATGTTTGATAGTGCAATTTAAAGTCTCTGCACCTGCTCGCGTAGATCAAATCTAAGACGACATATGCCTTCTGCAGACGGATATGTTGTTTCATCAATACGATCACACAATGAAGGGTTGTTTAACTTCCAAGCCATGTCAGCTATGCATAAATCGTGTCGCGCTCCTCGCATTCGTTGACAATATGATGCGCCCCCTAGACCTCCTCCAGTTATTTCCTGTGCCACATTCTTTGAAGATTGAGATATGCATTCATCAATCTTTCTCTCGTTTGTTGATAGTCCATCGAGTTCAAGTCTGCAGATACTAGAATCTTCTGTTATGCTTGCTGCCGCAGAAAGACAGGCAAAACTTAAGCCAGAATAACATTCTGAAAATGGTTCAGACGCGCAAGCACAAACATCAAGATCCCCTGTTTTTGCGGCCACCATCCCCCTGCACACAAAAGGAGTGATTGCTCCATAATGAGAAGCAACAAGACCAGGAATCTGGTCACAGGCGCCAACATTATTCTGCGCAAGAGCCTGCTGTACCGTCATTAACATCTCATCAAAAAGCATTATATGCTGTTCATCTGCTTTCTCTGATGAAGTATCTCTCATAATCCCTGAGGGAACCAAAATGAGAGCAGCTCCTAAAATAAAGGTGAGTGACACGTGAATAACTTTTTTGCTTTGGAAACGCCGCAACGCAATAACCCCGACTACAATGAATAATACTATGACAAAAATAGGAAGTATAAAAAAGAAAAGAAGTCTTCCAGAATCTAAGAATCCAATACCACCTAGGTCACGCGTTGCCCTTTCCAATAAGAAAGAAAAAATAAAGTACGAGACAGAAATAACAACTGCAAACAGGAGAACCTTTTTCCATTCAAAAGACATATTTCTATTGTAGCACATCAATTAAAAATCCCTCAATTAATGTAGCCCCTCGTCGCCGCGGCTCCTCGGGATACTCGATTTTGAAACCAAAAACCTGCTCTCAAAAAAGCAGGTTTATTGGACAAAATCGGTGGGTGCCTGACGGGGATCCTTCTCCCCCGCCCCGATGATAAATGTCGGGGCTCCCCCGAAGCCACGGACTCGCACCCCATCAAACAATGTAGCCCCTCGTCGTCCCGCTTTGGCGGGACTCGCTCGGGATACTCTTGTTTCTTACGAAATCAAAGATTTCGAGAAACAAGGTTCGCCAGAATTCCGTTCGATCCCCATACATCATAAACAAAAATAATCCCACAAATGCGGGACTATTTTTGCTTTGGGTCAGGGACTGGACGCTATTAGAACCTGTTTACTAGCAATATATTGACATAATACAGAATATATGCTTTAATAGAGGAGGTTAGAAAAGGCATCGTACATACCAGTATCCAAGCGAGGAGGGCCAAAACATGGCCTCAGTAGACAGAGACGCGCTTCGTTCGTTCCTGCTCGGGAATGATGCTTCAGAAACCCTCGTCGCAGAGGCGATGGAGCATCTTGAGCACTTCTTCGTGGCGGCAGAGGATGGAAAGTATCCGCTGAAGCCCGTTGGAGAAATTGATCTCGAGGTAGTGAAAGCTGCTATATCGAGATCGACGGGACAAGAAGTCGAAAAGGTTGTTCCGATCTCTCAAGCTCAACCGTTCCCCAGGCCGGAATGGATGAGCGAGGGGGTTCATGGCGCTATCCTCGATGATAGACTTGAAGACAGCCTCGGAGACAGCATCGAAAGAGACAGCCTCGAGGAAGGCTTCGAGAGCAGCTTTGGGGACGGTCTTAGGGACAAACTTGAGAGTGGCCTTAGAGACAGACTCGGGGACATCATCTGGCCCAGCATCGAGGACGGTGTCAGGGAGAGTCTCAAGAACATTCTCTGGACCGGTCTCGAGGGCCATTTCGGTGGCAGCTTCTGGGCCAATCTAGTTTATGCTTTAGAACTCGTTCTAGCTGGCGAAGAAGAGCAGGCGCAAACACTCTTCTCCCTCCTCGACGCCTGGGACGGAATTCTCATCCTCGGCGAGAAGGAAGACGAATCAGGAGTCTGGATCATCCTCGTCGCCTGACACAACGTCACAACATACGTCACGCATCACAGGCTCACCTCGGGTGGGCCGTTTTATTTCAAAAAATCGCACACTTAATGTAGCCCCTCGTCGCCCCGCCTTGGCGGGGCTCGCTCGGGACACTCAACTTTGTAACCAAAAAACAGCTAATCCACGTTAGCTGTTTTTTGGACAAAGTTGGTGGGTGCCTGACGGGGATCCTTCTCCTCCAAAATTTCAAGGGACTGAAATTTCTCCTCCGAAGCCACTGACTCGCGCTTTCTCCCCGCTAAGCGGGGCGCGCGAGTTCAGTTCGATCCCCATACATCTTAAACAAAAACAGCAGGACACAAGGCCCAGCTGTTTTTGCTTTGGGTCAGGGACTGGACGACGTTAGAACCTGTTGTGTATAATGAATTCATATGAAAAATCAAAAAGGTTCAGTGGGGATAGTCGTTTTAATCGTAATCGCAGTAGTTGTTGTGTCTGGCGGGTATATGCTGTACCAGAGGAATGGGGACGATACTGGCACGAAAGAGGAAAGCACATCTGTAGAAGGAGTAGGGGGAACCGAATCTTCAAGTATCTCTAGATTAGATTCTCTAGCGGGGGTGCCGTTCGAAGAAGCTTTGCAAAAAGCAAAGGAGATTTCTTTGCTTATTGTGAAAGAAGAATCGCTTGGTCAAGTTGACTGCCCAGAGGTGTCGACTGATATCTTTACGTCTCAAAATGATGGTGCAAATAAAGCATGGGCTGTATATGTTATTTCTGAAAATTGTAGGGATGATTCCATTGGAGCAATTCGGGAAGAACGACTTATGATGTTTGATGAAGAATCAGGATGGGCATTACGTGATGCACACGCAAGCAAGCAGAGATGTCATGTGGGAAGAGGGCACCAAGACTTTTCCAACGAACTATGTAACTAGACGAAAAAAAGAAAAAGACTCAATCAAAAAATCGCACACCTGTGCGATTTTTTAGCCAGGGTGCCTGACGGGAATCTCACGTCATCCCTCACAAAGTTCGGGACTCCCTAAAACCCCTCGGTTTTAGTCCGCTCGCCTTCGGCGAGCTTTTCCGCCACGGGGAAACCCAGGTTTCCCCGACCCCTTTCCCGTTCGAGCCCCGTCACAGTAGCATAAATGAAAAATGCCAGCACATAAGTGCTGACAATTTTCATTTGGGCGATCGACGGGACTCGAACCCGCAACACCGAGCACCACAAGCTCGTGCTCTACCATTGAGCTACGACCGCCATACATTGTCCTCAGACAAACTCACAATACGCAATTAAAGCGTTTAGGTCAATTAGGAGCCCTTACTACGCATTTCCCTGCGGGATATGTCCCTCCCGCCTTTGCTTCTTTTTATCTCCAATAATCTTCTTTTCTCGTATCCTGTCATCTTCAGCGCTCAAAGGCGGCTCATTTGGAATTCGCACAGGAGGTTCTTTAATTGCCTCATTTATCATAGATGCGAGACGCTCCAAGGCCTTCTCTCTGTTCTCCTCCTGGTACCGTGTCTCCTGATCCTCCACCCAGAGCTCATCTTCCTTATTTACATGATGAGCAAGTTTCTCCCGAAGCCGCCGTTTCTCTAGAGGCTCCAAAGGCAGATCATCAACGCTCACCCACATATGCACCTTTGTGGAACGATGATCCTTGTTCTGACCCCCAGGCCCATGCGAACGAGAAGCCTTAAACTCAACCTTCTCTCCTAGTGTGTGTATATCTATATGAGTCATGCAAATATTCTAAGGTATAATGTTTGAATGGGCAATCTGGTAGCCATGATAACCGGATGGATGACAGCTTATCCGGCTTTCAAGATCGGCATGGTTGGCATTCTCACCGTCATACAGGGAGAAAGCGGTGTTATCTTAGGAACCCTTCTCATTCGCTCGGAAAAATTGGGATGGGGAACATTCTTCCTCGTTACAGGAGTCGCACTCCTTCTCTATGAATCGAGCGTATATGGCCTAGGGCGACTCCTACGAAACATACCCCTTGGGCAAAAAATTGAAAAGAGAATTAAGCGCCACAAAAAAATTGAAAAAGCCCTCCATGAAAACTCGGGGAGGCTGCTCATAGTATCACGATTCATTATATACTTCGGTCTTGCGGTCGTATTTTTGAGTGGATGGACCAGAATGCCCTACAAGCAGTTTATTAAGATGCGCGCCATAGGGGTGGCGCTCTGGCTTATCATATGGACATTCGTCTTCCATTCACTCGCCGTAGCCCTTGGAATGGATGAAAAGGTACTAGCAGAAGATATCGTCATCGGAATAGTTATAATCATCATCATGATGGTCGGAATGCGAAAAGTAGTTGGTAAGGCGGTTGTGAAGCTGCTCTTCGGCAACGGCAATGGGAAGTAATCTCTTATTCTAATTTTAAAAGGAGTCCTCGTTTCTTCGCGCGGGAGAACATCATGTAGAAGAACCAAAGCGCAAACACAAGATAAATTGCGTTAGTTAAAAACGCATACCCTAAAGTTGTAAAAGGAAAATCTCCCTGAAGTACAGCGCGCATACCCTCAAAAACATGGGCCGAAGGGAGTGCTAAGGCGATAGATTGAAGAAAAGAGGGAAGAGCGGAAACTGGATAGAAAACAGCAGAGAGAGGCTGAAACAGCACAATAAGCCCAAAGGCAAGAATCTGCGCTTGCGTTCCATACCGCAAGAGAATTCCAATAATAAGGACTCCAATAGTCCAGCCAAAAATAAGGAGATTAATAACAAAAGGAATAATCAGGATGCCAAATTGAAACACATCAAAGCTATAAAGAAGCGCGGCAAGAGCTCCCATTACAATTGCAACAAGCAGGATTCGCACAGCTCCCAAAATCGCAGTGGATGTTAAAAACTCGCTAGGTTTCAGTGGTGTAACAAACACATTCAAAAGATTTCGTTCCCATACGTCTTCCAGAAAAGCAACTGATACTGACTTCTGCGACTGAGTAAGGAAGTTCCAAAAGATTAGAGCGCCTAAAAGGACGCTTACCATATTAAACTCTCCAACAAAATCCGTATTCTGAAGCCACACAGAGAGAAATCCCCAAACCAAAAGCTCCATCACAGGCCAGTAAAAGATATCCATGACGCGCGGCAAACTACGCCTGTAAAGATACAGATGCCGGATAAGTAACGCGTTTATTCTATGAAACTTCATATTATGAGCGGGCAATATGGAGGAATACCTCATTCAAATCTTTTCGACCATATTTTTCTATAATCTGCTTTGGCGTTCCATCATCAACAATCCTGCCTTTTTGCAAAAAGATAATCCTGTCACAAAGCTCCTCAATCTCTGCCATGTTGTGTGAGGTATAAAGAATAGTAATACCGCGCTCCTTCTGAATCTTTTTCAAAAGCTTACGTGTTTTATCAGCAATATCAGGATCAAGCGAGGAGGTCGGCTCATCTAAAAGGAGAAGCTTAGGGTCATTCAAAAGAGACTTTACCATACTAAGCCGTGTCATCTGCCCAGTAGAAAGCGCTGATGTCTTCTTAGGCAAAAGGTCTTCTATTTCAAACTGACGGGCAAGCCCGGAAATCTTGCCGCGAAGATCAGAAACTCCATAGAGTCGCGCAAACGTGGCCAAGTTCTCCCAGACTGTAAGGTTATATGGCATAGACACGTATGGAGAAGAGAAGTTTACCTTACCAAGAATCTCCTCACGATTCTTGCGCATATTCTTCCCAAATATCCGAATCTCCCCGCTTGTGGGGGTAATAATATCAAGCATCATCTGAATCGTAGTTGTCTTCCCAGCTCCATTTGGTCCGAGCAGACCTGTAATACTTCCCCTTTCAATTCCAAAAGAAATTCCATCTACTGCTATGGCATCTTTGCCTTTGGCAGGAAACTCCTTTCGCAAATTTTTAACTTCAATAATCTGGCGCATTTCTTGAGTGTACTTAAAGAACAAGGTTTATGCAAAAAGAACAAGGTTTATGCAAAGCAAAAACAAGTTACTTAGTTTACATAACGGCCGTCTAATAAACTAAGTAAACGAAACTAACGAAACTGAAATTAATATCCGGCCGGATATTAACTTGAGGTTGAAGAAGTAGTAAGCTTAAAAAACAAAAAAGAGCCCGTGTATGGGCTCAAGAATGAAAAGAGGCGGGCCGCATGGGTCCGCCTCGAAAGTTGAATCGATATGCCTCAGGAACCGTCGGTCTAGGCCCCGAGATACTTCTCCTTTGTTGACTCGAATGGCTCGGGAGCAAGCTCACTGGCCTCGCGAGCGTAGAGGTAGAGTACGACAGCAGTGTACTGGCGTCCATCGGGAGCAACGATGGAAATAGGACCCAGTATCTTCATCTCCTTGACTTCTCCCGGGGGGCGAAGGTTGATGAAGGTATTTTGGGTGTTAACTCTGACGTTTTGGAATGCTTCGGACTGCGCCTCTTTGTCGTGCCCCAGAGCGAAACCAACACCCATAACGAGTGGCTGGGCAAAGATGCCCAAATCCTCAATCTCGGGACACGCCAAGAGGCGCGACGCTTCCTCCATCGAGGACCCCACCACCTCGAATGAAAGATGGGGGAACCTGCCGAAGGCACGCATCGCAGTCCAGAGATGGCTCGATGAGATGGGGTGATCTCCACGAAGTCGTGCGATAAGCCCCGCAATTTTTACTCGGGGCTGCGACGCTCTAAAGAGATCAAACACGCTGGAGGACGAAAGCCCGATCTCGATAGGGTCAATGCCAGTGAGGAGAGCGTCCTCAACTAGGTTAAGGGAGAAACCGTAGATGTAGGTCATGGATTCACCGAGGCCCGCCGGCTCCTTGCCGCAGAGAACGGCATTGCGAATGAGTCGCAAGTCATCTACCGCCTGAGAAGCATTTAGGCAGAGGAACTCGCGCGCCTCCTCAGCGTTCGCAGGGTTGGAGTGGAGAAATCGAGGGGTGTACTCGGCGTTCGCACCGGCGGCGACTGTTGCAAAGAAGAGAGTGATCAGAGTCGCAACAATACCATGTTTACACATCATTGGACGCTCCTATGCCCTAGTTTACGCAACGACAGCACTAGGTAGTTTCTTTACTGACTAGAATACTGTCGTTTTCTGTGCATATTTATATAATAAAAACAAGAAAAAGTCAACGTAAGAGCGCCAAAAAATAGGAAAGAACTTTAACATATTAACCTAAGTAAGGGAGGACAAAAAAGAGCCCATGTATGGGCTCAAAAAAGAAATGAGGCGAGATACTCTTGGATGAGTCTCGCCTCGTACGTTCGAACGTTCTGATTGCGAAAGCGCTTAGGGTGGCGCCTTATTCGGCCGGGAGTTGGACTTCCTCCGCGCAGTCCCTCAACCCTCTCTCGTGGTCGTCGCAGGGGTATGCGTCGATATCGTCCGCTCCGAAGTGCTGATCCGCCTCGACGATCTTGCGCGATGTCCTCGCCAGGACGAAGACGGTTATTTCATCTCCGACCAGATCGAAGAATCGGTCAGCCTCGTATGCCGGAGGCTCAACGTCCATTGCGAAGTACTCGCACAACTGTATCATGGCCCGCACCCAGGACAGGTGCGCAACCTTGTTGTACTCGGTTACAGGTCCTGATGCAGAGCAGATGGCATATACCTCACCGTCGATCTCCTCAACCGTGATGCCACGCTCGAGCATAGAGTTGACGACTTCGGCGTTCTCAGCCGAAGGCCTAGTCTTCATCTCGATCATCATATCGACGTCTCCGAAGGTCGCGTCGGCACTCTCCTCACCGCGGTACGAATAGGCGATGAAGGAGACGCCGAATCTGACGTCGTGCGGGACGAAGAGGCCCTGAACCATGCTTACGAAGGCCGTATCCTTGTCCGCTTCAGGAGTAGACACGGCGATGAGTACCATGCGGGCAGCCGTACCACTGTGAATCAGCGGCACCGGCCACGAGTTCGGGAGAGCGTATCCCTCTGACACCGAGATGACGTCGCCGTATCCAACTTCGAACACGGTCACGGCGAAGTCGGCTGGAAGACGTTCGTCGTGGATGTCGACCCTCCTGCTCCCGTCCTCGGTCCGCTTGAGAACGAGATCCACCTCGAGCGCCGGATCCCCGTACTCGTTCTGTGTGAGAGCGATCTGGCGGATGAGGTCCTGGTACTCCATATGGCGGAGTCCCAGATCGACCTCCGACGCGCTCGCGACGGTCGCTACTGCGACGGAGAGACAAGCGACCAGGGCCAAAACATTATTTGTCCTCATTGCACAATCCTCCAACCAACAGACCCCTGCTGGCACGGCCTCCCATGTTTAAGTTGTAGGAAGGAATCTACCCTTCGACAAGCTCAGGGCAAATTCCTTCCCACAACAGTTTTCAAAGACCTATCAGCCTATCTATTAATTATAGCATAAAAACATGGAAAAGTCAATCCCACACATAGCATAGCTATATATGAAGGACAAGTTATAAAAACCCAATAAATAAGGCGTTTTACCACGACAACACCATAATCGTGGGAGTAAAAAAGACGAGCCGCATGGACTCGTCTGTGATTTCCTAATGTTCTGTTGACTGTTCTAGTCAGGGCTGTGCCGGTGTATCCAGCTAAACTGTTCGGGCCGAGCTTTGTTGGGGATCGCCCGTTCCTCGTCCTCTACCTCCTCTTCATCCACTTCGATCTCTTGAGCGCCATCGATTTCCGTCGCGTCTTTCTCTTCGGCCGCAGCAGCCGCGGCTGCCTCCCTTTCTGCCGGTGTTTCGGAGTACTCGTATAGGGCATTTCGAAGGTCATCGATAGAAGGAGCAGAAACAGTAGCGCAGCACATCCTATTGAGGAAAGCGCCACGATGATGATGGTGATAAGGATGCCCAAACGCAACATAGCTTGTTGCCAAGTAATCACGGACCACCTACTTCAGTCCGACGACCTAGTTGAGAATGCCCCCGTACCTATACTATTTATACCTCAAAATCCCATATACGGGCAAACGTTGCATAAATAGAAAATTGTATTAAAGTATGTATACGCCGCGGTAGCTCAGTGGTAGAGCAGTAGCTTGAAGAGCTTCGTGTCGGGGGTTCGATTCCCTCCCGCGGCACCATTAGTACACAAAGGAGGCGTAATGCGCCTCCTTTGTGTATATATTATGAGAGGGAATCGAAGGGAACCCCGCCGCTCGCATTGCGAGGAGGAGGCGGGGTCCCAGGCCGCGGAGGAAAGATTTGCTTTAGCAAATCTTGTGGGAGCGGGATTCCCTCCCGCGGCACAAATAAAATTTCCAATGTATCAGTGTACTAGTACACTGATACATTGGGATGAGGGGAGGGAGTAAAAAAATAGAGCGTCCTTTGGGAGGGAACGCTCTTTCGAAATGGGTGTGCGATGAGGAGGAGTAGCACCTCCCCGCAAACCGCCTAGGATGATTTACGTACCCTATTGGTAGATGTCTGGTTAACAGCCAGCTCTGCCAAAAGGATATCCTCAACGCACAAGCTTATGTCAGCGAACCATGCCAGAGGCGTTCCAGTAACAAGCGCGTGGGGATGCTCTTGTCGGGGAAGCATAAGGTTGGAATTCGCTGACACAAGTAAGATAGGCGAGAAAAAATCTGCATAGGCGTGCGCTTTTTTTGGTACGGTCTCATCCTGCGCTTATCAATGCCCATATCCGCAGGGTCGAACCCTAACGGAAACACAGACAATTCTCGCCACAAGCTAGGAGTGCGCCCTACCGGGATTGAACCGGTGACCCACCGATTACGAGTCAGTTGCTCTACCTCTGAGCTAAGGACGCAAAAAAATATGGAGGAGGGGGAGGGCCTCGAACCCCCGACCTCAGGACTGTCAGTCCCGCGCTCTATCCAACTGAGCTACCCCACCATCATTTGTCGACGAACGAAACGTAATAGTACCAAGCTGATTATATATGTCAAGAAAAGAAAAAAAATAGCATCCCCGGCAGGAATCAAACGTCGCTCATATTCATTCGCTCCCTCAAAACCCTCGGTTTTGAGTCCGCTCGCTTCGCTCGCTCATTCCAACACGGAGGGGGCCCGGCAGCTCCCCCTCCGACCCACCCCCTCGTTCGAGTCCTGGCGGGAAAAACAATACAGCCAAGATAAAACTCGGCTGTATTGTTTCAGCATCCCCGGCAGGACTCGAACCTGCAACCTACTCCTTAGAAGGGAGTCGCTCTATCCAGTTGAGCTACGGGGACTTAACTTTAACGTACCAATTTTATAGGAGACTTACAATAAACCTTCTAGCTTATACCTAATAGCTTATAAGCTTTGGTCAAATTGCCGCATCCGCACAAGAAACTCTTCGTTTAGCTGATTAATAGTC
This sequence comes from bacterium, assembly GCA_002686365.1. GTDB lineage: Bacteria > Patescibacteriota > Minisyncoccia > UBA6257 > GWB1-50-10. The sequence goes on from NZBZ01000020.1 coordinate 19,140, forward strand.
TGAGTATTCTGATTTACCTCATCGAGTGTGCTTCCAATTATGTCTTGCTCTTCAAATGTTGAACGAAGCGCAATGGATCGCTCCAGGCTATCAAGAAATTCATTAAGATTTTTCGTGTACTGGATAAACTCACTCACAAGAGAAAGTTCTACAGCAATCGCCTCATAAGCAACACGCTGTGAGGAGACAGGGGAAACACGAATAAGAGATTCAGCAAGTCTTTGGAGATGCTCAGAAAGCTCAAAGGCATTTGAGAGCGCCTCTGCGTTATCATCTTTTGCTTCACGTACAAGATTGATAGCTTTTTCTATGCGCTCACCTCCTCCCTGAATATCTAAAAGGTTTACCTTTCGAATTTTTTCATTAGTGGAGCTGGTAAGCGTAACAATCTCTCGGCCAACAGCCGCAGCATCCTCACGGGCAAGCATGAACTCATCCGGAATAAAAACAGATCCCTGCTGTCCTGCAAAAAAATTTGAGGTAAAGATAACAAGCAGAGAAAACATAATAGCTAGGAAAACATAAAAAGGAGCTCCTTTGGGACGAAGGTTTTTTTTCAGAAGCGTAAATATAGTTTTAAGTCGTTGAGTCATAAAAAGATTTTAAAAATATAATACATAAGAAAAGCAACAGATACAACTAAGGAAAGAGATTGTCATGAGAAATTCACAAAATCAATCGTCAATATATAAGGACAAGTGTATAATAATATCTACATGCTTACATTAGATGACATGGTTATACGACTGGCTGTTGCCATAATTCTTGGCGCAATCGTAGGAGTCGAACGCGAAATGGTTGGAAAGGAGGCGGGAGTGCGCACCGATATAGTGGTTGCAGCAGGCGCAGCAATTTTTACAATGATAGGCCTTTCACTTCCATACACTCTAAGCCTTTCTCCGGGCTTGGCTGAACGAGTAGTAGTAGAAAATAGCGGTTATCTAAGGATAATTGCAAATATAGTAGTTGGTATTGGTTTCCTGGGGGCAGGCATTATTATTCATCAGGGGCCTCGTGTGCGGGGGCTTACAACGGCTGCTTCCGTGTGGTTTGTAGCAGCAATTGGAGTCCTCGCAGGGATTGGCCTCATCGCATTTGCTGTAATAAGTACAATAGGAATGACTGCGCTTCTTATAATACTTCGCAAGATGGATTTATACAGCATAGTAGGGAGAAAGAAAAAGAAAAAAGGGAAAAAGAAATAAAGCGCATTCGTTTGAACATATTTTCATGCTGCTATGCGTGGCATTTTTTATTTTCGCCTTCAACGCCCCCGCATTGAGCCGCGAGGTTACAAAAAGGAGGCGAAAATACCTCTTCGAGTCTGAAGACTTATCAGAGTCTGAACGACCTGAGCTTGTCGAAGGGTTACCATATACGATAAAGTAGATGTTATGAAAAGAATTTACCTTGACTATTCTGCATCGTCTCCGGTAGACAAGCAGGTGCTAAAAGAAATGACCCCGTACTTTACGGAGAAGTTTGGCAATGCCGGCTCGCTCCATAGCTTTGGGCAGGAAGCTGTACGAGCGCTTGATGTATCGCGGGAAGCATGCGCAAAAACAATCGGAGCAGACTTTAGGGAGGTTGTCTTTACAAGTTCAGCTACTGAAGCAAACAATCTTGCACTTCGCGGCACAGTGCAGGGAGTTAAAGATCCGCAAATTATTGTCTCAAGTATTGAACATGAGTCTGTGTTGGAGACTGCACGCGATCTTGAAGGCAATGGAGTGGAAGTTGTTTATCTGCCAGTAGACAAAAACGGATTAGTAGATTTGAAAAAACTAAAAACATCTATAAATGAACGTACTGTCCTCGTCTCTATTATGTATGGAAACAATGTAATGGGAGCGATTCAGCCGATTCGCGAGATAGCAAACATAGTCCGAGAATTCCGGAAAGCTAATAAGCTAATGAAGCTTCCGCCAAAGGCGGATCAGCCTAAGGCTGAAAAAGCTAAAAGCTCACAAGTGGGGTATCCGCTCCTCCATACTGACGCTGTTCAATCTTTTCAGTATCTTGATTGTGATGTGGAGAGACTTGGTATTGACCTTATGTCACTCTCTTCCCACAAAATCTACGGACCAAAAGGCGTTGGGCTTCTCTATGTCCGGGGCAACCGTGAGGCTAATGAAGCTAAAAGCTATAAGCTAAAAGCTATTATTACAGGGGGAAAGCAGGAATTCGGATTCCGTTCAGGCACGCCTAATGTCGCAGGCATTGTTGGATTTACAAAAGCATTAGAAATAACAAAAGAAACAAGGAAAGAAGAAAATAGGAAAACAAAAGAACTAAAGGAATATCTTTGGAAAAAACTAAAAGAGAAAGTGTTGGATGTGGAAATAAATCCAGATACTGCAGCAAAAGGAAAAGACTCCTTCCTCCCCAGCATCATAAACATTCATTTTCCAAAAAGAGAATCCCAAGAAATTATTACACTTCTTGATGCAAGGGGAGTTGCTGTGTCTTCTGGGGCAGCCTGCTCAGTCCGCTCTGCAGGGCCTTCGTATGTTATAACCGCACTAGGTCTGTCCAAAGAGCGTCTCAATGGAAATATCCGCATATCCTTGGGCAGACATACTACAAAGGAGGAAATTGACGAAGCAGTGAGGAGAATTACAATGGTAATATAAAGGTAGTGTTACTAAACCTTAAAAAAGTCGTAAGATAACATAAGGATAGGCCAATCCCAAAAAAGCACTAATAACACAAATGTACACTAATGACACCAATTCCAATTCGTGAAATTCGTGTCCATTAGCGCCATTAGTGAAATATAAATGAAAGACTCAATAAAAAACTATCTGGGGATAGCCCTTATCGTCGCAGTCCTCGCAGTAGGATATGCGACCTTAAGCGGAGCAAACTCAATCTCAAAGTCGATAGATCCATCATCTCTACGGAGCTTTACAGTAAGCGCTGAAGGGGACACAGTAGCAGTCCCAGATGTAGCAGAGTTCTCTTTTAGTGTAATAACAGAAGGAGGAGAAGATTTGGGCGCGCTCCAAGGAGAAAATATAGAAAAGACAAATCAGGCAATTACATTCTTGAAAAAGAATGGAGTTGATGAGAAAGATATAAAAACATCTCAGTACTCCATAACCCCAAGGAGGAAGTACTATAACTGCTCAAGGGAGGTGATTGCAGGAGGAACGGTTGATGAGTGTCCTCCGTCAGAAATCGTAGGATATACAATTACGCAGAGTGTATCTGTAAAAATCCGTGACTTCTCAAAAACAGGAAGTATTGTTGCAGGAGTAGTAGAAAATGGAGCAAATACAACAGGAGGATTAAGCTTTACAATTGACGATCCAACAAGTGTACAGAATGAAGCTCGAAAAGAGGCGATTGAAAAGGCCCAAGATAAGGCAAAAGCGATCGCGCGCGCTGCAGGATTTAGTCTCGGGCGTCTCATCTCAATAAATGAGGGAGGATACTACCCAGCGCCGAGAGCCTACGCAATGCAGGTAGAAGCATTCGGCAAGGGAGGCGCAGAAGATGCTGTAGCAGCAATCGAACCAGGATCAGAAGAAATAACAGTAAGTGTCACCCTTACCTACGAGATAAAATAGCAAGGGAGAAAGACGTATTATTAAGAACTTTGAGCAGCTTTGGGAGAAAAGCCAGAAGAGTTGTAAAAATCGAAAAAACGTGGCATAATCTAGACAATGTTCCCCATAAGGGAGCATTGTCGTCTATAATATTTATATAACATGCCAAACTTTCACAGGTTTACAATAAAAGCCCAAGAGGCGCTTCAGAATGCGCAGGAAGTTGTTGCGCGCCACAATCATGGGGAGCTGGGAGCTCTTCATCTTTTGCACGCGCTTTTAAATGAGGAGCAGTCTCTCGTTCGTCCAATGCTTGTGCGGGCAAATATAGACATCGCAGAAATAGAGATAGAAATCGAAAAAGAGCTGGAAAAAGTTCCAAAAGTAATCTCAGGAAAGGGGGCTGTTGGCCAGCTTTATCTTTCACAGGAACTCATGAAAATTTTAGATAAGGCAGCAGAGATTGCCATGAGGCAGAAAGATGATTTCATCTCATGTGAACATCTGATTCTTGCCCTCGTTGATATTCCCTCAAAAGCAGGGGAAGTTCTTGCGCGACACGGAGCGAGAAAAGACATCTTGACACGAACGCTCGCTGCTCTCCGTGGGTCTACGCGTGTTACAGATGAAATGCCTGAGTCAAAATTCCAAGTATTAGAGAAGTACGCCGTAAATATTACAGAGCAGGCAAAAGATGGAAAGCTTGATCCGGTAATTGGAAGAGAGGATGAGCTTCGGCGTCTCATGCAGATTCTTTCCCGCAGAACAAAAAACAATCCAGTGCTAATTGGTGAACCCGGAGTGGGGAAGACTGCGGTTGTAGAAGGTCTTGCCCAAAGAATTGTTGCAGAGGAGGTGCCCGAATCTTTAAAAGACAAAGAGGTTGTAATGCTAGACATTGGCTCGCTTATTGCAGGCACAAAGTTCCGTGGAGAGTTTGAAGATCGCTTCAAGGCATTCTTAAAAGAAGTTCAGAATTCCGCAGGCAAAATTATTCTTTTTATAGATGAGATACACATGATAGTTGGCGCAGGAGCAGCAGAGGGCGCAGTAGATGCCTCAAATATGTTAAAGCCAGCGCTTGCCAGAGGCGAGCTTCACGCAATAGGAGCAACAACGCTTAAGGAGTATCAGAAACATATTGAAAAAGATGCTGCCCTCGAAAGGCGCTTCCAGCCCATCTTTGTAGAAGAGCCGTCTATTGAAGACAGCCTTGCGATTCTTCGGGGTCTTAAGGAAAAGTATGAAATGCATCATGGCTTAAAGATAAGCGATGAAGCGCTTATTGCCGCAGTAAATCTTTCCGCAAGATATATTTCAGATAGATTCCTTCCGGACAAGGCAGTAGATTTAATTGACGAGGCAGCAGCAGCGCGAGGACTTGAATCTGACAGCACCCCTGCTGAGATCGATAAGATGAGAAGAGAGATTACACGTCTTGAAATTGAAAAATCAGCGCTTAAAGGAGAGGACAAGGAGAAGGCAAAAACAAAAATAAAAGAAATCGAAAAAAAGCTAACAAAATTAAAAAAAGAAAATGACGAGCTCTCTGCAAAATGGCATGCGGAAAAACTCTCTGTAGAAAATCTCCACAGTCTTAGGAAAAATGTTGAGGATCTGAAGCGCGAGGCAGAAGTCGCAGAACGAGAGGGAAATTTGGAGCGGGTTGCTCAAGTTCTCTATGGAGAGCTTCCAAAAGCAGAAAAAGAAGTGCGCGCACTTGAGAAGAAGTATCTGGGAGCGAAAGGCAAGGACGCGTTCATAAAAGAATCTGTTGATGAAGAGGACATTGCGGGAGTGGTATCCAGATGGACAGGAATTCCAATCTCAAGAATGCTCGAGTCAGAAACAAGAAAACTTTCTCGAATAAATAAAGAGATGGAAAAGGCAGTCGTAGGACAGAAAGAGGCAATAGATGCAGTCTCGAGAGCCCTAAAGCGTTCAAGAGCAGGCCTTGCAGACGAAGAAAGACCTTTAGCCTCATTTATGCTTTTAGGACCAACAGGAGTAGGAAAGACCTATCTTGCCCGAACTCTTGCAGAGTTCATGTTTAATGACGAGCGCGCCCTCATTCGTATTGATATGTCAGAATACATGGAGCGTCACGCTGTATCACGTCTTATAGGCTCGCCCCCAGGGTATGTTGGCCACGAAGAGGGAGGGCAGTTAACAGAAATCGTACGGCACAGACCTTATAGTCTTATTCTTTTTGATGAGATAGAAAAGGCTCACCCAGAAGCATTTAATATTCTTCTTCAAATTCTCGACAATGGACGTCTTACAGATGCAAAGGGGAAGACAGTAAACTTCAAAAACACTATTATCATCATGACCTCAAACGTAGGAGGTGAGTATTTCAAAGAAATCTCATCTTTGGGATTTGCAGCAAGCGAATCTGAGGAGGATGGCGCTAAGCAGAAAGAAGATGAGTTCCGAAATAAGGTAGGAGAGTCGCTTCGAGATACATTCAAGCCGGAATTTCTAAATCGACTTGATGAGACTATTATATTCAGACCGCTATCTCCGGCAAACATACGAAAGATTGTCTCAATACAGCTAAATGAGGTAAGAAAGAGACTCAAGAAAAAAGGAATTGAGCTGGGAGTTGAAAAAGATGTAGAAAAATACCTTGCAGTAGAAGGATTCGACCCAGAGTACGGCGCGCGCCCCATCAAGCGGCTTATAGAGAAGGTAATTGTCGACGCGCTGGCAGACAAACTTATTAAAGGAGATGTTAAAGAAGGTCAAAAAGTTAATATATCTCTGGACAGCAAAGCAAACAGAGTTGAGATTGGTATCTAAGACCGCCCTCTTTCTCGTAAGCATTGTTCTTATTCACGCTTTAGGATTCCACTGGTGGACAGTGGGAATATTTCTTGTAAGCGCGCTATGGGCATATGCCTCAGCCTCAATAGAGAGAAAAGCATTCCAAGCTTCTTTCCTCATACTCCTTGTCACAAGCATACTGCTTATTCAAAGGCTGGATACATGGGATTTCACAGCATTCTGGGAAGCGCTCATAATAGTAGGGATAGGAATTCTCTATTTTCTTTTTATTGGGCTTCTTGATCTTTTATTCCAAAACAGAAGGTCTGTATATGAGGCAGGAACAACAATACTTGTATTCTTTACAATTCTCTCAATAGCTCATCTCATATCCTCAGATACAATCTGGGCATTTACTTTAGTGCTTGTAGTATTTATAAGTCTTCTCATGAGAGAACATGTAAGAATAGAAGGCGCGTCAAAAAAGAAAAGTATTGCTATTGGTATAGCTTCAGCTCTTATTATTGGAGAGCTTGCCTGGATAGTAAGCTTTTTGCCTTTACACATACTAAGTTTTACTGCGTTTATTGTTCTTATCTACCTTATGCTAAAAACAGTATTAGGAGCGCATAGAGAGGGGAGACTAGATGTGAAGAATTCTCTTACTCAGGCACTTATATTTGTATGTATAATCCTTATAATTCTAGGCACAGGAATGTGGAGTATATAAACGAAAAGAAAAGCGCAGAAAGCTGAAGAACCGCTTATATAAAAGGATAATAAGACTTATCCACAGTGTAACGTATTAAGAAAACCAAGTAACGTTTGCAAGCGTTACTTCGTTATATATAGTGAAAAACACAGATAAACAGTAACTTTTCCACACTACCCTGCTTGACTGCACGAAAGAGAATAAAGTAATGTAATAAAAAGCCTGTTCCACTCCTTGTCCACAAGGAAAAAGAAACAGGCGGTCCGGAGTGAGGCTGGACCAAGGTTAGCTGATAGCTTATAGCTTTTAGCTTGTTAGGAAAAAAACAGGACGTTGTTGTACGTTCGCATGTTCGTATCCTAATGAAGCTAATAGCTTCCGCCCAAGGCGGATCCGCCTCTGGCGGAAATGAAGCTAAAACTCTAACATCAGCCTCGCTCAAAGCGAGTTTTTTTATTCTTTTATCAATATAGTCATAAAAAACCTTTTTCACGGTATTTCAGTCGAAAACTGTGAAAAGGAACTGAAATAAATAAAGGTCGAACTCGAACTGCAAAGTCGAGTAAAAAATACCAATTAATTATATATACAGCACGAATCAAAGAATACATTATGTATTCTCAAGAAACGTGCATACTAAAAGTCAAACAAATGAGTAAAGTAGTAAAAAAAGCTGCAACAATAGGTCTCGCGCTTTCAACAGCGCTCTGGCTTTCTGGAGCAGCAGCAGTTATCCCAGGAGCATCTGCCCAAACTACTGTGGCAGATCTTCAGGCACAAATTGCACAACTATTAGCACAAATTACAGCATTGCAGGCTCAGCTTGCAAATGTATCAGGAGGTTCAACTGGAGGAGTTTCCGTCTCATGCTCATTCACTCGTTCCCTCACAACGGGTGTATCAGGCAGTGACGTAAAATGTCTTCAGCAATACCTGAACGCAGCAGGATATCCTGTTGCAGCAACAGGCGTTGGATCTCCGGGAAATGAGACAGAGTACTTTGGATCTTTGTCAAGATCAGCTACTGCCAAGTGGCAGGCAGCAAACAATGTCTCACCAGCAGTTGGATACTTTGGACCTATCTCAAGGGCAAAGTATGACACGCTGGCAGCAGTTGTTGTAACGCCTCCATCGGGAGGAGTAACACCAGGAGAGACGCCAACACCACCACCAGCTGGGGTAGTTATCCCATCTGAAGGAATTGAAATTACACTTGCATCTGACAATCCTGGAGCACAAGCGCTTCCAAAAGGAGCAAGCGGTGTAGTATTTGTAAAGGTTAATGTCGCAGGAACAGGAGATCTTGACTCTCTAGTATTCAAGAGAGCTGGAATCGGTGCGACAGGAGACTTTGCATCAGGGGGAGTATACCTATTTGATGGAGACACTCGTCTTACGTCAGGAAGGACAATTAACTCCACAACCCACGAAGTTCAGTTCCTTAATCTAGGAATTACTCTGGATAACAGTGTAAAAACTTTGACATTGGTGGCTGACGTAGCAGGTGCAGCAACTTCTGGAAACCGCAACTTGTTCGAGCTTGTTAGTTCAACAGGAGATCCAGAACCAACTGGAACACCTTCAGGCAATGAGATGGAGATTGCAGGACAGCGTGTTGGCGGACTTGATCCAACATCAGGCGCTGGACCGGCAAATCCACGCATTGGACAAAAAGAAGCCCTTCTTCAGGAGGTTATTCTTACAGCATCCTCAACTGAAGATGTTGAGCTTCTTAAGATTGCATTGGTTGAGACAGGCACAATCCAGAACGATCATCTAACAAACTTCATCTTAAAGGTGAATGATGCGACGATCGCAACTGCGGATGCAATTGGAGCAAAAGATCTTGTCACCTTCGTCCTTGATGAACCATATCTAGTTGAAAAGGGTCAGCAAAGAACTCTTAAGATATATGGTGATATTGGAGGAAAGGCACGATCATCTGACACAATTATCCTTCGCATGGATACTGCCACAGACATAAGTGCAATCGGAAAATTGTACGGATATCCAGTGCTCTCAACAATTCTTGCTGTTGATACCGACTCTGAGGTAGACACTCTCACTATAAGTGGTGGGCAGGTAACAATTACCTTTAATGGTCCAATAGCAGGAGACATTCCATTGCGAGCTCAAGATGTAACAATCTTTGACTTCACGCTTGCAACCCAGAACAATATCGAGATAAAGAACCTTCGTTTCTATGCCACCACAACTAACTACACCGCAAACGAAGGATATCCTGATTACAAAGTCTGGGATGTAGAGCAGAATGCGGTCATAACGAGCGCGCAGGACATTGCCGCAACCTCAACAGCTATTACCTTCACCGACACAATAGAGATGAGTGCCGGAGAATCACGAAGATACAAGGTAACGGTTGATGTTGATGCGGACAATGATACAGGTGACAGCATTATTACGTCACTTCTTGCCTTCCAGTCGGGAGACATTAAGAACTTGGACAATAACACCAATGTTGCATTGGCTGATATAGTTCCAAACTCAGCAGTAAATGGAAATACCCATACTACTGAGGTGCCAACTCTGACGCTTCAACTCGCTGGAAGTCCATCGTCACAAACATACGTTCGTGGAACAACGAAGGTTCCATTCGTAGGGTTCTCCTTCCGGGCAACCGGAGCTGATGTAAAGCTAACCTCAGTAAAGGTAAGCTCAACAGCAACAACAGGTACCCTGACGCAGAACGAGATTCAGAACATTGGACTATACGATGGCGAGACAAGGGTGTCAGATGAGAAATCCCTCGCAACTGATTCTTCCGTGACGTTCAATAACTTGAGCCTCACGATTAAGGACGGTGAGACTAAGACCCTGACGGTAAAGGGTAATATCTCATCAAACGCGACCAACAATGATGTCTATGTGGTATCAATCTTGGGAGCGAACTCCACATACATTACTGCGACCGACCCAGATGGAAACTCAGCAACTATTGCAGGAACAGCAGCAAACACTGGAAACACAGTAGCGGTTACCGCAGTAACTGTTGGAAACGTAAATGTTGCGTCTGATGAAACATCTTCAGATGCCGGAATCATTATCGCGGGTGCTGAATCTGTAATTGGTAAGTTCCGATTCACTGCAACGAACGAGGAGATAACCATAAACAGGATGAACATCTTTGTTAACTCCTCTACAGATACGACTCCATCATCAAGCCCAATAACAAACAATTCGGTTGATGAAATTCCAACCATTAAGCTCTATGATGGATCAACTCAGATCGGACACGCATCAGGATATCCAGTCGTAAACTCTGGAGCATCCTCTGGCGTAGCATTCGTTGACAGCTTGAACTGGACGATTCCAAAGGACGGAAACAAGACACTGACAGTAAAAGGTGTTGCAAACACTATTGCAGCAGGAGCTGACTCAGGAGCAAGCGTATACTCGCATATCTTGGCGCAGGGCTTTGAAGCCCAGGGTGCAACCGCAAAGGATACAACCATTGACGGAGCATCATCCCAAGAAAGGCTTCTCTATAAGACAAAGCCAACAATTACTGTCTCTACCGTACCAGGGGCCAAGCTAGGAAGCGGAGAGGTTAAGGTGCTTAGATTCAAGATTGCGGCTGACTCTGCGGAGAACATTTACTGGAAGAAAATTTCACTAAAGGTCTCCATGACAGGAGCAACTATGTCTGCAGTTACTGCAGGCCCAAGTACAACTGGCAACATAAAGATCACGCCAATTGGAGAGAGCGCCTTGAATATTGTCTCTGCATATAGCTCGATTGGAACAGCGTCAAGTGTACAGGTTGCAGTAAAGGGAGGACAAACCGGATATGTATCAGCAATTCTAAACGCTGGAAGAAAGATTACTGCTGGAACTTCTGAAGAGTATGATCTAGCCGTGAACTTTGTTAACTTGTCAGGTACAGTAGGAGCCTCATATGGAACATTCCAACTGCACCTACAGGAGACAGACAATGTAGTGTCCTCAGGATGGCTCGGTGTGGAAACAGCAGCTGGTGGCACACTCATGGTAACCGCAGACAGTGAGCCGTCATTTATCTGGTCAGATAATTCAGCAACGACTCACACAGATGTATCGCTTGACTGGAATAGTGGAAGGTATGTAAAGACCTTGCCATCTAATCAGACGACTGTGTCGAACTAGTTGATTTTGCTTGACATAGAGAATGTCCACGAGCCCCGCATTAGCGGGGCTCGTGTTGTATTAAGAGAAAAGAGCTATATAATAAAATCCATGCAAATCATTACTAGATATTTACTTTTTGGCATAGCTCTCATGCCTCTTATTACACTGAATCTGCCATTTGGAACTATTGTATGGAAGATTTTTTATATGCGAATTCTCATAGAACTCGCAATTATTCTCTTCTGCATACAAAAAATACGAGGAGCAAGAACTCCGCTTCCATGGCGCCATCCAATCGTACTCCTTTTAGGAGCTTATACAGTTTCTTTCATAATAAGCATGGTAGGAGCAGTATCGCCATATCGGGCTATATGGGGCAATCTTGAGCGGGGAGAGGGACTCATAACTTGGTTTCACTATATTGCCTTCTTTCTTCTTATGCTTCTCATGTGGAAAAAAGATGACTGGATAAAGATGTTCCGACTCTCTCTTATTGTTGGGATTATTCTTATGTTGTACGGAGCGCTGCAGTACTTCCATGTATCATACTTCCCGCCATTTTATATAATGAGTGCTGAACGGCCAATGTCTCTTGTGGGCAATACAGCATTTTTCGCAACACATTTAATCTTTGTCATGATGATGGCATCCATCGTATACGTGCACGCAAAGAGAGTTGGAAGCCACGCATGGAAATACATAGCAGCACTCGGAATGATAGCTGCAATACCAATGATTTTTACGACTGGCACACGAGGAACAATAATAGGCATAGTAGCGGGAGGAATGGTAGCTCTAGGGTACATATGCATAAAAAACTTAATACAGCAGGATAAAGAAAGAAAAAAGAAGGGAATTATAGCATGCGCGGCGCTCATTGCGATTTCCGGCACTGCATTATTTTTTGTCATGACAAAAGATATATCTTTTTGGAAGGTTATTCCACAGAGTGAGCGGCTCATCTCACCTCTATCCCAGGGAATTAAGGGAACATCAGGAGAAAGCCGTCTGATTTTATGGCGTATGAGTTTTGAGGCATGGAAAGAACGGCCTATATTTGGATGGGGGCAGGAAAATTACCTTCCTGCATTCGAGAAGTATTTTGATCCACAGCTTGATAAGACTGGAGAAACATGGTTTGACCGTTCTCACAACAACATTGTAGACATTACAGTAACGCAGGGAATCGTAGGTCTTGTAATATACATAGCACTGATGGGCGCAATAGTCTGTGCAGTGATCAAAAAGAGAAAAAAAGGACTGATTGAGGGGGTGAGACCGTATCTTATGTGGGGACTTGTCGCATATGTAGTTCAGAATCTTTTATTATTTGATCAGCCGCTTTCATATCTGCATCTTATGATGATTGCAGGGTTTTTAATTGCATGGAGAAAGGATGATGAAGAAGTATCTCTTATATGTGAAGAAGCGAAGCAGGCAGACCTGTCTCCTGCATGCGCAGGCATGGCGCAGGAGGAGGAAGAAAAAGAAATACCTCCAAGCAGTGCTCCAAAAGCATCAGCATGGGTATCAAAAGGCGCTTATGCTGTAATAGGAATAATTGCAGCCTATGCAATCTATGCATGGAATGTTACTCCATTTAAACAGATACAATATGTAGAGGCTGCTAAAAAAACACCTAATCAGGAAGAAATATTCGAGCTTCTTGAAAAGGGATTTTATCCATATAATTTTGCTCAACATGATCTGCGAGCGCACATAGTAGATCATGAGTATAGTTTCCAGCCGGAGTTATTCATGACTCCTGGCTTTGAAGAGCTATCTTCATTTTTCCTAGAGAGTATTAGAGAGGCTCGTGAAAAGGACTCCGCAGATCCGAGAATGCTTATTCGGGAAATACAGGTACTAATACTTATGTCAACGCCAAAACCCGAACTCATACAGGAAGCAGAAAAATTAGCTCGAGAAGGAATAGAACAGGCTCCAGAGAAGACAGTGTTTTATCACAAGCTCGCTCTTATTCTTGCAAATCAGGGCAGGTATGAAGAGGCAAGAGATGCAGCAGAGGCTGCGATTGCCATATATCCGGAGGCGTCATTATCGCATTTTCAACTCGGCCTAGTGCTTGCCATGGGAGGAGATTCATATCACGAAGACGCAGTGAAAGCATTTGAGGAGTATGAAAGACTAGATCCTAATTCAGCGCTTGGAAGAGAAGCAAATAATTACGCGCTAGTATATACGATCTGGGGAGACTATAAAAAAGTAGCTGAAATGGCGCTTCAGGTAGCAGAAAATAATGTAGAGAGAGTTTTATCCCTTGATCACTTTCAGACAGCGCTTGCCTATTACACTCAAGAGGAGCAGAAGCAGGAGTTTCTTGAAATTGCGCAATTTATGGAAAGCAGATTTCCAGATTTTGCAGAAAGTTTAGAAATATACATAGATCTTGCAGAAAGAGAAAATTGGAGGCTCATAAGGGAGATATCACAAGGAGAGGAATAAAGGAACAGGCTCTAATATAAAAATAACAGGACTTGACTTCTAGATAAAAAAGTTGTAAAAGTAACTCGGCAACTGAAAGCGTTCTAGTGGTCGAAAACCGCATAAGGAAGGGGTATGCAGTGGACATTGAAGACATCACTGTTCTCGTCCCTGCTGGTCCGAGACTCGATAAGGACACGGGCATGCCTGAGGTTTCGGCTCGCCGCAGAACCCTCTTCAACTCTGCGCTGGCACGAAGAGCCAGGGACGCTGGCATCAAGCTTGGCGTTGAGCTAAAGGCGCCTGGCAAGTTCCCAGAGGACTTCAATCCGAACGAACTGGACATGCCATTCGCCGCACATCTGGGAAACTGGGACCTCACGCGTCTGTTTCGGGCAGAGCGTGATGGTGATACCGAGACTCAGGATGAAATCCGGAAACTCATCAAGCGAATCGCTGAGTGGAATCCTCTCTACCTCCTCTGCCACGGCGCAGAGCTCGATGCATACAACCCGCTCGATGAGAGTCGGTTCGAATGCAGGGCCTCACCAGAGGACTGGCTCGAGCTCGCCCAGTGGCACATCCCAGTGATGGAGGAGATGGTGGGGAGGGACCTGAATGCCTGTCTCGAGACGCTCTACCTATCCCAGTACGTTGGCCCGTATGGTCCGTACAAAGAAGCAGGCATAGATGCCTGGCTTGCCATGACCACGATGATTCCCCGAGTCGGACATTGGCAAGACATTCTCTCTGTCATAGGAGAGGTGTTAGGCACAGGCATGGTGGTGGACCTCGAGCATCTCGCCGCAACAATCAGATTCCTGCAGGGGAACTCGCTCGAGCTTCGAGAGCTGGGGCTGAGCGAGGATGCCTTTGCAAGAAGAGAGGAGACGCCCAAGGCATTCCTGGACACCTTCGGCTTTGCTGCGGAGCTAGGACGTATCCCGCGCGCAGTCGAAGACATGGACATCTGGAGCTTCCTTAGGAAGGCGGCGCCCAAAGTCCGCGCCTGGCACGTTGACGCGATTGGCCTGCCAGAGGATGGAGAGCAGGTTCTACAGCTGAACGAAGACGAGCTCGGTCTTGCTCCTGCTCTTGCCTACTACGAGCACGTACGGGAGATCTTGGGGGACAACTCGTACGCCAGAGAACGGGCAGACAAGCAGCGACCCACCTCTCACGCTCCTGTGGAGGACACAAGGGAGCTGAGGGAGACTATCCGCTTCATACTTGCTCTGCATGAGGAGACAGGAAATCCTGTTGTCTTCGTCCTCGAGCCAATGGCACAGGGCGAGGCACCTCCAAAGCAGGACGTGAATCACTGGTCCAGACCAGACGCCATCGAGTACTCTCTGGAGAAATTCCTCGCTGCACTTCTCGAGGTGCTCGAGGAAACACCATAAGACTGCTCTAGCGCCATGCGCATGAAAGAGCGTCACACACAAACACCCTCTCCAATGGAGAGGGATTTTTTTATAATTCTTTCTATTTGCTCCTTTCTCATCCTGTGCTATTCTTGAATCCATGAGAGATCTTCCGTGGTTTAGCATATCGAGATTTTTTCTCTATATTACGCCGTTGGCGCTTGTTATTGTTACAGCATCAACGCTGTTTCCTTTTATTGTAGGAAAGTACGTTTGGTTTCGTACATCAGTTGCTTTAGCACTTATCTTTTTTTTGATTGGAGTCCTTTTTGAAAGTGAAGAGGGAGAGGAATATTTAAGGAAAATAGGCAGAATTTTAAAAACTCCCCTTGGAATTGCAGTAACTGCCTTTACCGCAATATTTATTATTGCGGGAATTTTCGGTCTCCGTCCAGGCTACTCCTTCTGGTCTAACTTTGAACGAGGCGAGGGAGGCCTCCAAATGCTGAATCTCTATATATTTTTCATTTTGCTTATTACGCTCTTAAGAAAAGAAAGCGAGTGGAGAAAGCTTTTTTGGGTAGTATTATGGACAGCGCTTCTTATGATACTGTATGGCTTAGGAGCCGGACTTGGATACAATGGATTTATCGGAGCAGAATTCGGTAAGGACTTTTCACGTTTTTATGGGTCTTTGGGGAACCCAGCCTACATGGCAGGATTCTTAATCTTCTCTTCGTTTTATGCAGTCTACATTCTTACAACGAGATATCGAAAACATCTCTTCTCTCATCCAGGAGCAGTATTTATCTGGCTGCTCCTTGGAATCTATGCAGTAATCTTTCTTTTGGCGGCAACACGAGGCGCCTTCCTTGGAATTATTGGGGGAGCATTTTTGGGACTCGGCTACGTTGGTTTTGTAAAAAGATCTTGGAGAAAGTGGGCAATCACAATCATAATATTTCTTGCAATCACAGCAGGAACACTTATAGCATTTAAAAATTCAGAGTTTGTAAAAAAGATTCCAGGCTCCCGTATTTTTGATATATCACTTTCAACAACCACATTTCAGCATAGAACAATTATGTGGAAGGTGGCATTGGATTCTTGGAAAGAGCGGCCTATCCTTGGGTGGGGACCGGAAAGTTTCGGCGTCCTGTTTCAGAAAAATTTTAATCCAGACTATTTTGATCCAAAAGGAAGTTTTGGCGCGTGGTTCGACAGAGCGCACAACATCTTGTTCGACTACCTCGTATCAACCGGCATTCTCGGCACACTGGCATACATGGCAATCTTCGCAACTATATACTGGAAGATATTTCGAAGGAAGATAGAGGAGCAGACAGGCCTTTCTTCAGGAATTGCAGCCCTCGCTCTTGCTATGCCAACTGCCTACCTTGTTCAGGGTCTAGTGCTTTTTGACGTGCTTTCTATATATCTAAATCTCTTTATATTTTTTGCTTTTGCGTGGTTTTTATTTTATTTCAAAGATGAATATGAATCCCTCACATAACCCATGGAAACAACTACCATATCGTCGAAAACATGTTGGCTGTACACGTCCAAAAAATCTTGGAATGTGTACGTTATGTGAGGGATGAAAAAAGTTCTTAAAAACGCAATAATTCTTGCAGTAATCGTACTCGCCATTTTAGGAGTGTATTTTGGGTCTATAAGAGCTTTTATAAAAGGGAAAAGGTATATTGAGGCGTTAGGCAGAAGAGGGCAGATCGAGTCCACAGAGGAGTTTAGAGAGAATTGGAAATACGCACTCGACTATCGCGCCCCAATTTCAGATGATGAGATAATTAAGTTTTTAAGTGGAGACATAGTAAACATGGCCTCAGCAGGAGAACAGCCTGAAGAGGTTATGATGAGTTTAATCTCATTTATTGAAGAGTACATAGATCAAAACGATGTTCTTCATATACTAAATATTGGAAGAACATATCATTTTATGTGGGTTAACTACGAACACAAAGAAGAATACTATATAAAAGCAGAGGAGTATTATGAAAAAGTTTTGGAAATAGGGCCAAAGCTTCCTCCAGCGCTTTATGGAATACTCGATCTTTATAGAGTAAAAGGCGATGCAAAGAATGCGAAAAAGTATGGAGAGATGGCATTTGAGCTATGGCCTCAGGATGAACGTCTAAAAGAAATACTTGAAAAAATAGAAGAGATAGAAGCATCAGCGCAGGCGCAGTAGGTCTCTCGAATAAATAGCAAAAAAGTAATTACATATTGTCGAAAACATTTTATACAATACACGCGCAATTAGTTCTTGTGCTTGTAGTTTATAGAAGAGATGAATCCCTCACATAACTTGGGATAGAAAACACATGCTTACAGTCGAAAACATTAATAGTACACACACAAGAAAACCTTGGAGTGTGTTATGTGAGGGATGAAAAAAGAAAAAATCGGAATAATTGGACTAGGGTATGTTGGGTCTCCGGTGCAAAAGTGGTTTAGGGATAAGGGGCATGAGGTCTTTCAGTACGATAAGTTCAAAAATAAAGGATCTATAAAGGAGGTAAACAAAGCTGATATTATTTTTATTGCTGTACCAACTCCATTTAATGAAAAAGATAAGGGGCATGATATATCCGCAGTAGAGGAGTCAGTAAAAAACATAGAGGACAATAAAATAATAATTATAAAATCAACTATTGTCCCCGGCTCCACAAAAAAAATCCAAGAAACATATCCAAAGAAAACAATTCTTTACAATCCTGAATTTCTACGCGCAAAAACCGCAGAAAAAGACTATCTGAATCCAAAAATGCAGATATTAGGATATGCAAATAAAAAAGGAAAAGAAAAAGCGCCGAATATTCTTGAGATTCTTCCAAAAGCAGACTTTTCTAAAATTACAACCTCCACAGAAGCAGAAGTCATTAAGTACTTTATGAACTCTTTTCTGGCAACAAGAGTTATATTCGCAGAAGGGATACATGATCTATGTAAGGCTTTGGGAGATGCAGACTATGATGTGGTAAAAGGATGCGTTATAAAGGACAAGAGAATAGGACATAGCCACTTTGATATTCTAGCTGACGGCTATCGTGGATATGGCGGAGCCTGCCTGCCAAAAGACACTAAGGCGCTTATAGAGCGTGCTGAGGAGCTTGGAGTAGACCTCGACCTCATAAAAAAAGTAGATGAAATAAACGAGAAACTTCAAAGAAAAAAACCTGAGTAGAATATCATAGACTGAGTTGTTATGCAGTAAAAAGTCCTCAACAAAATCTGTTGAGGATTTTTGCGCACAAAAAGCCCTTAAAAATTGACTTTTTAGCTAAAATATCGTAAAAAGTAAACCGAGCCAAACACTGGTTCAGATCACAGTACGTTTACAGTACAGGAAACACCGAACAGAAAGAGGAGAGAGCAAGTGAATCTACAGGCAGACCCACAGAAGATCAGACGCTTCTTCAAGGCATTCGAGGGACGACGACATCCCATGGAGATGAAGCTTCTCGAGGCAGCGAAGCTCGTAGGAGACTTCGAAAACGTCCGTCTGCACTGCCGGATTGAGGGGGCAATCGGCGAGATGCTTGCCGAAGTGTTAGGGCTAGACCCATACGATGGCCTGAGTCTAGTGCAGGCGTTCCTCGGCCACGACTATGACAAGCACATGGAACTGCATCCTGAGCACTTCACCCCACAGGAGCTGGAAGAAATCAAACGCGCCCGCAGCACCCTGTGCCTGGATGAGGTTCTCTTGGCAGCAACCAAGCCGGAGTTCGCAGTACGCTGGATGCATGAGCACGATGATATCAGTCTCCTCGAGCAGCTCATGCACTACGTTGACTCCATCTGCAAAGACGACGACATCGTCCCGCTCATGGAACGAATCGCCGAGGTGGAGAGACGGAAGCCCCAGAGAACTGCAGAGTTCTGGGATGCCTTAGGTCAGAGAAGGTACTGGGATGTGGAGCGTGAGATGGGTCAGGAGGAGGAGCACAGAATTTGGGAGCTCCTCACTGCCGCAGGCTGCGAGATCGAGAGCCCAGAGCAGGTGCCCGCATGGATACGTTCGGAACTCGAGGCACGGATCGCAGCATATGTCCCTCCAGAGGACGCTCAGTAGGTTCTGCTGCGCGCAGCCCCACTAAGCTGCACAGAGTCGAAAACACAACACCCTACAGAGGAATCTGTAGGGTCTTTTCTTTATTAAGGGGGCACTAGGGGTTTTGTTTTGAAGTTTTTAGCATATGCCTGTAAAATTCAGCATATAGTAGATTATTAGGGTCAGAAGCCCTGTTTTTCATGAAAAATCAGACTGTTTATTACATTATTCTTGCTTTCGTATTCACTGCCATTACTGCTGTTATAAGTTTTCCTCTTATTTCAACCTACTTAGAAGACGCAGGTCATGATAGTAGATGGTATGTTCTTCTTGCAGAGGGAAGAATAAACGAGGTAATAGAGCCATTTTCCAGCAGAATCCTGCATCCAGCTATTGCAGGATGGATAGATGCATTTTTACCGCTTAATATTGGCGAGTCTTTTTTTGTGCTGGGTATTATCTCTCTATTTTTATTCTTAATACTAAACTCTCTCATAATAAGAAAAATCACACCATCCCCGCTTCTTATTATCCCGCTCATCTTTATCCCATATCTGATTGAGGTGTCGCGAGAATTTTTCATACCAGACATTTTTTATATATTTTTAGTATCAATCTTCTTCTTTGCTCTCTATCACAAAAAGGAAGGCATAAGTCTCGGCATACTCTTTCTTTTATTTTTTGCGCGCGAATCAACCATTCTCCTAGGCCTTGTTATGCTTGCAATAAGCCTAATTCGCAAAAAAAAGAAGCTATTTATTGGAACCCTAATTGTGATAGCAGTATCTATGTTTATTTCCGCGCAGCTTGCTGCCCCGAGCCTGTCAAATATTCATAATGTGGGGGGGTCAGCATACACTGTATTAAAGTTGAGCTATAACTTTTTTAACAACTTTTTTGGAATAAAGCTTTGGGCAAGTACTCTTGCAGGAAACTGTGAGCCAGTTCTAAAAGTCGCGCTTCCAGAATGGTCTTTATTCGGGTCTATTCAAGAGGCAGGAGTATGCAAATGGAATCCTTCTGCTCCTTTGCACTCATTAGCAGCGCTCCTTACAGTTTTTGGCATAGCGCCCCTAGTATTTTTATATATTGGAGTTAAAAAGATAAAATTCATTCTCCATTCTGCTCCATTTTGGATTTCTTTAGCCTCCTTCTTTGGCCTCACATACTATATTGTAGGAGTTGCAGCAGGAACTGGTGTTGGAAGGATTATAGGTTATGGATGGCCTGCATTCTTCCTTGCTGTTCCGTTTCTTGTAAATATATTTTTTAAAGTAGATAAAAAGTTTATCATAAAGCTTTCTTTAGCGCAGATCTCTGTCGCATGGCTCTCTTATCTTATAGGTGGCGTGATAGACAATCACATAATAGGCGCGATCATCTCTATTGTGATTGCTGTGCCAGCCTACATTTGGGTTCTTGGTCTGCTTAAAAAACAGCAAAAGAAGATATGATAGAAATTTCAGGCAAAAAAATACTTCTTATAATAGGAATTATCGCAATAATTGTTTTTGCCCTCGCCATTGTATGGAATGACTTAAACTTTTCTTTTTTTGTAAATCTGCTTTTTGTTGATGCTAAAGAGTTTGCAGAAGAGGGGAGTATTACAGCTGACTTTATGCCCATTGGGTACTCAAGCTTTTTGGGGTCGTGCATGAAAATAGGAGGAGCAGGAGGAATCCCAGCATGCCAGTCTCTTGTGTATGCAGGAGTACTGCTCATGGCTTTTTGGTTTTTAAGGCCGCGTGAAGGGGGCTTCAGCATACTGCGAGCGCTCGGAATAGCTGCAGTAGCGCTTCACCCAATGCTCATTTTGAACATCTGGAGAGTTCATGATGGGAATCTAACCACTCTCCTGTTGATGGGACTCTTAGCCTCAGGAATCGCTTTTATACGTTTTAAAAGCATGCGATGGATTATACTGCTTGGCGTCTTCTCCGGGCTTCTCTTTACAGTACGTCCAAATACGATTTCTCTGGTTGTAATTACGCTTCTCCTGCTTCTTGCAGCAAAAGGAGCTGGAACAAAGATAAAGCGCTTAGGAAGAATTGTTATTTTTGCCGCAATCGCTGTCTTTCTAGTAATGGGCGTAAATACTGTGGTAAAACAGGCCCCATCTTTCTTTGCAAGGCACGGCATGTACAACTTATTCGCAGGCACGAATGAGTATGCAGAACAGTATTTGCTTTCTGACTACAGTGGAGAAAATTCTTTAGAAGAGGCATTAAAAGCAAGGGGATTTATAGAAGAAACATTTGAGGAACGGCTCGCATTTCCTTCAGAGACATACAGGGAGCTTGCATTAGATTATGTAAGGGCGCATCCATTTGAATATGCAAAGCTAACTGCAATCAAGTTTATAACCATACTTCGGCCCGGATATCATGTGCCAGATAATTTCGCGTGGGGATCAATGGATGGCGTAAAAAGAATTGTAAAAATAGCGCTTGCGCTTCCGATTCTTATCTGGATATTCATTGTTTGGAAGACCAGAAAAAGTTTCTTTGATGAGGAGAATATATTTATATTTCTTATTGTTATCTTCTATCTTCTTCCGTTTCTACTTGCAAACGCAGACCCGCGTATGCGCTTCCCATTAGATATATTGCTAGTTGCTGATATATTCCGCAGGCTTGCAGAGAGCAGGAGGGCACAAGCAAGGACTTGATTTTTTGTAGCGATTGATGTATAACATACTGGCTCCAATAACAACCAGCCAAACGGTACACCCGTACGCCTTAAGGAGGCGACAGTGGCAGTAGTAGATCTCGCAGACGTCGAAACCCACGTGATTGCCAGAGTGCTCAACGAACGCCTAGACGGGGTGTCCTTCTTGCCGGATGGCGTCTATGAGCTCTTCGCTGAGCACAGCATCATGCCCTGCGTGGACGGATTCCCGGTCCAGATGGGGCCAGAAGTGCCGGAGATGTTGTTCATCCGACGGGAGACGGGAAAGTACACAGGATTCTGGTGGTGCGTTGGCGGTCTCGTCAAGGTCTTCGTCGAGGAGACCGGGGAAGGCGAGAGCTTGAGCACTGCCATGATACGTCACTTCCAGTCGACGCTGGGAGTGGGCATCGTCCTCCCACAGGGATGCGCCTGGAACAAACCCGTCATGGTCGCCCAGCATGCCCCCTACGAGCTCGATGTGGCAGAAGGTGAGTTCGCCGGAGACGAACCTTCCAAGCACTGTATCTCCCCAACCTTCCTTGTGAAGCTGCAGAGTCAGGACTTCGAATTCGGCACCGGAGCTGACGGCAGGAAGGAAGCAGGGGACTTCCGCTGGTTCCCCGTTGACGCACTACCGCCTGACGAGGAGATCGCCTACCGCGGGCAGAACACCGTCCGCGTGATGGCAGAGGCGTGCCGCACGCTCTTCTCGTAAGAGTCGCGCGATGCGCGATGAATTCGAATCAGGGCTTCCCACAGGGAAGTCCATTTTTTTATCCTCATAAACAAGCAGCATATTTTGACCTTTCCGTGTATTTCAGTTAAATTAAAACCTATGAATCCCGTTAGAGACAGCCAAATATTAGATATATTGCATACTGTAGTCACAAGACAGTCGTTATTGCACAGTCAACAAAAAACATCACAGACGTGTTTTAAACACGCTCTGTCTCTAACGGGATGAAAATAAAGAGACTACAACCAGAGTGCAACTTAGATACTATCCGAGATGGGCGGGGCGGTATTTTTACCTTTCATTCAGATAAGCCCATTGTTGAATTTAATTTCCAATTCATCAATAAGGGTAAGATACGGGGAAATCATTATCACCCGGAGTTTGATGAGTACTATCTCTTTACTGAAGGGAATGGTGTTATGGTGACGAAAAATGATAAGGGCGAGGAGGAGTTTCTCTATGTAGGAACCGGAGACTGTATATTTATTCCTCTGGGAGTTTCTCATGTAACCTATGCAATCACTGACATCAAGTATGTGACCTTTCTTACAAAAAAATGGGATGACTGCGAAAAACCGATTGTGCATGAGGACTTGGGAATGGGCAAGGGAAGCCATGGGGAGCCGGACTATAAGGGTCCAAAACAGAAATGAGTGACTCGAAAAAAATTAGATTTGGAATACTAGGCTGCTCCCGCGTAGCGCATAAGGGGGTATTGCCGGCAATTATAGGCGCAGAGTCAGCGGATCTTACAATGGTGGGGAGTAGGTCTTTGGATAAGGCAGAAGAGACTGCAAAAGAGTTTGATTGTGCTAAGTGGGGAACATACGAGGATGTTTTAAAAAATAAAGAAGTAGATGCCGTATATATCTCCATTCCTCCATCACTCCATGAAGAGTGGGCTGTAAAAGCTGCGCAAGAGGGCAAGCACGTCTATTGTGAAAAGCCTGCGACAGTTTCATATGATGAGGCAAAAAGAATGGTTGAGACAGCGCAAAAGAATAAGGTGCGGCTTATTGAGGGCTTGATGTTTCGATATCATCCCCAAAATGAGAAGGTTCGAGAAATGATTGAAGGGGGAGAGTTAGGAGAGATACTGCGATTCAATGGATGCTTTAGCTATGACATGCCTGATCAGGAAAGCAATGCAATGAGTAAGGAGCTGGGGGGTGGTTCGCTATACAGCTGCGGGGTATATCCAATCTCTGCCAGCCGCATGGTGTTTAATGAGGAGCCGATTAGTGTGTTTGCTAAGATGCGTATTGATTCAAAAAGTAAGGTTGATATAGAGACTCATGTAATGATGGAGTTTCCTAATAATAAAATCGCATTTGTGTCCTCACTCTTTGGCGCATACTATCAGTCAATGTATGAAGTTTTGGGAGACAAGGCGCACGTAAGAATGAAGAGGGCATATGCTGTGCCAAGAGATTGGGAAACCAAGATGTTTGTAGATAAAGACGATAAGGTAACTGAAGTAATAATCAAGCCCGCAGACCATTTCAAGCTGATGATTGAAGATTTCTGTGATGAGATTTCAAAGAAAGAGGCGAGCACAAAAGATTACGAGGCTGAACTCCTAGCGCAATCCAGAGTGCTTGAGGCAGTAAAAAGGTCAAGCAAAGAAAATAGAGTAGTAAATATAGAAGAAATAGTATGACAGAAAAAGAAGTAGAGCTGGACATTATAATGCCGGTGTACAATGAGGGGGAGAACATACTCGATGCGCTCGAGGGCCTTAGGCATGGCGTAAAAACGAGCTTTAGAGTGTTTGTCTGCTATGACTTTGATGAAGATAATACTTTAAAAGCACTGGAAAAAGCAGATTGTGATTTTGACATAGTCTTAGTAAAAAATCGAAGCACAGGACCGCACGAAGCTGTGATGACAGGATTTGAAAGATCAAGTGCCGGAGCAGTTATTACCTATCCAGCTGATGAGGCATACAATGCGGAAATTATTGACAGAATGTATGCAAAGTTTAAAGAGGGCAATGATGTTGTTGTGGCAAGCAGACTTACAAAAGGCGGAGAGATGAGCGGAGGACCTCGCTTCAAATCCTTTCTGGTAAGGTCAGGGTCATTTTTTCTTCATCACTTTGCAGCTCTCCCTGCGACAGATGCAACATATGGATGGAGAATGTTTTCAAGACGAATTATTAATACAGTAGAAATAGAATCTACTGCAGGATTTACCTATGCAATAGAGCTTCTTGTAAAGTGTCACCGTCTAAAATGGAATATAGATGAGGTGCCGGCAAGATGGCTTATGCGGGAAAAGGGGGAGAGTCGTTTCAACTTAAGAAAGTGGTTTCCGCTTTATGCAAAATGGTTTTTTTACGCATTAGCAACAACCTATCTGCGAAGAGGACCAGATACCGTAAAGCTGAAACCTGGGGCAAAAATATAAAATGAGTCCCGTTAGAAGTAGCAAAGCAAACTAAATATGCTCAAACATAAATCCACAACAAAACAAAGTCGTACAAACCATAGTGTAAGCTACGGTTTTGTGTGTAGCGCACAAAAACTACTTCTAACGGGATGAGCAAGACAGAAAAAAGCAGAGCTGTTACGCACTGCCAAATATGCGATAAAACGCCTCTGGACTCGATCCTATTTTTAGGATATCTTCCGCCAGTAAATGATTTTCATCCAATCGGCGAAAGGCCAAAAGAGGAGCCTAGTTATCCGGCAGAAGTTCTCTACTGTGATAGATGCCATCTGGTTCAGTCCGGTCTTATTGTGGATCCAAAGGTTATCTTCCCCTCATCATATCCATACACATCAAGTACAACTAAGGCGCTTAGGGATAACTTTGCCGAGTTATATAAAGAATGCACCTCATTATATGAGGTGGGGGCTGATGATCTTGTAATTGATATTGGATCAAATGACGGAAATCTCTTAAGCAATTTCAAGGAAAAGCATAAGGTGCTGGGAGTAACTCCAGAGGATATTGGAAAAATTGCAGTTGAGAGAGGTATTCCAACAATCATAGATTACTTTACAAAAGAGCTGGCAGGAAAAATAAAAGAAGAACATGGAAAGGCAAAAATTGTTACTGCCACAAATACATTCGCGCACGTTGATGATGTAAATGATGTTGCGGAATCTGTTCTTGAGATACTGCAGGACGATGGAATCTTTATTACAGAATCTCACTACATCTTATCAATGATGGAGATGAATCAGTTTGACACCATCTACCACGAGCATCTACGGCACTACTCGCTCCACAGTCTGCAGTATCTTTTTGAACTGCATGGGATGGAAATAATTCACGCAAAGAAAATTCCGTCTCATGCCGGATCAATACGAGTCTATGCTGCAAGAAAGGGGAAGCATCCAATACTTGATACAGTAGCCCCGCTTCTTGAGGCGGAAAAAAACACCATCTTAAAAAAAGAACATCTGCTTGAATTCCGCAAAAGAGTGATTCTGACAAAGCTTGAGCTCGCATCTCTTCTCTACAATATTAAAAAAGAGGGGAAGCGAATCTATGGCATTGGAGCGCCGTCAAGGGGTACCACGCTAATTCATTATGTTGGCATTGATGAGGGAATCATTGACTGCACGCTTGAGATAAAGGGCTCTCAAAAAATGGATAAGTTGGTTCCGGGAACACTAATGCCCGTCTTGGAAGAGTCAAAGCTTTTCACAGATCAGCCAGAGTATGCGTTTATATTCGCATGGAACATTGCTGATACTCTTGTAAGCAAGCTAAGAGAAAAGGGATTCAAGGGGAAGTTTATCGTGCCCTTGCCCACTCCAAGGATAATTTAGGGGCTTGCCCCTCACATAATGCATTGAGTAGGGGCTTGCCCCTCACATAATACGTTATGTGAGGGGTTTACAACTACCGTATAAATTAGTATACATAAGGGTACTTATATATGGATAGAAAGTATGACCTTTGCATTATAGGAGGGGCTGGCCATGTTGGTCTTCCTGTAGGAGTAGCATTTGCAAATGGCGGAGTAAAGACCGCTCTTTTTGATATAAACAAGATATCGCTTCAGCAGATTCAGGGAGGAAAGTTTCCATTTAAAGAAATAGGCGGAGATGAGGCGCTTCAGAGTGCGCTAAAAAGCGGAAACTTGTCTACAGTAGACTCGCCCGAGGTAATAGCACAGTCAAAATTCGTTTTAGTTGTTCTTGGCACTCCAATTGATGAGAACCTAAGCCCTCAGTTTGACGGTATCCTGCGGGCAATTGACCGATATATTAACTACTTTCAGGATGATCATATTATTATTCTAAGAAGCACGGTCTATCCCGGAACAACGGAAAAAATCCAAAACTACTTTCGCGAAAAGGGCAAGAATGTGCAGGTAACATTCTGTCCGGAGCGTATTACGCAAGGCCATGCCATAGAAGAGATAAAGGTACTGCCTCAAATCGTTTCAGCATTTGATGAGGATGCGTTAAAAAAGGTTTCAGACTTATTTAGAAAAATTACTAAGGCAAATATTATTTCTGTAAAGCCAATTGAGGCAGAGCTCGCAAAGCTGTTCACAAACGCGTGGCGGTATATAAAATTCTCTGTGGCAAATCAGTTTTTTATGATAGCCCAAGAGCATGACTTGGATTACGAGAGTATTGAGAGAGCAATGAAGGAGGATTATAAGAGAAATCAGGATTTGCCGTCTCCGGGGCTTACAGCAGGACCATGCCTTTTAAAGGATACGATGCAGCTTGCTGCTTTTACTAACAATAGTTTTATGCTGGGACATGCGGCAATGCTTGTGAACCAAGGATTTGTAAACGACATGATTCGTCTGTTGAAGCGTGAATACGCTAAAGAACTTAAGGAAAAAACGCTGGGAATCTTAGGCATGGCATTTAAGGCAGATAGTGATGACCATAGAGACTCACTCTCATACAAGATACAAAAAATAGCACACGTAGAATGCAAAAAAGTATTATGCAGTGACCCATACATAAAAGATCCGGATTTTGTTTCCAAGGATCACGTTCTTGAGAACTCGGATATTGTAATTCTTGCTGCTCCTCACGAGGAGTATTCGCACATTAATCCAAAAGACCATCCGCGCATTAAGTTTGTAGACGTATGGAACTTCTGGAAAAAGCCGCGTGAGAATGCGCAAAGTTCGTAAATCATTTAAAATAATACATATGAATCCCGTTAGAGACAGTCAAATATTAGATATATTGCATATTGCAGTCACCAGACAGTCGCTATGGTACAGTCAACAAAAAACATCACAGATGTGTTTTAAACACACTCTGTCTCTAACGGGATGAAAATTTTAATAACAGGAGGCGTTGGATTTATCGGTCTTCATCTAACAAAGCATCTTTTGCAGAATGAGGACAATGAAATCACGCTTGCAGACAACTTTTTTCGCGGAGAAAAAGATAAAGAACTGGAGGAGATTTTAAAGAATGACAGAGTAACTCTAATCGAGCTTGACCTTACAAATAAGGATGAGTATGAAAAGCTTGGAAATGGATATGATTATATCTATCATTTAGCGGCAGTAAACGGAACCAAGTACTTCTATGAAATGCCTGAGGAGGTACTTCGAATAAACATTCTCTCTCTCATCTACATACTTGAATGGATGAGGAGCGAAAACAAAGAGGGGAAGCTTCTATTTACCTCATCAAATGAGGCCTATGCAGGAGCAATTGAAGCATTTGGGAAGCTGCCAATTCCAACTCCGGAAAATGTACCGCTTGTTATATCAGATGTTTACAATCCTCGCTGGTCCTACGCAGGCACAAAGCTCATTGGCGAGCAGTTTGTTATTCACTACGCAGAAAAATATAAACTAAAAGCAGTAATTGTACGCCCGCACAACTTTTTTGGTCAAAGAGCGGGCTTCTCACACGTTATTCCGGAGTTTGCCTTGAGAATCGCAGATAAAAAAGACCCGTTTGAAATCTTTGGTACTGAAGAAACAAGAACATTCTGCTATATAGAAGATGCAGTAGAAGCAATGAAGCTCTTGATGGAAAGTAAAAATACAGATACGCATCCAATTGAGACAGTCCACATTGGAGGAGAAGAAGAAATAACAATGGAAGGGCTTGCTGAAAAAATGTTTGAGAGCGCTGGATGGAGACCAAACAAAATTGAGAAAAAAGAAGCGCCAAAGGGAAGCGTGAAGCGAAGAAAGGCAGACATCACAAAAATTAAAAAACTTGTTGGATGGACACCTAAGACTGCTCTTAAGGAGGGGCTCAAAAAAACCTACGACTGGTATGCATTACGTTCCTAGTTCGCCTTGCCACGCCGAAGCTTTGTTTTGAGGTACTGAATTGATTTAGAGAGAAGCGTCTGCATAAGGCGCTTTTCTTTTTCATCAAACCATAAAAAGTAGGTGTAGAGCATGCCGAGTATGGTAACTGTAATTCCGAGTCCTATAATCATAAACCAGAGATTAGTTATTGCGGAAGATAGGATCCAGCCCGCAAGAAGCTGAAGCAGAAAGAGCGGCGCTCCTTTTACAACAAGAAAAACAAAATCTCTCTTTCTTGCCCGTATAACGCGGAGCGTATTAAGGGGAACAAACCAGAAGTTTATTCCAACCTCCCCAATTAAAAAGCCTAAGGCAACTCCGGCAAGCCCCATGGGCTTAATGAGAACAAGCGCCAGCAGAAGGCCAATGACAATAGAGGTGATTCGAGAAGCCGCGTACTTGTTGTACTTATTAATAGCAACCTGAAATACAGCATTCGACTCCCATATAGCGGTTATGGGAATAAGGATAAGAAGAAAGATCCAAAGAGACGGATCAAGGGCAACCTTCCCTCTGGTCCAAAACCGGAGAATATCTTCTCCGCCAAAGAATAAAAAGATAGTCGCGGTTATCGAGACAAACAGAATAAACTTCATGAAAAGACTATGAATTCTCCGAAGTTTTTGGTACTCTCCGCGAATTTCTCCGGCAGTAAGTTCGGGAAGAATAGCGGGAGTTATAACGCTTACAAAGCGTTTTGCTATGTGAGAGAGGGTGCGATGGACACTAAAAACCACAACTTTTGAGGCGCCAAACACAGCACCGATTAGTATTACGCTTCCCTGCACGTATATCATTCGAGAAAAAGGAATAAGAAGGAAGACGAACCCCGGCTTCAAAAAACTTTTTGCAAGGCGCCAATCAATACTCACCATTCCGAGGCTCTTTCTGATTTCCGGATGGCGTCTTTGTATATCAAGGCCCGCAAACAATGTAATCCCAATTAGGGTAAGGAGATAGACGAGCGCAACACTTATAAACTCTCCTCCAAGCACTAAGACAATAACAACAAATAACATCAGAATCAGTTCACGAATGTTGCGAATTGCCGCCTGCCGAGGATACTCTCCAATTGTGGTATATAAACTGCCCACAAGTCCGCTTAAAACTCCTAAAAGAATATACAGCCCCAAGATAAAAACAGTGATCCGAACAGATATTTCTCCGGCAGTATGGATATCAAACAGTTCAAAGAAGGGGAAGAAAATAGCGAGAGCAATGAGAATAATAAAAAAAACAGCGAATATAGAACTAAATATTCCAAAAGCGCTTTTTAGTATACGGGCATATTCTTTATGGGCGCCTTTGGCATAGGCCTGAGTAAGACGATTTCTTATATAAGTTCCCATGCCAAAGTGCGAGGTAGAGAGGTATGCAAGAAGAGAAGAGAGGATAAGCCATTCTCCATATAGCGCCTTGTCCCACGCCCAGAGGAAGATTGGGATAAATACTATCTGCTGAAAAACCGTAACTAAATATCCGAGGATATTCATAAAACTGCCAAGCGCAGTTCTCTTGGTTGTTCCGCCTACTGGATAAAGTTTTGCTGAAGAAGACTTCATAGGTTGTTCTGCAGGAACTGAAAAATAATATTCGCATTCTCCTCCCTAGGCTTCCTAGTGTCTATATTAATAAAGGGAGTTGTATTTGTTTTTTCCAAAATACCAACAATTTTTTTCTTGTTCTCAATATAGTTTTTAAGCATATCACGGTATATATTTCTTGCCTCCTCGCTTTGTCTCAGGCCTTCACGGGATTCCTCTGAACCATTCGCTGTTTTTCCAGCAGAAATAAGTCGATTGATAGCTATATCTGCCGGCGCACCAGCAAAGATAAAAATTGTAGTAAGGTCTTTCCATAAAATTATATTCACCATATCTTTCAGCACAGGATCAAGTTTATGAGAATCAATACGGGAAAAAACAGAATTCCATACAGACTCATCAAAAAGGTATATATCTGCCTTATTACGCCGTATGAGAAAATTTTGAATAACATAGATGCGGAGAGTATTAAGACACAGCACCAAATCAGTACGACTAAGACGCCACGGACCAAGTTTGAGAAGAATCAGAAGAATCAATTTGAGAAGAATCAGAAGGACTTTTAATGATGATAAACTCTTAACAGCATAGAGGAGTGGAAGTGTATGCCTCTTTAGCTTACTGTGGCTTAAAAAGTCCGACTTCTGCATCCAAGCCCAGGATACAAAATTAGAGCCTCGATCATTCATTACGCGCCCTACTTCATGCGCAACCGCAGTCTTCCCAACGCCAGACATCCCCACAAACACCACGCACAGCTTCTTTCTTTTTGGCAAGTTATCCATCTTATTTTATTAAACGTCTGATAATAAGCTCCTTTATCTTAGAGGTAAACATAATCCTATTATATGTTGTAGATTTCAGGAACAAGCTGATCTTTTGAAAAAATGAAGGAGTAAATTTTTTGTGTAAATCATCTACAGTTTTTCTAATCGATTCCATTTCTTTGGGGAAACAGACACGAGCATACTCCCATGCTTCATTTGTATTATCCGTAGAATGGATAAAGCTGCCGAATTTCTCATCATCAAACTTGCTTCGCATCCTCTTTTTCAGAAGGCTGATTCCATGATATGTTCCTGATCCCATATGTTTTGATTTCATATACAAAAAATGCAAATCTAAAACAATAATTGCTGCGCGAGGGAAAAAAAGCGTTTCCTTTCCAGGGCCTCCTCCATCATACCAGTTTCCTCCTCGTAGAGAATCAGCAACAACCTTGCGTTCCTTATCACTAAGACGCTTATGACGAACAATATGAAACCTTTCTTTTTTTATGGCATCGAGTATTGGGTGGAATAGTCCCTGCTGAAATGCCTTTTCTTTTACTATAAAGACACCCAAGCCCATCTCTTTAACATTAGCTCGAGAGAAAAATCTTTGCTTTACCCACTTATTCCAGCCGGCAATTCGCGCTAAGGAATCAATGCGCGGACGCCAGCCCTCATTATCTAAATATTCATCAAGCGCCTCCATATTTATATCAACATCTATATTTGCGTCCTTAGCCATTTTCTGGAGAATACCAGCATAATCACTTTTAGAATTATGAGAAGCAGTTACATTGGGCGTAGTGCTTGGTACGCCAGCCTCTGCGCCCTTGTGATACAAAACATGGTAGGTGAAGCTTAAAAACAACTCCTTTGGAGCAGGTATTCGGGATCCAGCCGGACCCTGACGAGCGCTATCCAGAATTTTTCGCGCTATGGGCGGGGGATAGTATGGCGCATCACTATGCTGTAGACCGGAGACAGACCACATATCTATCTTAATAGAGCCTCGTCGCCGTTCAAGAAAGTCTGTCACCCTAGGAAGATCCTTATCAGAGACCAGCATGTCTAAATCTCCATCCTTACGATGCAGACGCGGCAGCTTCTCAAAAAACCGCAAAATAACATAGTCAATATTCTCCTCGCGCAGATAATCCAAAAATCCCTGGACGCCAACCTTTTCTGACAGAGTAAAGCTCGCCCGAAGTTTAGAATTTGAAATTTTCAGCACGAGCCATTTTCTGGACTTTCCACGTGCTGGAATTTTGCGTACTCCCTCAATTTTCACCTGCCCTCTTACGATACGTCTTAAGAGGCCGGGAATTCCCAGAATCCAAGACGCGCGAGGACGAAGACGCACAAGTATATATTTTGGGCGAGTGGGGAGCCGAATAAACAAAGCTCGAACTGATTTCTTATCCAAAAAACACACCTCATCATCACTATGATGTATGTCCGCAATATTCTTATATATATGAAAAGAAAAGTTGTCTGGAGACGCAGTTTCTTTTTTTAATTTGCGCGAAAATATTCGGATTTGACCAAACTTTTTTCGCATCAGTATTGCAGGAAAATCCTTTTCTAAACAGTCATATAGACCAATATCCCCATGTTCTATGAGGTAATTAAGCAGGTCGTTATTATCACGATTAGTCAAGTTGTGCATAGTGTGATTATAGGGATAGAAAGAGGCGAAATCAACCGATTTCATAGTTGTAAGTTATTAAAAGCTTTTGTATAATCTGGCTGTGAAGGAGACTAAAGGAAAAATAAAAAGTTCATTCAGGGATCCTAGCGGATATCTTTTTGAAAAAAACGGAATATTATACCGTGGAATTGCAGAAAGCTATAAAGAACACTACGAATACGCGAAAAAATGCGGATTTTTTGAGGAGTTGATAAAGGATGGACACCTCATATCGCATAAGGAGGTGGACTCTAATATTGCAGACAGAGACGTATACAAAGTTATTGAGCCAAAAAGAATACCATTTATCTCCTATCCTTATGAGTGGTGTTTTAGCGAACTTAAAGACGCAGCCCTTTTAACACTGAAAATTCAAAAAAAGGCGCTCCAATCAGGAATGACTTTAAAAGACGCAAGCGCCTACAACATACAATTTCTGGACGGCAAGCCAATACTAATAGACACGCTCTCGTTTGAAAAATATGAGGAGGGCGCGCCATGGATAGGGTATCGGCAGTTCTGTGAGCACTTTTTAGCGCCGCTTGTTCTCATGTCTTATAAAGATGTACGGCTGAATACACTAATGCGTATTTTTATTGACGGCATACCGCTTAAACTTGCAAGCGAACTTTTGCCTCGACGAACACTGTTAAAGCCGTCAACTGCCTTTCATATACATCTTCATGCAAAAAGTCAGGAAAAATTTTCAAAAAAAGAACAAAAGACAACATGGCGAATTTCGAAACACAAGCTTACAGCTCTCTTAGATAGCTTGGAAAAGGCAGTACAAAAAACAAAGATAAAGAAACAAAGTACAGAATGGGCGGATTATTATGAAGATACAAACTATTCTTCCGACTCCTTCAAAGAAAAGGAAAGTATTATATCTGACTTTATAAAAAAAACATCTTCAAAAACCGCTTGGGATCTTGGGGCAAACACCGGAGAATTTAGCAGATTAGCGAGTGAAAAAGAAATCAAAACCGTCTCCTTTGATATTGATCCTATAGCTGTTGAAAAAAACTATCTTACAGTAAAGCGAAAGAAAGAAAAAAATCTGCTTCCTCTCGTGCTTGACCTTACAAATCCAAGTCCTGATATTGGCTGGAATAATGAAGAACGAATGTCGTTTAGTAGGCGGGGTCCTGTTGACCTTGTTTTGGCGCTTGCATTAATCCATCACATTGCCATCTCAAACAACACGCCTCTTAGCATGGTGGCAGAAAGTTTGAGCAAATTATGTACACATCTGATAATTGAGTTTATTCCAAAGTCAGACTCTCAGGTAAAGAGGCTGTTAAAGACTAGAGAAGATATATTTTTGAATTATAATGAGAAGGCCTTTGAAAAAGAATTCAGCAGATACTTTACGATAAGCGTAAAGAAAGGCATAAGCGGCTCAGAAAGGTCTTTGTACTTAATGATTAAAAAGAAATCATAAACATGAATCCCTCACATAACCCATGGAGACAACCACCATATCGTCGAAAACATGTTAGCTGTACACGTCCAAGAAATCTTGGAATGTGTACGTTATGTGAGGGATGAAGAATTGGATTACAAAACTGTTGTATTTACTGCAGGCTATTCTGCAAAAGAGGGATAAGGCCTGCCCATACTGCCTTTATTCTCCGCCAAAAATTGTTGGCAAAAAGAAAAAAATTATAGATATTTGCTATTGCACAAAGTGTCATTTGTACTGGACAAACCCTATATTCAAAGAGAAAAATTTTTACAGCCGTCTGTATGAGACTGAAAGTCTTTCAGCTGCCCCGCTAAATGAAGAAGATGTTAGACGGCTTTTACGAGTGAATTTTAGTAATTCGGGTAAGGACTTCAGAAAGATGTTGAAATGGTTTAAGGCGAATTCTTCCGGAAATAAATTTTTAGACTTTGGAAGTTCGTGGGGATACTTTTTGCATCAGGCAAAGTCTTTTGGATTTGACGCTACAGGCGTAGAAATTTCGGATAAGAGAGCTGAATTTGGCAGAAAGAATTTGGGCGTAAGAATACTTCCTAACATTGATGCGCTTATCTCTGAAGGAGAGAAGTTCGATATTGTATTTTCTTCTAATGTTTTAGAGCATATAGGGCATGAGATAAAAGATATATTCTCAAAACTATCCAGTGTATTAAAAGAAGATGGGTTAATGGTTCTAGAAGTTCCTTTTTTTGATATGAGTAGGGGAAAAGAGATTTTTAGCCTAATGGGAGCAATACACCCTCTTGGGTTTACAGAAGAATTTTTTACAAAAAACATGCCGAATTATGGACTTAAAGCAGAGGTTCACTATGGATATCAAGATATTGTGCCGGGGTATAAGCCAAAAAAAGACGGGCAGGCAAAAGAATTAGTAATTGTCTGTAAAAAATCATGAAATTGCAGTATCTGCACCCATTTCTTTTTGCTATAGCTCCCGTCGTTTTTTTATGGGAGCGTAATTTTGCAGAAGCGCCGACAAGAGAAGCAGTTCCGGCAATGGCAGTTAGTTTTATATTTGGCGCGCTTGTTTTTGCATGTGTTGGATTGCTGTATCGTAACTCAAAAAAAGCAGCGCTCCTTACATCAGCGCTTCTCTTTTTATCTCTCTTTTTTGACCAACTGTTTTTTAACTCATTTACCATACGGTTCATGAAGCACGCATGGGCGCTCTCAATAGTCTTAATAATTGCAG
Organism: bacterium; assembly: GCA_002686365.1. Lineage (GTDB taxonomy): Bacteria > Patescibacteriota > Minisyncoccia > UBA6257 > GWB1-50-10. The sequence goes on from NZBZ01000020.1 coordinate 54,525, forward strand.
TACTAATAGGAATATTATTATGGAGAACTAAAAAAGACCTCATCATTCCAAACAAGGTGCTTGCTGCAATATCAGGAATGTTTGTTTTGCTTTCACTTGTTCAGCTTGGAACGCACTTCTATAAAAATATGCGTACAGTTGATGCCCTAAAACAAAATAAAATATCTATTATAAATACAGAAAATAAGGAGGAAAGAGGTATCCCTCCTGACATCTACTATATTATTTTTGATGAATACGCAGCGCCAAGCACCATAAAAGATGTGATGGGATATGAAGAGGCAGAAGAAATAAATGTCTGGTTGGAGGACAGGGGATTTTTTATTCCAAAAGAGAGCAGGAGTAACTACCAAACAACTAAATTTTCCATTCCCTCATCGCTCAACATGAGATATTTGACTGACGAAGAGGTGAAAGACAAAAATGCTCTGACGCGGCTAACACTAGACCACTCTTTAAAAGACGCCTTAAAGGCATACGGATATAATTATATTAATCTCGGAGCTAAGTGGGTTAATTACTACAATCCTTTCGCAGACGAAAACATTACCTACTCACACGACTATCTCTCGCCATTCCAGACTGCCTTATGGCAGCTGACGGTTTTTTCTAAGGCAGGCGCAGCGCTGGATAAGACTTTGAATATCCAGACCTCTCCTGTATTGGATGAGAGACTTATGCACTGGTACAATGTGCAGTTTAAGTTTGATGAACTTGCCAAGATTTCAGAAAGGGAAGATGGACCGAATTTTGTTTTTGCCCATTTTCTACTGCCGCATGTTCCTGATGCTTTTGATGCTGAAGGGAACTATGTTTCCAGATTTAAGTCTGCAAAGCTTGACTCAGTGAAAAAATATATAGATCAGGTCGCTTTTACAAACAGCAAAATAAAGGAATTAACAGAGGCTCTGATTGAAAAATCAGAGACAGAGCCAGTTATTGTCATGCAGGGAGATCATGGATGGCGAGTTTTTGCCGATCCAATGATGATGGAAAGATTTCAGCTAGAGCCCGAACAAGGGAAGGCATTGAGGTATAATATTTTTAATGCGTATTATCTGCCGAATAAAGGAAATGAATCTCTTCCTCTTTCAATGACTCCAGTTAATTCTTTCCGCACAGTATTAAATTACTATTTTGACCAGAATCTTGAGTTTCTCGAAGATATTTTTTATGGCGTTGATTCTCCTGATGGTCCGCCTCGTGTATATTTTTGATTTTTCTAACATCTACTTAAATCCTAAATTCCTTAACAGTTACAGTTTTTTAAGCACGGGGAAGTAGTCCTAAGGCTTTTATTCGTGCAGTTGATTTCTTCAACAGTATAGTGATAGTATGAAGCCAAAGATATTCTTGCTAAATATATGAAGTTTTTCCGATCATTGTTTCAGGCATTAAAATTGCGTTTCGGAGTAGGCGAGAGACTCGTGCGCTTTTTATGGGAAAATAAGATGTGGTGGATGATACCAATGGTCGTAGTGCTTATCTTATTTTTCTTGTTAATTATATTCGCGCAAAGTTCTCCGCTCGGACCTTTTATCTACACCTTGTTTTAAGGAGAGGCATTTGTATCATTTGAACAGCTAATTTTATGAAAAAGTTTTTCTCAGCATTATGGAGAGGTTGGATGAGATTTGCTCAGATAGTGGGAGGATTTATTTCAGGAGTGTTTCTTGTAGTATTCTATTTCACTATTTTCGCACTGGTCGCCATTCCATACAGAATATTCAAAAGATCGTTTTGCATGCCTAGCAGTTCAAACTGGATAATGAAGAAAAAATCCCCAGCCACGCTTAAGGGATTTGAAAATGAGTTTTAAGATAAGCCATGAAAATACTTGGACTTTCTTTTTTTTATCATGATTCTGCAGCAGTGCTGCTGGTGGATGGAGTGCCTGTGGCAATGGCAGAGGAAGAGCGTTTTTCCAGAGTGAAGCATGATTATGAATTTCCATCGCGCGCAATTGAATTTGTTCTTGGAGAAGGAAAAATTTCTGCAAACGACCTTGATTACGTTGTATTTTATGAAAAGCCATTCATCAAGTTTGACAGGGTATTGAAAACGCTCCTTGGCACATTTCCATGGGCTCCGCACGTATTCGTAAAAGCTATAAAAAGCTTATTTCTCTCGAAAATCTGGATAAAGGTATTGATTGCAAAAGAGTTAGGCATTGATCCGCAGAAAATCCTTTTTTCAGAGCACCACCTCTCACATGCTGCAGCGTCATATCTTTCCTCTCCGTATGACAAGGCGGCGATTCTCAGCGTTGACGGGGTAGGTGAGTGGGCATGTACTGCAATTTCAATAGGCGAAGGAGATTCAATAAGGACTCTTGAAGAAATTCACTTTCCTCATTCTCTCGGCCTTCTTTACTCTGCATTTACTGCGTTCCTGGGTTTCAAGGTGAATGAGGGAGAATATAAAGTAATGGGAATGGCGCCGTACGGAACGCCAAAATATGTAGAAAAAGTAAAAAAACTTATTAAATTTTTTGATGATGGTTCGTATGCGCTCAATCTAGATTACTTCTCGTTTCACAATTCAAATGCACGGACATACTCGAAGAAATTCGTGAAGTTGTTCGGCAATCCGCGCAATCCAGAGTCAAAGTTTTTCACAAGAAAATCCGGCTGGCCCTCATACTTTGGGCCAAAGCCGCAGGGGGAAGAGTTCGAAAAGCTCGCAGATGAACAGGACTATTACGCGGATATTGCAGCCTCTCTTCAGGTAGTTACGGAAGAAGCGCTTATTCGTCTTGCAAAACGGGCATACGAGCTCACAAAGTACAGCAGGATTTGTATCGGAGGAGGTGTTGGTCTTAATTCTGTTGCGAATTGGAAGATTCTACAAAAAACACCATTTGAAGAAGCATGCTTCCATCCTGCGTCAGGTGATTCAGGGGGAGCTTTGGGTGCAGCGCTTTATCTTGATAACGTAATACTGAAAAAAGGAAGAAAATATGTAATGCGTCACGCGTATTATGGAAAAGAATATAAGGAAAAAGAAATTCAGGAATTCATTGTTCAAAAAGGATTAAAAGCGGAACACATTCTGGATGAAGATGAACTTATAGAAAGGGTAGCAGAGGACATAATCGCCGGAAAAGTAGTGGGCTGGTTCCACGGCAGATTTGAATGGGGTCCGCGCGCGCTTGGGCACCGATCTATTCTTGCCGATGCGCGCCGAGATGACATGAAAGACATTGTAAATACAAAGATAAAATTTCGTGAGCCGTATCGTCCCTTCGCGCCGTCAGTGCTCGCGGAGCACGTGGAGGAATTTTTCGATATTCCCAGCGCATCGAAGCACTATCCCGCTCGTTTCATGCTTTATGTAGTGCCGGTTAAGAAGGAGAAGCAGGCGCAGATTCCCGCAGTTACTCATGTAGACGGTACGGGGCGTCTGCAGATAGTACACAAAAAAGAAAGCCCTCGCTACTGGAAGCTAATTAACGAATTTTACAAGAAGACCGGAGTTCCGCTTGTGCTGAACACCTCTTTTAATCTGCGCGGTGAACCAATCGTGACAAGTCCAAAGGATGCCTATAATACGTTTATGAAGAGTGAAATAGATATATTAGTTTTAGAAAACTATATTATCGTCAAATAACTATGCGAGCAGTATTCATGAAAATTATAGCGATTGCAGGGTCTTTGGCCGCCGCTCTTCTAATTGTAGAAGCATTGTTGTGGGCTCTCACAAGTTTGTCATTAATTCCATCATATAAAGTTGAACAGGTGCAAAAATTTTATGATGAAAAGCTTTTGTATCGCATTGAACCGCTTAGCCTTCCGGAGATAGATGAAAATGGATTTAGGAACCCCACAGTTCCTGACGAAGTTGATGTTATAGGCATAGGCGACTCTATGACATACGGCTACAATGCACTGACGGAAGATTCATGGGTTTATCAGCTTGGCCAAAAGACTGGCCTCTCTGTGTACAATATTTCCATTGGCGGCGGCGGTCCTCCGCAGTACCTCCTGCTTCTTGATGAAGCGCTAAAACTAAAACCGTCAACTATTATTGTGGGGCTTTATCTCGGAAATGATATTGCAGGGTCCTGCAGTGTTTTTAGAGAATTAGATTTTTGGAAATCATATGCAGTGGAAAATGAGATAGATATTGATGATTGTGTAAATTCAAACAGTGTATATTGGGGAACAGGCCCGCAAGTATCATCAGATGCAGCAAGAGATGTATCCGGCAGCTTGCTGGAGACAATTAGGGGGTCGTACACAATTTCTTTTATTAAGAGCATTGATCCGGTGAAAAAAATGATATGGTCTTTTAGGGCAAAGAAGCTCCTTACGGAAAGCAGCGACTTTTACCTTATTGAAGACGATGCATTGAATGTACTGATTGACTATAGCAAAAGTGATCTTATCGACAGAAAAGAAAAGGCAGTACAAAACGGTTACGAAATTACAAAGATACTATTTAAAGAGATGACTCTTAAACTTGGGAAAGATCAGCAACTAGTTGTTGCTATTATCCCAACCAAAGCAGACGTATTCTACGATTTTTTACAAGAAAGAGATCACGATATTCCTAAGGCGCACGAAGACTCCGTTTTGATGCAAAGGGAACTAACAGCAGATTTTATAGACTACTTTAACGATTTAGGAGTAGATGCTGTAGATGCCAGACCGTTTTATGAAGAAAAGATATTAAATCAAAACCCGCGTTTATATCAAGAATTCAATCGAGATAACCACCCCACAAAAATTGGATATGAGGCAATTGCCGATTCTCTTATGGAATTGTTTCAGTAAACGACTTCTACGTCGTCATTGTAGGAGTTTATGACATCCCTCCTTCTGAAGGGTTGCTTTCACTCAATTTTTGATCCTGTTTCAAGTTCTGTTTATTGTCGTCTGAAGATGAAGGAGTGCCTCTCCTGCGAAAAAGTCTTTTAATTTTTGCCCACATCAGCTTAATGGTAAAAGATGCTCCCAATAAGGTGGCAAGTACAATTTGAATTAAAAAGCTGCCCGTACCCGGATCAATATAGGCATCTGCTGTAAGGGGAACAATTAGAAAGTAGAAAGCAATAAAAAAAATAGCAAGAATCATATGTTCAAAAGCATACCACGAGTGAGAATGAACGCAACCATAAGATTTGTAAAACTCGTGAGGGTCTATATAATTGAAGGGCATAAAAAATTCGCAGGAAAGCATTGTTAATATGGAACAGAATACTTCTACAAAAAAACCGCTTGTTTCAATCGTTATTACCTTATATAACGGTGAAAAATTGATATCCTGCGCGCTTGAGTCCGCTCTTAATCAAACATACTCAAATATCGAAGTTGTTGTATTTGATGATGCTTCAACTGACAACACTGAAGCTATAGTAAGAAAGTACGCTAAGGCAGATCCAAGGGTTGTATATGTAAGAAACGATTCAAATATCGGGTACGCCAGGAGCTTGGCAAAACTTCCGGAGATTGCCAGCGGAGAATATGCGCAGCTTCTTGGGGCAGATGACTGGATCGCTGATAATTGCGTTGAGACACTTGTCGAATGCATGGAAGATAATCCGAATGCAGCATGCATCACTCCGGAGATGATTACCTTGGAAGAGATGCCGGACAATAGATTTCAATTCTTAAACAAATACATTCCCAAGAAAAAGAGACCGTCAAAAAAATTCTATATTCGAAATGTATACAAAACAGAGCTGGGATCAACGCTTACTCCGTATGCTCTTTTTCGAAAAGATGATTTTCTTGAAAGCGCGAGCTTTATAAAAGACGCTCTAACAAATCCTCCGGTGCCAACGCCTAAAGAGATGCTGGAAGTACATTCCAGAGGACATGCCACAGGAACTCTTTTCCTCTTAAAAGTAATGCACAAGTATGAATATCTTATATTCACAGATAAAACAGTATATATAAAAACTCAGAACTCAAAAAATAAAACCAAGGCATATAACAGTATTATCGACTGGGTAAGTGCCGGAAGAATACTCCAGTCATACTATTTTGATAGAATTGGCTATGATTACTTATTCAAGAGTACATACAGAAAGTTTCGAAAGGGTTTACGCCTATTTTTCAGCGTAGAACCATTCATCTCAATATTTTTTGTATTTATAAAAAGAGGATGTAAGCCGAAATTTTTTGCAGACTTAAAATGGAAGGACATAAAAGCGTATTTTGCTGACTATTCTTTCGCGGGGAGAATAATGGCCCTGCTCTATCTGCCAATTCGCCTCGGAATACGAACCATCTCTTTTGGCACAAGGATATTCAGCGTGCCGAGAACACAGAAAAAAGATGTTTTCAAAGAAGAGTATTTTTTGAACAAAAAAGGGTACTTTAGTGTGCCAAAAATACGCAGTTAGATTGACATGCTTCTCTCCTTCGTTATTATAAAGACCTAATAATGAAAAACAAAAAGGCCTTAATTACGGGAATAACAGGGCAGGACGGCTCATATCTTGCTGAGCTTCTTTTAGATTTGGGGTATGAGGTGCGCGGCGTTTTTCGTCGTGTAAGTTATTTTAATACCGCTCGTATTGATCATCTATATGAAAATAAGCTATTTGGCATGTATTACGCGGATTTAACCGATCCAATCTCTATTACAAGAGCAATAGAGGATTTTAAGCCGGACGAGATATACAATTTAGGCGCAATGAGTTATGTAAAGGTTTCTTTTGACAAGCCAAGCTATGTGCTGGCAACAAACACCATTGGTCCGCTTTCTATACTTGAGTATATACGCGCCCACGCTCCTAAGACTAAATTCTATCAAGCTTCAAGCTCAGAAATGTTTGGCGCCTCAAGAAGCAAGCCCCCGTTTAACGAGCGATCAGAGTTCCGTCCGCAAAGCCCTTATGGCGTTTCAAAATTAGCCACCCACCACCTTACAAGAAATTATCGTGAAGGATATAATCTCTTCGCAGCAGCCGGCATCCTATTCAATCACGAAAGTCCAAGAAGGGGAGAGGTATTCGTGACGCGGAAAATAACACGCGGAGTCGCTGCCATACTAAAAGGAAAAACCAAGCAACTGGCGTTTGGTAATTTAGACGCTGTAAGAGACTGGGGACATTCTAAGGATTATGTAAGGGCAATCCATCTTATTATGCAGCAGGAAGAGCCGGATGAGTACGTGGTTGCCACTGGTGACGCGCACAGTATTCGAGAGGCCATGGAGTTTTGTTTTAACGAGGTTAATTTAGACTGGAAAAAATACGTAACTATCGACAAAAAGCACTTCCGCCCAAACGAAGTTCCATACTTGAAGGGGGACTCAAGTAAAATTCGCGCCTTGGGATGGAAGCCGGAGTATGATTGGAAGAGTTTGCTCAGAGAGATGCTGAAGAATGATATAGAAAACTTTGACAAAAATCCTTCGCAATTCATATCATCTATATAACGCATGAGAACGATCACGGAAAAAGGTAAGGTTATCGCTCTTGTTTTCGATAATAATTTAGAAAAAGATACAGTGCCTCTTACTCCGGAGGAGCTTCCTTTGCAGGTTATAGGACTGAATTATCCTAAGGGAAAGGTATGGCCTCTCCATATTCACGAGCCTAAAAAGCGAGTCACTGAATATGGGCTAGAGGCGTTTTTTATTTTACAGGGCAAGGCGCGAATACAAATTTTTAAAGACGAAAAAGAAACAGCATCATTTGAATTGAAAAGCTCTGAGGGGGTCATGGTTTTGGACGGAGCGATAAAAATAGAAGTACTTGAAGACTTGAAGGCGTTAGAGTTTAAGAATGGTCCTTTTATAAAAGACAAAGTCATCCTGCATGAAGCTTCATGAAGAAATAGTTTATGAGGATATAGAGGCGGCATGCAAGGGTATAGACCTTGAGCCTCTAAAAAACTCACGGATACTGCTTACCGGCGCGAACGGTTTTTTAGGGTCGTACTTCGCCCACTTATTCAATTACTGCAACGAGAAGAAAAATTTTAACATTCAGTGCGACTGCATTACAAAGAGCGAGATTTCTCCGCGCTCCAGAATCTTTCCATTAAAAGAAAAAAAGGGCTTCTCTTTCATAATTAAGGATCTAACAGAATATACTGCCTATGACACGCCGTACGATATTGTTATATACGCGGCAGGCTACGCAGCGCCCAAGAAGTTCTTGGAAGACCCAATCTCTGTCATTGATGTGAATTATATTGGCATAAAAAGTGTTTTGGAGAATGTTCTTCGTGTAAATCCAAAAGCATCCATAATGTATTTTTCGAGCAGTGAGATATATGGAAGTCCAGAGCCAAAGAACATACCTACTACTGAAACATACGATGGCAGAGTTTCAATCGTAAACAATCGCGCCTGCTACATGGAATCAAAACGTCTTGCAGAGGTATTGTGCCTAATATACAAAGATAATCTCAAGGCAGACATAAAAATAGTGCGTCCAGCCCTCACATATGGCCCGGGTCTTAGTTTTGATGATGAGCGGGTTATTGGTCAGTTCATGGGCAAGGCGTATCAAAATAAAAAGATTGAAATGATTGACGAGGGAAGAGATACACGCGCCTTTTGTTATATCAGAGATGCTCTTCAGGAGCTTCTCCACGTCCTGCTTTATGGCAGAGATACGATTTACAATATTGGCTCCAGTAAGGAGGAGATAAGCATAAAAGAGCTTGCAGATATAATAGGAGATATAATGGGCGTGCCAGTAAAAGCCGGGCAGATAAAGGAAGATGCAGTAAAAGGCGCACCAGGAAGAGTATGTCTTGATATGTCGAAAATTGAGAAGGAGTTCAATATTTCACCGCAAGTAGGCATGAAAGAGGGATTAAAAAGAACAATAGATTGGAATAAGGCGCTTATAAAAGAGGAATAATATAAGAGTAAAAAAATGCGCGATAACCTCGTTTTATTTTAGGAAACTATGAAACTTATTTGTGTAAATGCGTGGGGAGGGAAGTGTCTTGTCCCGCTAATAAATCTTATTAAGGAGGCAGAGCCGACAACTGATATATTTTGTTTTCAGGAGGTTTTTCATTCGAACGAATCCCGCACGTTAAATTCTGAATATATATCGAATCTGTATGACAAAATACAGGAAGTACTCTCTGACTTTCAGGGGTCTTTCTCAGCTCAATTTGATAATTACGACTATGAGAGTCCTGTTGATTTCCCGTTGTCTCATGGTCAGGCAACATTTGTAAGGAATACATTCAAGGTGCGTAAAAGCGGAGAAGTATTTGTTTTCGGAGAAAAAAATAAAGTAATAAAAGAAGGGAAAATACGGACTGTGCCTGAAAATGTGCAGTATGTGAATATATCGCATGGAAACCAGGAGTTTGTTGTCTGCAACATTCACGGCATACCGAATTGGCCAAAAATTGACACTCCAGAAAGAATCAAGCAGTCAAAAATTATTCTGGATCTTTTACAGACCTTCCCGAACTCGAAAAAAATACTGTGCGGCGATTTTAATCTCTTTCCAGAAACAAAAAGCATACAAATGCTGGAGGCATCAATGAAAAATCTTATAAAGGAATATAAGATTAAAAAAACCAGAAGCGCATTGTATGAAAGAGATGACAAAATATCTGACTATATATTTGTTTCTCAGGACGTTACAGTAAAAGACATGCAGGTACTGGATGCGGCTGTATCAGACCACCTTCCTCTGGTTGTAGAGTTTGAATAGTCCTTTGTTTTGCGAAAGAAATTCATTCATGGTAGGTTGGTTAGGTTAGTAAAAAACGAAAATATATAAGGCGCAAAGGCGTTTTTTCTAAAAATCGGCTTTGTGTAAATTATTCTGTAGGATGGACTTAGAAAAACTCTCGACACGGGCAAAGTCCGTGAGGAGAAAAATTATAGAGCTGGTATATCAGGCAAAAGCATCTCATGTTGGATGCTCGCTTTCAGTTACTGATATTTTAGTTGCTTTGTATTTCGAAGTAATGAATATTGATCCAAAGAATCCGAATGATTCAGATAGAGATAGGATGATTTTAAGTAAGGGACACAGCATTTCCGCGCTCTACGCTGTACTTGCTGCTCGCGGATTTTTTCCAGAAGAGAAGCTTCAGGAGTATGGAAAAGACAACACATCTCTCGCCAGCCACGGAGTACGCGGAGCTGTTCCGGGAATTGAGGTGAGCACCGGATCAGGCGGCCACGGGCTTTCGCTTGGCGCTGGTATGGCGCTCGCATTAAAGGGAGCGAAAAGCAATGCGAGAGTATTCGTAGTTTCAGGCGACGGAGAAATGGCTGAGGGGTCAGCATGGGAAGCAATAACTTTTGCCGGCTTCCATGAGCTTTCAAATATAACGCTTGTAATTGATCACAATAATCTTCAGGACGGACAGGATGGTCTGCGCGCAGAGGAAGTTCTTGATCTTAATCCATTTGCAGATAAGTTGAGGGCTTTCCACTGGGATGTAGAAGAGATTGACGGACACAATTTCGAGGAGCTCGTTACTGCCATGAATAAAAAGGGAGAGCGTCCGCAGGCGATAATCGCAAGCACCAAAAAAGGCAGGGGAGTATCATTTATGGAAGATGAGCCTGAATGGCACGGCAAATCTCCAAGCGAAGAAGAATATACAATGGCTCTGAAGGAGCTTTCATAACATATGCGTCTTTCAACAGTAGAAACAATTTACGAGGCAGCTCTCGAAAATCCAGATATACACTTCATGAGTGGAGATTTGGGGCATGTTAAAACAAAAGAGTTTCAAAAGAATCTTCGCGCACAGTATCTCAACGCGGGCATGGCCGAACAGAATATTATCGGTGTTGCAGCAGGACTTGCTCTTACAGGGAAAAAAGTTTTTGCATACTCAATAGTTCCTTTTATCACCCTTCGTTGTCTCGAGCAGATTAAAGACGACGTGTGTAATCACAATATAGATGTAACCGTGATCGGTATTGGCGGCGGGTTTGCTTATGGGAATGCTGGGGCTACTCATTATTCTATTGAAGACATTGCAGCTCTCCGGGCATTACCGAATATGAAGATTGTCTGTCCAGCAACTCCTTATGAGGCAAAAATGCTGACTAAGGAGGTTATTCGTTTGGGCGGACCAGCTTATATTAGGCTTGGCAGAGGAAAAGAGCCGAATTTAGAAAAGGAGTATTCTGTTGAATTTGGTAAAGCCGTAGTTGTAAATCTTGGCAATGATGTGACGATTTTCGTTTCAGGGCCGATTATTTCCGAAGCGCTCCGAGCAGCAGAGATTTTAGAAAAAGAAAATATAAGCACTGAAGTTATTAATATGCATACTATAAAACCGCTTAACGCGGATATTGTTTGTGACAGAGCAAAAAAACGAAAAATGCTTTTCACGCTTGAGGAGCATAATGTGATAGGCGGATTAGGAAGCGCTGTTGCGGAAATTGTAAGCAAAATTCGAGATCCACGAGCACCGCTCCACTGCTTTGGAGTCCCTGATAAGTGGCCGAAGCTTTTCGGAAGCCAGCAGTATTTAAGAGAGCAGATGGGAATCTCCGGAGAACTCGTTGCTGAAAAGATAAAAAAAGAAATAAAAACACTATAGATTCTGACGCAGTAACTTGCGGGATAATAAATATAACAATATAATCAATAAATAAGTCGTACTGTCATAAACCCCATAAATTAGCGGATTAAATCAGTAGATTAAGGTAGATTTTAATCTGCTCGACCCGTACTGACGTTATTCAGGCGGGCTTATAAACGAGATGAAAATACAAGATTTCAAAAAAAACTTAAAACCGCTTGATATAGTGATATTTCACGTAGGCGGAGTAGGGGACTATGGTCCGGTCGAGTGTGTTGTTGATAAATTTGCTCCTCACGTGATTACGGTCTGCTTTGAGGCCAATACATCGGAGAATGATGAGCTTGTTCAAAAAGAGCTTTCTGAGCGCGGAGTTAGGGCGGTTCTAATGCCTCATGCTGTTGGGGGCACTGTAGAAAGGCGGCCTTTTTACATTAATAAGCATTCAGTAAGCAGCAGTCTATTTCCTCCTTCGCCGCAGGCTATTGAAGAAAACGTAGTCTATAGCGACGGTGATATTACTTGGGGAGAATTTTGCGAATTAGACCGTACTGTTGAAATGGATGTCACTACTTTTGATAAGGTTATAAAAGATAATGATATTCCGCCTCCTGATATTGTAAGCCTAGACGCCCAAGGAGCAGAGCTGAGTATTATGAAGGGAGGAAAGGAGCTGGCAATGCCGAACGTATTGTGCGTAGTTAGCGAAATTGAATTTTGGGAAATCTATGAGGGGCAGGGCATGTTTTGCGAGCAGATGAAGTTTCTTAATGATCTTGGATTCCGAATCGCGGAGATATTCTGCCCTCAGTACTGGCATCCTGATACAGCTGTAGGCAAAGGATTTCTAACAGTTGGTGAGGCCTTGTTTTTCCGTGATGCTAATAAGTATTCTGCCAAGTTTAAGAATTCAGATGATAAAACTATTCTCTATGAGGCAATGAAACTTGCCGCCATAGCGTATTCATTCCGGAGATTGTCATATGCCTCTATGTTGGTGACGTGGATTCTTGAGAAGTTCGGCGAAGAAGCAAGGACATTATTTTTGGCTAATGAGAGTTACAAGCCGCTTCTAGGTCTTCAGAAAGCTGTTAAGCGTAATCATAAAAAATATTTGAAGGATGATAAATTTTTCTTTAAGACTGGCTGGCGCAGAAAGGGGCTTGCAAAGCTTGAGTTTCAGGACGCTATTAAGCCTCTTCTTAAAGGAGGCCCACTGGCTGCTATGCAGTACGCAGAAACTATTCTTCGAGATATATTACGCCATATATTTTGGTTTAAACGATAAGCAGTAAGAAGCAATAACAATGGCGACATGCCCGAAATTTACCGAATGCCTTGTCAGTGACAGGGTATTTGCTCAAAATCCTCTATCAGTAGTTGATGTGGGAGCCCGAGGAGGTCCAGAGCCGCATTGGCTGCACTACAAAGATCAGGTAAAGATCGTTGCTTTTGAGCCTGAAAAGAAAGAGTGTGAAGCGTTAAATAAAAAACGCGCCTCTTCGCGAATCACATATTATCCTTTCGCTCTTCATAAGGCAGAGGGAACATATGAATTCTATGAGCTAGGCACACCAGACGGAGCAAGCTTTTATAAAATGAACGAAGAGTTCGTAGAACGGTTTCCTGATGAAATGGATCTTGGCGTGAAAGGTCAAACGCGTGTGCAGGCAACAACTCTTGATTCGTTTCTTGCTGAGCACAAAATCCCTAATGTGGATTTTATGAAGATTGATACAGAGGGCGCGGAACTGGATGTATTGGAGGGATCAATAAAAGCACTTAAGAGTTCAGTACTTGGTATAAGCTGTGAGGTTCTTTTTACTCCATGGAGAAGCAACAAAGTTCTTTTTAGTAATGTAGAACGGTTTTTGTATGAGTTGGGGTTTAGGTTATACGATCTTAGTACGCATAAGTATGCCAGAAAATCTTTTCCCGGACCGGAAAGTTCTTGGGGACAGATAATAGTAGGGCAGGCAATATTTTTCCGGGATCCTATTGAGGAGATAAAAAACAAAACTGCGCTTTTAAATGGATGGGACAAGGATCGTATATATAAGTTAGCAACATTATTTGAGATTTTTAGATTGCCGGATTGCGCAATAGAACTGCTTCAGTTTGCTAGTAAGGAGGGATTAATAGAGGCCGATGAGAAGGAGAGAGCACTTTATAATGATCTTATATCAAAAAGTTATTCAGGCACTACATATGAGAAACATTTCAAAAAGTTAAAAAAGATAAAAAAGAGGGGATATGCAAGTTTTTACGAAATGTTAAAAGCGCGTGCACGCAAAAGTTTTCTTGCGAAAATAGTACGCAAATTCATTGTTGATCCCCGCCTAAAATAGTTTCAGCAGTGCTTATAAAAATAAAACACCCTCGGGTTTAAAGCCGAGGGCAGATTGATCATGGAGCTGGTGCTGGAGGCTCCTTAGGTGAGCTCAGCGCGCTGGTCTCGCCGGAAGTTAACGTACTGCCTCCCTAGCGCAGTCTCGATGTAGCGCTCAACATCGTTTTCCCATCCGAGTTCTTCGGCAATCTCCGCTCCCAGCATTCGGAGAAATTTGACGAAGAACTGAATGCTTTCAGGATCAACGAGCGAGCGCGCCCACTCCGGAAGCCATGCGTACCACTCCAGATTCCAGAACAGGAACTTAAGAATGGAGTCTCCACTCCCCATCCGGAAGTCGAACGGGTTACTTGCGCGGTAGAGAGGGACCTCACCCCCCCCATGAGCTGCCCCATCGAATATGTTGCGACACGGCCGCATGAGCCGACTCAGCATGTCGGCAATCTGTAACATCTGCTGGAGCTCTGTTCCGAACCCCTCATGGAACCGCTCGCCGTGGTGTACTACAGCCTGAGCAATGCGGTCTTGAGCCTCGTCATCAAACGGGCTCTTCTCGAGAAGGGTGATGCAGGTGTGATACACAGCGTCTTGCCGCGCTCTCTTGCCAAGAGCTTGGAGTGCATCTTCATCAGACACAACTCCCCGCTCAATAAGAAGCCTTGCACAGCGATCTGCATTGTGCAGGAGGGCGAGCACGAGGAACTCGTATTTGTCCACCTCATAGGGTGCGAGAGGGTAGAGCTCGTGGAAGAGGTTCGCGACCGCATTCACATGAGGCCACCCGTGTCCTCCTTCGGCGTAAGCGTAGTAGGGCCCCAGGAGGGTCCTGAGATGAGATACGAACTCTTCATGCGTCATCGTGGATCGTCCTTCCAGTACAGCGTTATGAGACAGAAACAGTTGTGAAATGAACAGTATGCTTATATAATGAAATGTGATAAAAGTCAAGATTAGAAAAAAGCATATAAGTGCGAAAAAGCTCAAATAAAAATAAAATACAGCATCTATAAAGCTAATAATCATGCTAAAATAGCTTATAAACAACAAAAACACAGGAAATATGCTAGTCTTACGTGTACCTTCTTCTATTGAAAATAAGCTAAAAGTTGTTATAGAATGGTACGGGAAAATATACTCCAATGATTATAACTAGAACACCATTTCGTATATCATTTTTTGGAGGCGGAACCGACCATCCTTCTTGGTACAAGGAGCACGGTGGAGCGGTTATTTCGACTTCAATAGATAAGTACTGCCATGTAACCTGCAGGCACTTACCGCCTTTTTTTGAGCACAAATCCAGAATCGCATGGTCTAAAATAGAGCTTGTAAAATCCAGAGAAGAGATTGACCATCCAGTAGTGCGTGCTGCCCTCGAATATCACAATATAGATGATGGAGTTGAAATACACACATTCGCGGATCTGCCAGCCCGATCTGGCATAGGTTCAAGCTCCTCTTTTACTGTAGGAGTTCTTCACGCACTATCTATCTTTAAGGGAAAAGCAATAGACAAAAAACAGTTAGCTCTTAGGGCTATACATCTTGAGCAGGATATTTTGAAGGAGAATGTCGGCTCTCAGGATCAGGCTGCAGCAGCTTTTGGGGGATTCAACAAGATAACCTTTGGAGGATCAGAGGAAATACGAGTAGAGCCAATCTTCTTAGAGCAGGAAAAATTAAATAACTTGAAAAACCACCTCTTACTCTTTTTTACCGGACTGTCTAGAAAGTCCTCAGAAGTTGCAGGCGAACAGATAAAAAATATACCTAATATAGGAAAGGAGCTCACTGCCATGAGAAAGATGGTAGATGATGCATCCCATGTGTTAGGAAAGGGAGATATAAAAGATTTTGGCAAACTGCTTGATGAGTCATGGAAAATAAAAAGAGGATTATCTTCCAAAGTTACGAATCCGCAAGTAGATGGAATATATGAGGCAGCAAAAGAGGCAGGCGCGATTGGAGGAAAGGTTTTAGGCGCAGGAGGCGGAGGTTTCATGCTGTTCTTTGTGCCTCCAGAGCATCATGAGGCAGTGAAAGCCAAATTAAATAATCTTCCACTTGTTCCTTTTGATTTTGAAGATAGCGGAAGCCACATCATACATCACCGAAAAGAAGACGCCTAACCCGCCTAGTTAGCATATTTATGAAACAGGCTGTATTTCTTGACAGAGACGGAGTAATAAATAAAGAAAAGGGATATATTGCGAGCTCTGATGAGATAGAGCTTATTAAGGGTGCTGGAGAAGCCATTGCCCTGCTCTCAAAACTTGGGATGAAGATTGTAGTAGTAACGAACCAGCCGCAAGTTGCAAGGGGTCTTTGCGATGAAGAGGATGTGAAAGAGATTAATAAAAAGGTAGAAGAACTCGTTGTATCATGCGGAGGAAAGATAGACGCGTTTTACTTTTGTCCGCATCATCCAGAGAGACACCATCCAGACATTCCAAAAGACAGAATGAAGTACCGAATTAAGTGCAAATGCAGAAAGCCGAATATAGGCATGTTAGAGCAGGCAGCACGCGATCTAGGCATATCTCCAGAAGGAAACTTTATGATAGGAGACCATCAGAGAGATATACAGGCAGGAAAAAAGTTTGGATGCAGAACTATACTGGTTCATGCAGAGCAGAAAAAGGACAGTAAAAAAGAAGATGAAAAAGAAGAGGAGCCAGACTTTGTATGTGAGGATCTTTTGGATGCAGCGCATTTAATCGTCAGTGTGCAGAAAATGGCAACGCTCATTCTTGCAGGAGGAGAGGGAAGGCGTCTACGCCCGCTTACAGAAACCATGCCAAAGCCAATGGTGCCTATTGTAGGAAAGCCCGTGCTTGAGCATCTGATAGAGCTGAATAGAAAAGAGGGAATTAAACGAATTATCATTTCAGGAAGCTATATGTTCGACTATATTAAAGAGTACTTTGGAGATGGAAGCAGATTTGGAGTGAGTATTGAGTATGTAGATGACGGAGAGGAGCCATTGGGATCTGGAGGGCCGTTGAAGAAGTGTGAAGATATCTTGCCTGAGCATTTTGTTGTAATGAGTGGAGACGCAATTACCAACTTTGCCATTCACGAACTTGTGAATATGCACATGCAGAAAAAGGGAATAGCTACAATTGTAGTTCGTGAAACAGATCATCCAGAAGACAGCGATATTATTGAGGTTGATGACACAGGAAGGGCCGTGCACTTCTTCAGCAAGCTGGAGAAAGAAAAAAAGGGAGATATGGGAAATACCGGACTGTTCGTATTTAAAAAAGAAGCGCTTGCATTTGCACCAGAGAAAGGTAACCTTGAGCAGGATTTATTGCGTCCCTTGATAGAGAAAGAAAAGGTGTACTGCTACATAAACACAAAATACTATATAAAAGACATTGGAACAAAAGAGAGGTATGAAAAGGCAGAAAAAGATTTTTCATCCCTCACATAACCCCATACACTCAAAAACCGTGCGTGAGGCATTATAATGTTCCCGACTATACGCGTTTGATTTCCATTGTATGTTATGTGAGGGATTCATCCTTAAAAGACTCGCCAGCCAAATAATTGCGTAAAAGCAGTGCCAGTGATAAAATTGCTGCCATGGATACAGATATGAAAAAACTTACCATTCTTGTAACAGGAGGCTTGGGCTCAATCGGTCACGTGCTATGTAAACGTCTTATTAAAGAGGGGCACAGCGTTGTTATTGTGGACGACTTGAGCGTTGGGCATAAGGAATTTTTAGAGGATATGCCAAGGGCAAAGCTATATGAATGCAGTGTATCAGACTACAAAAGCCTAAAGAAAGCCTTTAAAGAAAACAATATAGACGCAGTCTATCATCTCGCAGCAAGACATTACATTCCATATTGCGAAACCCACCCCAAAGAAACAATGGAGACAAATGTATTTGGAACGCTGAACATTATAACGTTAATGAAGGAACACAAGGTTCCGCGTCTCATCTTTGCCTCAACATCATCAGTGTACGAGCCAAGAGAACGTCCGTATAAAGAAGATGATAAGTTCGGGACTGTAAATATATATGGCGTTTCAAAGCTCGTATGTGAACATGCAATACAGAACTACGGACCTCATTACGATATAACGTACACCATCGCGCGATTCTTTAATGTATATGGTACTGATGACTTAGTGCATCATGTTATTCCAGAGTTAGTACAGCAGGCGCAAAACTCTGATGTAATAAAAGTAGGAAATCTGCATGCAAAGAGAGATTTTATTCATGTAGATGATATAGTTGATGCTATTGTGAAGTGCCTAGAAAACGAAAAAGCCCGTAACAATATATATAACATAGGAACAGGAAGAGCGATTTCAATTCAGGATGTGGTTGATGCTATATGCAAAGCAGCAGGCAAAAAGTTCAAGATTGAGGTAGATGAAAAAAGGAAAAGAAAAGTAGATCCACCTGTACTGCTTGCTGATAACTCAAAGATTATAAAAGATCTTGATTGGCATCCGGATAAGGGCTTCTCTTTAGAAAAAATATACGCAGAGACGAAATTTTGGCCGGTAGATCCCAGATCGTAGAAGCATGAAAGTACTTTTTCTCACAACGAAACTCAATGATGTAGGAGGCATCCAGCAATACAATCGTATCTTTATAGAAACAGCAAGAGAACAGGGGCATAAGGTAACAATTGTTGAGAAAATTGGCGGAGGTCTATTCTCCAAATCAATCTTTGCAGCAAAGAGTCTGCTTCAGGGCATGCGTGGCTGGGATCTTATCTGGTGCGGGCACATTAACTTTTCTCCAGTAGGATATTTTATATGGAAAGTAAAAAAAACTCCTTATGCTATAAGCACTCATGGGCTTGAGACTTGGGAGTTAAGGGAGAGCCATAAGGAGCCAGTGCGCAATGCAAAGCTCATTACCACAGTAGCTCACTACTCCAAGAAAAAACTGGTTGAACAGATTCCAGAACTAGAAAACAGAGTTTACATGCTCTATAGCTTTGCCGACGGAATAAAATGGCATATAAAAGAAAAGTCACAGACTCTCGCAAAAAAACTTAGGTTGGAAGGAAAGAAAGTTATTTTGACTGTAGCTCGCTTATCTAAAGAAGAGGGATATAAGGGATATGATCGAATAATTCAGTCTCTGCCTCGCATACAAAAAGATGTGCCGAATACTGCCTACATACTTGTAGGAAAGGGGGATGATGCGCCTAGAGTGAGCAGGCTTGTGGAAGAGATGGGGCTGCAAAAAGACGTAATCCTCGCAGGATATGTATCTGATGAGGAGCTTATAGACTATTATAATCTCGCAGATGTATTTGCCATGCCCTCAAAGAAAGAAGGGGCTCCAGCAGTATTTTTGGAAGCCCTTGCATGCGGCCTGCCTGTTATTGGAGGAAATTGCGACGGATCCAGCACTCCGATAATGGATGGCAAGGTAGGATTTCTAATTGATCCGGAAAGTATTGATGAGATTACTGAGACGATTGTAAAAATTCTCAAAAAAGAAGTAGAGCCAAAACTTCTTGATGGAGAGTGGCTGAGGCGTGAGATGCTTGCAAAATTTGGAAAAGATAAATTTGAGGAACGCGTAGGCGAGGTCATGAATTTGGTGCAGGGTGAGGATAAGTGATATACTGCAAAACGTATGAATCCCGTTAGAGACAGCCAATTCTACTATGTTTATGTCTTGCGTAGTAAAAATAGTACAATATGGTATACAGGATTTACCGCAGATTTACGGAAGCGCTTTAAGGAGCACAGCAATGAAAAAATTGGATGGACAAAAAGTAGAAGACCATTTGAATTAATGTATTATGAAGCTTGCAAAAATATCACTGATGCAAGGTCGAGGGAAAAATATCTAAAATCAGGCATGGGAAAGCGCTATCTGAAAAATAGATTAAAGCGCTTCCTGTCTCTAACGGGATGAAAAAACTCATTAAACGCATTCTTAACTGGGGAAGTCCGGAGAAGTACGTCAGGAAGCTTCATGAAAACAAGAGCTATTTAGACGCCTACGCAGATCATACAGATACTCGCGTTGCTGAAGGGGATGTTGAAAAGGCAATTGGAGGGTCATGGGAGGAGATGGGTAAACTTCAGTTTGATTTTTTGGTAAAAAAGGGCTTGGAGCCCCAGCACAAGATGCTTGATATTGGATGCGGAACTCTTAGAGGAGGAAGGCATTTTATTAAACACCTTGGTTCAAAGGGTTACACGGGATTTGATATCTCAGCAAAAGCAATTGAGCACGGGAAAAAACTTGTTGAAAAAGAGGGCCTTTCAGATAAGAAGCCTGAGCTTCTAATAAGCAAAGATAAGAATCTTAAGTTCAAAGAATTTAATGGAAGAGAATTTGATTTCATATTTGCCCAGTCAGTGCTCACGCATCTTCCCCCAGAGAGCATTGAGGAGTTATTTGAGAATATTGGAAATATTATGAATCAGGAATCTGTTTTCTACTTCACATATTTTGAGGGAGACAGATACGAGCACTTCTCTATTGAGGATTTTAGATATCCATTCAGTCACTTTGAGTCAGTAGCTTGTGATCATGGATTTACTATAGAGAACTGCTCTCATGAGTACCAACATAAGATAGGCCAGAAAATGGCAGCAGTGAAAAAGAAGACAGAAGAATAGGAAGCTCTGTACAGAGTTAGTATATAAACACGCCGAAGTCTGGCGTGTTTACGTTCTAAGAGGGCTCGTGTAACATGAAATGCATGGAAAATGCAGCTATAAAAGCAGTAACAAAGGGCCCAAAACAGCACTTTTTTGGCTTTCATGACCTCTGCCCGTGGGATGAGGGGGAGAGACATATGCTTGCTATGGAGACGAGTTTTCTGGATAGAATGCCTACTCCAAAAGACACAGCAGGAATCTGCCTAATAGATCTGGAAAGAGATGTAACAGAAGTACTTGCAGAGACCAGCGCATGGAACTTTCAGCAGGGCGCGCGCCTTCAGTGGATACCGAATAAACAAGACCACATCATCTACAACGACCGGCGAGACGGCCGGTTTGTTTCGGTAATTTACGACATAAAAAAGAAAAAAGAAATAAACGTCTTGGAATATCCGATATACGCAGTACATCCGGACGGCACATTCGCCTTGGGATTGGATTTTGCTTGGTTGCTTAAACACGGGGGGTACGGATACACGTCTGCCATTTCAGTAGAAACTCAAGACGACGGTGAAAGGAGTATCGAGAAAGAGAATGGGATCAGGAAGGTGAATATAAAAACCGGAGAGTCAAAACTTATTATTTCAACTTACAGCGTGATGCACCTGCAAAACAAACCCGGTAAAGACGAACATCATGTCTTGACGCACGCAACATTTAATCCAAGCGGCACGAGAATCTGTTTCGTTGATAAGTTTCTCTTGCCAGACGGTGGGTTTATGCAGAGGCCGATAACGGCAAACCCTGACGGAAGCGACCTGTACGTTCTCCCCGGACACATCTCTCACTTTGACTGGAAGAGCGATACGGAAATCCTTGGGTATGGAAAGTTCAGTCCCAAGGCAATGGCACTGCGGAAGAGGGGACTGCTAAAGCACCCTCTTCTGCGCCCGGCACTATATGTTGCAAGAAAGCTCCGCGGAGGAGTAAAGCAGAAGATCGCAGGGCAGAGCTACTTTCTTTTAAAAGACAAGACTCGAAAGGTAGAACGTATTGCAGTAGGACGCATGACTGAGGACGGACACCCGCAATTTTCTCCTGATAAAAAGTGGATTGTAACTGATACGTATCCAGACAAGGAAAATAAAAGAACGCTCATACTTTATAATTGGAATACTGGAGAGAGAATTGACATAGAACGTTTTTTATCGTTACCTGATAGTCTCCCTGACATTAAGTCTGACTGGAACGTAAGCGGGATGCGCTCAGACCTGCATCCAAGATGGAATAGAAGCGGAACACAAATCTGTTTTGATTCAGTTGATAAGGAGTCAAAACAGATATATGTCGCAGATGTAGACAGTATTACGCATGGAAAATAATACATACAAAAAAATAGTAGTAGTTGGACCTAATCATCCGGATTCTCTGCCTAAATGTACCTATATCGCGCTTCAGGATATGGGATATTCAGTATCTCTCGTAGATGATCGCGCAATAATGGGAGGGTCATATGCAAAAGATATAGAAAAGAGAGGGAACCCGCGGCGAAGTACATTAATAAAACTTCGTATAAAAGAAGCAAGAATGCAGCTAAGCCCAAAGTATGAAGAAAAAGTATTTCAAAAAGTTGCAGATAAAGTAATAGAGCATGAGCCAGATCTCGTCATTATTCATAATGGCAGAACTCCGGCGCATACCATAAAGAGAATAAAGGAACGCGCCAAAGCAAAAGTAATACTGTGGTTTGCAGATCACCCTGCGAATTTGGGAAGACAGTATATGTTTCTGGCTCAGTATGACGCAATGTTTTTTAAGGATAAGTACATAGTAGATATGGCGCGACGAATAAATCTGCCGGCATATTATCTGCCGGAGTCTGTAATGCCTAAGTGGCATAAGAAGGTGGAGTTAACAGAAGAAGAAAAGAAAATATACAGCTGTGAGATAACAACTGCAGGAAATATGTATCCATATCGCGCCCGCATATTTGAGGAGCTTACAAAAGAATTTGATGTGAAGCTCTGGGGACCGTCAATTCCAAAGTGGCTTTACTCCAAGGCAATACGAAAAGCGCATCAGCACAAAAGCGTGATGGAGCTGGACAAGGCAAAAGCATTTGCAGGAGCAGATATTGTAGTAAATACTTTTCAGGCTGAGGTACAGGGCGTTAATCTTCGTACATTTGAAGCAGCAGCATGCAGCGCATTTCAAATCTGCGAATATAGGAAGGAGCTAGAAGAACTTTTCGAAATAGGGAAGGAGATAGTTGTATTCAAAAATATTGATGAGCTGAAGGAGAAGGTTCGATACTATCTAAAGAATCCTGAAGAGCGTAAGAATATTGCAGAAGCTGGAATGCGTCGCGCCCAAAGCTACACATATGCGCATCGCATAGAGGAGATATTCCAGACTTTGAAAAATATATGACAAGAGAAAAAACCATAAAACACATGCTTCATGAGCTTGAGAAACGCAGAATTAAATACTGCATCCTTCGAAATTATGAAGATTTGGAAGAAGAAGAGGAGAATGACATAGACATATTAGTAGAGCAGGGAAAAGAGAAGGAGGTTCGAGAGATAACGCAAGATGTTGCAAAAGAAAATGAGTGGAATATTCAGGAGAGAAACCCGCAAGGCCTGTATTTTATTTTGTATAGATGGAATAAAAAATATTGGGAGAATATCAGGTTTGATATTGTAACAAAGATGGAGATGAAGGGCGTAGAATATTTGGAAACAAAAGAAGTACTCGAGCGCAGAAAAAAACATAAAAAGGGATTTTATATTCCGGGTTTTGAGCATGAGGCAATTCATCTTATGGCAAAGGCCCAATTTGGAAATCCTGAAAATAAGGAAAAATATGAAAAAAGAATTCAGGAATTAACTAATAACACGCCATATAAGTTAGATGATGAAATTGAAAAAAGAATTAAGGCAGGAGCGCGAAAAAATAGCTGGAAGCGGATAAGAAATGGATTGTGGCGCAGAATACGGCCAACTGGAAGTTTTATAGTAATAGCTGGTCCGGACGGTGTGGGAAAGTCCACAACTGCGGAACACATCACAAAAATATTCAAAACGTTTCATCAGGGAGTAGAGCATATGCACCTTGGTTTCCGGCCGAATATTCTTCCAGCCCGGAAGGGGGGGCATCAGCAGAATCCAGAGGGAGAGGAGAGTGTGCGGAAGATGCCGGGATGGATACGATTTATCTATCACACATTAGATTACATCCTCGGATATTGGTTTAAGATTCGACCAGCTCTTGCCAGGGGGAAAATTGTAATTGCCGAACGGTACTATTATGGCTTTTTAGTTGATCCTCGGGCGCATAAGCGTTATCAGATTCCAGAGTGGCTGCTGCGCACAGTATTTTTTATATGTATTCCAAAGCCAAAAGGATTTCTTCTTCTGACTAATGATTCAAAAGAAATTATAAAACGCAGGCAGGAGCATTCTGAAGAAGAAACCGATCGTCAGATAATAGAATACGAAAAATGGGGAAGAAAAGCGCGGTATTTTTGGAAAATACGCACAGATAAGCCGGCAGATAGTGCAGCAATACAGGCTGTGCGGTATATAAAAGAAACGCATACAGCATGGAAAAAATATGCTCCATATCGGCTTGCAGTTCTTGCCTCGCACCCAATACAGTATCAGGCTCCTCTATGGAAGAAGATAGCCGAACACCAGCATATAGACCTTAAGGTTTACTACTGTGTAGATTGGGGAGTTGAAAAGCCTCAGTATGATCCAAAGTTTTTTAACACTCCATACAAGTGGGACATCCCGCTTCTTGAGGGGTACACATATGAATTTTTAAAAAACTACTCTCCAAAACCAGGCCCATACTTGGGAGGATGTATTAATCCAAATATTGCTTTCAAGCTTTGGAAGCATAAGTATGACGCAGTTGTAATTATGGGTTGGATGGATATTACATTTTGGTTTGCCTATTTGGCAGCGCTTGTTGGACGCACTCCGGTTTTTCTGCGAGCTGTATCATCTTCGTATTTTGATAAGTATGGAAAACGTTCTAATATTTTGCTCTTTTTGAAAAAAACAGTATTGAGAAATCTATTTCGATATTTTGTTTCAGGATTTCTTGCAATTGGCACAAGAAACAGAGATTTCTATCTTGAGTATGGAGTTAAGAAAAAAAATATATTTCACTTTCCTTATGCAGTAGACAATAACTTCTTTGCGAAAGAAGCAGAAAAGCATGAAAAACATCGCGCAAAAATCAGAAAAAAAATGAATATTGATTCAGACGCCGCAGTAATACTATTTGCAGCCAGATTTATACCCCGAAGACATCCAGAGCATGCGATTAAGGCATTTGAAAAACTTACTGCACACAGCAAGAAGACGAACGCGCATCTTCTAATGGTGGGGGACGGAGAGATGATGGACGAACTTAAAAAAGAGGTAGAAGAAAAGGAGCTATCAAATGTATGTTTTGTTGGATTTAAAAATCAGAAAGATCTTGTAAAAATGTATTCTATCTCTGATGTATTTGTTCGCGCAGATGAGACAATTGAGACCGGAGATTGGGGGGCAACTGTAAATGAGGCAATGGCCTGCGGTTTGCCAATAGTCTGTGCTGATGCTGCAGCATCAAACGTTGATCTAATACAGAGAGGGAAAAATGGATATGTATACACATTTGGTGATATGGAGGAGTTCGCAGGCAGTATCAGCAAGGTAATTCAGAATAAAAAGCAGTTAGAATCAATGAAAAGGAAATCAAAAGAAATTATCTCAAAATGGAGTTATAAAGAAGATGTAGAGGGAATACTTGAGGCACTTGGGAATTATCCTCATAGATACTAGCCTATTCTTGCCAAAAATGAATATTAGCTGTATTGTAAGTCTATTGTGAAACCAGTTAATTTCGCTATCTTAGGATGCGGAAAAATAGGCGTACGTCACGCGGAAAAGCTCCAAAAAGTAAAAGGAGCTTCTTTAGTTGCGGTCTGTGATAGTGCGAAAGAACGCGCTGATGAGCTGGCTAAAAAATATAACATTAAGGCCTATTACGATATTAAAGATTTGATGAAAGATCCAAAAGTGGATTTTGTTAATGTATGCACTCCATCAGGATTTCATCCGGACCATTCCATTCAGTCCTTAGACGCGGGCAAAAATGTCCTTTGTGAAAAGCCAATGGCATTTCGTGAAGCTGATGCGCACAATATGATGGAGGTTGCAAAGAAAAACAATAAGATGCTTTTTGTAGTAAAGCAGAACCGCCACAATCCTCCGGTAAAGCTCGTCAGTAAATTACTGCAGGAAGGAAAATTTGGTAAACCAATAAAGTGTGTAGTTAATGTGTTCTGGAATAGAAATGAGGATTATTACAAAAGTGAAAAATGGCGAGGCACGCTAGAGATGGATGGGGGAACACTCTGCTCTCAGGCAAGCCATTTTGTTGATCTTATGCTCGCATTTTTTGGAGAACCAAAGTCAGTGTATGCGCTCATGGATACAAAAAAGCAGAAAATAGAAGCCGAAGATACAGGAGTGATTGCAATTGAATTCGCAAATGGCGCCTGCGGCTCATTTAACTACACAACCTGTGTAACACACAAAAATATCGAAGGATCAATTCTTCTTATTGGAACCGAGGGAACAGTAAAAATTGGAGGCGAATATTTAAACACCATTGAGCAGTTTCAGGTAAACGGCATGGACTCATATGAGTTAGAGAAATCAAACGCAGGACCTAATGACTATGGAACTTACAAAGGCTCTATGTCGAACCACGATAAAGTTTTCGAGGCAATAGTGGCAAAAGTAAGAGGCGAGGATAAGCACAACGGAACATTAATTTCCGGCAAGCCAGCTATTGCTACTGTTAGATTTATTGAAAAAACCATTGAGTCCGCAAAAACAGGCCAGAAGATTTATTTTGTATAGCGCATGAGTCCCGTTAGAAACAGCTAAATAGAATATGGTGTTTATGCAAACAAGCAAAATATGCCAAACAATACTAACGACCAAAGAAGGATAGAGCTAGGAACAAGAAAAGATAAGCAGACAGTAGTAATAGCAAGAACGCTATCCGATGTAACCAATCTTGTAACACCGGGCACATTCGTTCTCTTTGTAAAAGAGGCTTGTGAAAAAGACTCCATGCTAATGGTCAGTGAGGCCATACGAAGAGGAGCTATCGGTATACTATTTGAAAAAACCGGTCGACTCGATCATGGCATCGTCGCCGCTAGCGAACTCGGTGTCCCAATAACATCACTAAATAAGAACATTGAGCAGCTTGATACAGGAGAACTCTACAAGGGGGTGCGCAAGCTTCTCTCAGAGATAAAAAATATAGCTGACAGTGCTCCTGCAGAAGAGAATTTTATTCCAACCGTTCATCCTGTGAAAATAAACTTAGGGTTTCCGATAACTCTCAGTAAATTTCCCGCACTTTCCAAGTTGGTTGATGGAGTTGCTTTTGCCAGACTCGAGTTCGTCATTACCGAGATCATAAAAGGAGAACATCCCCTTGCCTACATTTCCCGGACATCGGAAAGGAAGTTTATCTCCTTGCTGGCCGAACAACTTACAATCATCGCTAAAGAATTCTCCGGAAAACCAGTCTGGTTCCGTACAGACGATTTCTGCGCTAATCAACTCTTAACATTGATAGGAGGAAAAGAAAGAGAGGTCTTTGAGGCCAATGAGTATCTGGGATGGAGGGGTATACGGAGGTCCCTTGACCAGCCATCCTGGATTACACTACAATTCCTCGCCATCAAAGAACTCGTAGACAAGGGATTCGATAATATAGGAATATTTCCCCCTATGACGAGTTCAGTTGAAGAATATCTACAGTGGATAAAATTAGCGGAGAAAGCCGGGCTGAATTCCAAAATAGTAAAATTCGGCATAATGGTAGAAACTCCCGCTTGCGCTCTTACCTTTGAAGACTTTACTCCACATCTAAGTTTCGTAGTTTTCGGCACCAACGACCTAACTCAATTCACTCTAGCTATCGACCGATCCAATCCTCGACTTGAGAACAAATTCATCGAGAACAGTAAAGCGGTGTTGGCACTCATGAAAAGAGTGATTACAATATGTAAAGAGAATAATATAGAAACAACCGTGGGTGGCCAAGCGGGGTTTAACGTCGACTTTATAAAGGAGCTCCTCGGCTATGGACTAACCGGCACCTCCGTAACTCCGCGCCCAGCAACCATACAAAAATTTAAGAAACTCTTCCAAGAATATGAAAAAAACAATTAAAGGAACAAAAAGAATACTCGTAACCTCTGCGGGTGGATATGCAGCCGTAGGGTTTTGTAATGCGCTTAAAAGATCAAAAAACCCTTACCATATTGTCTGTACTGACGCCGACCCCCTAAAACTCCCCTTTGCGAGCGGTGACAAAAAGTATCTCGTACCTCCAGCCGGAGACAAAAACTACGTCGATGTCTTAAACACCATTATAGAAAAAAACAACATTGAGTTTCTGCACTCTCAGCAAACTAATGAACTTGCTTATATAGAAACTGTGAGGGATAAGATAAAAACAAAGCTTTTTATCCCGCCTCACCGCTCTTTTGAAATTGCAAACGACAAATTCAAAACCCACCAAGAGCTCTCACGTCACAAGCTTCCCGTTCCCCAATCCATCTTTGTCGAGGAAAAAAACGACATCGAAAAGGCCTTCAAAACAATTAAAGGCCCACTATGGTTCAGGGCCATCAGGGGCTCAGGCGGTAAGGGAAGTCTGCTCATCAAAGACAAAAATATTGCAGAAGCCTGGGTCACATATTGGGACGGCTTTAGCAACTTCATGGCCAGCGCTTACTTGCCAGGGAAAAACTTAGGTTGGGACTGTATCTGGAAAAACGGAGAGCTCCTAGCCAGTTATGGCAAAGAAAGAATTTCCTACGCTCTAGGCAGTAGCAGTCCTTCCGGAATCTCAGGCACAGCCGGAGTCATACGACCAGTCATAAGAAAAGACATCGATGACCTAGGGAAAAAGACCATTCTCGCGATTGAGAAAAAACCTCACGGTGCATACTCCGTTGACTTTAAAGAGGATGCAAACGGAAACCCGCACATCACAGAGATTAACCCGGGAAGATTTCTGACCTCATCCCTAGTCTTTTTTGCTGAGACCGGGTCCAACCTCCCTGAGCTGCACATAAAAGCCGCCTTTAACGAAGAAAAAGACGAACACTTCAGTTACAGAGAAGATCTCTTTCTGATTCGATCCCTTGATCATACGCCTATTATCTTGGACAAGCAGTATTTTAACTCGATTGAAAAACAGATGGGCGAACAGGGCTTTGCCGAACTCACCTAACTTCCTAAAACAATGAACATATTTTTCGACTTAGATGGTACACTCATTGATATCTCTGAAAAGTATTTTCAGGTGTATAAGAATTTTATGGAGCAGAAGGCCATGTCTCCTCTTTCGAAAAAGCAATTTTGGCAAATGGTAAGAAGAGAAGAAAAAAAAGAGAATGTGCTAAAAAAAAGAGACTTGATAGGGGGATACAAGAAGTTCTTCTTGCAGCATATTGAGAGTGAAGAATACATACGGCATGATCGGCTCTTTGAATATGTGCTGCCTGTATTACAGGGGTTGCGACAGCAAGGGAGAGAGCTGATGTTAGTAACACTACGAAGAAACCGACATCAAGCGATAAAAGAAATACAGAAGTTGAAAATCAATAAGTACTTCAAGAAAGTATTCATCTGTTATCCAAGTAAAATCGTTGGAGAAAACTATAGAGTAAAAGCGCGCGCCATACAGGCTATAGCATCAAAGAAAGACGTGATCGTTGGAGACTCAAGGGCAGATATTATGGCAGGAAAGGAGTTGGGTCTGCAAACAATTGGGGTAACTTCAGGAATCCGTAACTATAATATGATAAGAAAACAAAAACCAAATCACATTGCCCGCGATATAAGAGCAATAAAAAAATTACATACATAGTATATGAAGAAAATTCCATTAGTTGACCTACGGGCACAGTATCAGACCATAAAAGAGGAAATTGATCAGGCAATCCAGGGCGCAATTCATAATTCAGCGTTTATTGGAGGTAAGTGTGTAGAGTTATTCGAGAACAAGTTCGCGGACTACATGGGCATCAAGCACTGTATTGGAGTAGGCAATGGAACCGACGCGATCTGGATAACGCTAAAGTGTCTAGGAATAAAGGAAGAAGATGAGGTGATCGTACCGGCAAACTCATTCATGGCAACAGCTGAAGCAGTCACCATGGCAGGAGGCAGACCGATATTTATTGACTGTAACGAGTACTTCAATATTGATACGAAAAAAATAAAAGAGGCTATCACACCACGAACCAAGGCAATTGTCCCAGTGCACCTCTATGGTCAGCCCGCGAACATGGATGAGATAGGTATCATCGCAAAAAAGCACAATCTCTATGTGGTGGAAGACGCGGCACAGGCTCATGGAGCAGAATACGCACCTTCCGAAGCCCGAGGGAGGGAGGGTAAAGGAGAGAAGGTTGGATCATCTGGTATCTGCGCGACATTTAGCTTTTATCCTGCAAAAAATCTGGGCGCATATGGTGATGGGGGAGCAATAGTAACAAATGATGATGAACTTGCAGAAAAGATAAGAATGTTCGCAAATCATGGACGAAAGAGTAAGTATGACCATGAATTTGAGGGAACAAACAGCAGGCTTGATAGTCTCCAGGCGGCAATCCTTGATGTAAAGCTAAAGCATCTGGACAGCTGGATAGAAAAGAAGACTACAATAGCAAAAAGGTATGATGAAAAATTAAAAGACGCAGTGAGCATACCGAAAGTTCTGCCAAACGTAAAACACGCATACCATCTTTATGTTATACAGACGGATAGGAGGGATGTGCTAAAAGAAAAGCTGGAGAAAGCCGGAGTAGAAACAGGAATCCACTACCCAACACCTCTTCCGTTTTTAGGGGCGTATAAGAAGTTGAATCATAAGAAAGAAGACTTCCCAGAAGCTTGGAAAATGAAGGATAAGATTTTAAGCATCCCGATATATCCGGAACTAACAGAAAAGCAGATTGCGCATATAATAGAGAATATGTTGACAGCGTTCTAAGAAGGGCAGTAAACTGAGCAAATGAAAAAAATTCACTATAAACTAAAAAGATTGCATTTATTTGTAAAAGAGCTACGGGAAATGAAGCCCGTTACAGATAAAAAAACCTTTTGGAAATTTATCTGGGCAATTATTGTAACAACTCCACAAAACATACAACGGGGAAATGTTAACGCAGCGTTCGATAAAATGATTGGTGAAAAGTGTGTATTTAAGGTTTGCGGCAAAAGTGTCATCCTAGACGGAAAATGGCTGGGCTATGCTATGGGATCATATATCAGACCAGATTATTTTTTGCCTCCCCATTTTGTATTAAAGCCGGGAATGACCGTCGTTGATCTTGGAGCAACAGCAGGAGATTTTGCAATACTGGCAGCGCTTGTATGTGATCGGGTAATCGCAGTCGAAGCCAAGGCAGACTCCGTAGAAGAGATGAAAAAGAATGCAGAACTAAATCAATGTTCCGATAAAATTATCGCAATCCATGGTATCGTTGGTCCGAAATCAGGATTTTCTACTGATACTGAAAAAGGAGGAGAAGGAGAAATATTCAGAAAACATCTTGAAAACAATCCACCTATGCCGCCGCATATTTCTCTAAACGATTTACTTTCTCGATACAACATAGATAAGGTAGACTTTCTAAAAATGGATATAGAAGGGTCAGAATTTGATCTGTTTTCTCGAGATACAGAATGGCTACCAAAGGTTGATAAAATAGCCGCAGAGGTGCACAGTAAATTCGGAGACCTAAATCTATTAGCTGAGCAGTTAAGAAAACACGGATTCGAAGTTTCACTCGTAGTTGATAAGGGGAAAACAACAGTATATGGCATAGGCAAGGAGTTGCTATATGCAAGAAGAGTATAATCATGGAACTCATTGAACTTCTAACCCAAGGGAAGTATAAAGAATGCCTTTGGGCAAGAGAGACGACGAAGGAACAAATAAAAAAGAAGCTCCACTCATGTGGAGCCGTACTTATTCACGGAACAAAAGGAGAACTTACAAAGATTAAAAAAAAGCTAAAGACAGAAGAAGAAGTTCGTGAGTTCGCGCTGATTGCCGGAACAGAAGAAGCAGTCCGTATTGCAATTCCACTCGGGGCAAAAAGCGTTCAAAAAAGGGGACTTCAAGAACTAAAGCATTTCAGGGGAAGAGAAAGAAAAAAACGCATCCTCATAAACCTTGCTCTCTTAGGAAGCCTATTAGGGATAGACATTTGGGCGTTTAAAAAAAGATTTCTTATCATCACAATTCCTGAAATGAGCATTTGGAATGCTACAGCAGGAAAGAAAAATGTAACATCGGCATTTTATAGAACATCGCGAAAATTCGTACTTCCGCTTATTGGAGAAGACGGAAACATTCTAGGGTACGCAAAGGCATATCTTCCGGAAAATAGAGAAAGTGGAGAAAACGAAGCAAAAATACTCAATCTGATCCGAGAAAAAGATCTCGAAGAATTTTCAGTCCCCAAAGTGCTTCGAGAAACTTCGTGGGGGAGATATATAATTATTACTCTTGGAACAATAAACAACATACAGATAAGCAGGACGAGAGAGGAATATCACCTTCACTGGCTGGAAGTACTTATAGAAAAAACAGGGAGAGAGCTTATATTCGAAGAGTCTCCATACAGCAAAAGGCTGGATCGTGATATACAGGCCATACAGAGCAAGAGAAAAGAAATCAAAAATCTTATATATTTTAAGGAGCGTGCTGTAGAAAAATTAAAAGACAAAAGAATGATTTTTAGTCTCAGCATGCGTGAGTTTCCATATTTCCAGATACTCCAAAAGAAAGAAAAAAAATTAGTAATCGACTGGGAACTAGCGCATTTTGATGCGCCCATTATATTTGATCTCTATAGTCTATTTTTGAGTTCTCCGCCGCACACAAAAGGAGAATATAAGGAGCTCTACAAAAAAAATCTACTGAGCATTTTCTTCTCTCCCCAAAAAGCCAACAGAGAGGACATGGATCGCATTGTCAAAAAAATGCACATTGATTTCGAAGATGCATACTGGTTGTTTTGGTTATTTTTAGTAGACCAATTATTTACTCACCTTTTAACAGGAGCGAAAGAGTCAGAAGATAGGATACTTGAGTTTTTGAGCTTTGCGAGAAAGAATGAGAAAGAGCTTCAAAGAACATGGACAGGAAACAAATAATTGTATTATGAAAAAACTGCAATACATAATATTTCGTATAGTAGGCTATAAAATATCGTTTCTATTTGGAGACCCCGCAGTATGGGATAGATTTCGCTGGCTGAAGAAAAATATTCAAAAAGGAGAGCGTCGAACACTAGATGCCGGATGCGGATCCGGATCTTTCAGCTTTCACGCAGGATATGTAGGCAATGAGGTAGTTGGAGTCTCATTTCAGGAAAAAAATAATGAAACTGCAAGAGTAAGGACGCGCATATGGAATATTAAAAATATAACGTTCAAACGGGGAGATTTGAGAGAGCTCGATACTATGAGAGATGAGCTGAAAACATTTGATCAGATAATATGTTTTGAAACAATAGAGCATATCAGAAACGACCAGAAACTTATCAAAGACTTGGTAAGCCTTTTAAAGTCTAACGGAAGACTGCTTCTTACAGCTCCATACAAGCATTACAAGCGTCAGCCCGGAGATAATATTTCAGAAACTGAAGATGGAGGGCATATGCGATGGGGGTACACGCATGAAGAGCTCGCTCATATGCTTGAAAGCGCGGGATTAGAAGTTGAGAAAAAAGAATATCTCACAGGCCCAGTGTCTCAGGGGCTTGTATATCTAACGCGAATACTAAGCAGAGTTAATCCAAGGATTGGATGGCTGATTGTATTTCCACTCAGGATATTTCAAATACTTGATAGAGCTGTTATGAAGATAGTAAAATTTCCGCCATTTACTGTGGCAATAATCGGAAAAAAGAAGTAAATATATGCATATAACAATTTCCGTAGGGGGAAGATTTCACGCATTCGACCTTGCCCGCGAAATGGAGCGCCATGGCTGTTTAGAGCGTCTTATTACCTCCTATCCAAAATTCGAAACAATAAAATATGGAATTCCAAAAGAGAAGATTCAGTCCATACTCATAAAGGAAATAATTCAAAGAGGATGGAAGAAGCTGCCAGTGTTTGGGAGGGGATACAATCCATATCTGGTTGCAAATCTTTATGACAAGCTTGCATCACGTAAACTTTCAAAGAGCGATATTGTAGTCGCGTGGTCCTCTATGGCTCTCAATACGCTAAGAAAAGCAAAAAAGATGGGGGCAAAAGGAGTAGTAGAGCGCGGAAGCTCTCACATTGAGCATCAGCAGGACATACTTGAAGAAGAGTATAAGAAGTATGGAGCAAAAAGAAAGGAGGCAGCCCATCCTAAAATTATTGAGAAGGAATTGCAGGAGTATGAAGAGGCTGACTATATTACAGTCCCGACTAGATTCGCAAAACAGACATTTATTGATAAGGGAATCTCTGGAGAAAAGATTTTTGTAAATCCATACGGAGTTGATACATCATTATTCAAGCAGATACCAAAAGAGGACGATGTCTTCCGGGTTATATTTGCAGGAGGAATGTCTTTGCGCAAAGGAGTGCACTATCTACTGCAGGCATTTGCAGAGCTTAATTTGCCGAACTCAGAGCTTCTTCTTATAGGAGGCATGAATGACGAGATGAAGCCCTTCTTCAAAAAGTATGAGGGTAAGTACAAGTATATTGGCCACGTGCCCCAGCATGAGCTGTACAAGCACTACTCACAGGGATCAGTATTTGGAATTCTATCTATAGAAGAGGGTCTGGCCCTTGTTCAGCCTCAGGCAATGGCCTGTGGACTGCCGCTAATATGCACGCCAAACACTGGCGGAGAAGAGCTTGTCGAGGATGGAAAGGAGGGATTTATAGTCCCAGTACGAGGAATAGACGCTGTAAAAGAAAAACTAACTTATCTGTATGAGAATCCTGATAAGCAAAAAGAAATGGGAGAGGCAGCAAAAAAGAAAGTTCAGCATGGATTCACATGGAATGAGTATGGAGATAGAATGGAGCGCTTCTACAAAAAAGTGTTGAAGGGAGAGAGTATAGAGTAGAATAAAAATATGAGGATTTTACATCTTACACCAACATACATTCCTGCATATAGCCACGGAGGCCCTATTACGAGCGTGCATTATTTGAACAAGTGGCTGGTAAAAAAGGGAGTTGATGTAGTGGTCTATACCACAAACATAAATGGGAAAGAAACGCTTGATGTTCCGCTTGGAAAGGAGGTGGATATTGAAGGCGTAAAGGTTTTTTATTTTCCAAGCTCATTTCCGCGGAGCTGGGAATACTCAAGGGCTTTATATAAAAATCTCAAAGAGAACATTAAAAACTTTGACCTCATTCATATCACTTCTGTATTTTTGGCTGCGTCAAAATTGGGAAGTGAGTACGCAGTGCGGGCAAAAAAGCCATTCATCATTTCTCCAAGAGGAAGCCTTATGAAAGATCCGGTTGGCATAAAGAGCCCGATTAAAAAACAACTCTACCTTTCTCTTGTAGAAAAAAAGAATTTAAAAAACGCAGATGCGATTCACTTTACAGCGAGTCAGGAAGAAGAGGAGTACAAGGAGCAAAATCTTCCGCTTAAAAAATCAGTCATTATTCCAAATGGGATGGATTTAGAAAATAAAGAAAGGAATCTGCGCCCAAATATGTTTCAAGAAAAGTACAATATCCCAGATGATAAAAAAATTATTCTTTTCCTAAGCCGCATTGATTGGAAAAAAGGATTAGATACCTTGATACCGGCATTTAGAGAAGTAACAAAGAAAAGAAATGACGTAGTGCTTGTTATTGCGGGAAATGATGATGGATATCAGAAAAAGGCTGAGCGCCTGATAAAAAAACATAAGATAAAAGAGCAGGTAATATTTACAGGATTTATCAAGGGGGATGAAAAGTACGCAGCGCTAAGAGAGAGTAGTATTTTTGTTCTCCCGTCTTACTCGGAAAACTTCGCCATGTCAGCAGTAGAGGCAATGGCAGAAGAGCTTCCTGTGATAATTACAAAGGGAGTAGGAATTTGGAATGAGGTAAAGAATGCAGCAGCAGGAAAAGTCATTGAAAAAGACAAGAAAAAACTTATAGAAGCAATTACACAGATGCTGGACAATGAGGAAGAGGCAAAAAGCATGGGAAGACGCGGAAAAGACCTTGTAGAAAGCACATTCAATATGGAGGCAATCGCAGATAGATGGATAGAGGCGTATAAAGGCCTAATTTGCCCATAAGGGGAATATGAGTTACTATGCCAGAGATGAAAAACGAGGAAACGTCAAATACAGTGTTAACAGTACTCGTTCTCACATATAACGAAGAAAAGAACCTTGGGACCTGCCTTAAAAGTGTGCAGGATGTTGCTGATGAAATCATTATTGTTGACTCATTCTCAACTGATACAACTGCTGATGTTGCAAAGATGTATCACGCGAAAGTTGTAACCCATGAGTTCGAGAATCAGGCTGATCAGACAAACTGGGCGCTTGGAAACGTAGAGATGAAAGGAGATTGGATTCTTAGAATAGATGCAGACGAGTATTTAACAAAAGGGCTGGCAGAAGAAATCAAAAAGACTCTCCCAATAACAAAAGAAGAAATTACAGGGTATGAGATGAATAGGCGAGTGCATTTCTTGGGCAAGTGGGTTCGTCACGGCGGCTATTATCCTATTGCGCATCTCCGCCTATGGAGAAGAGGAAAGGTGCATTATGAGGAGCGTGAGGTAGATGAACATGCAAATCTTCTGGAGGGCAGAGCAGGTAAGTTAAGGAATGACTTTGTAGATGACAATAAAAATGGAATTGGGGCGTGGATTGAAAAGCACAATGCCTATGCTGAAAGGGAGGCAAGGGAGGCAGTAAAAGAAAAAACAATAAATAAAAAACAGAGCTTTTATTACAAGCTTCCTATGTTTTGGAGAGCGCGTTTCTACTACTGGTATAGAATGATTTTTCGCCTAGGCATCCTTGATAAAAAAGAGGGACGCTTATTCCACTACTTACAGGCATACTGGTATAGGATGCTTATAGACGCAAAGCTGTACGAAATGAAAAAACAAAGCAAACACGATTCATAATATGAATATCTTAGTAGTCACAGACGCATATCCGCCGGAACTTCGCTCTTCAGCAGAGCTTATGAGAGATCTCGCAGTAGAGCTGCGTAAAGACGGGCACAAGGTATGGGTCATAACATCAGCTCCAAAAGACGCTGTTGCAGGAGGTATTGCCTTGCAAGCGGGAATAAGTGAGGAGGACGGCGTGATTGTGATTCGCGCAGATATTCCTCAGCATCACAACGTAGGATTTATTAAAAAAGGAATCTCATGGCTTCGCATGCCCCATCACTTTTGGAAAGAGGTAAAAAAAACATGCAGACACATTGACGCTGTAATTGTTCACTCTCCTCCCTTGCCCCTTGCAAAAGTTGCGAAATACGCAAAAAAGAAATATGGAGCAAAATATATTCTGAATGTTCAGGACAT
This sequence comes from bacterium, assembly GCA_002686365.1. Lineage (GTDB taxonomy): Bacteria > Patescibacteriota > Minisyncoccia > UBA6257 > GWB1-50-10. Next base: position 91,584 of record NZBZ01000020.1, read on the forward strand.
CTTTCCGCAAAATGCCATTGATTTGGGCGTTCTAAAAAACCCGCTTCTCGTCCGATTCTTTGAGAGGATGGAACAGCGCGCCTACAAAGAGTGTGATGTTATTGTCACACCCTCATACGAGCATAAAGAATATTTGGCAAAGGAACGGAATGTCAGAGAAGACAAAGTCCATGTCATTCATCACTGGGTGGATCCAAAGCCGTTCGCAAAAGCAAAAAATACAGGGAAGTTTCGAAAGCAATTCGGATTGGAAGATAAGTTCATATTCTTTTTTGGGGGCGTTGTAGGTCCTTCGCAGGGTCTGGACATCTTAATCCATATGGGCAAGCGTCTTAAAAAAGATTATCCAAATATAGTCTTTCTTGTGTGCGGGGATGGTTCAGAAAAAGAACGTCTTGAAAATATAGTAAATCGAAGCAGGATAGAAAATGTGCGTTTTGAAAAATGGGTGTCAAAAGAAGAATATAGAGAGTTAATAAAAGAAGTTGATGTTGGCGTTATCTCACTCGTAGGAAAAAATACCACGCCTGCAGTGCCTGCAAAGCTTATGGGCTATATGGCAGCAGGTATTCCAGCAATAGGATTTCTTCATGAAAAAAGTGAGGCGCGAAAGATTATAGAAGAGGCAAGATGCGGTCTTGGAACGTTATATGATGATGAAGATGCCTGCTTGGATGCTGTTGTCTCTATGTATAAAAGCAAGAAAAAACTTCACGAATACGGAGAAAATGCATTAGGATATGTGGAGGAAAATCTCACGCCGGAAAAATCAATAGCTAAGTGGGAGCAGGTACTGTAAAAAATATCAACATCTCGACATCTCGATATCTCAACATCTCGAAATAATAGAAGGAGTCTCGACATCTCGATATCTCAAAATCTCGAAATAATAGAAGGAGTCTCGATATCTCAATATCTCAAAATCTCGAAATAATAAAAGAAATCTCAACATCTCGATATATCGAAATAATTAACATTTTATGAAACACATAACATTGGTATTTGGAACAAGACCAGAAGCAATAAAACTCGCTCCAGTAATCGAGCGTCTTCGAGCTACTCCTGAAATAAAAACAACTGTCTGCGTATTCCGCCAGCAGGGAAGCATGCTCAGTCAGACTCTAAAGGCATTAAATATTAAGCCGGACCTTGATTTGAAAATTGAAATAAGCGATCGCACAGTACTCGGAGAACATATTGGGCTTCTCAAAAAAGGAATCGCAGGAGTCGGATCTGGTTTTGGACTTTTAAAATATCTAAAATTTCTAAAAAAAGAAAAACCAGACCTATTAATAGTTCAGGGCGACACGTCAACAGCCTATCTTTCTGCGTGGCTTGCATTCCACTTTAAAATAAAAATTGCCCATGTTGAGGCAGGACTACGAACATATGACAAGTATGCTCCATTTCCAGAGGAGATGAATCGGCAGCTCTTGGGACGCCTTGCAGATATCCATTTTGCCCCAACTGAAAAAGCAAAAGAAAATCTTCTAAAAGAAGGAGTTCCAGAAAAAGATGTGCATGTAGTAGGGAACACTGCAATTGACGCGCTTCTTAAAGCTGCTGAAAACATTGAAACTGCAGAATCGCAGGAAAAGATGATTCTTGTAACAGCTCACCGCAGGGAAAGTTTTGGTCAGGGGCTAAAAGATATTTGTAAAGCTCTAAAGGAAATTGCAGAAGGCCACAAAGACATCAAAATTATCTACCCAGTGCATGCAAACCCCAATGTTTCAAAACCAGTGCAAGAGCTATTAAAAGATGTGCCAAACATAGAACTCACTGATCCAGTAGATTACAAAGAAATCGTGCGCTTAATGAAGCAGTCATATTTGATTCTCACTGACTCTGGGGGAATTCAGGAAGAAGCCCCGTCTTTAGGCAAGCCGGTTCTTGTAATGCGTGAAGAAACAGAGAGGGAGGAGGGAGTGAAAGCTGGCGTAAGCAAACTTGTAGGAACTGATAAAGAAAAGATTATAAGAGAAACTGAAGAGCTCTTAGAAAACAAAGAGGCGTACGAGCAGATGGCCCGCACTGAAAACCCCTACGGAGACGGTAAGGCGTCAGAGAAAATCGTAGAAGTTCTCTCCAAATCTTAACATCTCGATATATTGATATCTCGATATCTCGATATTTCTACATCTCAATATAGGTAAGAAATTCCAATATCTCGATATCTCGAAATAGAAAAAGTAAGCTCGATATATCGATATCTCGAAATACACAAAACCGCCACACTACAGAGAATGGCGGTTTTGTGTATGTTGATTACTTAAAGTAACGCGCAAACTCCTCCTTAGCCTGCTTGTATCTATTGCCCCAGCCCTTCATTTTTTGCAGCTTCTCCTCAAGGTCAAGCATGATTTTTGCTGAAACAAGAATAGATTCTATAGAATCACCATCTCCATTTTCTGCAATTGTCTTTCCAATGGTCTGGTACATAGTCTTATAGCTATTTGTCTTAAATATCCGTTTCTTCCGGATAATTTTGTTATTATCCTCTGACTGATACTTAATAGCATCTGTTATGCGTATATTTTTATTAGGAACCTTAAGCTCTACAAAGTCTCTTGGTCCAACCCGTGAAGTGCCTTTTTCGCTAAACGTAGTGGTAAAGCATGCGCCATTCTCAAGCTCTATCCAGACTTCCACTGAACCATCCTGCATGAGTTTAATATCAGAATCCTTAGGCTTTGAAAAATCATTGAGATGAAGGAAGTGATCAATCTGATGGCATCCATTTGCAAAAAATGTGCTTCTGGAAATAGGCCAGTTGTACCAGAAGAACTTAGGCTGAACAAGTTCGTACACAATAGAGTGGTATGAGATTGGATCTCCTTTCTTTATATCCAAATCCTCAAGCGCCATCTTGTTAAATACTCCATAGCGCTTGTGGAATCCAATAAATAGTTTTCTTCCAACTTTTCGTAATGCCTTTTCTAACTCATCTAAATCTTCGTAATCCATCACAACTGGTTTCTCAACAACAACATATGCTCCCTGACGCAAAGCATGCAGAGTTGTAGGCACATGAGTATTGTTATAGCTTGCCACAAAATATACATCTGCCTCTTCATTTTCTTTAGGGAAGGGAGATGTATCCCATTTTTGAACTTTCCGTGCTCCGGAAATTTGTGTTGGGTCTGCCTCATGAACAGTCTGGATATTCACAAAGGGCTTCATGTAGGGAACAATGTTTATTTTCGCGTAATTTCCAAAACCAAATAGAATTCCGCGCTTCTTAGAGCCTTTGCTTTGAATCTCACCCTTAGTTTCAGCAACTGCGCTTGGATTTTTTGCATCAATCTGATCTGCCCAATCATTTTCCTTAATCTCTTTTTTCAAATTATCCTCAAGCTCCTTTTGAGTTTCTTGAGAAATCTTCATTCCTGAATACATACTCCATCCTTTTATCTTCTCCCACCACATATCAACATCTCGATCTTTCGACATCTCAGAATCTCGATATCTCGATATCACAGCATCTTTATGTCCAGAAATATTAGTATCTCGATATCTCGATATCTCGATATTTGTAAGAGGAGAGTACAAAATAGCATCTTCTTTTAGTTCAGGAATATCAGACTTTTCTAATTGAAAAATAAGTTCTTCAGGCAGGACAATGCGTTCAGGGAGCGCAGGGTGAAGCGGGGCAATAAGTCCAACAGTATCTCCTGCTTTAAGGGCTCCATTATCCGGTCCCTCAATAATCTTTCCTATGCCGTATGAAACATACTTCTCATTTCTTCGGCCTTCCCGAAGTCTGGACCATGTTTTCGTAATAAGTCCTTCAAGGCCTACAACAGGAAAGTAGTTCCAAAGAAGCCGCAGACTTTTCTGCCTTGTGTGATACACGCCGGAAAGACGCTCAAGGTTCTTAAAAGCAAGAATTTGAACGCGATATTCAGTGGGGTTTCTATAATAATCCAGATATCCATCCCTCCACTTTTTGCCGGTTAATATCCTCATATAAGCACCAAAATTATACCCGCATTTCACTGATAAAAACAAGCGATATCTCTACATCTCCCACAAAACTACGAGCACAGCGAGTATAGTTTTGTGAGGACCCTGAGCAAAGCGAAGGGTTTCAGTAAAAGTCCGACATATAAACACTTCTTGCTTGTTACCTTTAGAAGGGCAGTAACGTAGTACTAATGAAGATAAAACAGGTCGACAAATTGACTTCTAAACAGGAAAAATAATATAATAAAACTAATGAAAAAATACATATTCACCACACTGGTCGCGAGCATACTCATAACACTCCTTGCGAGCACTTCAGTTCGAGCAGAGGAAACAGGAAGTGACGCAAGCGCAGTCGACGGAGACTCCTCAAGTGTCACAATAGTCGATGGGGTAGAGTCAGATGATATTAGTGTCGACAAAACAGAGTCAAACGACGTTAGTGTTGATGGAAGCTCTCCAACTAAGGATTTCATCTGTACAATGGAGTACGCTCCAGTATGCGGAAAAGACAGCAAAACATACTCAAATGAGTGCATGGCAAAAGGATCTGGAGTGGAAGTTGCGTATAAAGGGGAGTGTAAGGACATCATAGTAGTGCCTGCGCTCGACGCAACCCAACAGCCAAATCTGATAAAGCCGCCTACTCCTAACGAGTCAGGAGCTATAACAGAATCAGTTAAAGACATAAGCATAGACAGGGACAAAGACAAACGAGCTATTAAAATAGAGAAACGACTCTTTGTTGCTCCTATCCGAGCAGTAGAAACTACTAAAACAGAAAAAACAAACTGCGGAGTGGAAGGGAGGCTTCTCGGAGAATACAATAGACTGATTCTCGAACTTAAGCGGGCAGAGCGGGCAAAACAAGAAGAAAAGCAGAAGGATATAATGCAGCAGATTAGGAAGCTGAAGGAAGAAATAAACAAAGAAAGAGAGGGGTGCAATATTGTCCGGCCAACTATTATAAGATCGACAACACAATCAAAGCCAGCTCCAGTAACTGCAAAGCCATCAGTAAGGCCTATAAGCGCAGAGCTGAAAAATATAGAAGTTCTCAGTCTATGCAGGCAGATTCCAGCTTTGGACAGAAAAATTGAATTTTACAAAAATGCATCTGAGGACGCATCCGAGGAAACAAGCTTCTCTGAAAAAGATATGGAGAAAATAGTGGAAGAGCTTATCGATCGGAAAGAAGCAATCAGAGAGAAGTATGAATGTAAGGAGGTAGTAGAAATACAAGATGCTGTTGCTATAAGCGCAGATGGAGATTACGAAGGCCCAATCATGAAACCTATCGTGCCAGACTCTGTAAAAGAAATTGGAAGATATTACAGGGCGCGCATTGAAGAGGCAACTGAGACAGAAGAGGGAGAGGAGGAAGAGGCTCAAATTGAACGTCTTCGCGAGGTTCGTATAGAAGTGGACGGACTTGTAAAGAAATTCATCAAGAGCAAAAAAGAAATCAGAATGGAGGATTTGCAGGGAGTTACAGAAACAATAAACATTCAAAAAGGAAGAATTCATGCAGATGATGTATCTGTAGAAGCAGAAGGAAAAACAATTCAGCTTTCAGAAAAGATACGCATTAAGCCAATGCGAAGGAGGGTGTTGATTCAGGAGGGGGAGTTGGAAATAGAAGCGCAGAACATCACAGTTGAAGATGGAGAGATGAAGGTTGGAAAAGGAAAGGCGCCGGTAAAAATTTCAGCAGAATGGGTAGTGCAGAATATTGAAAAGCCAATACAAAAAATTGAACTAAAAGAAGAGAATAACAAGGCAGTATATAAAATAAAAGTAAGGGAGCAGAAAAAATTCCTCGGCTTCATTCCAATGAGAATATCAAAAACACTGAAGGTAGAGGCAGAAGAGGGTGAGCAGATCGCAGAAGAATTCCCTTGGTACTCATTCCTTTTCAGGTAAATCCATAAATCTCAAACACCTCCGCATTGCCGGGGGTGTTTTGTAAGGGCGTATAAATTCTAAGGCGGCAACTCACGGTCACGGTGTTGCCGCCTTCGATCATGCACGAACCGCATGATTAAACATAGGTATAGGCTGATTAGGCTGCTCGTGTCGCCTAGTTAGTCCTTGGCCTTCGTTGTGGGCGTAACGATCTCTGCCGCCTCTTTGACGGTCGCGTCTCGACGTCTCTCGAGCACGTCTGGTCTAAGCATGAATGTCTCCCATAGGCACGGTGTGCTCCAGAGAGCCATGGAGCGTTATTGCCCATAACTCCAAAGAACTAATTTCAGTATAACAAAATATAAAGACGTATATATAACAAGACGGCATTCTCGGTCCCGAATGCCGCCCTATCTAAAATCCGGACACGCCGGACTATTGGCGTGTAATTGCGTGCTACCATTTAGCAGCACAGCCCTGTTCGATACCACAGAACTAATTGCAGTATAACGAAGACGTCTATAAATTCCAAGGCGGCACTGATCCACTGACCAAGATGCCGCCTTACGATTTTGGGTGTGTACAAGGTACCTGCAGAGTATCCCTAGGTCTAGGCACCGAGCGCATTAAGTGCTGCCGTTTAGCAGCGCAGCTCTGTTCGATACCACAGAACTAATTGCAGTATAACAAAAATTAAAGATACTCCAAATATCCCTTGGCAAGTACTGGGGTTGAGTTGACAAAAACTGTATCTAGGTTCAAAGTAGGAACAGCTTAAGCGCGCAACAGGTATCATCCAAGTCAAAGTGCCCGCCAGCAGGAGATCCCAGCATGACAGAGCCAGTAGGAAGAGGAATTTGTCTTTACGGACATCCAGCGTCCCTGCCTTCAGACAGTGAGATGGAATGGATGGTCCGAAAAGCCGGAGGATTGGAACGCGACGAGGTGAACGCTACAACAAGGCCACGGAAGGACGGAATATGGGTCGTCGTGGCCATCATTGGTTCATCGGTGTCAGACGAAAAGTGGCAGAGAGTCGTGGATGCCGTCTCGGCGATTTCCGTGCCTCTCTCGGCACTTCGACAGGCCTCATAGCCCCCGCTACGTACGCCGAGAAGAACGCTATTCTCCATCGTAACCCGTCTCAAGCTAACCAAAGCAGAGGCGGATTTTTTTCGCTCAGGTTTTCGTTAATTAAAGATACTCCAAGTATCTCTTGGCAAGTACTGGGGTTGAGAAGTGCTCCTTTGTGAAAATATACCCCCTCTCTCCCAAAAGACTTCTTCTAGATTTACTTTTGGAGAGCTGGAGAATTGCTTTCTTAATATGTTCTCTGTCTCCGGGCTTTGTGCAGATGCCGCACTTTGCATGCTTGCATACTAGGTCTGCTGTGACTCCCTCCATCGCAGCAATCACGGGCCTTTTCAAAGCCATATAATCCAAAACCTTAGTAACATAGACATATTTTAAAAAGTTTTCTCTTCTAAGAGAGACAACACATATATCAGATGCAGAGATATATCCTGCAATCTTATCTCTGGGAACAGGATCTAAAAACTCTACATTTCGAATGCCATAGGCCTTTGCCCGATTCATAATGTGTGACTTCTGCCTGCCGTCTCCGATAAAGGCAAAGTGAACATTCGCGGATTCTTCCTGAAGGCTATATGCAGCATCAAGCAGAGCATCAAAATCATATGCAGGACCATGAGAGCCGCTATAGAGTATCACGCACTTATCATCCCACCCCAACTCACTGCGAAGCCTGAACCCATCCTGCGATTTATCTCTGATAAGATCAAACTCAACAGGATTTGGAACAACCCCGATAATATCTTCTGGCACTCCTTTTCTTTGTACTAAAAACTGTTTAAATCCCGGAGAGTTCACAACAATCCTTCGAGCCCTCTTATACAAAAATCGTTCAAAAGAGTAGGCCATTTTAATAAGAAGTCTGTTTTTCATCCTTCCGAGCTCAATAGCCTCATCAGGAAAAAGACCCTGTACTTCGAGCACAAATGGTACACGCCTAATACGGCTCACAAAATATCCGGCAAATCCCAAAAGAATAGACGGAGAAGAGGCAATAATAACACTCGGCTTTTTTACAAGCAGTCCGGCAATAAGAGCTGAAATAAAAAACGTGCCATGTGAAAGCACGCGCCCCACAAATGTCCTATACCATATAAACGTACTCCACACCCGAAGAATCTCAGCAGCTCCATCCTTCTCCCGATAAATAAGTCCGGCTTTAGCGTATCGCTTTCCAGTCATGTAGTTAAACATGCCGGCGATAATAGTCGTATCATATCTGTCCTGTTTCCAGTACTTTGAGAATAAATTAAAACGGGATATACCCGCCTCATTTAATCTCGTATAAAACTGATGGAAGACTAAAATTTTCATATTACGAGAACCAGTAATCGTACCACAAAGACAGAGTGATAAGATTCCAAATGCGGAAGGTATGATTTTCTTTTCCACTCTGATGTTCTTTGATAAGACTCTTTATATATTCGTAATCAAAAAGTTTACGTTCCTTAAGCTTTGAATTGAAAATAATATCTGTAAACTCTTTTGCAGTCTCTCTATTTTTCAGCCACTCAGCAACTGGAGCACCAAATCCCTGTTTTTTTCTATCGATTATCTCGTCAGGAATGATGCCGCGCACAGCCTGCTTTAGAACATTCTTTGTCTTACTGCCTTTTATTTTTAAGTCCTGCGGAATACTCATGGCAAGCTCTACCAGTCGATGGTCAAGAAATGGAACACGCGTCTCAATGGAGTTTGCCATTGCCATCCTATCAACTCGCATAAGAAGAAACTCAGCAAGACGAATCTTTATATCCACATATGCCATCCGCTTCAGATTATCAGCATTAGGATCTGCAGAATCAATTTCAGCATACAAATCCTGAATAACCTGATACGCAGGGTCCTGAGGCATGCGCCTAGCAAAATGAGGAGAGAGTAGCTTATCTTTCATGCTCCCAGAAAAGGCAACAGCATGTCCCCAAAAAGGCTCCTGACCAAGCACGAGACGATCCGCATAAATCCGTGAAAATGCAGATTTGGCAAACACTTTGGACATGCGCCGCAGGAAGATAGGCAATCTGCGAGCTATTTTCCAAAAAGGAAGTAAACGGGCAGCCCGCAGGTATGAGTCATATCCTGCAAAAATCTCATCTGCGCCCTCACCAACTTGCGCAACAATAACGCCATTATCTCGGGCAAGTTTTGATATAGAGTAGACTAAGAAACAGATATGATCTGCGTTTGGATCATCAGTATGTGCAGAAAACTCAGGTAGAAAGTTTATAAAATCTTCTCGTCCCACAAGCACCTCATGCTTTTTTGCGCCTAAGAGGTCTGCAATTTTTCGAGAGTGCTTAAACTCATTGTACTGCTCTTTAAAGTCCTTCACTCCAATAGAAAATGTTTCTACTGGTTCTCCAAGCGCGCGCGACATGAGCGCAGCATTGGTAGATGAATCAATCCCGCCTGAGAGAAAGCATCCAAAAGGAACATCTGAAACCATCTGCTTTTTTATTGAATCCTCAAGCAGTAATTTTGTCTCAGACGCATAAGGCTCTTCAGAATGCTTTTCTGTATTAGATGCAGGGTTCCAGTACTCCTCTGTCTTGAGCTTGCCTGATGAATCAATAGTAAGAGTATGCGCAGAGGGAAGTTTCTGAACTCCTTTGAATAGTGTGTGTGGGGCAGGCATGCATCCGAATGTAAGATAATACGAAATATTATTCTCATTAAGCTCTTTTTTGAAATCAGGATGTTTCAGAATGGCCTTAATCTCTGATCCAAAAAGAAATCGTCCGTTTTCAAAAGAATAATACAGGGGCTTAATGCCAAGCTGGTCCCGCGCTGCAAAAAGAGTCTTTTTCTTCTCGTCCCAGATTACAAAGGCAAACATTCCATTAAACTTTTTCACGCACTCTGCGCCATACTCTTCGTATGCGTGGATAATTACCTCTGTATCTGACTTAGAGCGAAATGTATGTCCGCGTCTCTCAAGCTCCTTGCGCAAACTCTGAAAGTTATAAATCTCTCCATTATATGTAATCCAGATTGTCTTATCCTCATTCGTCATTGGCTGGTGTCCAGCCTCTGTTAAATCAATAATCGAAAGCCGTCTGTGAGCCAAGCCAACACGTAAATCAGGGGAGATATAAGTACCCTCATCATCAGGTCCTCGGTGCTCTAAAACATCTCTCATGGAGATCAGATCCGCTTTTTGCACCTCTTTTTTATTCAAATTATATATACCTGTAATACCACACATATTGCCTCTATAGTATGCGTTTTTGCTTGATTTTTCAAAGATTCTCAATTACTCTATCTCAATATGAAAGCCGTAATTCTAGCAGGCGGAATGGGAACTAGACTTCGCCCAATTACCTATGAGATTCCTAAGCCACTTGTGCCAGTAAAGAAAAAGCCAATAATCAATCATCTGATTGATTTCTTTAATAAGCAGGGAGTTGATAAAATCGGTATTCTTGCAAGCAGGAAGCACAGAAAGGACTTTAAGAAGTGGAGAAAGGCATGGGAAAAAAGCATACCAAGCGAAAAAATGGAAATGTTCTATGAAGATACGCCGCGAGGCACATTCGGAGGAATGGAGCTAGTGCGTGAGTGGCTTGGGAATGAGACATTTTTGCTCACAAATGGAGATGAGCTCAAAGACCTTGATTTAAAAAATCTACAGGAATTTCATGGAAGCCACGAGGGAGTAGGCACAATCTGGCTTGTTGAGGTTCCAAATGCCAATGAGTATGGAGTACCAATATTAGACGGGCACAGAATAATCGAATTTCTGGAAAAGCCAAAGAATCCGCCATCTAACTATATAAATTCAGGACTATATGTATTTAATCCAGAAATTTTTGATTATGCGAATTTCTCTAATGAGCAAATATCAACTGAACGAGACATCTTTCCAAGACTCGCAAAAAAAGGAAAACTTTTTGGCCATAAAGCAGAAGGCCGATGGTATGACTGCGGTAACTTAGAACGCTGGGAGAAGGCTATTCGTGAGTGGTAAGAGTTCGCCTCACACCTTCTTCGAGTTTTATAACAGGCTCCCAATTAAGGAGCTTTTTTGCTTTTGAGGAATCAAGAGATATGTGCATAACCTCTCCCTTGCGAAAGGGCGCATAAGTTGGTTCTTTTTTATAGTCAAGCACATCAGCAATTATTTGAAATATCTCTTTATCAGAAACCTCCTTGCCCCAGCCAATGTTTGCCACATCATTCTTGCCTTTTGTAAGAGCAAGAAGATTTGCAGAGACAATATCTGAGACGTGAACATAGTCCCGCGTCTTACTCCCATCTCCAAAAATAGTTGGCTGCTTTCCATCTTGAATGAGTTCGGAGAAGATTGCGACAATTCCAGCCTCGCCTTTTGGATCCTGACGAGGCCCATATGCATTCGCATATCGAAAGCCAAAGTAGGTGAATGATCCCATCTTTGCATAAAAACGAATAACATCTTCAGCAAGAGCTTTTGAAAGCGCATATGGAGAGATAGGGTCTCGGGGAGCAGATTCAGAAACAGGGAGCTTCTTTGGATCTCCATACATTACTCCGCCAGTTGATGCAAAAAGAAGCCGCTTTACGCCAAATTCATTAGCGCACAAACAGATATTTGTAGTTCCCAAGACATTAGTTTCTATAGTGGGAATAGGATCTCTAAGAGAAGCTCCAACTGCGGCAATAGCAGCATGGTGATTTACAACTTCAGGCTGTTCCTTTTGAAAAACCTCTCGGAGCGCGTCAAGGTCAAGAATATCAGCCTCATACAGCCGCGCCTTAGGATTTATATTTTTCTTCGAACCAGTAGAAAGATTATCAATTATAACTACTTCATGACCCGCCTCTATATAGGCATCAACAATATGAGACCCAATGAATCCTGCCCCGCCTGTAATAAGAATTTTCATCCCTCACTCTTGGCGCATTGAGACGCCAAATTAGTACTTATTCTTTCGACTTGTGTATTTTTTTGATTCATTGTTTTGTCTTTATCCCTTTCCTTTACGCAGTTATGCGCCAAGGGCGTAGGGATTCATATTATGAAGATTGAGTGTTTGAATGTGAAGAAGATAAGAAACGACGGAATATACTTTGAAACTCTGTTATAACAGGATCGCGCAAAATATAAAGAAAAGCAAAGTAAAACAAGGCAGAAAGAAGAATAACCATTAAAACATGAAGTCCGGCAAAATAGTAGAGGACGTAGGCAAGTATACCCGGACCAAGAAGCGACGCAATAAAAATCCTCGGAAGGTAACGAAAAGTACGAAACGGCTGAAGGCGTTTTGCAACATACCAGAGGAAGCCTTGATTAATAAGAAGAGAGAAGAATGTTCCAATTGCTGATCCAGCAGCTCCATACGCTGGAATAAGGAAAACATTAAGTACAACATTCCCGAACGCGCCAACTCCTGCAGATGTAGCAATGATGCGCTGCTTATTATGAACAAATATAAAGTTGAGAATAATTCTGCTAGGAAAAAGCAAAAGGAGAGAAAAAAGAAGCAGTTGAAGAAAGAGAGAGGAGGAGGCAAAGCCCTGACCATATACAAAAATAAGAAGCGGCCTGGCAAGAACAATGCCGCCAACAACAAGCGGGAGAGAAATAGAAAAAAGAAGAATTACAGAACGTTCCATAAGGCGCTCTACTCGATCAGAATCCCCGAGTTTTACAAGACGGGAGAGAAGGGGAAAGACGCTCACAGCAAGAATATCAGGAAGCACGATAAGCAGAAACACAATTCGCTGAGCCGCCGCATACAATCCGATTTCTTCAGCGCTTCGCCACCAGCCGAGCATTATCATATCAATATGAAACATAAAGCGGCCAAACACAGTGGTAAGAAACATGGCAGAGGTGGTAAGGAGTATCGGGCGAATAAGGTCCTTTTGGAAACATCTAAAGATGCGCGCAAACCAGTTCTTCAAAAGCAGTGTACCAATAAGCGCCCCCACGCCTGCGCCAGCTGCATACGCCATAATGAGTGATAAAGGATTTGGCGCAAGAAAGATCGCAAGAAAACCGAATCCAGTGATAGCGAGATTGGTAACGACTGCGGTAAGCGCCTCAAGCTCCATTCGTTCGGAAAAACGAAAAACCGCAAAGGCCAAACCGCGAAATCCGTCAAAAGCGATAAGGAAAGAGGCAAAGACAAACAGAAGACGAACGCCCACAATGTGAGAGAAGAGAGGGGCGACAAAAATAACAAGCGCAATCGTCAAAATAAGAAGAACAAGCTGAATAAAAAATGTGACAGAGAAAAACTCGTACCTGCTCTTTGGTGTTTGGGAGGCGTTCCGTAGAAACACAGAAGAAACTCCCGCGCTCGAAAACATAGTAAAGAAGCCGGCAAGTCCCAGCACATAAGAAAATACACCATATCCCTCTGCGCCTAAAATCCGGGCAACATAGATAACAAAAAGCATCCGGATAAGGCGGCCAAAAATCTCTCCAAGGGTCAGCCATGCAACATTTTTCGCAATAGTTTGCTTTGGGCTCGTATTACGCAAAAAAAATTGTTTCAGCCGAGCAAGCATTTTTAAGAAGAAAAGAATACGTACTTAAGTGTCTTTATAATGACAATAACATCTATAAAGAATGATCGATGCCGAAGGTAGTACAAGTCGTATGAAAGCTTCTCCCCAGCCTCTTTCAGAGAAGTGCTTGCTCGGTAATTAATCTGCGCCCACCCAGTAAGTCCGGGCTTTATAAGATGCCTAAAGTCATAATAAGGAAGCTCTTTATATTTTTCAGCAAGCTCTGAACGCTCCGGTCTTGGGCCGGTAAAAGAAATATCTCCTCGAGCAATATTAAAAAGCTGAGGAAGCTCATCAAGATGAGTAAATCGTAAAATTTTGCCAACTGGAGTTATGCGCGGATCTTTGTCTTCTGTCCAAAGAGGTCCGTCACTTTTATGGTGCATGGTTCGAAACTTGTACAAGTTGAACTTCTTGCTGCCCTTTCCAACCCGAGACTGAACATAAACAGCGGGACCTCTGGAACTAATACTTACAAGCATCCAAATAAGAAGAATAATAGGAGAAAAAATTAGAATAAGAAAAACACTAAGTACAAAATCAGCAATTCGTTTTGCAAAATCATACAGCCGTCTTCGGGAAGAAAGAAGCTGCTGCGCCCACTCCTCATCAACGTCCTGAAGTGAAACCTTCTCAAATATAGATCCATAAAAATCCTGAAATGGAACAAAGGAAATCTTAGAAAGGGAAGGAAGCTTAAGAGAGGAAAGAAGAGAGGAGGTATGAGCAATTCCAGGCCCAAGCACAATAAGATCTATCTTCTTATTTTGCATTTTGCGAAAAGACGCAGAAGAGGGGTCTTGTATATGAGACTCTGCTCTATATCCAACTTGAGGATTTTTCTTAATATACAGGAGGAGCCTGGAAAGAGAGCCAGACTCTCCGAGAAAAACAACTCGGACCTGACCAAAAGAAAGAAGGCGAATTGAGAAAAGCCGCCACACATACAAGAGAACAAAAGAAATAATTCCAAAGAGAATTAGGTTTGTCTTAGGAGTAAGAGAGAAAAAAGGACCAAAGAGATAAAAGATAAGAATTGAAAGTCCAAAGCTGATTGACACTGCAAGAATAAGATTTCGAAGGAAGAGTTTTTTCATCCGAAGAGAACGAAGCTTATATAAATCATTCATAAGAAATACAAAAAGCCAAACAAGAAAGACAAGAGAAAACGGCACAATGTGAGATTGAATACGAAGGGAAAAAGAAGAAGGCTCGTAACGGATTATGAGCATCAAAAAAAGAGAGATGTAGAGGATAAAAACATCTCCAATCACAAGATCGAATCTATTTATATACTGCATAATAGTCAAAAAATAATAGGATATTCATAATATCCTATAATAAGGTTGACCTTTGTAGGTATATTACATAAGATAAAGATTAAATGGAAGAACAGGCAAAAAAAGGGAAAAATATTCTTTTGCCAGCAAGCATCTTAATCGCGGGGGTACTTATTGCCGGATCTGTAATATACAGCACAGGGAAGGGCTCCATTGAAAAAGAAAAGCTCACGGGAACACTTTTGCAGGAACCATCGCCCGAAAACGTTAAAGATGTGAATAAAAAAGATCACATCCGGGGAAATCCAAATGCAAAAGTTGTAATCATTGAATTTTCAGATCTTGAATGTCCGTTCTGTCAGAGATTTCATGAGACAATGAAGCAGGCAGTAGATGAGTTCGGGGATGAGGTAGCATGGGTATTCCGACACCTTCCTCTAGAAATGCACTCAAAGGCAAAAAGAGAGGCAGAGGCAAGTGAGTGCGCAGCAGAACTCGGCGGGAATGACGCATTTTGGAAATACGTAGACAGAGTATTTGAAATCTCTCCGTTAAATAATGGATTAGACCTTAATCTCCTGCCTCAAATTGCAGAAGATATCGGGCTGAATAAAGAAAAATTTGAGTCTTGTCTGGAAGGAGGAAAGCAGGCCGACAAGGTAGAGGAAGATATTGAAGACGCGGTTGCCTCGGGCGGACGCGGAACACCATACTCAGTTATCATCACGAAAAACGGCGAGAAATTCTCCATCCCGGGAGCACTTCCGTTCGAAGATCCTGTGCGGCAGGATGTAAAGACGATTATTCAGGCTGCTCTAGAAAATTAATTTTTATCTGCTAATGTGAAGTGGCACCATTGGACAATACTTGGGCTGGGGATTTGGCTCGTTGCCTCCCCTTGGATTTTAGGATTTGCAAAAGTAAACCTTGCAATGTGGAACGTGGTCGTGGTAGGAGTAATTATAGGATTGCTCGCACTATGGAACATGATTCCGCCTGAAGAATAAAAGCATGGATACAAAAATCTACACAGCCCCGCACTGCACGCACTGCAAAAGAGCAAGGAAATTTCTAGACATGAATAAAATTCAGTTTACAGAAGTAAATGTCATGGAAGACGAAAAGGGCTACAGAGAAATGGTAGAAAAAACGCATCAATCAGGAGTACCTGTGCTAGAATTAAAAAATGATATACATGTAGGGTTTAATCAGGAAATATTTGCAGAAGTATTAGGAATAAAAAAAAGAAGTTTATTAAGCCGATTAAAAGGTCGACTAAAGCCAAAAGAAATATAGAAACATATGGACGATCAACCAACACCTACACCAGGAGGCGACGAAGGAGCACCTACACCAGGTGCACCTATGCCGGGAGCACCAGGAGCACCTACACCAGGAGCACCTACACCAGGAGCACCTGAAGCACCAGGAGCACCAGGCGCACCTATGCCAGGAGCACCTGAAGCACCAGGAGCACCAACTCCTCCTGCAGAAGAAGGAGGAGCACCAGGAGGCGACCAGTCGACTCCCGGAGCCCCTGCGTAAGTCAGAAATCGAAATTAAAAAAAGAGACCTTGCTAAGGCAACGGTCTCTTTTTTGTTGCAAGAGATGAGATTATCAGGGTAGAATAGGAAGGCTATGGAATACGATCTTATTATATTAGGAGGCGGCCCAGCCGGAGCAGCAGCAGCAGTATATGCAGGAAGAAAAAAACTTAAGACTCTTCTCATCACAGACTCATTCGGAGGCCAGTCTATTGTCTCGGATGATATCCACAACTGGATAGGAGATAAAAATATCTCGGGTTTTGATTTAGCTAAGAAGCTTGAGGAGCATGTAAAAACGCAAAAAGAGGATGTAGAAATTCAAACAGGCCTAGCAGAAAAGATAGAGAAAAAAGATAAGACATTTACAGTAACAACGAAAAAAGGAGATTCTTACAAAGCAAAAGCAATATTCCTTGCTATTGGAAGCAGAAGAAGAAAGCTGGAAATATTGGGAGAGAAAGAGTTTGAAGGAAAGGGAGTTTTTTACTGTTCAACTTGTGATGCGCCGCTTATGAAAGGAATGGATGCCGCAGTAGTAGGCGGAGGAAATTCAGCGCTCGAAGGAGTTGTGGACCTAATGTCATACGCAAAGAAAATATATCTTATTCACAGAAGAGATGAGTTTCGCGGAGATCCAGTAACGCAGGAGGCTGTAGAGAAAAGCGAAAAAGTAGAAAAGATTTTAAACTCAAGCGTGGTAGAAATAAAGGGAGATAAAATGGTAACAAGTATAGTCTACGAAAATTTAGAAACAAAAGAAAAAAAGGAATTAAAACTAAATGGCGTCTTTGTTGAAATCGGAGCAATCCCAAATAGCGACATTGTTAAAAATCTTGTAGAAACAAACGAGCGTGGAGAGGTGGTTGTGGATCACAAAACGCAAAGGACTTCAGTGTTAGGAATATGGGCAGCAGGGGATGTTACAGACGTGATGTATAAACAGAATAATATTTCTGCAGGAGATGGAGTAAAGGCAATATTAAATATCAATGATTACTTATGTAAAGAGTGTGAGTAGTAAAAGAGTATGGAGGATATGTTATTCAAGGGTATTGGGGTAATAGGGCTTGTACTGATTACTATAGGGATAATAGTGGGAAGACGGAAAACACAGAGCTTTCTTTTTATTATAGGAGGTCTTTGTTTAGGAGCTTACAGTATTTATATAAGAGATGTCATATTCATAATCCTACAGATAGTATTTACTCTCGTAGCTATTTATGAATTTATAAAACTTCAGTTTGGGGCGCATAAAAAATAAAATGAGCCAGCGGCCGGATTTGAACATTTATTACTTGAGCCACCTCCCGGATTTGAACCGGGGACCTTCACTTTACGAAAGTGCTGCTCTACCAACTGAGCTAAGGTGGCATTGCTCTTCCGGGGCGAGCCCCGATATACTAAAATCACTGTAGCTCGCCCGTTGAAAGCAAAATCGTTTGCTTTCAACCCAACTGAGCTACGCTGGCACTGCTCTTCCAGGGTGAGCCTCGAAAGTAACACCTCCATACTAATCAAGAAAACATAATAGGTAAAGCATATTATGCCTTCATACAATTCAAATATCGCATATATAACAATATCCGCAGGAGCAGGAGGAGACGATGCTAAGGATTGGGCAAAGATGCTTTTTCGTATGTATCAGAAATATGCAGATAAGAAAAATTGGAAGAAGCGCCTTATTAATGAAAATACTGTAGAGATAAAAGGCGAGAACGCATATAAACGTCTAAAAGACGAGTCAGGCGTTCATCGTCTTGTGCGCATCTCTCCATTTGACTCAAAGCGCTTGCGCCACACCTCGTTTGCCCTCGTAGAAGTACTTCCGGAAGTCGAAGGCATAGAAGCAGGTATTCCACAGGAAGATCTAAAGGTAGAATTTTTCCGCTCGAGCGCTCCAGGAGGACAGAACGTAAATAAGGTAGAAACCGCAGTAAGAGCAATACATCTTCCCACGGGATTGAAAGCAGGCGCGCAAACAGAACGTTCTCAATCAGCAAACAGAGAACGCGCAGTAAAACTCTTAAAAGCAAAGCTCGCAAAGCTTCTCGAAGAACGTAAGGAAAAAGAAATCAGCAATCTTAGAGTAAAGGTGGAGCCGGATTGGGGGCATGAGATTCGTTCATACGTTTTACATCCGTACAAGATGGTAAAAGATCACGAGACAAAAAAGAAAAGCGGAAAGGTGGAGGAATTTTTGGGTGGAGATATTGACATTTTGTTCAAAAAGAAAAAGTAATTTTCTTTTTGAGCACAAAATGTACAACCCCCCATTTTTATTCATTAACAAAATCACAAGCGTATCCACACGTAGAATGTAATAGAGATATAAACAAACTGTATAATAAGGAATGAAAAAAAGGGGGGTGCTGAATGTTCCGGTTAATCGTTTCGTTCTTGAGGAACATTCGCATATTGAAGAAGAAATAAAGAAGAGTACAATAAATATCAACGAATAAAAATAGTCATGATTTCATTTCAGAAAGTTACCAAAACCTACAATCACAAACTTCACGCTCTAGAAAAGGCAAGTTTTAAAATACAACCAAACGAGTTTGTCATGCTCGTAGGAAAGTCAGGAGCAGGAAAGTCCACCATACTTAAACTCTTAATCGGAGAAGAAAAGCCAACCTCAGGAAAAATCCTTTTCAACTCTCTTGAGGTAAATAAGCTGAAACCCGGAGACATGCCCGACTTGCGCCGTCAGATAGGAGTCATCTTTCAGGATTTTCGGCTTTTGGAGCAGAAAACAGCGCAGGAAAACGTCGCATTTGCGCTAGAAGTTGAAGGAAGGCCGCAAAGAGAAATAGAGGAGCTAGTTCCTCAGGTGCTCGATATGGTGGGAATAAAAGACAAGGCAAATAACTTTCCAAGAGAACTTTCAGGAGGAGAGAAGCAGAGAGTCGCAATTGCGCGAGCAATGATTAATCGTCCAAAAGTTCTTATTGCTGATGAGCCAACAGGAAATCTTGACCACCATAACTCAAGTGAGGTAATCAAGCTTCTTATAAAAATTAATGAACTTGGAAGTACAGTAATACTTGCAACACACGACAAGGACGTTGTTGATACTCTTGATCAGAGAAGAATCACTCTTGATAAGGGAAGAATTATAAAAGACGAAGCGTAAAAATATGTTCGTATCACTATCTCGCATAATCAAATACGGTGTTCAGAGTTTCTTGAGGAATGGATGGCTTTCAGTGTCTACAATAAGCATCATGATTCTTACCTTAATGGTTTTCGAGGGTCTTATAATATTTAACTTCGTAGGAAGACAGTCTATTGAATCAATAAAAGAAAAGGTAGACATTAGTGTCTATTTCAAAAGCAATGTTCCTGAGGACTCCATATTAAGTGTGAAGCGTTCTCTGGAAAGTCTGGAAGAGGTGAAGGGAGTAAACTATATCTCCCGCGAGGATGCGCTAGAGGAGTTCAAGAAGCGGCACGCAGATGATGAAACGATTGTGCAGACTCTAGACGAGTTAGATGACAACCCGCTTCTTGCCTCTTTAGATATCAAAGCAGAAGAGCTTAGTCAGTATGAAACAATTGCCTCATATCTTGAAACTCCATCTCTCCAAGATATTATTGAAAAGGTAACCTTTACACAAAATAAATTAGTCATCGAGCGGCTTTCCTCTCTTGTGCGGACATTTAACAGAGGAATGGTGCTGTTAACAATATTCCTCGGCATTCTAGCCATTGTAGTAACATTTAACACAGTTCGTCTCGCCATCTTTTCAAATAGAGAGCAGATTGGCATCATGCGTCTCGTGGGCGCGTCAAACAATTTTATCAAGGGGCCATTCTTTGTAGAGGGAATTATCTACGGAATCACCTCTGCAATTGTAAGTTTCCTTATACTTATTCCAATTATTATTATTACTTCTCCTTATATCACGAGATTCGTACACGAAATAAATCTAACCTCCTATCTTACAGACAACTTAGGTAAGCTTATATTTTATCAACTCGCCGCTGCTCTCATACTTTCAATCCTTTCAAGCGCATTCGCAATCAGAAGATATTTGAGGAAGTAGAAAATAAAAACCCCCGCTAATAGGCGGGGGTTTTTAGTGCTGCCAGGCTAGGATTCGAACCTAGGTACCATGCTCCAGAGGCATGTGTCCTACCACTAGACGACCTGGCAATTTTCGTATCTTTTACAATACTTGTTTTCGTAGTTTTTTCAATTCTATTACACCTCTCGTATCTGTTTTCCTTCCACCTGGATTTTTTTCAAAACCAATTTTCCGTCCCGCACCTCACTTTTCAAAATCTTCACACGTTTATTCTTTGGCAAATTTAAAAGAGAAGAATCGTCTGTTTGAGTCCACGTGCCCGGCTCAGGATTCAAGGCTCTTATCATTCGGTCAATTTGTTCTGCTTTTTCTTTATCTCCATCCAGGGCAGCGCGTAAGTCATTACAAGGAATCTCTGCATCTGCCGAAGAGAACTTTTTTGTGAGAGTTGCATTTTTATGTTTCTGCTCTTTTGGTGTAATTTTTCCTTCCATAAATTTCGGCAATGTTTCAATAAGCATGTCCGCGCCAAGTTCGGCCAATTTATCACTAAGACTTGTGTACGTTTCATTAGAAATTAGAAATTGGAAATTGGAAATTTTGAGTATTGGCCCATGATCCATCTTCTCATCCATAAGCATAAGTGAAACTCCGGTCTTGTCGCCTCCATCCAGAATTGCGCTCTGAATCGGCGTTGGCCCGCGATGCTTTGGCAAGAGGGAGGGATGGACATTTACTGAGCCCAAACGTGAAACATCCAAAACTTCCTTTGAAATCAGCTTTCCATATGCTGCAACAACGAAAAAGTCATACTCCGCGTCAAAAAGAGAAGCATCAAGATCTTCGGGCTGAATGAGGGGTATGCCAAGTCGCGCTGCAGTATTTTTTACAGGAGGAGCTGTCATAGTCTGCTTTCTCCCAGCCGGCTTATCAGGATTGGTAACCACAAGATCCGGCTTCATGTTGGCCTGAATCAGTTTATCAAGAATAGTCGCGGCAAAGTCCGGTGTTCCGAAAAAAATGTATTTCATAATTACACAACAGGAGAATCCTTAGAAGGCTCCTCTTCTTTATGAAGATTTTTTGCTTTATCAATAAATAGCTCTCCATTAAGATGATCAATTTCATGCTGAAACACACGGGCAAGAAGTCCCCACGCCTTAATCTTCAATTTCTTTCCATAAGGGGAAAGGCCGGAAAGGGTAATATTTCGAGGGCGTAAAACATCTCCAAACCACTTAGGAATGCTAAGACATCCTTCTGTTAGGGACGACTTCTCCTCGGACGTTTTTACAATCTTCGGATTTATCACAGTGTAAAACTTCTTCTGCCCCTCCTTATTCGGAACTTCCGCAATAAAAAGCCGTTTAGAAACTCCAACCTGATTTGCTGAAAGACCTACGCCATGTACTTTTCGCATAGTTTTTCGCATATCTCGAATAAGCTGCTGAAGTTTTTTGTTGTCTTCCAAATCAAAATCCAGAGGAGAAACTGCGGTCCGCAAAAACTTATCATCAGACTTTTTCTTATTAGTGATAATTTTCATTTTATTTCTTAGTAATTTTTCCTTCCTGCTTCTGCTTTTGAAACACTCGCATAAAGTACGCCCCCCTATTTTTTATTCCCTGCCGCTCTGAAATGTCTTTTGCAAGGGTCAAAAGTGCCCGAGAATCATACTCTTTGGCAAGTTTGATGTAAAGCGATATATGGCCTTCATCGCCTAAAATCTTAGCAATTTCAAGCCCAATAAGCTGAAACGACTTATATACTCTGCTCTCTGCTTTGCGTTCCTTCAGAAGCTCAATATAGTTTTTGTCTTTTGGAACCTTCTTCATGGAAATATGTACGTTTGCTTTCATTGTAAAGTGAGATAAGAAGCAAATCAACGAAAAGCCGCATTGCAAATATTCCTGTATCTGATTTAATGAAAAGAACGTGCGCGAAAAAACTCTACTTAAAGAAACAATGGGAAGTATAAAAAAACACAAATGGGGAATAATAAGCTCGCTCATTGTAGCGGCAGCGCTTTTTTATGGAGGGTTTCAGTTAGGAGCAGTTCAGTCTCCTCCTGCTGCGCAGGAGCCTCAAGTTGAAGTCTCTTCAGACGGCCCGCTGGGAGTAAGCTCCACACTTCTTTGGGACGCAATAGATATTGTTAAGAACAAGTATATTCATATAGATGATGTAAAAGACGAAGACTTTCTTTATGGAACAATCAGGGGCGCTGTAAATGCATTAGGAGATCCATATACGACATTTCTAAATCCAAGCGATGCAAAAAAATTTGATGAGGACATACGGGGAAACTTTGGTGGAATAGGAGCAGAAATCGGAAAACGAGACGGACAGCTTATTGTCGTATCGCCGTTAAAAGATAATCCAGCAGAACGTGTTGGATTGAAGGCAGGAGACATTATCGTAAAAGTTGATGATACCCTCATGGCAGACTTCACAGTAGAAGAGGCTGTAAAGATTATTCGAGGGGAGGAGGGAACAGTAGTAACGCTTCTTATCATGCGAGAGGAATGGAATGAGGCAAAAGAATTTGAGATAACAAGAGCAACAGTCATAATACCTACGCTCGAATGGGAAATGATTGCCAGCCCCGGACAAGAGGACAAAAATATTGTCTATATCCAGCTTTACACATTCAATGCAAACGCATCCTCACTCTTTCGCGACGCAGTAACTGAAGCACTCTTTTCAGGCACAAAAGGAGTTATACTCGATCTGAGAAATAATTCCGGAGGCTTCCTTGATGTTGCGATAAATCTTGCAGGATGGTTTATAGACAAGGGCGATACAGTAACTGAAGAAAGATTCCGTTCCGGAGAATCCAGAGCTCTAGTGGCGAGGGGGAATGCAGCCCTTCGTAACTTACCAGTTGTAGTCTTGGTAAATGGCGGGTCTGCCTCAGCATCAGAGATTCTCGCAGGAGCTTTGCGCGATCTTCGGGGAGCAAAACTTGTAGGAGAAAAAACATTTGGGAAGGGATCTGTGCAGGAGCTGGAAACGCTAAAAGACGGATCCACGCTGAAAATCTCGACAGCTGAATGGCTTACACCAGCAGGGCATTCTATAGATAAAGAAGGGCTGGAGCCGGATATAGAAGTAGCGCTTGAGGAGCCCGCAGAGGGAGAAGAGTTTGAAGATGCGCAGTTAAAGAAAGCGATTGAGGTAATTACGCCAATGTTAGGACAGGCAGCGCCGCCGCCGCTTGTTATTGAATACGTTGATCTGCGAAGCGCAACCTCATCAGAGTAATGAATCCCTCACATAACATACAATGGAAGTTACACACATATTGTCGAGAGCTTTATAATATCGAGCGCACAATTTTAGGTGCGTAGGGTTTATGTGAGGGATGAAAGTAATACTACTACAAGACGTAAAGGGCACAGGAAAGGCGCGTGATATAAAAGACGTATCTGACGGGCATGCCCGCAACTTTTTGATTCCAAGGGGTCTTGCAGAAGCTGCAACAAAAGAAAAAAGAGTAAAAGCAGAAGAAGAAAAAGAAGCAGAAGAAAAAGCACTCAAGAAGAGTACTGAAGAGAAGCATGGAAAGGTAAAGGAAATTGAAAAAGAAAATCTGGAATTTTTATTAAAGGCTGAAGAGGGCGGGGAGCCGTTCGGATCAGTAACATCACATGACATAGAGACTGCGCTTGAGAAAAAAGGATATGAGGGAGTAAAAATAAAACAAGAGAAGCCGATTAAGACATTTGGAAAGCATGAAATCGAATTTAATATGGGCAGTGGAGTAAAAGGAAGGCTGAAGATCGAAGTGAAGGCTGAAGAATAAACCCCTCACTCTTGCGCGGCAAGGGTAAGGGACAAGCAATAAAGTCCCGTTAGCGGGACTTTATTGTTACAAACTTTTTAGATGCTCGAGATCCGTCAAATCGGGCCTTCCGTCTAGTCTGGAATTGAACAGTACCATCCTTTAGGGCGTAAAGAGTATCGTCTGATCCTCGTTTAACATTTTCACCTGCATGGAATTTTGTGCCGCGCTGACGAATAATAATCTCACCAGCCCGAACCTTCTGCCCTCCAAACAGCTTTACTCCAAGCCGTTTTGATTCAGAGTCTCGTCCGAGTTTTGTAGATCCTTTTGCTTTTGTATGCGCCATAATTCTACGAATTTTGGAGAGGGGCGATCAAAATTCGTTAAGAATTATGAGCGTCCCGATGCAATGTGGAGCATTGCAGAGGGACTTTCGAACGCACTCTCCAAAACTATGAGCACCCTGATGTAATGCAACGCATTACAGAAGGGATGCAGTTTGTATTTTTAAGCTTTTAAATTCTACCAGAATCGAAACATCTGTCAACAAGCTGTTACTCGCTTCCCATTACTCGTTATTTTGTAACCTGATATAATATAGAACATGATGAGTGAACAGACAAAAATAGCAATATTTTCAGGAATTATTATTGGAATAATAATAACTGTAGGCGTGATAGCAGTGATAAATAGAGAAGAGATTTTTCCAACTGAAAATCAGGAACAGGAAGAGGCGTCAGAGCAGATAGTAGAAGACCCCAATGCACTCCCCACAGTAGATGGAGGAACACGTGAGCGCATACAGGAAATTATTGAAACTCCAGAACCGGGAAGTACAGCAGAAGAAGACATAGCAATTCCTCGATACGCAGCGCCAGCCGGCAAAAAAGGAGAATCAGCGCTTCGAACATTTGATATTAAGGTAGAGTCGAATGCATTTATTCCCTCTACAATAGTCGTAGATGAGAAGGATTTAGTAAAACTGGAGATAACTGCACAAGACGCTGATTATGACATCTTCTTTCCCGATCTTGGAGTCTTCAAGGAGCTCCCGCAGGGGAAACTTGTAAAACTTCAAATTCAGGCCTATCCATTTGGAAAGTATCAGTTTTTCTGTAAGAACGCATGTGATGAGGAGGTGAAGGGAACTCTGATAGCTAATGAAATAGAAGTAGGAGAAACAGACACAGTATTAGAATAACGAAAACGTGATTCGCGCATTTTTTAACTGGATAAAAGAACGCAAAGAGTGGGTTCTTTTTTTTACAATATTTGGGCTCCTCCTTCTTTTAAGTTTTAGCGCCGGCTTTCTGATTGGCAAACAGGAGCTCTCTCCGATTATTATTGAAAAGAATTCAAGCAGTACCACGCCCTAGATTATTTCAAATACATTATTCTAAAGATGTTTGCTATAATGAACACATGACACCGCGTCAAAAAATTACGCTTATTGTTTCAGTGGTTGTTGTTCTTGCGCTTGTAATCGTAGGCAGTCTCGCAAGAAGAGGTGAAGAAGCAGAACCAGAGCCGGAAATAGGAAATGGAACAGAAAAAGTAGTACTGCAGGATGAAAAGAACATTGACGCGCCTGAAGTAATAGAAAAAGAAAAAATATTTACTCCAGAAATACCTAAATTCGTTACGCCAACTAAACCAAAAAAAGAATCTCCTGCAAATGAAAAAATGGGAATCAGTTTCGGGTTATATGAAATTAAAGTAGATAAAAATGGATTTACGCCCAACAGCATCGCTGTAAATAAAGGAGACATTATAGATCTGAAAATTCAGGCAGTTGATGATGACTATGATTTTGTAATTCTATATTACGGAGCATATATCTTGATAGAGAAGGGGACCACTGGGACATTAAGCTTTGGAGCAACTGATACAGGAACAATTATGTTCACATGCCGCGATCTGTGCCCGAACGAGGGAAAGAAAGGAGAGTTTATCGTTATTCCATAAATATCAATATGTAGAAATATCGACATATCGAGATATCAAAATATCAAAATATCAACATATCGAAATATCAATATATCAACATATCGATACATCGAAATATAAAAATGGTTTCAATAGAAAAATTCGAAGATTTAATATGTTGGAAAAAATCAAGAGAGTTAGCAAATTTCATATATGATATAACGGACAAATCAGAGTGGAAGGATTTCGACTTGAGAAGGCAAATTCGAAGAGCAGCAACTTCTCCAATGTCAAACATTGCAGAGGGATTCGACAGAGGCACAAGAAACGAGTTTGTTGACGCGCTGTTTATCGCAAAAGGAGAAGCCGGAGAAGTAAGAAGTCAGCTATATATCGCATATGATAGAAAGTTTATAAACGAAGAAATGTTAAAAAGAGGACAAGGGCTCACCGATGAGTGCTCAAGACTGATTCAAAGCTTCACTCACAAAGTAAAAGGAGGTTCTAGGAGGGGATTACAGTTCAAGCAAGTAAAGAAGCCAGACCAAATAACAACATTGTTTAAAAAAGAATTTCCAGATGCCTATAAAGAAATGAACAAAAACAGACAGGATATATAATAAAAATAGCAAAATATCGATATATCGATATATCGATATATCGACATATGAATATGTCAAAATATCGAAATATCAACATATAGGCATAGAAAAATGAAACGCAATATACACACAAGAGTACTAATGCTAAGCGCAGCAGCACTTCTTGCTGTAGTTGGAATACAAGTGCAAGCTGCCTTCCAAGGGCCTCCTGCAGGAATAAATCCTCCAAATGGAGGAGGATTGTTTGGCCTAGATCCAAATAGAAATATAGAATTTTTTGATATTCAGACCGAGAGCGCAAACGCAACGCCGGAAACTCAGCGTGCAGATGGCACAAAATGGGGGAGAATCTTCATGATAACCTCCAGCAGTAACCCAGGCATAGGATTGAAAAATCTTACATCCGGAAAGAGATACATTTTAAGTGCTGAAAACGACGGCCAACTTGCTATCTGGGATGATACTGCAGGAGCAATTAGGCTGCATATTGAAAGCAACGGCAACATAGGAATCGGGAGTACGAATACTGCGATAGATGTACTGCATGTTTTTGGAAATGCCAAGGCAGAAGAATTTAGAGGAAGAATCTCCGCAGGATATGTAACTGGCGGCGTCGTATTCGGCTCCCTTACTACGCAAGTATCAGCCTATGCGTTTCCAACTGCAGTAGGAGTTGGAACAACTTCTGCAGGAGGAATACAGGCAGACGCATTGTATGTTGCCGGCAATGTAGGCATAGGAACAAAAGACCCTCAAGATAAGATTGATATTCGGGGGGCAGCAGGAGGAGGAATCACAATCGAAGGAACAGCGCCAGGCATCCGTTTTGGCACAGATGCTGCTCTTGGGTATGCAACCCTAGATAATCACTATTCTACAAATGCAACCCCTGGAGACATAGTACTGCGGGCAGACACTGATGATGATGTAATTTTCACATCAGGATCAAGAGCTGCGCAGCTCATAGTAAAAGGAGATACAGGAAATATAGGAATTGGCATGGCAAGTCCAGGAGCAAAGCTTGTAGTTCGAGCTAATTCAGGCATAGATGATGGTATTCATGTACAAAATAATGGAGGCACAAATGTTGCAACACTGCAGGCAGAAAATATAGATTCAGGATTTTTAAGATTATATGACGGTCCGACACAGAATGTTTTAATGAGTGGAGAAACTGGCGGAGTGAGTTTTATAAATTCCGGAAGAGTAGGCATAGGCACTACAGCTCCAGTAACAAAACTTGAGGTTGCAGGAGACATTGTAGGAGACACATTCACTCCGCCAAAAGATGATGATGCGCAGTATATTTTCAATGAGTACTGGCCCAATGCGAGTCTTTCAGGAAGCGCAGGCACATGGATACGGGGTGGGTCAGCAGCTAATGTGAGCTTCCCAGCAGGATTCCATGATGCGCAGTCAGTTCAAATAAAAGCAAATGGATTAGTTGACTCGCCCGCAATCAATCTCTCAGACTTTAGACGCACACCAGTCCATTCTGGAGGATATGCTGCCCAAAAACAGAGACTTTATATTGAGTTCTGGTACAGGTGCTGGTCGCAGGACAATTTGAACGAACGCTGCATCGTAAGCTTTGCTCCAGATGGAGTAACGTGGACACGAATCGCAGACATTGGTGGATGGAGTGATAGTGTTCAAGGACCCGCAGACTGGGAAAAGTTTACATATGATATAACCCATCTTGTAGATAACACCACAACAAATGCAAAACTCCGATTTGATCAAACAGCAACCGGCCCATATGATTATTTCAAAATTGACCAGATAAAAATCATCTCAAGATGGGAGCCAGTGAACCTCACAACATTTGATGAAAGAGGAGGTATAAGTCTTTTCGCAGGTGACAATGCAGGCAATATTGGAATTGGAACAACAGGACCATCAGCAAAACTTCACGTAGTAGGTGATGTAACAGTTGAGGGAGATATTATTGCAAATAATATTGGAGGCACAACAGACATAGGCGCAGCACTCGTTTCTCAAGGAGTGTTTGGCTCACTTTCAACAAAGGGTAATTACATATTTGAAGGAGCAGCTAGTACTAATCCAGTACTTGCAATTGACGCTACAAACGAACGTGTTGGTATTGGCACGGCAACCCCTGGCGGAAGGCTGGTTATAGGAAATGGAGGCGTTGGAGATCGTGATACGCTTGTACTCAATGCAGATGCCCCTCGAATGTATTACCAAACA
>NZBZ01000021.1 GCA_002686365.1 bacterium
AAGAACTCCCCGCAGGTCTTACTCATATTGGTGGAAATTTAAGTCTTGAAGGTAGTCAGCTCAAAGAACTCCCCGCAGGTCTTACTTATATTGGTGGAAGTTTGGATCTTTGGAAATCCCAGATCCAGGAATTTCCTGCAGGTCTTACTCATATTGGTGGTCATCTCTATCTTGAAGGTAGTCGGCTCAAAGAACTTCCCGCAGGTCTTACTCATATTGGTCTAGATCTAAATCTTCAAGGTAGTCAGCTCAAGGAGTTGCCAGAAGGACTAGTACATATTGGCGGGAATCTAGATCTTAGTGATAGTAAGGTAGAGAGGCTGCCAGCAGGTCTTACTCATATTAGTGGAGATCTAAGTCTTGAAGGTAGTCGGCTCAAAGAACTTCCCGCAGGTCTTACTCATATTAGTGAAGGTCTCTATCTTGAAGGTAGTCAGCTCAAAGAACTTCCCGCAGGTCTTACTCATATTGGTGGAAATTTAAGTCTTGAAGGTAGTCAGCTCAAAGAACTCCCCGCAGGTCTTACTCATATTGGTGGAAGTTTGGATCTTCAGGATTCCCAGATCCAGGAACTCCCCGCAGGTCTTACTCATATTGGTGGTCATCTCTATCTTGAAGGTAGTCAGCTTAAGGAGCTACCAGACAACATTGAAGACATCGTGAAGGGTGGAATTGCAAGATGAGTATATTTAAAAAATAATTTGTCTTGCTGGTTTTTTTGTTGTTGGCAGAATAACTTTTATTATGAATATATCAATTGGCATAGTGGGATTACCTAACGTCGGGAAGTCCACGCTGTTTAATATACTCACAAAGCAGGCTGTGCTTGCGGCGAACTATCCGTTTGCGACAATTGACCCCAATGTGGGGATTGTTCCTGTACCGGATGAGCGAATTGATACGCTCGCAGATATTTCGGAGAGCGTGGAGAAGATTCCTGCCGTTGTTGAGTTTTATGATATTGCGGGGCTTGTGAAGGGAGCGAGCACAGGAGAGGGATTGGGCAATCAGTTTCTAACACACATTCGGGAGACGAGCGCGATCTGTATGGTGCTTCGTGTCTTCCCATCTTCGGACGTGGTTCATGTTGAGGGAGAGGTTGACGCTTTGCGGGATTTGGAGATTTTAGAGACGGAGCTTGTTTTGAAAGATTTTGAGACTATCAGTTCTCATTTGGACAAGGTGACAAAGCAGGCTAGGTCTGGCGACAAGAAAGAGGCGCTTCGGAAAGAGCGTGTGGAAGAGTTGTATGCCGCGCTTGATGGCGGCAAGCCGTTGTACGTCTCGGATACATTGTCGGAGGAGGCGCGGGAGATTGCGGGAGAGCTTGGGCTTTTGACAACCAAGCGGCAGATTTTTCTTTTGAATGGAAAGGAGGAAGATGTTTCGGCGGAGCTTCGTTCGGCAATTGAGGAACGTAGAGGGGCGTATGTTATTTCTGATTTGGGTACTGCGACGGACGTGTCGGGGCTTATTGGGAAGGCGTATGAGACGCTTGGGCTTATGAGTTTCTTTACGACAGGGGAAAAGGAGACGCGGGCATGGACTGTTCGGCGTGGAGCACTTGCTCCAGAGGCAGCAGGTGTAATTCATACGGATTTTGAGGAGAAGTTTATTCGTATGGATGTTGTTTCATATGATGATTTTATTTCGTGCGGCGGATGGAGTGGAGCGCGCTCAAAAGGGAAGGCACGAACGGAGGGGAGGGAGTATGAGGTGGCTGATGGGGATGTAGTACTTGTAAAACACGGATAAAAAAAAGTTCCCTCCGAGTGAGGGAAATTGGGCGAGGTGTTCTTCTTACTTCCTTGTTCTTGCAAGTGAAGGAATTGGCTTGAGGGGGCCCTGAACTCCTTCTATGGCAATGACTATTCTCATGTTTTGCCCCAGGAGTTCCATGGCATTGATGGTGGTGGAGAATCGTATCGTTGCAGTAATTTTTCTCGTCCGCAGCCACCATCTTCTGGGCATTTCTTTCTCGAGTTTGAGAGTTGGGGTTTCTAGTTGGTAAGAATCCCAACGTTCAAAGCAGAACTCTGTTTTCCAGATTATTGATTTTGCTATTTGCCAAAGCCTATCTTTTTCTCCTTTTCTCTTCCATGGCAACATGGGCCACTTTGCTGGGATTTTTAGAGTTCCTATTATAGGCACCATGATCTTTCTCTAGTGTGAGTTCGCTGTTTGAGGGTAGGGATTCGAGGCGTTCTACTAGCGTTTGATCTGGCTCTAGAAGTCTTTCCAGTATTTGGTCGTCTGTTTCCATCTTTTATCCTCTTCTCGTCTACAGGCTTGTTGGTGGTTGGCGATACAGCACTATTCCTTTTTTATGACATGGAGTTAGGTTTGTCAATCTTTTTTCTATAAAGAAGCATTAAAGCATAGGAAGCTCCTAAGAGTCCAAAGTCGCGGAAGGTTACGTCGTCTATGCCGGAAAAGATTACAATTACTCCAATTGAGAGAAAGGCAAGGAGTGCGGCCAGCTTTTTATATATGCCTACTAGGAGTGCAATGGCTAGTATTATTTCAAACATTCCGTGGATAGTTAGGAATAGTTCGCGGGTAAGAAGGGGAATGCTATTTATCCACTGGGGGATGAATCCTATCCAGCTTGTTGGATTTAAAATAGAGTTTAGGCCTGCATAGAGGAAGGTTCCGGCGAGGCCGATCCGCAGTACTAATTCAGGTTTTATCTTCATGCGGTTTAGTATATCATTTGTATGTATTATGGCGTACGCAGTAGATACTAGTGTTTATAAGGGTCCAATTGAGAAGCTTTTGGAGCTTGTTGAGGAAAAGAAACTTGAGATTACAGAAGTAAATCTAGCAGAAGTTACTGGAGATTTTTTGGCGTATTTTGAGACCCTTCGACAGGCTCAGGGTAAAGAGCAGCAGGATTTTAAATCCATTGTTGCAGATTTTTTGGTTGTTGCGTCCAGACTTCTTCTTATAAAATCGCGTGTGCTTTTGCCGAGCTTGGAGCTTGATGAGGAGGAAGAGGAGGATATTCGGGATTTAGAGTTTCGGCTAAAGCTTTATAAGGAGTTAAAGGGCACGAAGGCATATGTTCGGGAGAATTGGAGTGAGGTGCCGTTCATGGCAGGCAGAGAGTTTTTAATGTCAAAGGAGCCAATGTTCCTTCCTCCAAAGAAGATCCGGCCAGTGCATTTGCAAAAAGCTATGGTGAGAGTTTTTGATGAGCTTCAGCAGTTTTTGATGCCGGAGGAGAAGATAGAACGTGTTGTTATGAAGCTTGGAGATAAGATTCAGGAGCTTTTGAACAGGCTTACAGAGGAGCCGACAGATGTTGGGCATCTTGACGGGAAGAAGACTCGAGAGGAGGTTGTGACGCTTTTTATTGCAGTACTTCATCTTGTGCGGGATCATTTTGTTGATGTGAATCAGGAGGATGAATATGGCAAGATTTTTATTGCGAAGAGGCCGTAGGTGGGGTAGAATTGGAATGATTTAATGTCTGATAATCGACTGGCACAACTTGAGGCGCTTCTTTTTTATCATGGCGAAGCAGTTACTCTTAAAAGGATTTCTTCGATTTTGAAGACTACGGAGAAGCGTGTAGAGAAGCTTGTTTTGGAGTATAAAAAGGAACTTGAGGCGCGGGAACAGGGAGGTTTTACGCTTTTGCAGGATAAGGGAAAGGTTCAGCTTGTGACAAAGCCGGAGTTTCGTTCTATTTTTGAAAAACTGGTTTCAGATGAGCTAAAAGAGGATCTTACTCCTGCATCACTTGAGACGCTTGCGATTATTGCCTATCTTGGGCCTTTGTCGCGCGCAGAGATTGATTATATTCGGGGCGTGAACTCTTCTTTCATGGTTCGAAATCTTGTGCTTCGTGGACTTATTGATAGACAGAAGGGATTAAAGAAGCGGGGAGCATATGCTTACACTGCGAGTTTTGATTTTTTGAAGCATATTGGGCTGGGCAAGACAGAAGATTTGCCTGAGTATGAGAAGTATCATGATGTGCTTCAGAAGCTGGAAGAACAGGAGCAGGAAAGTTCTTAAGGTATAAGTTTAAAGTTTCCGCCAAAGGCGGATCCGCCTCGGGCGAAAAAAGTTTTTATGAATACTATAAAGTGGCAAGCATTGGCATTGGCAGGAGTGGTACTTGTTTCTGCTTTTCTTACTCGCGTAGGAGTGGAGGCAGATCGCACAGTTGATTCAGAAGCTGGTTCAGAAGAGTTAGCTTCTTTAGAGGAGAGTCTTCCTCAGGAAGATTCTTCTGATTTTTTTGAGGATTCTTTATCTTTTGCCCAAGTTAGAGATGCGCGACGCGCGCCTACCAGAGATTGGGATGTTCTTGATCCTCAAGTTTCTGCAGAGGCAGTGCTTATTCAGTCTCTTGACGGTGCGTTTCCTTTTTATCACAGTCGGACGTACGCGGTTTGGCCTACTGCTTCTCTTACAAAGCTTCTTACAGCTGTTGTTGTTCTTGAAGAGATTGGGGAGAACAGGAAAATTACAATTACAGAGCGGGCAGTTGCCACAGAAGGTATTGCAGGAAATCTTCGGGACGGGGAGATTTACTCGGCTCAGGATCTTTTGAAGATTATGCTTCTTACATCAAGTAATGATGCGGCTGTTGCATTTGAAGATCACGCAGGTGGACAGGATGAGTTTGTGCGTCTTATGACGAGGAAGGCGCGAGAGCTGGGGATGTCAAATACACTTTTTTATGACGGGACAGGCCTTTCAGATCTGAATTCTTCTACTGCAAGCGATCTGCTTCGTCTTCTGCGATATATTGTAGAGACCTATCCTCAGATTTTGCAGTGGACGAGGATTCCAGGCTTTCTTGTTCAGCCAATAAATGATATTGATAGCCGGGAGGTTCGGAATATTAATCCATTGGTTAATAATTTAGAGTTTTTGGGAGGAAAGACAGGGACCTCGCCTCGCGCTCGGGAGAATCTTATTTCTCTTTTCTCCCTAGGTCAGCATAGAATTGTTATGATTATTCTAGGCAGTAGAGATAGGGCAGCAGAGAGTGAGAAGCTGCTTTCGTGGGCGAGGAAGGCGTACGGTTTGTAATTTATGGAAATATTTGAAGCAGTACGGATTTTGATAATGTTTGCGCTTTCGTTTATTGTGGCGCTTCTTTTCACGCCTCTTGTTTTGCATTTTTTGGAGAAGTATGACATTCGTAAAAAGAATATTCGGGGAGGGGATAGCGCTCCGGTGTTTCATGGGCTTCATAGAGAAAAGTCCGGAACGGTGACGATGGCAGGAATTATTGTGTGGCTTACTGTGCTTTTGTTAGCTCTTGTTTTTTTTCTTCTTCAGGGGTTTTTGAATGGATTTGTAAACTATTTTAATTTTGTTGACAGGGCAGAGACCTATTTGCCTCTTGCAGCGCTTTTTCTTTCTGCTGTTGTGGGACTTATTGATGATTTGTTTGGAGTGCGCGGTAAGGGAGCAAAGAGCGGAGGGCTTAGTGTGAAGCAGAGGCTTCTTATTTTTACAGGCGTTGCAATTCTGGGAGCTCTTTGGTTTTACTTCCGGCTTGATTGGGATGTGCTGTACATTCCGTTTGTTGGCACAGTTTCCATTGGTCCGTGGTACATTCTTCTTTTTGTGTTTGTACTTGTTGCCACAGCGTTTTCTACAAATGAAACTGATGGGCTTGATGGGCTTGCTGCCGGAGTTCTTTTCTTTGCGTTTGGCGCAATGATTATTGTTTCTTTCGTTCTTCAGAGATACGATCTTGCTGTTATGAATGCGGCTATACTTGGCGCGCTTCTTGCTTTTATTTGGTTTAATATTTATCCTGCTCGATTTTTTATGGGGGACACAGGGTCTATGTCTTTGGGGATTACATTGGGAGTTATGGTTATGTTGACGAATACCGTATTCTTTTTGCCATTTTTTGCATTTGTTCTTGTTTTAGAGTCTGGGTCTGTGATTTTGCAGGTTTTGAGTAAGAAGTTAAAGGGAAGGAAGATTTTTCATTCTACTCCGATTCATCATCATTTTGAGGCGCTTGGGTGGCCAGAGAGTCAGATAACCATGCGTTTCTGGATTATTGCTGTTGTTGCTTCCCTTTTTGGTTTAGTGCTTTTCTTTTTATCGCAGTTTGCGTAACAATTTGGGGGTTTTGGTATAATAGATGTAGTGTTGGTGAGAATTGCATAAGGAACTACGTTGGATGGAGGAGAGAGGCGATGGGAGCTCTCATGGAGAAACTCCAGGAGCTAAGTACAGAGGTTGGTAACTTTAGGGCACTAGTTCTTAGAAAAGAAGCGAGTCTTAGGGCCGCATCCGCGGTGGAGCGGGCACTAATACAGTTGGATATTCAATGCATCGTTTCCAGGGAGCCCGCATTAACAGCGGGAATTAGTTCCCTGATCGATTCTATAGAACAGGCAGCTTCTGAAAACAGAGTTGCATGAGAGGAGGTAACAATGGCCAATGTCAATGGCTTGGACGTTTCAGTCGCAAACCTCTGATGTAGAGAGGAGGAGGTCGGTGTGGTCTGATTATGAGCCCATAATGCTGTGAGAGGAGCGTCAGATGAGGGGCTTTGTGAGAGCGTTTGCCAGGCTTCTGCCCGGCACTCTCTTGGGATTGTACTTCTACTTGGTAGAGAGCATCCCTGGTGGTGTGGGTTCTTGGTGAGGGTCGGTCGCCGCTAGTTACGTGCTAGCGGCATTTTTTTATATTTCACGAATATCTAATCTAGCACGAATATACGAATCTTATATAATAAGATGTAATGACTACGCTTATTCGTAGAGGGCTTGTATATGATGGGGTGGAGCAGGATCCGCAGGAGAAGGATATTTTAATTCGAGGAGATAAGATTGTTCGTATTGGAAGTTTTCCAAAAAGTACAGCACAGAATGTTGTTGATGCGTCAGGCGCAGTTGTTGCTCCGGGGTTTTTAGATGTGAGCTCTGATATTGATCACTACTTGGGCGTGTTTTCAGAGGATATTCAGAGAAGTTTTATTCGTCGGGGCATTACAACCGTGATTGGAGGAAATTTTGGGCTTTCACTTGCTCCTCTTGCCCGAGACTTTCTTGATGAGCTTTACAAGCCGGCTGACAGTTCTTTGGGGAATGTTCATTGGCATTCTGTAAAGGAGTATTTGAAGGTTTTGCAGAAACAGAAGCTGCTTTTGAATTTTGGGACTATGGTAGGGTCTTTAAATCTTTCTCATCCGTTTTCTAGGAATATTCGGGGCAGAAAGGGTTCGGGTCTGGAAGAATATGGGCGGGCTTGTCTTGGTGACGGAGCATTTGGTATATCAGTAGATTTTCGCGACATGCTGCACAAGGAAGTTTCCCCCCGCGCTTTTGGCGAACTTGCGCGTGCTGTTTCTTTCCATGGCGGAGTGCTTTCTGTGCGGCTTCACGAAGATCAGGATTTTTCCCGGACAGTGCGGAAGCTTGTTCGGTTTTCTGGAGAGAAGGGGGTTCGAATACAGATTTCTCATGTGAAGCCTACTTCTAAATTTGCGGAAGAGTGGGATAAGCTTAATAAACTTTTGGAAGCTTCGGGGTCTCGAACAGAGATTCATTTTGATTTTTCTCCAAATGAGTATTCGGAGATGCCGGTATATGGCTTTCTCCCCGAATCTTTTCACTTTAGGGGATTTAAAGAAATTGCGGAGAAGATTATGCTGGAAGATTTTGAGAAGGATATGCTTGAGCACTTTCAGAGCTTTTCTTTAGATGATGTTTTTGTTGGATATGTGCCGGAACATCTTGCGTCCTTGCGCGGGAAGTCTTTGAGTGAGCTTGCAGAAATTTTCGGCATGTCAAAAGATCGGGCTCTTTTGCATCTTATGCGTATTTCAAGATTAAAGGCAGTGTGTTTGTATAAAGATGTTTGCGCAAAGGACTTTCAGGCTCTTTTTGGGAGCCAACTCTTCTTTATTTCTCCGGATGGAGTTGTGCCGCTTGAAGAGATGCTGCCGTCTTCTCTGGGGCTTTCTATAGGGAAGATTCAGAAGCTGGGTGAGAATGCTCGTGCGGCATTTGGAGATGTAATTTCTAAAATGACTTCATATCCTGCGCGGGCTTATGGTATTTCCAAGAGGGGAGCTATCCGAGAGTCTTTTTATGCTGATATTGTTGTTTTAAAGGAAGGAGGGGTTTCTAAGGTGTTTGTTGGAGGCAGGCTTGTATATGATGCGGGTAAGTTTTTGGATGAGACGCCTGGAAATGTTTTACGAAAGTCTTAATTCTAAATTGATATGATGATGGCAAGGAAGTTGCGAAAAGTTCGGCCCACCTCACCTCCGGACTATTTATTTATTGGGGCGCTGATTTTGCTCGTGCTTTTTGGTTTTGTGATGCTTGCAAGCGCTTCTTCGGATATTGCAAAGTTCCGGTTTGACGATAGTTACCACTATTTGAAACAGCAGGCTGTGAATGGTATTGGATTTGGGCTTGCCGGACTTTTTTTGGGCGCGTTTCTTTTTTATCGCCGGTGGGAGCGTGTTGCGCTTCCTCTTCTAGGCCTTACGATTATTTTGCTGATTTTGGTTTTTACTCCTTTGGGTTTTAGCACTAAGGGGTCTGCAAGATGGGTTGATTTTGGTTTTATCGCGTTCCAGCCGGGCGAGCTTTTGAAGATTACATTTCTTGTCTATCTTGCTGCGTGGATTAGTAAGAATACGAAGCGTGGATCGAGCTTAAGCGAGGGTTTTTTGCCTTTGCTTGTTCTTATGGGCGGGGTTGGATTTTTGCTTTTGATGCAGCCTTCTACAACTACTGCAGTTGTTATTCTTATTTCTTCTATTGTTGTGTATTTTATGGCAGGTGCCCGGTTTCGCTTTCTCGCGCTTTTGGGTTTTATAGGGGTAATGGGCCTTTCTTTTGTAATTTATTCCACGCCTTACCGGCTTCAGCGCGTGCTTACGTTTTTACAGCCTGAGACTGTTGATGTTCTGGAGGAAGGATATCATATTGATCAGGCTCTTACTGCGATTGGGTCTGGCGGACTTTTTGGTGTGGGATATGGGAAGTCAACTACAAAGCTTCACTACTTGCCGGAGCCAATAGGGGATTCTATTTTCGCTGTTATCGCGGAGGAGCTTGGATTTGTTGGTGCGAGCGTAATGCTTTTTCTTTTCTTTGTTTTGGTGCTTCGTGGTTTTATGATTGCGAGGCGTGTGTCAGATGTGTTTGGGAGACTTCTTGTTTTGGGATTTAGTTCTCTTATTGCTATTCAGGTTTTTATAAATGTTGGGGCAGTATCCGGTGTATTGCCTTTAACCGGCGTGCCATTGCCGTTTGTGAGCTTTGGAGGAACAGCACTCGCTGTATTTTTGACCATGGGAGGTATAATAATAAATGTGTCACGATATAGACGTTAGATTTGTATGCCGATAAAAGTTAGAAAAAAAGTAAAAGTTCTTTTAACTGCCGGTGGAACTGGTGGACATATGTATCCTGTGCTTGCTGTTGGAGATTGGCTTCGAGAAATTGGGGCTGGGGAGATTACGGTATTTTATGCCGGACAGAGAAGGGGATTTGAGGATGAGTTTGAGGATAGGTATATGTCCACGTATTATATTTTTCCGAGTAAGCTTCGGCGGTACTTTTCCTTGAAGAATCTTTTGGATATTCCAATGTTTCTTATTAGTATGCTTCAGGCGCTTTTTTGGGTGTTTCATGTTATGCCGGATGTGGTGTTTTCAAAGGGTGGGCCGGGTACACTTGCGGTTGTGCTTGCTGCGAAGTTTTATCGGATTCCAATTGTAATTCATGAGTCGGATGCGATTCCTTCTGTGACTAATAAGATATCTTCGAAGTTTGCTCTTCGAATTGGTGTGTCGTTTCAGAGCACACTTCAGGAGTTTCCAAAAGAGAAGTCATTTTTTTCCGGCAATCCTCTTCGGGAGAGCATGATGAAGAACTGGGTGGATCAGTTTTCAGCAAAGATGTATTTCAAGCTTCGCGCAGAGGATCCCTTAGTGCTTGTTTTGGGCGGTTCGCAGGGATCTTTGCGGATTAATAATTTTATTCTTGATAGTTTGCTGCCATTGCTTGAGAGGGCGCAGATTATGCATCAGGTAGGTAAGCAGAATTTTAAGGACGCAGTGAATCTTTCAGAAATTACTTTGCGGGAGTCTTCGGATGAATTTCGAAAGAGATATCTTTTGCGTGATTATTTGAGCGCGAAGGATATGAGGATAGCTTTGAATGCAGCTGATGTTGTGATTGCCCGCGCTGGTTCCGGCATTCATGAGCTTGCTTTGTTTGGGAAACCTACGATTTTGATTCCTCTTGCAGAGTCAGCGAATGATCATCAAAAGGCGAATGCATATGAGTATGCACAGACAGGAGCAGCTATTGTGATTGAGGAAGATAATTTAAAGCCGCATGTTGTATTGAGTGAAATTGAAAAGATTTTGAGCAAAGAGGAGAAATCTAATCAGATGACTAAGGCAGCATTTTCGTTTGCAAAAAAGGATGCTTCGGAGATTGTAGGGAAAGAGGTGTTGGGGGTAGTAGGAATTGAGTTGTAGGGCGAAGAATCCTACAAGATATTCTCGTTCGCTAAGTCTCCGCGTGTGGAAAATGTTTACTAGTTCGTAACGCCAATTCACCACCCTGCTTCGCGGGCGCCCGGTGAATTGTCTACTTGCTCGTACATTTTCGGACACGCTTCGACAACCGCTCACTGGAGAACATCTTGTAGAATTCTTCTATGGGGATGTAGTTTAATTCTTGGGTATATGGTTGGAGGTCTGGAGGTAGTCCTGATAAGGCGGGACTGATGAAGGCGCGGGCTCATTGCCCAGTTTTTTTATGTGTTGTAGCATAGAGGTAATGGCAGATAAGAAAAAAGTAAGAGTTCGGATTGCGCCGTCGCCTACAGGCCTGCTTCATGTTGGTACTGCGCGTACTGCGCTTTTTAACTATTTGTTTGCAAAGAAGAATAATGGGGATTTTATTCTTCGTATTGAGGATACAGATAAGGAGCGTTCAGAGAAGAAGTATGAGGAGGATATAGTTGAAAGTCTGAAATGGTTGGGTCTTGCGTGGGATGAGGGGCCTGTGAGGCAGTCTGAACGGACAGAGGTTTATAAAAAATATTTGGAGAAGCTTTTGGAGGGTGGTCATGCATATTGGTGTTTTTGTACAAAGGATGATTTGGAGGCTCAGAGGGAGTCTCAAATGACAAATGGCCATGCGCCAAAGTATAGCGGACACTGCAGGGAAGTTTCTTTGGATGAGGCAGAAAAAAGATTAGGCTCTGGAAAGGACGCGGTTTTACGATTTAAAGTTCAGGAAAAGGAGATTTTGGTAAAAGACGTTGTTCGCGGGAAAGTTCAGTTTGATACTTCGCTTTTGGGAGACTTTGTAATTGCAAAGTCGTTTGATGAGCCGCTTTATAATTTTGCAGCTGTGATTGATGATCATGAGATGAATATTACTCATGTGATTCGCGGAGAGGATCATTTAGCGAATACTCCTAAGCAGATTTTGATTCAAGAGGCATTGGGATTTGATAGGTCGGAGTATGCGCACCTTCCTCTTATTTTAGCTCCAGACAAGTCAAAGCTTTCAAAGAGAGTAGGGGACTTGGATGCTACAATTCAGTCTTTGAAAAAACATGGGTATATGCCGGAGGCAGTATTGAATTTCCTTTTGCTTTTGGGCTGGAATCCCGGAGATGAAAAGGAGGCGTTTTCATTAGAAGAGTCAGTGAAAAAATTTGATTTTAAGAAGGTGCAGAAGGGGGGAGCGATTTTTAACGAAGAGAAACTAAATTGGTTTAATAGCCATTATATTCGGGAGGCAGATATTGGGCGGCTTGCGAACATGGCTAAAGAGTTTGTGCCAAAAGAGTTTGCTGATTCTTCAATGTTTGAAAAGGCGCTTGAGATTGAGAGAGAGCGAATGAAGTGGCTTACTGATTTTGAGGAGCTTGCCGGATTATTTTTCAAGCTTCCTGATTATCCTGCAAGTAAACTAAAATGGAAGACTTCTGATGTGAAGACAGCAGGGAAGCACTTGGAGAAGGTTTTGGGTATTATGGAGGAATCTCTTGGAAACGGATTGGAGGGTCGAGTTATGGAGTATGCGGATGCAGAAGGCAGGGGAGACGTACTTTGGCCTTTGCGCGTTGCGCTTTCCGGGCAGGAGAAGTCTCCTGGTCCATTTGAGATTATTGAGGTTATAGGACGAGAGGAGGCAATTGGAAGAGTGAAGGAGGCGATAAAGAAAATTTCTAAATAGATGAATCGTTTTTTTGGGATAATTATTTTTTTAGTGTTTTTTTCTTTTGGGGCTTTTTTTGTATTTGCTGAAAGTGAGCCGAGAGATATTACCAGTGATGATGTAAAAGATGCGAGCGGACTTGAGTTGAAAAAACTTATTGAGGAGAAAACCGCGGAGCTTCAGGAGATTCATGATGAGCGGGCAGATCTTGAAGAGAATATTGAGGAGTCGAAAGCTGCGCAGAGGACTCTAAATCGGGAGATTGGTTCTATTAATTATAATATTCGGCAGCTCGATCTTTCTATGAAGTCTAATAGGATTATTCTTGAGAAGCTTGATCTTGAGATTGAGGAGCTTCAGAGAGAGACTAGGAATATTGAGCGGAGCGTGGATACAAAGAAGGGCGCTATCAGTAAACTCTTTTTTGAGCTTTATCAGCGTGACAGGGAGGATTTTCTGGTTGTGTTTTTGCGAAGTTCGTCGCTCGCAGAGGGAGTTTCTGAAGTCCAGTCTATTGTTACTTTGAATAGTGATCTTACAGTGAGTGTGGATGAGCTTCGTGAGTTTCAGAAGGAGCTTGTGCGTAAGTCTGCCTCTGTTCGGGGTAAGCAGTCAGATACTGAAGTTGAGAAAAAGACTTTAAATTATCGGCAGCAGATTGTTACGGATGAAAAGTCTCAGAAGCAGAATCTTTTATCAGAGACGAAAAATCAGGAAAAGACCTACCAGCAGAGGATTGAGGAGCTGGATGAGGAGCAGCTGGAAATCAGCAGTGTGATAGAGGAGATTGAGGATAAATTGCGAGAGACATTTGACCCAACTCTTTTGCCTATTAGGAGGTCTGGAGTTTTGGCCTATCCAGTCAAGGATCCATATGTTACCCAGAAGTATGGAAAGACAAAGGATGCAATGAGATTATATAAGTCTAAGACTCATACAGGAGTTGATTTCCGGGCGAGGGTTGGTACTCCGATTTTTGCAGCAGAGGATGGGGTTGTGCGTTCTGTTGATAACAATGATAGAGGAGCGCTTCGGTGGCAGAAGTATCAGTATGGGAAGTATGTTCTTATTGATCATCTGAATAGTTTGTCGACAATGTACGCGCATCTTTCCAGACAGGTTGTGGATGTTGGGGAAGAGGTTAAGAGGGGAGATCTTATCGGGTACTCTGGGAACACTGGATACTCAACAGCTCCTCATTTACATTTTGGAGTGTACTGGATGCCGAGCCTGCAGTTTAAGAGAATTGCTCCAGCAGCAGGACTGGTCCCAATTGGAATTACAATTGATGCAGAGGATTACCTTTAAAAAATCTATCTGTCGCACAATATTTCGAGGGCAGAGGATAGGTCGGTCGGGGAGAGAGGTTAGAGGTGTTAGCTATAAGTTATGAGTCAGAAGTTGTGGGCTGAAGGACTAGCATCGCGACTTCTTTTTTCTAGGTCTTGTAGTTAGTAGTTAGGCACTATTACATATACGTAAAAATTTTTTCAAAAAAAATTTTCAAAAAAATTTCGCGTGAGAGTTTGTTTAGAGGAATTTTAATTAGAACTTGTTTTTTATTAGCTAATCATGGGTGTTTGGAGGTATTATATGTATCAAGGGTCAGAAAAAGGTCTTCTGTGGATAAGTATATAATGACGCAAAAGCTATATTGTGCGTCATGTAAGGTTTTGAAAATATAAGGGGTTTTCTACTTCCCCCTTAGTATTGTCTAGGATATAGGGCTGGGATATAAGATGAAGAAAATAGTAAAAAAACGAGTACATTTTGTGGGCATTGGAGGTATTGGTATGAGCGCTCTCGCCCGCTATTATTTGGCTCAAAATTGGGCTGTTTCAGGCTCTGATCTTGTCTCGAGTCCAATTATTCGTGATTTAGCTAAAGTCGGCATAAGGGCTAAAATAGGCCATAAAATGGGTAATTTGCCTAAAAACGCCCATTTTATCGTGTTTTCTGGCGCTGTGCTTCGTTCTAACCCTGAAATTTGCGCTGCAAGGAGGCGAGGAATACCTAGGAAGTCATATGCTGAGGCTTTGGGTGAGATTACTCAGGAACATGAGACTATCGCAGTAACCGGTGCTCATGGAAAGAGTACAACGACTTCCCTTCTTGCGCTTTCAATGATTGGCGCTGGACTTGATCCTACTGTAATTGTTGGGACAAAGCTTTGGGAGTTTGGTGATTCGAATTTTTATTTTGGGAAGAGTTCGCGTCTTGTTATTGAGGCTGATGAGTATGGCGGGACATTTCTTCATACATCTCCAACACACGCTATTGTTTTGAATATTGATCGGGAGCATTTGGATTATTATAAAAGTCTTGCTCGGGTGAAGCAGGCTTTTTTAGAGTTTATTGCAAACATTCGTCCTCACGGAGTTTTGGCAATTAATAAGGACGATGAGATAATTTGGAGTTTACGGAGAAGGATTCTCGCGATTTCAAAGAGGCATGATCTTATTTTGTGCTGGTATTCTTTGCGTGATTCAAATGCTGGCCGGGTTCGCAATGTTCTTAGGATTTCAGGAGAGCATAATGTTTCGAATGCTTTGGCAGTGTATACGTTTTTGCGGGAGCTTGGAGTGCGGGCAAAAGATATTCTTTCTCCCCTTTCGAAATTTCAGGGATCATGGAGAAGGATGGAGTACAAAGGAAAGCTAAAAGCTATAAGCTCAAAGCTAAACGCTGAAGTTTATGATGATTATGCTCATCATCCTACGGAGATTAAAGCAACTCTTCAGGCATTTCAGGAGAAGTTTCCGAAGAAGAAACTTGTTTGTGTATATCAGCCTCATCAGGCAAAGCGGCTTCGGCTTTTGTTTCAGGATTTTGCAGATGCATTTGTAGGCGCGGACGTAACAGTGCTTCTCCCCGTATATCGGGTTGCTGGGCGTGATAAGGTTCTCCCTAAGTATTCTTCAAGGGCACTTACAGAGGAGATTGTGAATAGGCATTCGAAGTCGAGGGTTGTGTACTTGGGAAGTATGAAGGATTTTCGAAAAACAATTGAGGAGGTTATTTCTGAAATAGGCTCCCCTACTGTTTTAATTATGATGGGAGCTGGAAGTATTTTTGAGTATACTAAGAAATTATTATGATGGACTTTAGAGATGTTGAGCATTTTAAAACAGAGTGCGGATATGATTTTGATGATGGGTGGTATCCTCGGGTCACAAAGATTGTTGGAATAAAGGCAAAGCCCGCTTTGTATTATTTTTACGCAAAGATGCCTAGTTTTGGCGCCGCAGAGCAGATGAAGAATCAATCTGCTGTTGAGGGAACTCTCGTGCATGATACGATTGAGGGGCTT
Source organism: bacterium (assembly GCA_002686365.1). Taxonomy (GTDB): domain Bacteria; phylum Patescibacteriota; class Minisyncoccia; order UBA6257; family GWB1-50-10. The sequence goes on from NZBZ01000021.1 coordinate 15,505, forward strand.
TTGACTGGTAAGACTCCTGTTATTTCTCCTTCGATTCAGGCTTCTGTGGATTCTTTTGTGCGATTTTTAGATGAGAAGCAGATTCAGGTTGATCCAAATTATGTTGAGTATCGTTTGCATCATCCAGAGCATAGGTATGCAGGCACTTTGGATGCAATTGCAACAATTGGAGGCAAGAAAGGAATTATGGATATAAAAACATCGCAGGCAATTTATCGTGATTATGGATTGCAGACGTCAGCTTATATGGCTGCGATGAAGCCTTTGATTCCAGAACTTCAGATGCGGTGGATTTTGCGGATTGATCAGGATCAGGCATGTCAGTGGTGTGGTGCGCGGCTTCGTAAGAAGGGCGGGCGTGATGTGATTCGTTCTAATCGGAGTAATTATAATGATGTTCGAAACTGCTCTGCACATATTTGGGGGCCAATGGAGGGACATGTAGAGATTCAGGAGTTTCCTAATTGGGAAAAAGATTTTGAGGCGTTTTTGGGCGCGAAACGTTTATGGGAATGGGAGCATGAGGAGTGGTTGAATAAGGTTGGGTATGTTTAGGTTTGAGAGAGAAAAAAATGCTGGTTTCTCTCGTCTCCTTCGCATGCCACCATATAAACTCGCTCGTTCATCAGGAGTTTCACAAAAATTGCCGAACTCGCTTCGCTCAAACAACGGCAATTTTCTACTTCTGACTTCTCGCTCGTGTATGGTGTCGGCATGCTTCGGCATGCTCGTTCATCTAGCATTTTTTTCTCTGTGGAAATATTTAGCCTTCTTTGTGGGAGGTGTAGGAGGTCTGTTGGTAGTTCCCGCTTCAGCGGGAACTTTTATTATAAAAAATCCCGCTCTTGGATGAGCGGGTTTACGGTTCTGGACGTTCAATGTCCAGGGATTACTGCGGGCGGTGTGCTATCTGCGGCGTGCCCATTTCATCTTGCCCCAAGTTGCGGCGAGGTGGTACCTGGGCGTGTTCAGCGTGGGCGTGAAGCGCGTGTATCTTGATAGGTATATTTCTACCCATCTTTCGTCGAAGTCGCACAGCTTTAGCCTGAGTTCGTCCTTCATCTCACCCCATGTTGCGGCTAAGCTGTTTCTTGCGACAAAGGCGGTAGACGTGCACATGATCTTGATCGTTGCTTTGTCTACAGCGTTGTTCGGGACTATCCCGTCGCACGCCGTTTCCACGGTCACTGTGACTGGCGCGTTTTCTGCGATCGCAGCGCTCGAGAGCGTGGAGACTAGAAGAACGGCGATCGTTGCAATTAGATTTCTGAGGGACATGATGGTCTCCAGTTTTGGGCCTTTACTCAAGCCATCTTGTTTGACGGAGGCGTGTGCTGCTGCATCTATATTTCTCTAAAAAGGCCTTATTTGTCAAGAAGAGCCCCGTGAAGGCGGGGCTCTTTAGTCTACTTCACTATTTCTTTTTTGGAGTAGGCTTGCGTGGTTTGGTCTTTGGTTTTGGAGGGTCTTCTTCAGGGAGGGGTGTTGTTATTTCTTCTTTTTTTACTGTGTTTCCTCCTATTGCTTTTCGGATGATTTGAGCTATAACAGCAAGAAGTACAAGTCCAACAAAGATGCCAATCCAGATATTGTTTGTTCCTATTGTGAGGACGTTTCCGAGTGATTCTATAATCGTTGCCTGTCCTTCGGGCCCTGGGGTTGTAATTGGGATTGGTGTTGTTTCTTCTATTGGAATTTCTTCAGGTTCTTCACCTGGTTCTGGAGCGATTATTTCTTCAGGCTCTTCAACTGGAGTTGGTGTTGGCGTTGGAGGCGGGGCTGCTGCGTCTTGAATTGAGAGAATTGCGCTCGGAAGAGTTGCGCTTAGTGTATTTACGTTAGAGCCGTCTAAAGAGAAGGAGTCTATGCTTGCGTTTATTGCTCCTGCTCCCGACTCTAGGCTTGTGAAAGATGCAGTTCCGAATAACTGGAATGAGGATATTCCTCCTGGGAATCCTCCTGTCTTAATCATCTTGCCGTTTGTGTTGTCTATTAAGTCATACTCGTTTTGCGCAAGCGGCATCCATCCATTTGCGAATGTAAAGGAGTTAAGTCTTACAAGATTTGCAGGATAATCTATCACAGCTTTTGTTGTGTAATTTGGAGACCCTGCAGGATTTAAACTAAGTGATACAGTAAATGTTTGTCCTTTTGTTATGTTTATTGCTGTGGGAGATATGGAAAGAGAGCTTATAGTTAGGGCTTGTGCTTGCGGGGCAATAAGCAGTGCTATTAGTGATGTTATAAGAAGTATTTTTTTCATATGTTTATTGTGACCAGTTTACCATTAAGATGTTGAAGTCGAATATGTTTACTGTTCCATTTCTGTCTAGGTCAGCAGAGGTTGCGCCTCCTCCACTGCCCCAGTTTACCATAAGCGTGTTGAAGTCAAAGATGTTTACTTGGTTATCGCCTGTGGCATCTCCTGCTGTAGATGGTGTTGGTCTTGGGCCGACTCCTCCGCCCCCGCCTCCACCTCCCCCACCCCCTCCTGGGCCAGCAACGATAACAACGACTTCGCTTGTGCTAGGAATTGGTTCTCCAAATAGGGCATATGGAGTTTCAGCAGAGTTTATTTCGAATGTTACGGTGTTTGTGTTTGTGTTGATTGTAAATGGTGAGATTTCAACCCAGGAGGAACCGTTGTACATATATGGTTTTATTGTTCCTTCTTCGATGCCTGTGTCGTTATGGGTCATGGCTACAGAAATTGTAATGTCAGTGCCTGTGATGTTTATTTCGTATCCTGCTAATTTGATTGTTCCGGCAGGAGGGCTTTGGTTGTCTGTAAGTTTTGAGACTTCTGTAATGGTTGCGCTTGTTGTGGATGTTGCGGATATTGTAATGTCGATGTTTTCTCCAAGTTCGATGATGGCGGATTGATCTTCAGAAACTGCGATGCTTGAGCTTGTGATTCCTTCATCTTCGTCTGATTCAGAGAGAGTTCCAAATGTTCCGTGGATTGTAAGGTTTAGTTCTGTCCAGCCTCCGTTTTCGAAGACTTCACCTTCTTCAGCCTCAATCCCTCCTACGGAGAATTCGATTGTTTCGTCAGCGTTTGTTCCGTCAGGGTCAGTTGCAAAGAATATATTTGGATTATATCCGTATGTGCCGTCTGATGTTGTTCCGGAGCCTATTTCTTCTCCGTCTATATTTGCTTTAACTGTGAATCCGTCAGGAGCATCACCATTTGTGAAGGTGATTGTGCCGTAGAACTGGTGCGGGATGCCGGGTGCGGCAGAGGTTATGCTCGGGATGGCAAAGATTAGTCCCACGATGAGTGGTATGATATATGACTTCTTCATCCCTCACATAAACCCTACGCACTTAAAAACTGTGCGTGCGGTATTATAACGCTTTAGACGATACGCGTTTGGTCTCCATTGTGTTTTATGTGAGGGATTCATATTTTCTATTCGTCGTCACTGCCGTTACCCGGACCGTAGGCATAGTCAATTGATGGTGAGAATGATTTTAGGAAGATCCAGTATCCTGCTCCTGGATCAATGTCGTCTTCGAAGTCTACTGTATCGAATGTTTTTGATTCATTATCGTATGATCGTATTGAGCTCCAGTATGCGCTCGTTTCATCCCATGTGTCTGTAAGGAGTGTTGCGAGGGCAAAGTTTGCTGGTTCTGATGTTGTGCCTTCGATTTGGTAGTACCCGAGCATGTTCCATCCTTCGTAGAGAGTTCTTTCTGGAGGTGTTATTTCCCCGCCCTGGAATGTATTTCCATACCCTTCAATTGTTCCTTCGTCCTCAGATGAGTAGTTGATCCAGTATGCATACCCAGCAGTTAGTTCGTCAAGATTGCTTGTTTCAGGGCTTCCTGGGCGGTAGACAGACCACGTATTTGTTCCTTTGTCATAGGTGTAGACGGAACTAATTGTTGAGGATGAGTTGAGCTCTCCTAAGACATCCCCTACGTCTGAGCTTTGGGGTACGATTGGAATGGAGATAAGATTCCAGCCCTGAGTTAGATCTATTGAGTATGTTACTGCTGTGGTGAAGTCCCAATCATACTCGTCAATTTCATTTTCAGAGTCGTCTACGATGTTATATAGATATACTGTATATGTTGAGTCGCCATCTAGTGTGTCGCCTGGTGTGATGGTTGCGGTTCTTGTCTCACTATCATATGAGACAGTTACATCCTGCTCGTCCCATTCTGATTCGAGGTCAACGTTTTCTTCGGATATAGTTACGTCTTCATCGAATGTTACTGTGATGCCGGGGTTATTTGGATCAAGGCCTGTTGTGTTTGGAGTTGGGGTAACTCCAGAGATTCCCGGAGGCGTAGCATCTGCTGGATTTACAGTACGCTCAACATTTGGATTTCCATTTATGTCTTCTAATACTCCGGCTGTAATAGTTACATCTGGTGTGGCATCCGCGTTTATTGAGGTTCCGAGGGTGAGTGTTACTTCTCCATCATCTGTTTCTTCTGCGTTTGTTACAGTGTTGTCTTCTACAGTAAAGTCAGAGGCGTCTATTGTTTCTTCGTCAAGGTCTTCGCTGAAAATTGCTGTTATTGTAGTCGCAGATGTTGTTTCTGCTTCCATAAGTACTGGTCCTGCGTTATCGTCTGCTGTGATGAAGTCATCATCTATTTCGTTTCCTGCAAGGTCTTCAACGTTATATATGTATAAGTCTAGTTCTTCGTCTGTATTAGCCCCTTCGTTGTCTTCAATAATAATTATTGTGAGTACTCCGGCTGTTTCTGTTGTGCTTGTTGCGTCGTATCCGTCTACATCAAAGTTTTCAATATCTATACTTTCATCGGCCAGGTCTTCGTTAAATGTTATTGTGACCTGGTCTATTTGTCCGTTTTCATCTGTATCTGCTGTTACTGCTTCTAGCATTTCAGGGGCAACAGTATCTACTGTAAATGTTCCGGATGAGTCAGGGCTCATAATATTCCCAAGTTCGTCTTGAGCTGTAGATATTGTGATTGTTCCAGTTGCTGCGTCGCAGTCATCATATACTTCGAGCTCATAGGAGTATGTATTGGAATCTTCAAAGTCCATTTCTTCTGCCTCTATATTGTCGCAGACTCCAGTTGAGCTTGAGTATGTGATTGAGATTTCCGGCACTGTATTTTCATCAATGTCTTCTGTAAATGTCGCAGTAAGTGTGTAGAAGTCTTCTATGTAGATCGCTGTGCCGAGGTCTAGAGAGTCTATTGTAGGACCTACAGTATCAATAAGGACGTTTCCGTCAGTATTTTCGGTTTCATTATTTGCAAGGTCGTTTCCTGTGATTGTGATTGTGTTCGTGCCCTGCGCGTCGTTTTCAGTTACCGCATATGTGTAGGTGTAGTTTAGGTCGCTGGAGGTTGTAAATGTTGCGTCGTTTGTTCCCACTTGTACAATTGGATTTGCGATAAGGAGTTCGTCGGATGTGAAGGTGATTGAGATTTCTCCTGCTTTAGTTTCAGCTGGAGTTGATGTTACGTTCGAGAAGGTTGGCGGGGTGTTGTCTATGGTTAGCTCATTTGAGACATCTATTGTTGACGAGGCATTTGCAGGGCGTTCTACGTATACTAGTACCTGCCCTTCTGTGTTTGCTCCGCCTGATGCAACTACAAAGGTGCCCTCTAGGGCTGTTTCTGACCCATCTTTCGGGCTTAGCGTGGTGTCATCTTCTGTCCCAAAGTCAGAGGCATCTCCTATTCCAGTGTTTTCTGTGTTTGAGTCAGTTTCTACTGTGATGGTTACTGTATCTCCATCTTTTACATTTGTCTGGCTGTTTGGCGGTGTGAGTGTGATGCTTGAGATTTGCGGTGTGGTGTTATCCACAGTCACAGAATCAGAAAGAATTATTGCAGTATTCCCTGCCTCATCAAGGAGCTCTAATTCGAGACGGACTGTAACTGCGTTTGTTTCAAGCGTGCCTATATTTATTGTGCCGGAGATGTTTGTTCCATCTTGGGTTACAAGTTCTGTTGTGTCAGTTCCTTCTCCGATTTCTGTACTGCTTGCGTCGTATACTCTAAATGTTGATGCTGTGAGTGTTGGCGTGGATCCGGTTCCATCTATTGTTCCTCCGATTGTAATGTCATCCAGATTTTTTACTGCAGTCTGCTCGTTTGGTTCATCTAATGTAGGGCTTGCAGTTGGGTCTTCATTGTCAAAGAGTGTTGAGACAGAAGTGTCTTGTGTAGAGTTTGTCGCAATATCGGTTGCGGTTATAACAAGTGTTTTTGTTCCATTTTCTATGTTCGTACTTGTGGCAATAGTGAATGTATTTGAATAAGTGCTTGATCCTGTGAGATTTAGAGAATATTCCGCGTCTCCCTCAAGCGGAGTGAGATCAATTGTTACGGTTTCTACTCCGGATGGAGTATCAGTTACTTCTGCGGAGATCTCGATAGTGTCTCCTTCTTTTACAGCATTTTGTCCTTCAGGCAGTGTGATTGAGGTTGTGGATATTGTTGGCGCTATCTTGTCAATTCTTACCTGGTTTTCTGCTGTTTTTACATCTTCAGTGTTTCCAACGTTATCTATGGAGAAGTATTTAATGGTGTAGGTTCCGGTGTTTGTAAGAGAGATACTTGTTCCTTCTGATGATGATTCTGTCGGGTCATTTCCATCTGAGGTGTAAAAAGTATTGGCAATTCCAGAACCGTCTACGTGTTCTACAAAATTATCTATTGGAGTGAGAGTGATAGTTACGTCTTCGTTGGTCCACGTACTTGTTGCATTGTCAGTTGTAAGCGGGGCCGTGACATCAACAACTGATTCTAATGATGTTGTTATGTTATAGCTCTGCTCGTCCCATGTAGTCGTGTCCCAGTGATAGTCAGTGTCTTCTTCGAGCGCATCAGGTGATGTTGCTGAAAATGTAACACTTGCGCTTTCTCCGGGAGCAAGATGGTCGTGTTGAACTCCTTTTATGCATTGGATTTCATTGCTTTCGGGCGGAGATGCTTTTCCCCAAGATAGTGGGCATGTAATTGTTTCTACGCCGCTGAACGTGAATCCGTCTGGGATTGCAATATCAATTTCCGCAATGCTGTCTGTGGAGCTTGCATTATTTGTGAGCGTGACTGTGTATTCATTTTCTGTATTCCCTGCCGTTACCTCAGGAGTGATTCCGTCCGCGTCTGTTACGTGGGCTGCTTGGATGACCTTTATTGCAACAAAAATACCGCTGAAGATTAGCGATACTGCGAGAAGACCAATGATGGTCTTCGATGTATTAAGTGTGAACACAGTACTTTGAACCTTTCGCCTTTTTAGACCTTGCTTTTATGATAGCGTGTTTATGATATTGGTCAATCTTTTTGTGTTGCTTAATAAAAATCCGCCTTATGGCGGATTTTATTTGTAGTGAGATTTTTTTATTAGCCTCTTGTTTTTTTCCATGTTTCAATGATTGATTTGTAGTTTTGGGGGTCGTGGGCTTTGATATACTCAACTATTTTTCCATGGACGTCTCCTACTTTTAATCCTCGTTTTTTTGCGAATTCTATGACTTCTTTTGCTGCCTTCGTAGCATCTTTTCTATCATCTACGATGCGTTCTATTTCTACTATATTGTATCCAAAGCTCGCCTCATCAATGTCAATGTTGAATTTTCCGCTTTTAAACTTTTTTCGTTTTGTTGTGAATGTGGCAATTGATTTGTATCCTTCTCCTTCAAGGTCTTCTGCAAGAGATGCATAGTGTTCAACTCCCAGAATTTTTCTTATTCCGCTTTCTGTTTTTATTTCTTCATAGTGGTCTACATAGTCGTCTTTTTCGCATCCACTGTCTTCTTCTCCAATTTTTAGCTGCCACTTATCGTCTCTTGATCGCAGCCAGATATCTTTTTTCGCAAGAGGGTAGCTTCCTTTGTCATAATAGGTGTCTGAAAATGCAAATTCACCAAGAGATTGCGCTCCTTTTACGAGTTTTTCCCCGTCTCCTTTTTTTAGGATGAATTTTTTTTCTACTTCAAACATTGAATCACTAATGGCACGAATTGTGCACTAATTACACGAATGATTATTTTTCTAAGATTTCTTTTAAAAGAGGAATGATTTCTTTACGCATTATTATTTTCTCTTTTCTTGCAATCTTATCTTTAAATTGTACTCCAAGTGTGTTTGTGAGTAAATCTGCTGTGGATTTTTCCGGGGCAAGAAATGTATTGAATCCTTTTTCAATCTGTGCAATGCTTAGTTGTTTTTCGCCAAATGTAAATGATTTAAAGTCAGCGATAAGCGTATCTTTTAAGGATTCTGTAAGTGTTGATTTGTACGCGAACATCTCGTGTGCGTAGTTTTCTGGGAGGTCAAACTTTGTTTTTAGCCATTCTGATATGATTTTGTCGCGTTCTGTAGTGACTTTTGCTTTGAAGTTTATGGTGTTTGAGATTATTGCGGAGTATAGGAGGGCAGCTGACTCTTTTGTGATTTTAATGTTTTGCTTTTGGAACTTCTCTGCAATTAAGGTTGCGCAGGAGCCAACAAGTTCTATTTGGACTTTTGCGTTTGAGAAGTTGCTCGCCTTGTTCTCTCTTCTATGGTCAATTACTTCGATTACGTTTTGCGGGTTGATGTTAGGGGCATCATCTGGATCACTTGTGTCAACGAGAACTACTTTTTCGCAGTTTTTTAAAATCTCTTCAGCGTTTTTTGGTGCTGAGATGTTGAATGTTTTTAATACGAACCCTGCTTCTTCGTGTGGTTTACCAAATAGGCCGGCAATCGCATCTCTTCCGTTCTTTTGTAAAAATTCCGCATACGCATATGCGCATGCAGTGACATCAATGTCGGGGTTTTCGTAGCCTGTGACGAGTATGCTTTCGTTATTTCGCGATGTACTCATCGAGTTTTTTGGAGAAGTCGTCAAAGCCCTTGAATTCTTCTGCTTGGAAGCCGAAGGTGTGTGCTGCATCGATGTTGGTCCCTTTATCGTCCCAGAATAATATTTCTTCTTTTTTGATTCCCTCAAGATGTTCTGTGATGTATTCAAAAAATTCTACAAGAGGTTTTTTGTGTCCAACGTGAGCGGATGAGAAGATTTTGTCGAACTCTTTTCCGAGTCCCATCTGATTTGTGATGTATTCTGTGCGGAGTTTTTCCTGGTTTGTGGCAAGACAGCATTTGATTCCTTTTTGTCTAAGTTCTCGGATTTTTTGTATCATCTGTTCATCCGGCTTTGCGCCCTCGAACCATATTTTGATAAGGTCGTCTACTGATCCGTTCCATCCCCATCTGCCAATGTATGGGATTAGGACTTCTTTGAGGTTTGCGCGGCCGATTTGCGCCATTTGGAACTCACTTGAAAAAAAGGGCTCTGTCTTGTCGCGCGCTATATTGTACTGTTTTTCGAGCACTTCGCTAAAACGGGGACCTTTTAAGACCATACCGTCAGCGTCAAATAGTATTGCTTTTATCATAAGTGTATTTTATCACGTTTTTATTTTTATACCACCTCGGCTTGGTAGCAAGCCTCGCAATAGATGATTTCCTTGCGGTCTGGGGCAAATGCTGTTTGGAATTTGTTTTCACAGTGTTCTTTGCTGTGATGCATGTGGTTTGCAATGTTTTTGTAGATATTTGAATCGTCTTTTTCTCCTGCACACGTGCAGGCACGGTCGTAGAGTTTCATAGTATTGCGTTTTTTTATGCGTTCGTAATGTCTGCAGGAGACGCAGAGGTGTGGGATGGGCAAATTGAATCGTTTTAGGAATTGTAGTTCTTGTGGAATGATTTTGAAGGCTCCGGCGCACTCGTGGCTGCAGTTTTGTTTGTGTTCGCACTCGAGTATTTCTTTTAGGATGCTTTCATCTACGTCTTTTATATTGTCCGGAATGTTTTCGGCTTGGATTGTTGCTGGGTGCTGTGGTTTTTTTGTGTCTTTCCAATTAAATCCTTGGGCAAGCGCTTCTTCTTTTTTCAATGGGAAGTGTTCCTGATTTATGGTTTCGTTATATCCAAATATAGAGAATTCTGCTGGAAAGAATTCTCCATACTTATAAACTCTCCCCCCTTGTCTTTAAAGGGCATTTTGTCCATGTGTCGTTTTATTTTTTGAACAAGTTCTTTATATTCTTCCTTCGAGTACTGTTTGTTTAGGATGCAGTACTGGTCATTTCTTAATGAGACACAGCCAAAGCAGTCTGATGAGGATTTGCAGTATTCAGCGTATTCAAGGTTTTGGCAGTTTATGTATGTTTGTATGCAGAATTTGCAGTTATATGTTTGTCCTCCTAATACTATGCCCTCATAGCAGAGCGTTAAATTGTCTCCATATATGGTTACGTCGTAAGAATCTTTTTGGGGTCCGAAGGCAAGGTATTGGCAGTAGCGGAGATCTTCTCCTCCGACATTCCAGTAAGAATCTTTTACGTTTTTTGAATTGTATATGTATTCTCCGCTCACATTTACTGATTTTGTTCCGTCAGACCTATATTTGTTTGGAAATTGGAGATGAAGTTTTTCTGTTTTTTCTTTGATCTCCTGTATGTTTTTATGCGAGCCGTTTAGGAGTTCCTGTATCTTTTCTTCATACTCTTTTTTTTTCATATGGCTTGTTAAATATGTAGTAGTGTTTTTTTCGTAGATTTGTGCATCCAAAGCAGTTTGTGCATCCCCATACGTTTTTGGAGAAATAAATGTCTGTTGACTGAACAGCATATTCAGAAAAGAATACCCTGCTTGATTCTGCTGAGTTTATTGTTTCGTATGCAAGCTCGCAGTCTTCTATGTGGGAGTTATCAAATGATGTTTTGTATCTAACTATTCCATTCCCATACGCGCAATCTTCTGAGTATGATGTGTTGAATAATAGGTAGCAGTTTTTTGTCTCTGATGCATTGTTGCAGTAGTCACTGTTCTCTAAGAGAAATGCGGATTTTGCCGGCTTTGGAGTTTTGTTTGAGAGTTCTAGGAACTGTTCAAAGAATGGGCGATTCCAATCATAGTCTTGTGCATAATCTTTTGCATCCCAGTCATCGGAGAGCCATTCTTTTAGTGTATATACAGGAAACGGCACGCTTTCAGGAAATGTTGAGAAGATGGTTTTTTTGGAGAGGTCGCTTTTTCGTTTGTGGAGTGGGCGGTCGTCTCTAAACGCCATCCTGCGTTGTGCGCGGCATAGGTAGCAAAAGGTTGGATGCGGCACACCTACCTTCTTGTAGAAGTTTTGGTCGTCAGAGTCGATTTCGAAATCTTTTTTACAGTTTTGGCAGTTGGGCATGGTTTTTATGATGTTTCAGCTTGGTAACATTTCTCACAGTATATTATTTCTTTCCTGTCCGGAGAATATGCAGTTTCGAATTCCTTTGGGCAGTGGTCTACGCCGTGGTGCGAGTGAGTAGATGTATTTTGGTATACTTCGTTTTCGGATTTTTCTCCAGCACATTGACATTTGCGGTGCCAGAGATTTATCGGGTTTTTAAGGCGGACTCGTTCCATGTGGCGGCACTGCGGGCAGAGTCGCGGGAGTGGTACTCCGAGGCGACGATAGAAAGTAAGCTCTTGTGGGAGAATTTTGAAGGCGGTGGCGCACGGTTCGGTGCATGTCCCGCCGTGTGCGCATCCTATAATTTGTTCCGTGATGGAATCTTTGGCGTCCTCTATGTCATCTGTAATGGAATCAATGGGCAGTGTGATGGTGTACTTTTTTGTTTCGGGTTCTTGCCATGCGCATCCGAATGATTTTGCTGCTTCTTTTGTTTTCGGATAGTAATCCTGCGCAAGGGTTTCGTTGTAGGCGAACGGAGAAAGGTCTGTTGGGAAAAATTCTCCGTACGAATATACCCTTCCTTTTTTGTCCGTGTATGTTTTTTCTTTCATCTGTTTGATGATTTTTGGAACAAGTTCCTCGTACTCTTCTTTGGAATACTGCTTGTTGAATATACAGTATTCTTTGCTTCGCAAGCCAACGCAACCGAAAATATGATTCGAGTCAAAACAGTTGTAGGAATATTGTACGTCGAACCCTCCCCATATGAACGCCGAGTACTTCACGTTTTGCGCCGTTACGCTTACTGCTTCGTAGAATAATTCTGCGCCGTTCCATACTATGAAAGCGTCCGCACCGTCTTTTACTCCTTGGTGGAGACGGAATCCGTATCTACAGTTTTCTATATCATTTCGTGCATTGAAGCACCAGTATAGATTTCGACTGTTGGTAATGTCGTCGCCCAGCACATTTTCTGATTTTAGGATTGCGGCGAATTTGCGGGGAGTTTTTGTTTTCAGCTTTTTAAACGTTTGTTGAGCATTTTGTACTCCTGAGAATGTTCCGAGTCGGAGTTTTGAAAGGCGTTTTTTGTATTCTTCTTTTGAAAGTTTTTCGTTGAAGATGTAGTGGCTTTTGTTCCGCAGGCCAACACATCCAACGCAGTCTGAGCAGTTTATGCAGTCATAGAGTAACCATGAGTCGGTGCAGTTTGTGCAAGCTTCGGAAAATCGGAGTTTTGATGAGTTTGTGCAGTCAAGGATTTCGTAGCACAACTCGACTTTATGGGACTGATGGACATCGAGGCATTCTCTTGCGCCCAGTACGGCCCCGAATGAGTACATGCAGTCTTCGGCGGTGTCCGTGCTCGCTACGAAATAGCAGTTTTTTGTATTTAGCGTATAGTTTGCGTATTCGCTATTTATGAGATTTTTTTGAATAAGGTTCGGATGGGGAGTTTTTTGGAAGAGTTTTTTAAACTGCTCGAAGAAGGATTTTGAGAAGTCATATTCTTTTCCGTATTCGAGCGGGTCCCATTTATCGCTTTTCCAGTATTCGTTGTTGTAGACGGTAAACGGCGAGTCCTCGCGAAACATGGAAAGCATAGATCCTCCTGTGGCGTCGCATGTCCTTCGGTGCCATGTTCGTTCGTTTCGAAAGAGGAGGCGTCGGATCATTCGGCACTCTGGGCACCAGGTTGGTTCTGGGACCTCTAGTTTTTGGTAGAAGGCCTTGTCATCTTCTGTGATTTCGAAGTTTTGTTTACAGTTTTGGCAGTTTGGCATGGTTTTTTATGATACCTCCCCTTGGTAGCATTTCTCACAATACACTATCTCTTCTCTATCTGGCGAGTATGCAGTCTCAAACTCGTTTGGACAGTGCTCTTTTTCGTGGTCTATGTGAGATGTAGTGTTTTGGTACACGTTGTTGTCGGATTTCTCGCCCGCGCATTGGCATTTGCGTTTGTGCAGCTTCTGTTTATTTACGCGCGTCATTCGTTCGTCATGCCTGCAGTCAGGGCACTTGCGTGGGAGCGGGAAGCCGAACCTTCGTAGGAGTTCCAGCTCTGGCTTGATTATTTTGAATGCTTTATTACATTCCTCACACTCAATTATCTCTTTTAACATGTTATCGCTTACGTATTTTATGCTGTCTGGAATATCTTTTGCTTTTATTGTTGGCTTGTGTTTACTCGGCTCTTGGTCATGCCACTGCCAACCCTTTTCAAGGGCCTCTTCTTTTGTCATTGGGAAGTACTGCTTGGCAGTGGATTCGTTGTACTTGAAAGTTGAGATGTCATATGGGAGGAATTCTCCATACTTCCATACTCGTCCTTTTGAGTCAGTGTAGGGGCTTTCATTCATGTCTTTTATAATCTGCTCTCGGAGTTTTTTGTATTCTTCTTCCGAATACTTCTTGTTTAGGATGCAGAACTCCTTGTTTCGGAGGCTTGTGCACCCAAATATATTTTTTGAGGTGATTATATGCATGGAGTATTCAACGTTTTGCGCGACGTTCCACGCGGCAAAGCAGAATTTGATATTGCTTGTTCCTTCTCCTGATGTAATTGTGTCATAGATGAGTTCTGCGCCATTTCCCCACTCTGTTAAGTCGTAAGAGTCTTTTGTTGATGGAATGGTAAGCATTTGGCAGTATCTTGTGTCTTCAGCGTATCTTGATCTATATGTGTTCTTGGAATTTTTTGAAAAGAAAACATATTCCCCTGAAGAATTTTTATTTTGTCGTCCATGCATGAACTTGTTTGGGTATTTCAGCCAGTGCTCTCTGGCTTTCTTTTTTAATTCTTCGATTGATTTGTAGGAGTCGAGCTTGAATTCTTTTATCTTTTCCTCGTACTCCTCTTTTGTGTATGGTTCATTCCATATGTGGTACTTCTGCTTGCGTAGATTTGAGCAGCCAAAGCAGTTGTCGCACCCTATGAGGTCTTTTGAGAAGTAGACGTCTTGGCACCCTTGGCAGTCTTCAGAAAAGAAGACGCGGGAGCTTTTTCCAGTGTTTACAATTTGATAGCAGAGCTGGGATTCTCCGCACATTATGACATCCATAGAGTCTTTTACAGTTATCACCATTTCGGAGTATAGGACGTTTTCACAGAAGTCAGCATTACATATTAGATAGCAGTTTTTGCAGCTGCCAGCGTGAGTTAGGTATTCGCTGTTTACAAGGTTTGGGGTGTCTACAATAAGTGACATGAATGGCGTTTTGAGTGTCAGTTCTTTTAGCTGGTCAAAGAATTTTTTGTTTGGGTCATAGTCCTGTCCAAATTCCAGCTGGTCCCACTTGTCAGAATACCAGCATGGATTGCAGTAGACTGTATAGGGCTTGTCTGGAGAGAAGGAGCTTACCATGTCTTTTTCGCATAGATCGCATTTGCGTTTGTAAAGGGCGCGTTCATTGCGAAACATGAGGCGGCGTTGGTATCTGCAGTCTGGACAGAAGGTTGGGGGCGGAACCTGTACTTTTTCATAGAACGCAAAGTCATCTGACTCTATTACAAAGTCAGCTTTGCAGTTTTGACAGGTTTTGGTTTCGGTTTGCATGTTAGTTTATCTCTTTAAGGTAGCACTCCTCGCCCTTCGATTCGCTCAGGACTTCGGCTTGCTTTCATATTAATTAATTTCTTTAAGGTAGCAAGCCTCGCATAGTATGTTCAACTTTTTCTGTTTCTCTGGCGGATAGACGCTCCATGTTTTTTTACTGCATTTTGGGCAGGCAAATGGGAATAGCCAGAGATTGTGGTCTTGCGCTGCTCTTTTTAGTATTCGTTTGAATGGATGAATGGTTGGTATTGGAATGTTCATTTTGCGGTAGAAGGCAAGTTCGTTTTTTGTGATTCGGAATGGTTTCTTTGTTATTTCACAGATTATTGCTTTTTCTAATATGGAGTTGTCTATGTCTTGTATGTTTTCTGGAATTTCATTTGGCGCTTGGAGCTGCTGCATTTTTTCCGGGATTTCAGATTCGGGCTCTTCATACCATGGAATTTCTTTTTCCATCGCTTCTTTTTTGGTTATTGGGAAGTAGAGTTGGGAGCTGCTGCCCTGGTGTGGCATGAGTCCGAGTTTTGTTGGAAAGAATTCTCCGTACTCTTCCCTTTCGAGCATTTTTGTTTTTATGCTGTCTACTTTTTTATAGTATTCGCTTTCCTCATATGGTTTGTTGAAAATATGAAATTGTTTGTTTTTTAGTCCTATACATCCAAAGCAGTTGTGACAGTTGTAGCATTCTATGCAGTACTCTAGAAATGTTCCTTCTCTCACCTGAAGACAGAATTTTGTATTGTGCGCTGTTCCTGATGTTATTTCGTAAGTGTATTCGCTGATGGTGCCTACTACGTCCATTACATTTTTTGCTCTTGCAAATATTGTAGAAAAGCGCGCGTTTTCAGAGTTTTCTGAACGAAATGTAAAGTAACAGTTTTTGCAGTTTGTGAGATAGTCTCCAACACAGTTTTCCACATTGATATTTTTTGTCGCCCGATGAGTTGATTCTTGTATAAGTTTTTGGAATTTTTGTATGTACTCGTTACGAATAGATCTTTTCCCGAGACCTATATTTTTTATCTTTTTTTCGTATTCTTTTTTTGAGAGCTGTTTATTTTCAAAAATGTAAGATTTATTTCTAAGATTGGCAGATAGGAAGCAGTTTTGACAGTTTTTACAGTCGAATAGAAATAATGATTCGAGACAGTTTGAGCATTCTGTTATGTGTTGGCACTTACTGCAGTGGTCTGAACCAATTGATTCGTAGCATAGTTCGGAATCTCTTGTATTGTGGCAGTCAATGAGATTGCGGGAGTATCGTATTTCGTAGCAGTAGGTAAGATCTTCTGACTCAACTGCTCCCCCGCTAAAATAGACGCTTGATGTTTTTAGTCCTCCTAGGCTGTAGTCGGTATTTGTTCCTTTTGGGTCCCGTTCCATTGGTAGGTGGGGTATGCTGAAGAAGAGGTTTTTAAATTCTTCGAAAAATGGTTTTGATTCATCGTATTCTCGCGCGTATTCTATTGCATCCCAGTTGTCTCCATGCCAGTAGTGAAAGTCGTATATTTTGTGTTTTGTTTCAGGCGGGAAGATTGTCAGGATTTTTTTCTTGTCTTTCATTGCAGACTCTTTTTTGAAAAATCTTGGCATTCTGATGTGGTGGCTAAGGCGGCGTTTTAATCTGCAGAGTGGGCAGTGAGTTGGAGGCGGGACTCTGACCATTTTATAGAAATCAATATCTCCCTGCTCTATGCGAAATTTTTCTTTACATTCTTTGCAGATTTTTTCTAGGGGCCTTAGGTCTTTTAGGATTTTATTGAGAGCTTTGTCGAAGTTTGGAGTATTAGTCATATTTTAGTTGTGTCTCTAGGCTACCTCATTGTTGTAGTACTGCTCGCACTTCGATTCGCTCAGTACTTCGGCTTGCTTTCATTTAATTAACCTCTTGTTGGTAGCAAGCCTCGCAATAGATGGTTTCCGGCCTATCTGGGGCGTATGTTGTTTCAAATTCATTCGGACAGTGTTCTTTGTCGTGGTGAGAATGGTTGGTGGTGTTTTTGTATACGTTGTTTTCTGATGATTCGCCTGCGCAATGGCATTTACGATGGTGAAGTTTTGGAAGGCCTACAAGGCGTACTCGGGCAAAGTGTCTGCAGTTTGAACAGAGGCGCGGAAGAGGGATTCCTAGTTTTTTGTACAGTTGAAGTTCTTCCTTTGTTATCTTGAAGGCGGTTGTGCATTTTTCTTTACACTCACCTTTGTGTTCGCATTCGATAACTTCGCCGAGGATGTCTTCTTTTATTTCGTTTATGTTGTCTGGGAGGTCTTTGGTATGTTTTGTGATGCCGTAGTTTTTCTTTTCTTCTTCTTTCCAGGTGTATCCTTTCTTTTCTGCTTCATTTTTTGTCAAAGGTTCGTACTCTTGGGCTACGGTTTCGTTATAGGCAAATGGTGAGATTTCGATTGGAAAGAATTCTCCATACTTATATTCTTTTTTGTTATTTCCTTTGTATGGCATTTTGTTCATGTGCGTGATGATTTTTGGAACAAGTTCTTCATATTCTTCTTTGGAGTACTGCTTATTTAGGATGCAGTATTCTTTGCTCCGAATGGAAACGCAGCCAAAGCAGTTTTTTGAGCCGTGACATCCATAGGTATATGTAGTGTTTGTGCTTCCCCAAGTAAATACGGCAAAAAGGTTTTTTGTTCCCTGGTCTCCGGAGTCAGTAACTTCATAGAGCAGTTCTGCGGTTGCTCCTACTCCATATCCATCATATAGGTCTTTTATAGGACCTACGCCGTTTACAATAAATTTGCTGTCTTCGGTTTCTTTTTTTACGTCAAAGCAGAATTTGGAGTTATTAACATAGAATAAGTTGTCTTCTGTTGAGTCTTGGGAGTTAGACATTCTTGCAAACTTGTGCGGGAACTGGAGTTTTGTTTTTTCGAATTCTTTTTTTGCCTGCTCGAGGTTTTTGTAGCTTCCAATGCCTAGCTCTTCAAGTTTTTTTGTGTAGTTTTCTTTTGAATATGGCTTGTTAAAGATGTGGTATTGCTTATTGCGGAGCCCTACACAGCCAAAGCAGTAGGAGCACCCCTTGCAGTTAAATAATAGCGTGGAATTGTTACAGGCTTCGGAGTTTTGTATGAATTTGCATTCGTATAATTTGTCAGAAGATATTGCCTGATAGGTGAGCTCGGATTCGCTTACTCCCAGAACGTCCATTGTGTCTTTGTTGTTGATTGTTCTGGCGGAATATAAGATGTTTTCTCC